>NZ_JBXHAQ010000015.1:0-197112 GCF_056895215.1 Dyadobacter sp. HNCC25DJ184 | reverse complement strand
CCATTCCAAGATATTTTTCCATCAATTTTATGAAGAACTCCGTTTATTAATAACTGCCCCGTAGTCTTCCCAAACAAACCAATTCCAATGTATGGCCCAACAACAGCATATAGTCTAAAGTCTCTGCCCACTGGTTGAGAAAACTTAAAATTTACGGGTATATCAAGATAATTAAGTCTTGTGGTGTAACTATATTTAGCAGTCGAGTCACTAGCCAAAAACCGGTTTTTGCACCCCTTATTGCTAAAAAGTACACCGGGCTCAATCGAAAAACCGTTGGCTATTTGGAACTCCACTGTCTGTCCAAAATGAACTCCTATTTTCACAGAAAAGTCATCTGGATTAACGACGCCATGAAGTTTGCTATCCGCCAGATTGTACCCTGCTTTGGTTGTAAAAATTTGTGCATTCGCCGTTAGTGAGGCGCATAGCAATGTCAGAGACATCACAAAAAGTGCAGATTTTTTCATTTGATTAGTTTGTTAGATGAATTTGTAAAATCTGATTAAAAACTTAAATATTTAAAGCGGCCTATCGATTACATCTTCTGAAATTTCTTTCCGAAACGGTATCCAACTGAAAAGCGAAGCACTCCATTTTTCGACCAAAAATCCGGCTCAAAATCAACCAGTTTTGTTAAACCTAAATCATAAGATACACTGTATTGCATGCTCTTGCGCTCAATTCCTAATCCGAAAGTAAACCCTGCATCAAATTTTTTCAGAGGACTGTTGTTTTTCCACCAATGTATACTTGAAGTTTCTCTATCATTGCTTCCGTTTGCGGTATATTTTGATGTCTGAAAGCCAAACAACCCCAATGCCATATACGGACCTGCGACGGCAAAAGCTTTTATATTTTTATTTAACGGCTGCACCAGCTTTCCCGTGACTGGAAGATCAAGATAATATAGATTGGTTGTGTAAACTGAATGAGAGGTCGCATCTGAATAAAGTCCTTTTACCCCTCTACTGTTAATTAACAGGCCTGATTCAATGGAAAAACGCTTTTCAACCGGAAATTCTACCATCATTCCCAAATGAAAACCAGGATTCATTTTCTGATCCTCGGTACCAGAATTGGGATATTGCGATGCCTTTATAGTCGCCAAATTAAACCCAGCCTTTGCAGTGAAGATCTGTGCCTGGGAAATGTGGGTGAGAAGTAAAAATGCAAGCAACGACGGACATAGAAAACATTTTTTCATGATAGTGTAGTTAGGAGAAAATTCAGGATTTTACCAAGAACGTATATACGTAATAGATATTATATCGGTTACAAAAAATCATTCCTTGTTTCTTGTGATGATGGATTATTGAGGATATTGCACAAAAAAACGGCACCCGGGTTATCCGAATACCGATTTTTATTGATGCACCAAAGCTTTTATTTTTTACCGAATCGATATCCAACTGAAAATTTCAGAACTCGGTTTTTTACCGAATAATCATCATCGGTATTTGCGGCAATGTTGGACAACCCTAAATCATAAGATATCCCAATTTGCAGCATTTTAATTTCAACTCCGGCACCAAATGTCACACCAAATTCAGGTCTTTTGTAGTCATCTTCTGCAGTTGTTCCCCAGCTGACATCCTGTTCGTCGCTTCCCGAAGACCCTTGTCCACTTGCCTTTGCTTTTGCTTTACCAGCAAGCCCTATACCAAGATATGGCCCCGCCGTTGCAAAAATTTTCAAGCCTCCCTCCATTTCCTGAAATACTTTAAGATTGACCGGAATATCCAGATATTGAAGATTTAAATCGGCAGAAACATTGACACCGGAAATGGTTTCTTCAAGTCTCGCTCCCTTACTATTATAAAGCAGTGCGGGTTCGATCGCCAAGAATTTATTGATGGGAAATTCTGCCGCCAGGCCAACATGAAATCCAGGTTTCATATCGTAATCCGGTGAGAAAAAGCCGCCTTTTTCTTTCAGGTCAGCCAAATTGAAACCCGCTTTTGCAGTGAATGTCTGGGCCTTAGCAGAAAATGCAAAAACAGCGAGGAATGTAACGAGCGCGGCTACTTTGTTTTTCATTGTAAACGTTGTTAGGTGAGTGTTAGTGAAAATAGTTTTCAATAAACGTCATTGAAACCGGAGGCAATATATGACACTCCCGGAAATTGTCTTGTAGTAATAAAGATCGGTTACAAAATTTAATACCAACAGAAGTGTTGATATCAAAAATCGAACTATTTACCCCACAACAGAGAAGAATCCCCATAGCTCAGAAAGCGATAATCGTTATCGTAAGCTTGCTGGTATATCTTCTTCCAATCCTCTCCTACCAGTGCGGCAACGAGTAATATCAAAGTGGAGCCAGGCTGGTGGAAGTTAGTTACCAGACCTTTGCAAAGCCTGAAAGTATAGCCCGGAAAAATGAATATTTCAGTTTCCCCAACAATCTCGCCCAGTCCGTTCTCATCCATATATCGGGCGATCGCGTTCAAGGCTTCGGCTGCTTGGGGTAGTTCATTTTCCTCGAACGGATAGGGGTATAGCTTCTCAACAAAAAACTCAGTTGTTTCCCCACGAAAAAGCTTCACCCCAAACCAATACAAGCTTTCAAGAGACCGAAGCGAAGTCGTTCCGACAGGGACGATATTTCCGGCATTCTCAATTAGCAAATCAATCAGCTCGCGGGTAAAAACCACCTGTTCTGAATGCATTTTATGCTCTGTAACCGTATCTGCTTTGATCGGCTGGAAGGTTCCGGCCCCGACGTGAAGCGTAAGATATCCCTGTCTGATATCCCTGGCAGAGAGGTCATTCAACACCTTTTCTGTAAAATGCAAACCCGCCGTCGGAGCAGCAACCGCCCCATCCTGAATGGCATATACCGTTTGGTAAGTTTCCTTATCAGTCTCTTCCGAATCCCGATGCAAATATGGAGGCAATGGAATCTCGCCCAGTGCGTTTACTACATCCAGAAAGGTATCGTCTGAGTCCCAGGTTAGCCGTACCAGGTTCGCATCATAATCCTCAAAACTGGCTGTGAGCGAGATTTGGGTGTCATTTATGAAAATTTCTGATTTTAAAGAATCCTGACTTTTCCATTTCTTTTTATTCCCAATCATGCACTCCCAAACGCAAGACTGTTTCACGAGCATCGCCTCGTTGATCACCCGGGTTGGCATTTCCGGGTGGAGCAGTAGCAATTCAATAAGGGCTCCGGTTTCCTTTCTGAAATGCGCGCGCGCAGGAATTACTTTGGTATTGTTAAAAACAAGAAGCGTCTTTTCGGGGAGATACTGCGGCAGATTGTAAAAACGTTCGTGACTGATCTCACCATTTTTATATAATAAAAGCTTCGACTGATCCCGCTCCGGTAACGGATATTTGGCAATCCTTTCGTTAGGAAGATCATATACATATTCGCTTAACCGAATAGCCTCCGCTTTTTCTAACCAGTTCTTTTCCATTTATCTATTCAACGGCTAAGTCTTTTTGCCACAAAGTCACTAAGAAACCAAGAATCAAATATTGAATTTCAGTGAATTTCGTGTCATCACAGCAATAGCTATTTCACTTATATATATTGTTATTCAATTACAGGTGGCAAAACCAGCGTATCAAAATCAGCCAGAATCTCAGCGTCGCCAAATTCATTCACTCACTCTCTCATCCAAAATTCTACTCAAAGCCTATCGTCCGGCGTCGGTGTAAACAACAACCTTAACGGCAGTAAGAAAACAAATGCCATCAGCCCAAGACTTGTATAGAATATCCACGAGAAATCGAAAACTGACATCTTGAAGTTGTTGCTATTGATGGTAGCCAGAGCAAGCAAGCTGAACCCAACGATGGTGTTGATCGCAGCGATCAGGCAAAACAACCAGTTGGTGATATGCTCGTCCAATTCCTTCCGGTTTTGCGCCCAAACAGTTCTGTTTGGAATCGGGAAATAGGTTGCATCGATTTTAGGTATCTGCTTTGACAACCGACTGATCACAACATTGTTAATCAGGAATATTGCCATGATAATATAAAAAACATGCTCTTTACTTACATATAGCTCGGCCAAACCCGAATCTGAAAAGTCTACCGCTACATTTTCAGGAAAAACAGAATAGGTCCAGATCAACGATCCTAACAAAAACAATATCGATAACCACCTCCAAACTTTGATACTAAATGTTGTAGCTTTCATGCACTTATCACCTTTTCAGGTTTCTTTAAATCGCCATAGTAAATTTGGCGCAAAATTAGGACGCAACCATTCCAAAACCTAATTATTAAGTTTGTTATGAAAGTCCATTCATTCTCATATTCACTCATTCTCACATTTACCCATTAAAAGAACGTGAAAATATATACCAAAACAGGCGATAAAGGCATGACATCGCTGATAGGAAATGTTCGCATCAGCAAGGCCCATAAACGGATCGAAGCATATGGAACTGTGGACGAGCTCAACGCATATATCGGTATGCTTCGGGATCAGTCGGTTAATCTGCACCGGAGTGCGCTGTTGAAGGAAATCCAGGACCGGCTTTTCACGATCGGTGCGCATTTGGCGGCAGAACCACACCAGACCAAAAAGGTTTTGCCCGATTTACACCAAAGTGATATCAGCCTTCTGGAATCTGAAATGGACAAAATAGATAGTCAGGTTCCTCCGTTGCGCTCGTTCGTACTTCCCGGCGGACATGTCTCCGTATCATTCGGGCATTTGGCAAGAA
This sequence comes from Dyadobacter sp. HNCC25DJ184, assembly GCF_056895215.1. Classification (NCBI taxonomy): domain Bacteria; kingdom Pseudomonadati; phylum Bacteroidota; class Cytophagia; order Cytophagales; family Spirosomataceae; genus Dyadobacter; species Dyadobacter sp. HNCC25DJ184. The sequence goes on along the minus strand of NZ_JBXHAQ010000015.1, from coordinate 192,427 downwards.
CCGTTTGTCGCAGAGCGGAGCGAAGCATTGTGGCTCTTGGGGCGGAAGAAGAAGTGGAAGAAATCGTAATACGTTATATTAACCGGCTTTCCGATTACCTCTTCATGCTATGTCGCGCTATGACGCATGAACTTGGGACAGAAGAAGTGGCTTGGAAACCCAGGTAATTTATTTTCAGGAGTTGTCAGGCCGTGGTCATAAAACGGTCAGGGGTTGTCAGGGTGTAATTGGATAGGTCTTGGTTTTGGGGGTATTGTCAGGAAATGGTCTGGATTTCTCCGACTATCTTCCGAGAGCCAATGGCCATCTCCTGGCCATTACCTGACCACTTCGTGACAACCTCCTTGACTAAAAATCTAACCGCTAAATACTAGCTGCTAGCTAAATACCTGTTTTTCTTATTTTTAATAGCTAAATTGCAATCCCATTAAACTAGCCCGTAGGGGCGTCAGTATCGATCCAAAAATGAGGTGAGTGCTGGCGATTCGACACATTAAATTTTTAGGCATTATGACAGCCGATACACTGCAGATTGAAGTTCAGCAAACCACGAAATCGCGTTTGCAAGAGGTTGATTTCGACAACCTGGTTTTTGGTAGAAACATTTCTGACCACATGTTTATCGTCGAATACCGCGACGGACAGTGGAAAGACGCGAAAATTGTGCCTTATGGCGATCTCAGCCTCAGCCCTGCTACGGCAGCACTGCATTACGGCCAGGCAATTTTCGAAGGAATGAAAGCCTACAAAAATGAAGATGGCGAAGTGTTGCTGTTCCGTGCTATCGACAATTGGAAACGTCTCAACAAATCTGCTGAAAGACTTTGCATGCCGACTATCCCGGAAGAGATTTTTATGGGAGGGCTTACCGAACTGATCCGTCTGGATTCAGGATGGGTGCCTTCGCAGGACGGGTGCTCGCTGTATATCCGTCCATATATGTTTGCTACTGACCCATATATTGGTGTCAAGCCATCTGATAGCTATTACTTTATCATTTTCACGAGCCCGGTTGGAACATATTATGCAAAACCTCCGCGCGTGAAAGTCGAAACCCATTTCATCCGTGCCGCCGAAGGTGGCGTTGGTGGTACTAAGTGCGCAGGCAACTACGCTGGATCACTATATCCTGCCAAACTTGCTCAGCAAGAAGGATATGATCAACTGATCTGGACCGACGCACGTGAGCACGCATATATTGAGGAATCCGGTACGATGAACATCATGTTTATGATTGATGGAAAACTCGTAACGCCATATGTATCAGAAACTACGCTGGACGGTATTACCAGAAAAAGCATAGTTGCGATCGCAAAAGAATGGGGTATACCGGTTGAAGAACGCCGTGTAAGTGTAAAAGAAGTGATCGACGCGTTGAAAGACGGTTCTATGGAAGCTGCTTTCGGAGCCGGAACTGCCGTAGTCATTTCCCCGTTTGCGACTATTGCATATGAAGGTGTTGACTATCCGCTTCCGGAAATCAAAGAAGATTCTTTTGTAAGCAAAGTGAAAGAATATCTGACAAATCTTCGCATTGGAAAAGCCGAAGATATCTTCGGATGGATGTTGAAAGTTTAGCTTTCGGCAGTCAGCAATCAAATGCTGTTGATTGGATATTCTGACATATCATAATATACTTGACGGACCATGACGAAAGTGATGGTCCGTTTTTCTTATATAACGGTTCGGACTCCGGAGTAATTTTGTCTGAATTCCTTGGGCGTGCAACCATTTTTACCCTTAAAGATTCGGTTGAAATAAGATAGATTGTTAAAGCCGCAGTTATAGGCGATTTCCGAAATTGTAAGCGTCGTGTTGATTAAAGAATGTGACGCATATCCCAACCTGATCTCATTCAAACTTTCAACAAAAGTCTTGCCCGTGCTTTTCTTAATAAATCTGCTAAAAGAGACCTCCGACATCCCGACAATTTTGGACACCGTGGCCAGAGAAATCTCCTTCGCATAATTACTCCGCATATAAACAAATACCTTTTCAATCCGGCGACTATTGAAGTTTGGATTCTCGCCCGTAAAAGTACTATTGGACAAAAGCCGCATATTCCTTGATATCGACAATTCATGCAGAATCGACATCAACTCCAGAATAGAATCGAAGCCAGTTTTACTTCCCAGCTCCTCCAGCCGCGGTCTGATCCTGCTGATAGTCTCTTTCGAAAAAGCGATCCCGTTGGCCGATTTCTCCAGCAATGCTCTGATAAAAAACATCTGGTTCTTTTTCAAAAAATTGTCGCCAAACAAATCCCGGTGAAATTGCACGGTGATTTCCAGTATCAACGGCATTCCTTCCTCCCATTTATATACATGGTCGAACCACCCATGTGGCAAATTCGGTCCGACAAGCACTAGCTCCGCCTCGTCGATGGTTTCTGTATGGTCTCCAATGATCCGTTTAACACCTTTACCCCCAATAATCAGATTCAGCTCAAGCTCGTCGTGGTTATGAAGTGGAAAATTAAACTCGTTCTTTCTTCTGATAAAAATGGAAAAACAATCATCAGGTGTTAATGGAGTGATTTCTCGGTAAATTTTGGTCATTTAATATACGTATGGTGAGTAGGCGGGTGGGTATTCTTTATGCACTTAATTATTTTAAAAAATGCGTTTGAGTTGTAAAAAAAACTGAAGTATTAAAAAGTACTAATAGAGGGTCAAATGAGATCCTTGGCTCGCCTGGCCTCTTTTACACTGCTTCAAAAATGATTCGTTGAACTCTTCCAAATTTTGAATAAAGAACCGACGTATATCCGATTGCGTTTTACTCCTACCCGTTTCGGCTCCCATAGTCGTACGTCTGCAGTTGAGTTAGCAGTATTTAGCCTGCTCGTCGACAACCAACCATATCCACTCGGAAAATACTACAATAATTTGCTAATCAGCCACTTATATAGCAATTAGTCCATATACTCCTATTCCTTCGTTGCTTTAATTCCCAAGAAAACGTCCAAACGAATAATAATATACAAAATTGTGTTATTTTATGATAAAAAAGAACTATATTATAATATACCAAAAAATAGAACTTTGAGATATCATAGTGGATTTCAGCCCGCACACTCTTTGTCTAGACTTTCATCATGTCACCTAATTAATTTAAAACACCTATGAAAAAACCTGTACTGATGCTTGTACTGGTGCTTCTCTACCTGTTTGGCTTAGAAAGCCATGCGCAGGAAATGACAGTATCCGGAAAAGTAAATGAAGAAAATGGCTCTGCAATTGCCGGAGTAAATGTAGTAATAAAGGGAACAACAAAAGGAACAACCACTAACGACAAAGGAGAGTACAGCATCGTTGCCGAAAAAGGTAAAACGTTGACATTTAGCTATATCGGTTACACCATCAAAGAAATCGTTGTAAATGCCTCAGTAATCAATGTGAGCCTCAGACCAGAAGCTCAGGCATTGAGTGAAGTAGTGGTTACAGCCTTGGGTATCAGCCGGGATAAAAGAGCTTTGGCATATTCCGTTACTGAAGTGGGAGGTGGTAATCTGACCCAGGCCAGGGAAGCAAACCTTGGTAATGCTCTCGCTGGCCGAGTGGCAGGTGTAAACGTGAGTAAAATAGCTTCAGGCCCTGCTGGATCGTCGCGGGTGATTATCCGTGGCAATAAATCGCTGACTGGAAACAATCAGCCATTGTATGTAATTGACGGTATTCCGATGGACAACTCCAACTTTGGGCAGGCCGGTATGTGGGGCGGATCCGACGAAGGAGATGGATTGTCGAGCCTTAACCCTGACGATATCGAATCTATCACAGTCCTAAAGGGAGCAAATGCTGCCGCTCTTTATGGCTCAAGAGCATCTAATGGGGTTATTAACGTGACTACCAAGCGCGGAACCAAAAGAAAAGGTATCGGTGTAGAATTTGGTTCAAATTACGTTTTTGAAAAACTCAACGATTTATCGGATCTGCAGCACTCTTATGGAGCCGGGGGATATGTGAACCAAGTAGCTTCTAAACCTGCCACCCAAAACCAGGCTTACGACTGGGGGGATGATTCTTGGGGTCCAAAATTTGATAACAGCCAGGTAATCGGGTTTGATGGGAAAATGCACCAATATTCGTACGCAGGCGATAATTTTTCCAGGTACCTGAAAACAGGGTCTGCCTTCACAAACAGCCTTGCATTTTCAGGAGGTGGTGAAAATCAGAATTTCCGGGCATCAGTTACTAACCTGAACAGCACGACAATCATTCCTAATTCGGGATTCGATAGAATTAACCTGTCGCTGTCAACTAATTCAAAATTCGGAAAAAGGCTGACATTGGATGCAAAGGTTTTGTATTCTGAAGAAAAAGCTAAAAACCGCCCGAACGTTTCTGACTCTCCTGGTAATGCGATTCAGGCATTGTGGAGAACTCCTGCAGACTACAATATAACGAGCTATAAAGGAGATCCTAATAAACTGGGCGCTATTCCCGCAGGAACCGATGCTGCCAGTTTGAGTATATGGGGCAAAACGGTCGGCGAAGAATTCCAGCAGGCCAGCAACAACTGGGGACAAAATCCATATTGGACTGCTTATCAGTTTATCAAAACCGATCAGAAGAACAGAATCATCGCGTCCGGATCGCTCAAATACCAGATTACAGACTGGTTGTATATTCAGGGCCGTGTAGGTATGGACAAATACAATCGTCGCTCTGAAAATCTGACTCCTGAAGGTACAGGATACCAGCGGGGCGGGGCCAGAAGCATGGGAACCTGGAACGTTCAGGAAGTAAATATGGAATACCTTCTTGGCTTCAATAAGGAATTCGGGAAGTTGGGTGTGAATATTTTTGGAGGTGGAAACCGTATGAGACAAAAATATGACTACATCAGTATTTATGGTAACGGATTTAACGTACAGTTTTTCGACGCGCTTAACAACGTGAAAGGCAAATCGTGGGATTACAGCCCAACCGAATATGGAATCAACTCCTTGTTGGGATCTGCTGAAATATCATGGAACAGCTACCTGTTTTTGACTGCTACTGCTCGTAACGATTGGTTCTCCGTACTGAACCCAGCGTCCAATAGTATTCTTTATCCATCTTTAGGAGCAAGTTTTGTCTTTACTGAGGCGCTCTCGATGCCTTCATGGGTTTCCTTTGGTAAAGTCAGGGCATCATGGGCCCAAGTGGGGAATGCGACTATCGGGCCATATCAGACCAACTTGACTTATTCACTGAACGGGAATCCTCACCTCGGCTATCCAATGGCCTCTTTTTCACAGGCGATGGGAAATGGTGGTAATATTCCTAACCCGAACCTGACACCATTAACGGTGACTGAAACTGAACTTGGTATCGACTTCAGGTTATTCAATAACAAACTAGGTGTTGATTTCACTTACTACGATCAGCAGACCACGGATGACATTCTGAACGCAACCATATCCAAGTCAACCGGGTTTGGTAGTACGTCTGTGAACCTGGGTCGATTGCAAAACAGGGGGGTTGAACTACTTTTAACCTATACACCATTAAAAACCAGCAGCCTGACATGGGACGTCAGCCTGAACCTTGCCAAAAACAACAACAAGGTCAAATCGCTTATTGAGGGAACTAACGAGCTGGTAATGGACGAGCCACGTACCCGCAATGCCTACATCAAAAATATCGTCGGCCAGCCTTTCGGTATGATTACAGGTCGTGTGCAGAAACTGTCACCGGATGGTCAGCCTGTTTTCTATTCAGACGGACGCCCGGTAGGATCTGCAAATTATGAAGTGATCGGAAATGGTATTGCAAAATTGACAGGCGGACTTACCAACTCATTTAACTACAAAGGTATTGACCTATCCTTCCTTATCGATTTCAAAGCAGGCGGAGATATCCTTTCAGGAACTAATATGCGGCTTGATCAGTGGGGTTTGAGCAAAAGATCTTTACAGGGACGTGAAGGCGAAGCTCCATTGACAGTTACAGGCGTTACGGCGGAAGGTACCGGTTATACCCCATTTACGAAAACCCTTACTCCTCAGGAAGCTTACAATTACTGGGGTTCTGTAGGTGGAGAAGCAGACGCTGTCACTCCGATGTATCTGTACGATGCGTCCTTCATAAAACTGAGACAGCTCACTTTGGGGTACTCCATTCCTCGCAGATTCTTGGAAAAAACACCATTTCAAACGCTCTCGCTTTCATTCGTGGGACGTAACCTGGCGATCCTGTTCAAAAACATCGACAATGTAGATCCGGAGTCAACTTATGCCAACGGAAACTCACAGGGTTTTGATTATTTCGGATTCCCGTCGACGCGTAGCTATGGTTTTAATTTTAGAGTAACATTCTAAATTCTGAGAACAATGAGAAATTTTAAGAGATATATAAAGTATGGGCTGGCGGTAATTTTGGTTTCGGGATGCGATACAAACGAACTTCACGACCTCAATATCAACCCTCAGGCGCTTAACCAGATTGATCTGAACCTCATATTCACGTCAACTGAACTTGCTATCGCTTCTAACGGTACAACGGGCGACAACCGTTACATCGACTGGCGGACCAATATCGGCATGTGTGCTTATGCCATTCAGCAACTGGCAAACGCCGGGGGCGGAATTGCACCGGGGGACAAATACACGGTAAATGCAGAAACCAATGCAGCTCCCTTCGATTTTACGTATAACGACCAACTGAAAAATATCGCCGAAATCCTGAAACAGTCAGGACCTGGTGGATATGCAGAAGGCAAATATGTCAATATGAGGCAGGCGGCCCGGATTATCAGGGCATTCAGCTTTTCACGACTCACGGATTTCTATGGCAATATCCCTTATACTGAGGCCAACAAAGGCACAGAAGGAATTTTCTTCCCGGTATATGACACGCAAGAAGCCGTTTACACTGATCTATTGAAAGAGCTTGACGAGGCGACTGCGGCATTGAACGTTTCTAACGGAGATGAAAATTTTTCCAAGGCTGACTTCATTTATGACGGCGATATCGCTAAATGGAAAAAATGGGGATATTCCTTGATGCTACGGCTCGCAATGCGGATATCCAATGCGGATGCTGCGAAGGCGGCTACATATGTAAGCAAAGCTGTCGCTGGAGGCGTGTTCACCAGCAATGACGACAATGTTTGGATACCAATGTCCGACGGTCCAAACGAGTGGACGAACCAAAATGGTATATCTCGTGCATTTGATCCGGGTGATGGCGGCCAACCTGCATATATGAGCGCAACCTTGATCAATTGGCTAAAAGGAACGAACCCTGCTTCGGCTGCGGACGACGATCCACGATTGATGCTACTAAGCGGTGGCATCGGAGAATGGACTGCCGCAGGTTATACTCCGCTGATACTCGACCCGCTCCTTCAGAAAGGAATGCCCAACGGATTTGATCAGGCGATGCTTGACAATCTCGAGGGTCACCCGGTTGACGCAGCTAAAACATATTCCAGAATTAACGTAAAAATGCTGCAGGATAGTGATCCTTATATGATTATGAATTATGGAGAAGTAGAATTGCTACTGGCTGAAGCTTTGGAGCGTGGGATAGGTAGCGGTATATCAGGAACGGCAAAGGCGCATTATGAAGCAGGGGTAAAAGCTTCGATGCAAATGTATGCTCCATACGATGCTTCGCTAACCATTGCAGATGCAGATGCGGCCAAATATTTGACCACATATCCATACGGCGTAACCAAACCAGCTCTTGAAATGATTGGAGAGCAAATTTGGGTGAATAAATTTTTTAACTGGTGGGAGGCATGGTCAGATTGGAGAAGAACTGGATTTCCAAAACTGACCCCAACCAATTATCCGGGGAATGTTACGGGAGGAACTATACCCGTAAGACTCAGGTATCCGACCAATGAACTGGCAGGTAATCCGAACTATCAGACCGGAGCTACTCTGCCTGACGATTACACCACCAAAGTATGGTGGGACAAATAATAAATTAGTAGATATGAGTTGGAAGGTGCCCTGAATATTTTGGGGCATCTTTTTGTTTTTTATCCTAATTTTGAAAAACGTCCAATTTCAACTTTAATACGAAATTATGTCTATCACATTTCCTGCAGCAACAGAGAAGAAAACTGTTTTCGACGAAATCGAAAAATACATTACGGAACAAGGATTTACGATTGTAAATACGGACCAGACACGGCCTTGGGGTGGTTTTTTCGTACTGGACGAAAGTCAGGCTCCTCAGTTCATATCTACTTTCTTCCCACATCTTTCGCTGGAAGATTTTGCAGGATATGAAAAATTAAGTCCTAAAATCTTGGTTGTAGCTCCTGAAAAAAGACTATCATGGCAATATCACCACCGCCGTGCCGAAATATGGAAAGTCATTGGCGGTAATGCCGGGATAGTGATCAGCGATACCGACGAAGAAACCGAACTTCGTCAATTACCAATTGGCACGGTTATAGAATTAAAACAAGGAGAAAGACACCGTCTGATCGGCGTGAGCGAATGGGGTATTGTCGCCGAAATCTGGCAACATACTGACCCTTCAAACCCCTCTGACGAAGATGATATCGTTCGCGTTCAGGACGATTTCGGCAGATAAGCAATTTGGCATAAAATTAGGAACTGGGAACCTGCGGTAAATTAGAATTCCAACTAGTACCCGCAGGTTTTCTATTTCCGGATATAATCTCTAACAACATTTGAACACCTATTATGAAATTTGGAAAAGTAGATAATCCAGACAACGTTGATTTCACCTTACCGGCAGACCACCCGGGAACCAAGCCATTGCTCAGCAAAAATTCCGGAAAGCCGAATATCTATATCGGTTGTGCCAAATGGAACAAAGCTGATTTGAAGGGATTCTATCCAAAAGGCACGAAGGATGAGCTCGCCTATTACTCAACGCAGTTTAACAGCATTGAGCTGAACGCTACTTTTTACAACAACTTTCCTGTTGAAACCATTGAAGGATGGTATAGCAAAACGCCGGAAAATTTTCGGTTCTTCCCGAAGTTGCACCAAGGGATAAGCCACTGGAAAAGATTAAAAGATGCTACCGAGCCAACAAACGTTTATCTGGATGGCATTGCCCATTTACAGGAAAAACTGGGTATGCTCTTTCTCCAGATGCCCGATAACTTCGGCCCGAAAAACTGGGATATACTGGAAGCATATCTGCAGGAATGGCCTTCAGGTTTTCCGCTGGCTCTGGAATTGCGCCACACAGGATGGTATGACGGCTCATGGAATAGCGATCTGCTTTACGAAGTACTAGAGAAAAAAAATATCACACATATCATCACCGACTCAGCCGGGCGACGCGACCTGCTACATATGCGGTTAACTACTCCAACTGCTTTTGTAAGATATAATGGGGCAAATGTAGACTCGGATTATACCCGCCTCGACGACTGGTTTGAACGTCTCAATCTGTGGGCGAACGAGGGTATTGAAAATATCTACTTTTTTGTACACCAAAACCACGAGGAAGCCTCTCCTCTTCTTTCTGCATATTTGATCGAAAAGATGAATAAGGCACTGGGGACAGATTTGAAAATACCGCATAATCCGGGTAAGTAAGAGATAGGGATCAAAGGGAGGAAGGGCGAAGGGACAACAGATTAACAGTCAAAAGGTTAAGAAGTTAAAGGTTTTCATGCGATTTACCTTTACAACTATTGACAATGGAGCATTCAAGTCAGAATCCGCGCCCGTTAACCTTTTAACCTTAACCCTTTTAAAAATACAGAAATGACAGTAATTAAAAGAACCAATAGTGATAATCCGGATTTTATAGCTTTGACGCAGAAACTGGATGTAGTCTTGTGCGAGATATACGGGACTAATCAGGCTGATTATGAGGAATATAATAAAATAGTAGACCTACCGACAGTTGTTGTAGCATATAATGACAACAGCCCTGTAGGCTGTGCTTGTTTTAAAATAACTGACGCAACGACCGTCGAAATTAAAAGGATGTTTGTATTGTCAGATTATCGCGGAAAAGGAATTGCTCGTCTGTTACTTTCTGAACTGGAAAAGTGGGCCGCAGAACTGAATTACATAACGTCGATATTAGAAACGGGGAAATTGCAGCCGGAAGCAGTATCACTATATCAGAGTTCAGGATACGAGATCGTCCCTAACTATGGACAATATGAAGACAAAGAGCTAAGCGTTTGCATGAAAAAACGCCTGGTCACAACACAATGACCATTTCATAATAAACCTTGACTTCAAAGGGATTTACTTTCAAACTCAACATTCCACTAAAAACCAGTCATTCATGGAGGATATCTCAGGCAGTACAAAGTATCCCTACCAGCTATCCCAGTCGCTGATCACCATTGCGATTGTGACACTCGGTATATATTTCGGCCAGGATATCCTGGTTCCGCTGGCGATGGCATTTTTGCTCGCCGTATTGCTGCGACCGGTAGAGGCCTTTCTGATTAGGATTGGTATTCCTAAAACGCTGGCTATTATTTTGGCCGTAACTTTCGCGGTGTTGATCATTGCCGGAATTACGCTGATATTATCGATTCAGATATCCGACTTTTCAGACGAACTACCCAAACTCAAACGGAATATCAATGATTTTTATCGGCAAGTACGCCGTTGGATTCGGCGAGAATATCGACTAAGTTACTGGCAACAAGACCAATATGTTCAAAAAGCTCAGACGCAAACGCTCGAAAATTTTCAAAATACAGAAACGTTAACTGCGCTTACCGGCACGTTAGGCACATTAATTCTTCTGCCGATTTATGTCTTTTTGCTTTTGTACTACCGCACCATGCTCGTCCATTTTTCAGTGGTTTTGTTTACCGATAAGTACAAATCCAAAGTGCTTGATGTCTTGGGTGAAATAAGGATTATCATTCAAAGCTATATGGTCGGGTTACTGCTGGAGACGACCGTGGTGGCGACACTAAATACAGTTGGGCTTTTTTTTCTGAATGTACAATATGCTTTGCTTCTGGGTGTTATGGCAGCTATCCTCAACCTGATCCCATATATCGGTGGATTGGTGGCAGTAGGACTGGCGGTGTTGGTTACGATTATTAACCATCCGGATGGATTTACCATCGCGGGTGTTGTTGGTGTATTTCTCGCCGTTCAGTTTGTGGATAATAATTTTCTGGTCCCTTTAATTATTGGGTCAAAAGTTAAAATTAATGCGCTGGCTTCTATTGTTGGTGTGTTGATCGGCGGTGGGCTGGCTGGCGTTTCAGGTATGTTTCTATCTATCCCGGCCATTGCCATTCTAAAGGCTATATTTGACCGCGTAGACCACCTCAATGCGTGGGGTATATTACTTGGCGACGAAAAGCCCGAACAATCGGGCAGAAAAACGAAGAAAATTCTCAAAAGTACAGAGAGCGAAGCCTCCCCGGAAGGAGCTTAGCGTTTCTCTATGACGGATATTTCATGACATTTAACCCTCTTGTCAATGGAAAATGAAATCAATATCACCAAAGTACCACTGTCGGAAATCAGTCATTTTCGTAAGCAATTTCTGCATGAAAATAATTTCCAATTTATCTACAATAAGTGTCACGACTATGGCTGGGCAGACACATACCTGATTACAGTCGACGATCTTCAGATTGGATATGGAGCCGTTTGGGGATCTGATGGACGACAAGCCCGTGACAGTATTTTTGAGTATTATGTAATTCCTCCTTACCGCCCGCTGGGTGCTAAAATCTTTCGTCTTCTGATAGCCGCCACGGATGCCATCTATATCGAAAGCCAGAGCAATGATCTTTTACTGACGGGTATGCTTTATGAATTTGCACAAAATATCTACTCTGAGGCAATTCTTTTTGAGGACCAACAAAAGACGGACTGGAAGGTGGAGGGGGCCATTTTCAGGAAAATGAAAGAATCAGATCCGATGGATCACGATAACAGCGATTATGTTTTAGAACAAAATGGTGTGATCGTGGGAAGCGGTGGCTTGATGTTCAATTACAATTTCCCATATGCTGACCTATATATGCAGGTCCATGAAGACTATCGTGGCAAGGGATTGGGTGTTTTTTTGGTTCAGGAGCTGAAAAATGAAGCTTATCGCGTAGGGAGGGTACCTGCTGCCAGGTGCAATATCAACAACAAAATATCCAGAGCGACGCTCCATAAAGCGGGTTTAACAATTTGCGGATATCGCCTGAAAGGAACGATCAGGACCGAAGAAGTCCAATCCTGATCGTTTAAGCTATATTATTTCTCAGTTTTGATAGTTGCTTTCAGATCGTGAAGCAGACTATACAAGCCAAATAGCGTCCTGTGTACATATATAAAATGTTTGGAGCCGCGGTTCACGTTCATCTTTCTCAATTCCTGATCATTGGCATATCGCTCTCCCAGTTCTGCCAACTGTGCAAAAAACGATTCATCACCGAAATTAAAACCTTTAGCCAGTAATGGTGTGGTCAATAACTCGAGCACATCATGGAAAAGAGTGGTAAAATACCGTGCTTCCTGAGGGGTATCATTTGGCAAAAGGATTTCCAGTTGTCTGAGTTTTTCATCCAGAATCTTCGGGTTGCTCAGGTTTTTGCGGTCAGCAATTTCAAAATAGGGAATATAAAAATCTTCCGGGATTATTTTCATACAACCAAAATCTATGGCTATCAGATTGTAATCCTCATCAACCAAAAAATTCCCCGGGTGCGGATCCGCGTGTACCTTTCTGAGCTTATGAATCTGAAACATATAAAAATCCCAAAGCGCCTGCCCGATCTTGTCGGCTACCTCTTGCGATGGGATATGTTTTGCAAATTCCGACAAATGCTCCCCATGCATCCAGTCCATTGTTATTACCTTTTCGCAGGAATATTCAGGATAGTATTTCGGGAATTTCAAATTGGGAATATGTGCACAAGCGTTGGCAGTTTCGTTGCTCTGTTCAATTTCCAGGATATAATTCGTCTCGTCCGTCAGCTTGTTTTCAACCTCCTTGAAATATTTATCAGAATCTTTGGTCTGAATATTGAACATCCGCATCGCGATCGGTTTTACCAACGCAAGATCCGTTCCAATGCTTTCGGCCACGCCAGGATATTGAATTTTTACGGCCAGATCTTTGCCATTTTTGGTTGCTTTATGCACCTGACCGATGCTCGCCGCATTGCTCGCATCAGGACTGAAAGTGTCAAAAATTTCAAGCGGGTTTTTGCCGAAGTATTTACGGAAAGTCCGTTTTACCAAAGGAGCGGAAAGAGGCGGAACTGAGAACTGTGACAGAGAGAATTTCTCCACATAAGCCTGTGGCAAAAAGTTTTTCTCCATACTCAGCATCTGAGCCAGCTTGAGCGCACTTCCTTTCAGGTTTTTAAGACCGTCGTATATATCCTCGGCGTTCGCATTATCCAGATTATCCTTTGCGGTATCCGGACTGATCATTTTTTCACCGTAATATTTCAGGTAGTTCCCACCGATTTTGACGCCGGTAGATATCAATTTTGAAGCACGCTGTATTTTCGAAGTAGGTATTCTGTCTATAGTCTCCATCCTACTTCACTTTCTCTTTAAATAAAAACTTACCAAGGTCGATCACGCTTTGCAACGGAGTTACATCAAACAAATCAAAAGTAGCGCGAATCGATTTTTCGATAAAAAGATCAGTTTTCTCAAATCGAACTGACTCGTCATCCAGCCAAAATTTCATGGTGACCATCAATTGAACCCACGCTCCCTCTTCCAGCGCATCCTGCTGCACTTTCTTCAATTTTTCGCTCGTCGCTTTGAGATATCCCAAGCTGATTTCGTGAATATATTCCTTAAATTCAGCTCGTAAACGATTCAGTTTCAGCAGACCATTCAATTTGCTTTTGTCACTTTGCAATGCGAACACGACGTAACTGCGGTTCGCTGTCAAAATTTCAAAAAAAGTAAAATAGTAAGTCAGCAAGTGCTCCCGGAAAGTAGCTCCGGCCATATCGTTGCTTTGGCTGATCAGTTGGCGGGCCATTTGATGAAAACTTACAAAAACCTGTTTTTCAATCGCATCGATTGAAGGGAAGAATTCATAAAATTCCTTTTCCGAAAATTCATGCTGCTTGCTGAATAGATATACAGATTCAGGTCTTTTATTGTTTTCGAGGCAATAGTGCATAAACATCTCTGTGATGCTGGCAGCCGATAATTCTTTTTTTGCCGTAGCTGTTGTGTTTTTAATTTTGGTAGCCATTTATATTTTCTGGTTATAACCTGCGAAGTAAAAAATGGGAGAAAAGCGTCATCCAGACAACGCCCGAGTCTATAACATGAATTAAGTGAAAAACATTGAGTCGATGAACAAAATTTATTCTAATAATCGAGTTTCGTCTATTGATGTCCTCCGCGGACTGGTGATGGTCATTATGGCATTGGATCATGTCCGGGAGTTTTTCCATATAGAAGCACTTCAGAAAGACCCGCTGGATATTGAAAATTACAGCCTGGCCGTCTATTTCACCCGATGGATTACGCATTATTGTGCTCCAATTTTCGTATTCCTCTCAGGTATATCTGTTGGACTATCCGCATCCAAAAAAGCCATTGCCGACTCGTCTTTTTCAATGATCAAACGGGGGTTGTGGTTGATTTTGGTCGAAGTTACGGTGATCACGTTTGCATTGACGTTCAATCCATTGTTCAACGTTATCGTTTTTCAGGTGATATGGGCAATTGGCTGGAGTTTCATTCTGTTGGGACTGGTAAGATTGCTTTCCGAAAAAGCGATCCCGTTCGTTGGGATAGCCATTATACTTTGTCATAACCTTTTTGACTATTATATTCCTCCGCAAGGCTCGACTCTCGAAATGTATACCAATATCATATTCAAGGCATTCGGATACGTTATCCCGATATCCGAAACCAGAATCATTCTAGACTTATATGCGATTGTGCCCTGGACGGGAATTATGATGCTGGGGTACGGTATATATCCGCGGTACGTTCAATTCACATCCGCAAAAAGAGCCAAATGGCTGTTTTTGGCTGGAATTGGCATGGTGGCTGCGTTTTGCATTCTGCGCTTCGTAAATAGCTACGGCGACCCGTCTTTATGGAAATCGTATGATACTCCAATCCAGACATTTTTGTCGTTTATCAATACATCCAAGTATCCCCCATCGCTTGCATATACCCTCATGACAATCGGCCCGGCGTTTCTGACTCTTGCAGTATTGGAGCGGATAAGAGGTCCGTTGTCAGGAATTTTAATTGTGTACGGGAAAGTGCCGTTCTTTTACTACGTACTACATTTCTATGTAATCCATATTTTGCTGATCATCATATTCTTCGCGTCAGGATATTCGACCAGCGAAATCATTCCTAAAAACAATCCGTTTCTGTTCCGCCCGGATACTTTTGGCTTTAACCTGGGCGTCACCTACCTGATATGGTTTGGTGTAGTTGCGTCACTATATT
Organism: Dyadobacter sp. HNCC25DJ184; assembly: GCF_056895215.1. Classification (NCBI taxonomy): domain Bacteria; kingdom Pseudomonadati; phylum Bacteroidota; class Cytophagia; order Cytophagales; family Spirosomataceae; genus Dyadobacter; species Dyadobacter sp. HNCC25DJ184. The sequence goes on along the minus strand of NZ_JBXHAQ010000015.1, from coordinate 177,063 downwards.
ATCCCTGTCTCAGATTCGCAGCATATAAACAAAAGCACAAGGGCAAATGGTGGGTGCATTATTGTTAGCGACTTCGGCGGTCGGCTTTCGGCAGCCGGGGTTAGCTACTCAATTTTTTCTGGCATTTTTCAGCTCTAATAAGACCTGTAGTAAAAAAATCCCAAAACCATCTCCATCGTCCCTTTCGTCCATATTCCCCCTCCTCCCTTTCCTCCCTCCTCCCTTTCATCCCTCAATACAAATTCGTCGAAAGAAAATCGTTCCTGAACTTCCCCGTCGGGTCATACTTATTGACCTCGGCCATAAAATCTGCATGCTTTGTATATAGTGATTGCAGCTTTTTAGGTGCCATGGTAAAGAGTTTACCCCAATGTGGTCGTGCATTAAAAGGTGCTAATTCCTTTTCGATTACTGGCAACAGCTTGCTAACCGACGGCCAGTCTTGTATCCAGGTGAAGTGAATAGCCACAGAATCCTGATTATAGCATGGACTCATCCAGAAATTATCAGCGGCAATGGTCCTGATTTCGGAAGTAAATAAATGGGGAGATATCAGGCTTCCCATTTTGGATATGGCAAGAATGGCATCCACAGCATTTTTTCTGGGAACAAAATATTCCGTTTGAAGCTCCTTTCCGCTACTTGGTGTAAAGCCCATTTTAAAATGAGGCATGCGCTCATACCACGGTCCTGCAACACCCATTTGATCCGTACAATTTTCAGCCGACAATTCCGGGATCGGGTGCATATGCTTTTTTGCCAAGGTTGCTCCATAAAACTCCTTAGCAGATTTTATCTTATCGTCATCAACTTTGCTTTTGATCCATACCTCTGTGATTTCTTCTTTAGCCCAATTGGTGAAAAGACTGACGCTATATCCGCTGCCCTCGATGGCATCAAAATTCTTTTTCAGCTCGGTCAACGGTAGATTTTCATATACATATTGGTTCATCAGAAAGGTAGGCTGAATATCTAGCGTGATTTCCGTAACGGCACCCAATGCGCCTAGGTGAACTACTGCGGCATTGAATTTTTCGCCATCCTTATCCCGATTCAAAACAACCGTTTCGCCATCTGCTTTTACTATTTCCATCTCCCGAACGGCGGTGGCTAAATTGCCCTGCTTCTCTCCAGATCCGTGGGTGGCGGTGGCACAAGCACCTCCTATGGATATATGCGGAAGCGACGCCAGGTTATGCAGTGCATATCCCTTTTCATGAAGAGAGGGAGCCAGTTCGCCGTATTTGATCGCCGCACTCAATTTTACGGTTTTTGCATTTGCATCAATGACAAACGCTTGTTTTTCAGGGCTTACGGATAAAAACCCGTCTTTACTGTCCGCAATCGTGTTGAAGCAATGCCTTGTCCCAAGGACTTTTATTTTCCTGTTTGCCAGTATTACCTTTTTAACTTCTTCTGCGTTTTTCGCCCAGGTTAAATTTTCGGTGCTATATGTCAGATTTTTAGCCCAGTTTTCGAGCTTTTTGTCCGTGGTCCACCCGGTTAGAGGTGTAAGTAAAGGCGCTGCCATCAATGTAGAAGAAAGTTTGATAAAAGTTCTTTTGTTCATAAAAGTGATGAAGGCAAGGTGGGACAAGTTGAAATTTTTCAACAAAATACTTTAATTATTCCAAAGCGACAATGGGAAGCATTCCCGGAACTGATATATATCTTTCAGAAGAACTTTTGGACATAGTTTGGCCTTCTCATATTGGTTCAAAAGTAAATTCATCCTGCTGATTGTTTTAAATCAGCTCAGACTTCGATCCACTGATTCCGTTAAAATGCCCATCGCAGTTTCAATCTCTGGGATATTAAGGTTTCCAAACCCAAACCGGACTGCCGAAAGTCTCCCTGTTTGAAAAAGGAGTGTTTGAGGTAAGTGCAAATCATGTTTTAAACATTCTTTACTCAATCGTAGCAAGTTCACCTCCTGGCTCCATTCCGTCCACACAGCCAAGCCACCAGGAGGAGGCTGAAATTGAATACGTTGGCTCACGTTCTCGGCCAGTAATTTGCACAGTAAGTCCCGTCTTTCGCCGTATATCTTTTGCGCTTTTTTTAAATGTCGCTGTACTTCGCCTTCATCCAATAGCTCGCCGAGCGCCTGCTCCATCAAATGGTCGCCTTGCCGATCCACAATCCTTCGCAGCTTGGCCAGCTCGCCAATTAAATTTTGTGGCGCAACAATATACCCCGATCGCAACCCCGGTGCCAGTGCTTTACAAAATGACCCTACATATACTACCATCCCCGAGCGATCCGCACTTGCCAGGGGCAGAACCGCACTGCTTTGATAATGGAAATCAAAGTCATAATCGTCTTCCAGAATGATAAAACCATATTGAGCAGACAGATTGAGCAATTCAATCCTGCGTTCTGCGCTCAGCGTAACCGTGGTTGGATAATGGTGGTGCGGGGTGATATATAGCATCCTGATTTTAGAAACAGCACATATTTTTTTCAGTGCCTCAATCGATATGCCATTTTCGTCGACCGGAACTGATTTGATCTGTGCTCCAGCCTGTTGAAAAATCATATTCGCCACGTAATAGCTCAGATCGCCAACGACGACCAGATCGCCTTTTTCAACCAGTAAAGAAGCGACGAGAAAAAGACCCATTTGGATACCTCTTGTAGTCAGTATATTCTCCGGATTGACATGCAAACCACGGGTGTTATTTAGATATACCGCCAGTTTTTCCCTGAAAAAAGTATTACCCTCAACCTCCGCATATCCCAGATATTTACGGCTATTGCCTCTCCTTAAAATACCTGCATAAGTTTTGGAAAGCTTGTCGAGAGGAGCCAGCCGAACGTCGGGCAAGCCATCTGTGAACTCAAGTGATGTTCGAATATGCGAGACAGGCCGGTCTAGAAGCATGCTTTTTTTGAACTCGAAACCAGCAGTCGCCGGATATTTAAAAAGCCGGGCAGCCTCTGTGGAGATATGTTGCGCAATTACCTCCGGCGTTTTATGATTGATGAACGTCCCTTTATCCGGAACTGAAATCACCCATTGCTGCGCAGTCAGCTCATTTACAGCGGCTACCACCGTTTTTCGATGCACACCGAGAACGCCAGATAGCACACGTGTTCCCGGCAATTTCACCCCCGCTCTCAGGATTCCCTGTTGAATCGCATTGATAATTTGGCGCGAGATCTGAACATATACCGGGGTCGACGAGTGACGGTCGATCAGTATCAGATTTTCAAATGGTATTTCAACCGGACTACTCATAATATCAAAACCGGAGCATATTAACAGTCCGGAAAGATAATACTTTTGCACCCAATTCTGACACACCGATCAGGTTTCGAGATCGGTTCAAGTCACTCACTATTTTTGAATTAACCAGATTATCAGCGTGAAAAAAGATTTACAAAGATTAGCCATTTGCCTTTTATTGATCGTTGCGGGAAATGCATACGCCCAGGAAATCTCCCTTGATCCTGTGACGATTACATCCTCGTTAACTGAAAAGCGATCGTCGGAAACCGGTCGAAATATTGCAGTGATCAAGGGAGATTATTTTCAGAATCTGCCCGTCAATAGTATCGATGAAATGTTGCGTTATATTCCCGGTCTCGAGATTCAGGCGCGTGGTCCAATGGGCTCGCAGAGTGATATCGTTTTACGGGGCGGAACTTATCAACAGGTGCTTGTGATATTGGATGGGCTGCGGCTGAATGATCCGAATACCGGCCATTTCAGCAGCTATATTCCAATTGCGCCTTCTGAAATTGAAAGAATTGAGGTTTTGAAAGGTGCGTCATCGGCCATATATGGTTCCGAAGCTGTGGGTGGCGTGGTGAATATTATCTCAAAGTCATTTGCTGCCAAACAAAATTCAGAAGCCATGTCTTCCGGCATCATCAAGGCCTCCGCAAGCGGGATGCTGGGAGTTGGTCAATATGGCTTGATTAATGCAAATGCCGGTGGATTTATACAAACCAATAGGTTAGCTGTATCTGGTGGAGTATTGTCAAATAATGCGGATGGCGTCCGGCAACGCGGAACGACGGGATATTTCCATAATAACACAGCTTCCCTTTCGGCCAAATATCAACTAACGCCAAATTGGGTTATCGGAGCGCGGTCGTCGTTTGACAGCCGTGATTTTTCCGCCCAGAATTTTTACACCACGTTCGTTTCAGACACAGCAAATGAGCAGGTAAAAACATCCTGGAACCAGTTGAAGATCGGATATCAGAAGGCCCGGTCGTCCATTTCACTTGATGGCGGGTATAAGCACGTGAATGATCATTATTTGTACAATTCTGCTTCGATCAGAAACGAAAGTATATCCAAACTCTGGCAGGGATTGTTGGTCTGGAAACAGGAATTAAGTGCCAAGTCTACTTTGGTAACCGGACTTAATTATCAGAACAAGAACATTTCATCAAACGACCGCGGAAACCATACGCTCAACCAACTTGCTCCTTTTGTTACGCTTTCTCAACGAATCGGCGACAACTTTACCGTAACACCTTCAATCAGAATTGATTGGCGTGAAAGTATTGGTACGGAAGCCGTTCCACAGATAAACCTGTCATTCAAAAAGGAAAACTGGCAGCTGCGAGGAAGCGCGGGAAAAACAATCCGAGATGCGGATTTCACGGAAAGATTTAACAACTATAACAAAAAACTGGTAACAGGAGGCAGCGTCGGAAATCCGGATCTGAAAGCCGAAAGATCATTCAGTTACGAAGCGGGCGCGGATTGGTTTATTAAAAACAATTTCAAAATTTCGGCCACTTTCTTCCAACGCCTCCAACGCGAGCTGATCGATTTTGTGACGACACCCTATGCTGATATGCCTCGTAAGGAAAATCTTTCTCCAACCGGCACATTCGCGTTGGCTGAAAACATCGCCTCCGTAAACACCACAGGAATCGAAACTGATATTCAATTCACTCATAAGCTGGCTGACCATCAATCGTTATGGTTTGCTGCTGGTTTCACTTGGCTTAATAGCGCAAGCAGCAATCAGGTACCTTCATTTTATGTATCATCGCACGCCAAGTTTCTGTCTAATTTCTCAGCGATCTATAAAATTCATAACTTATCGGTTAGTCTGACAGGGATATATAAAAATCGGGCAACGCGTGAGGCTACTGCCATCGAGGCCAGCATATCCAAAAACTATTTGATCATCAATACAAAAGTGGAATATGCATTTCTAAAACAAAGACTGGCCATTTTCGCGCAAGCAGACAACCTGTTCGACACCCAATATAGCGACTTGTTAGGCTCCAAAATGCCCGGTTTCTGGGCCCAGGGCGGAATCAAGTTCAACTGGATTAAATGACATATGAGGAGGTAATACAGATCGTTTCCCGGAATCCGGGAAGCGATCTTCTTTATTGACAATATATATTCAATAGACGATCGGACTTATTTTCCAAGTAAATCCTTTCCCAAACAATCAATGACCATTCCCCAGACAACGCCTGACTAAAACCCAAAACTTCAATTAAATACCGAAAAGTAAGTCGCGTAAGAGAAACACCTAATGTCCCCCTGCTTCCTTCGGAAACACATCCACAATAATATTGGGATTGAAACCGTGCTCCAGATAAACTTTTAACCCGCAAAGTACATGTGCAAAGCCGCTAGTGGCATCTCTCACTGCGGCCAAAATTGCGTCAGCATCTCCTGTAAAACCAGTCTGCCGAACATGAACAAAAGTTGTTCCGTCAGATAAAGCTTTGAAATTTATCTCCACCACTGTAGGATGTTCGCCCGTAAACCAGTGAAAGACCAGCTTTTCGTTTTCAACAATTTCCGTAGCCATCACCTGAAAAGAAATCTGATACATTTCCCATTCCCAGGTAACCCGTTTGGCGACTTCAAGTTTTCCGCTCCCTTTTGTGAACCAAAAATTTCGGGTCACATCAGGATCTATAAAGGCGTTAAATACTTCACCGGGCGACTTTCTGACTCTTATTTGGGCTTCGGCGTGGCGCATCATTTGAATTGGCTTTAAGTGTCGAATCCGAATTTACAGCTAATCCACAAATCATACCAGCTTCGTTAATATTTCACCCTCAATTCCCCTGTTGGAGTCCTATAAATGGCGCCAGTGGCCAGCCCTCCTTTCGTTGCCGAGTAGTTGTCCGTATATACCGGAATATCTGACGATACAGAAGCGGCATTTGATGCGTTTTTATTATTTAAGGCTGCTTGCTTAGAATTATCGGCCGAAGCTTTTTCGGAAAAATTCACCAGATCTCCACCCATAAACCGGTTTGCAATGGCTGTTACATCATTATTAGCCCCTCGTTGGATCGCAACACCTTTTGGCACGCTGATCTGATTTCCGGTTGCCACCATCGTGTTTGTTGTATTGATGCCCCATTTGAGAGCCTCTACAAAATTCGAATTAAATATAATCCCGTCAGACGTATTGTATATTCCATAGCTGGGGTTAAGACGTATCGTATTTCCTGTAATTATCGTATATGCCCCACTGGTGATTTTTATTCCATAACTATTATTATCCATGCTTTCCCCCACCACAAACGTAGCGCCTGTTTCCGTTTGTGTTACTGTTTCACCTGGCTTAAATCCCCCCTCAATTCCCGTTAGCCATATCGTATTTTTATCCTTATTAAAAGCCGTCAATTTGGCCTTCCCACCGTTTTTACCGGATACTGACCTGGCTGGCCCAACTGCCAGTTTTCCCTGGAGCTTTGTAACAGAAAATAATCCCTTGTATGTTTCCGTGTTTGGAACCAGAATCTGGTTGTTGCTAATGTTGTTATACCCACCTCCCGCAAGTTCAATTCCACTAATTGACCCGTCATACTGGTTATTTATATCACCGCTGCCACTACTTGCATAAACATTTATTAAATTGTTTGAGATTTTATGTTCTCCTCCGTAGCCTCCCCTGATCAATATCCCTGCCCCCTTGGCCCCTTCTAATTTGCAGTTCACGATAGTTGCTTTGTCGCTGCCATACAAATCGATCGAATACTTTCCCCCATCACTTTCCATCTCATTTACAACTGCCATCCTGGTTTGGTGCAGCTGCAGCAACGTGTTGTTCTGACCTCCGTTCGCAGTTTGCCCATTAAAATAGCATCTTGTAAAATAGATACTATAGCATTCAGCTTTACCATATGTCCCTATCTTTACGCAAACATCTTCTCCACCATGAAACATTACATTTTCAAATTTTATGTAACCTGCCGCCGAAGCCCAGAAGCACCGATTCGCTCCGTTCGCCAGTAATGCCAAATTTTTGATTGTCACATAATTCACGGCATCTTTTATATTTCCCGGGTTCATAAAGAGAAGATCCTGCCCTTCAATACCCTTCATTCCCTTGATCGACGATCGTCCCTCTCCCACACCAGAAATGGTTATTTTATATACAATTCGACCATTCTGTGTCAGCGCTTTTAGTGACAACCCTACCGAAGTGTAATATACACCTGGCGACAACACGATATCCAAACCGTTCGTGGTAGCCTTATTCAGCGTTTTTTGCAGGGCCGAGCCATCATCATTGTTATCCTGAGGATTTGCACCGAACCATTCCGGCCTGATGTATCCTATATCCTCCCTTTTATATCTGATGCCCCCATTGACCAGCACCATGCTGCTATCGTCAGTCAGTGGCTCTTTAGAGGTATCTTGCAAAAAAATACCGGACTTTGTACCCTCCTGAATGTATATAACCTTCGCCCCGTTCGCGGCTCCTTTTCTAAAGTCATTCAACGATAAATATGGAATCGTCCCTTGACTTCCGGTAAGACTTTTTTCTTTTTTTATTGTATCCGGTAAAGCAAATAGCTCATCGTCATGCCGGCCGGCAGTTTTAGAATTATTAAATTTCTCAGTTGCGGCAAAAGTGATTGAAGGGAGCGCAAATATCGTTGCAAAAAACAGTATTAGGAGTAATTTAGATTTTTCCATTTTAGTGAAGATGTATAAGTGTGATTTCTTCTAAACAACCAAATTTTAATGGTTGTGAATAAGCAGGCCTAACCTGCATTTTTTTAATCCTTTATTTTAAATAGTAGTGAAACAGGCAATTTCAATCATGAGCTTTTATGATGATATGAGTTCAAAAGAACTATACCAAGTGGAAAGAAACGTGGGAGGACGAGACACGGAACCGATTAATTTTCAATTCGTTATAAAAAAAATGGATGACTGTCTATCTGAAAAAGCATGGTATGCTAAACCTCCAGTACAACCTTCCCAATATGCTCACTGGATTCAATCATCTCGTGAGCCAATCTGGCATCATCAAGGGCAAAAGTCTTATATATCAATGGCTTAAAACTGCCGGATTGGAGTAGAGGCCAGACATGGGAAAGAATTTCCGAAGTAAGTTTTGCTTTAAAGGTATTGTCGCGGTTACGTAAAGTACTACCCGTGACAGTCAATCTTTTACCGACGATCTGGCTAAAATCGGTCAGCATTTTTGCACCCGTAATCGTATTAATAAAGACAAGCCGACCATCAGGGTTCAGCAGATTGAGGTTTTTGGGGATATATTCGCCACCAACCATATCCAAAATTACATCCAGACCCACAGGTTTGAGTTCCTTTTCAAAATCCTGTTGACGGTAATTGACGCACATATCCGCTCCCAACTGAATGCAAGCTTCGCATTTTTCGTCAGTCCCGGCCGTAGCATATACTTTAGCTCCGAAAATTTTAGCCAGTTGAATGGCCGTTATTCCAATTCCGCTACTTCCGCCATGCACCAGAAAATGTTCGTCTTTTTTTAGCAAACCTCTCTCAAATACATTGTGCCAAACGGTAAAAACCGTCTCAGGTAACGACGCCGCTTCAACAAAAGTTAGATTTTCAGGAACTGGCAAACAATGCCCTGCTTCGGCCAATACATATTCCGCATATCCACCTCCAACGACCAAAGCACACACCTTTTCGCCTATATATCTTTGACCTGCATTATCCCCGATTGCATCAATCACGCCCGCAACTTCGAGTCCCGGTATATCTGCGGGCGCCCATGCTGGGGGTGGGTAATTGCCCTTTCGCTGATAAATATCCGGTCTGTTTACCCCTGCTGCTCTGACTTTGATTCTGACCTGAGTGCTAGAAGGCTCAGGAACAGGCCTTTCTTCAACACGGAGCACTTCCGCACCGCCCGGTTTGGTAATTACGACAGCTTTCATCACGAGTAAATTTCTTTACCGAAAGGCGTAAACGACAGCTTCATTAACTTAAAATGCTGCTGTGCGAAAGGAATTCCGATGATTGTGATAGCTAGCAATATGCCGAAAAACAGGTGCGTAAGCGCAATCCAAAAGCCAGCGAAAATGATCCAGAGTATATTGAAAAAGAAGGAGGCTACTCCTGAAGAGGACGAAGTTTTTATCTTCTGACCGAACGGAAATAGTGTGAGCATTCCAATCTTAAAACACTGGATTCCGAAAGGAATGCCAATGACGGTCATGCACAAAACCAGCCCCGCGAGCATATATTCCAGAAAAACGGCAAACCCGCCAAAAATCAACCATAAAATATTCCCTATCAAATTCATATGCGTGTGTAAGTTTAATGGCAGTGACAAACTCAGAGCCTCAATTTACTAAAAAACTCGACTTCACTTATTTCTTTTATCTCGCCTGGCTTCATATCACCGATGGCTATGTCCTCGATGGATACCCGTATCAACCTTTTCACGCGATGTCCCGCGGCCATGGCCATTTTCCTGACTTGCCGGAATTTTCCTTGCTGTAAAGTGATTAAAAGCCAACTATAAGGCACATACTCCTTTTCCCGTGGCAATTCGGCGTATTTTGACTCAGGAACATCAACCAGCTCTACTTTACATGGGTTGGTAGTATACAACGCCCCTCCTTCCACAATAATCGGTATACCATTTCTCAGGCGTTCTACTGTCTCCTGTGTCACTACGCCTCGAACCTGAACAAGATATGCCCTATCGTGGCCAATAGGCCCATTGAATAACAGATTGGTAATCTTCTTGTTGGTGGTCAATAAAAGTAATCCTTCTGAATCGCCATCCAGTCGTCCTATCGCGTGTGTGCCTTCTGGAAACGCAAAATCCAGTTCTCCTAATAGCCGAACCGGATCCGGGCTGATAAACTGAGAAACCATCCCGGAAGGTTTATTGACCAAAAAATAACGGTGATGTGGCTCCTGCACTTTGAAAAGATTTATGAAAAAACTTCGTCAAAGATAATGGACACCTTTCCGAATATAAACGCAGAGTTACGAGAGTTTTGTGCACAGCGTAAAGTCAACTTCTGCATTACTCCGCGTTCAACTCTTCTAACTCTGCGTTTAAATTAAACTTAATGCTCTTTTTGATAATGCGTACCTAACAAATCATCGCCAAAATCATTCTCCAGATCGCGCACAACGGAATGGATATGATTTCCATCGTTTTGGGTATTGTCAAATTCGATGATCATCGTTGGCGCATGAATTCGGTAATAATGACCGTGACCCGGGCCAATTACAGGTTCCTGGTCTCCAAGCCAGGCAAAATAAATATTATCCAGACCACTCTTTTCCAGCTTGGCCCACGCTTGATTTTTTAGTGTCACCTGATATCGGTTGAGATAGCTTAGCACCAATTTTTTAAACATACCTTTCTGCTCCTCAGTTAGTGCAGAATACGGGATGCCCTCTTTTTTCTGCAAAATTGCCTTACGGCTATTGGCGGTAAATATTTCATTAGGAGCTTTTTCCGATAGCAGGCACTGACTTTTCTGAGTCGCATTCAGGCTTTTTAACAGTTGAAATGCAAGGTCTTGTTCTTCCTTCAGAATCACGCGGCCCTTCTGAGGAACATCGGCCAGCACTTTCCCAGGGTTACTACCCATAAATCCGGGTGTAAATGATATCTGACCATTTGCCACCGTAATTTGAACCGACAAATGATGCCCTTCCATTCTCCAGCCCCATGGATCGTTGCCCACCGTGCCAAAAAGCACCAAAAGGTAATTTCCCGGATCACGATAGGTATCATTGGGCGGCCTGCTTTCGATAACACGGAGTACATTTTCCAGGTCAATAATTTGCTCGGCCTTGAGCAATCCGTTTTCACTTAATACACTTTTCAAAATAGCGGTCGTGGCCTGGCGCTGTTTCTCTGTCATATCCTTCAAAGCAATGCCTTTTCTTTCGTGAGGGGTGTAATACCACTCAAACCTTACCTCGGAAGAAAATGGGTATACCACTTTTGCAATGTTTTTCTCGTCCAAAGTACCGACAAACGACTTCACCGCCGTTCCCATGTTGGATATCATTCTTCGCGTGGCTTCATCAGGCGTTTTTTGTCCAAATGCGTTTAACGCAACGCTAAAAAAGATTGCTACTTGCAAGGATGTTCGAAAACGTAAATTCTTCATATCATTCACATTTTTAAGTGTACTGACTGATATGATGAAAAGCGAAATATTAAACGATATACCCGTTTCCAGATTTTTGAAAATCTGACCTTATATCCGTATTTCCGATGTCATCGCTTAGCTTTGCGGAAACGTGTTAAAATATGAACTGGGAAAAATTGTTGTCTGCCAAAAGGTGGGGAAGTGAAGATAAATATATTGAAGATCAGGCCGAAGCCCGGTCCGAATTTCAGCGGGATTACGACCGCTTGATATTCTCTTCACCCTTCCGTCGACTTCAAAACAAAACGCAGGTTTTTCCATTACCCGGAAGCGTATTTGTCCATAACAGGCTGACCCACAGTCTTGAAGTAGCGAGTGTTGGCAGATCACTTGGTCGTATTTTTTACAACAAAATGGCGGCTGTTGATCCGGCTATAGACAAACGACTTCCTTTGATCAGCGAAGTAGGCAATATCGTTGCGGCGGCTTGTCTTGCCCACGATTTGGGAAATCCCGCCTTTGGCCACTCCGGTGAAGCGGCAATTTCGCATTATTTCACGGAAGGTGACGGTGCCCGATTGAAAAGCGAAGTAACAGAAGAACAATGGGCGGATTTGACTCATTTTGAGGGAAATGCAAACGCGTTTCGCATCTTGACGCACCCCTATGCAGGCAAAGGATATGGAAGCTTTGCGTTGACTTACTCAACGTTGGCCGCTATTGCCAAATATCCTTGTGAGGCAATTGCAGGCCATAACAAGGCGCATATTCACACCAAGAAATATGGTTTCTTTCAATCGGAGCAAAAGGGTTTTCAGAAAATAGCGGATGACTTGCAACTGATCCAGGCGAGTGATAATCCGTTGATTTTCAAACGCCATCCACTGGTATATCTGGTAGAAGCTGCCGATGATATCTGTTACAATATTATCGACCTGGAAGATGCGCACAGGCTGAAAATCCTCTCCTATCACGAAGTGGAAACCTTGTTATTAAAACTTTGTAACGACCCCAAACTACCTGCACGACTGGAAGACGTGGAGGATATGGATGCCAAAGTAAGTTTGCTTCGTGCCAAATCTATCAATACGCTCATATCAGCCTGTTCTGAATTGTTTTTCAATGAACAGGAGGCGTTTCTTGATGGAAGTTTTAACAAAAGTCTGATCGGAAGTATTCCTGAACCGTTCAATTCGGCGATGAAAGAAATTGAGAAAATCTCCGTCAATAAGATATATAATTACTCGTCCGTGGTGCAGATTGAGGTAGCAGGCTACAAAGTTATGGGCGGACTCCTCGAAGAATTCATTCCGGCATATCTGAACAATAATTCCCATTATTCGAGAAAGCTGGTGGATCTGATACCAAAGCAATTTATTACCAAACAGACTGATACCTATTCAAAAATTCAAACCGTTCTCGATTTCGTGTCAGGGATGACCGACTTATATGCAGTCGAATTATTTAGAAAGATCAAGGGTATATCGTTCCCTTCTATTGCTTAATAATCAGAAAATTACGCTACGGTTGGCACAACATGTCGACGTTTGACAAATAAGGTCACAAAAAAATGAGCCTCATCATATTTCGTACAATCAAGCGTCTGATTTTTTTGTAAATTGTTAGCTTAAACGTCATCGAAACTGTGCGTCAAATATGAAAACAGATCAGCTTGTTTATGCTGCTGATGCCACTCTACAGTATTTTTCTATTTCTCCCGATGTAATCTTTATTTTCGGATGTAGAGAACTGCTAGAAACAAAGCAGGTAACTTCCTTTCTAAAAGCAGCATACCCCGATGCTATTTTTGCAGGCTGCTCCACAGCTGGTGAAATCGCGAATGAATCTGTTTCCGATAATACGATCATTGCTACGGCAATTCAATTTGAAAAAGTTAAAGTGCTGGCTGCAAAAATTACACTGGAAGAAGTTGATTTCAAGAGCCGCGAGGCCGGCAGCAAACTAGTTTCGTTACTGCCTTTTGAAGGTCTTAAACATGTTTTTGTTATTTCGGATGGGTTGAAAGTAAATGGATCGGAACTGGTGAAAGGTATTCAAAAAGCACTTCCCGATCATGTAACGCTTACAGGCGGACTTGCCGCAGATGGACCAAATTTTCAAAAAACCGTAATAATTGAGCCTGACGGAGACGTCATTTCCGGAAGCATTATGGCACTCGGCTTTTATGGAGATACGCTTTCCGTGAGTTTCGGTTCGCGCGGCGGTTGGGACAGCTTCGGCCTTGACCGACTTGTTACAAGGTCAGAGGAGAATGTTCTTTTTGAAATCGACCATCAACCTGCGCTGGATTTGTACAAATCATTTTTAGGTGATAAGGCCAAAGAGCTGCCAGCATCAGGACTTCTGTTTCCGTTAAGCATGCGCGAAAGCGAGGATAAAACGCCCGTAGTGCGTACCATTCTGGGCATTAATGAAGAACAAAAAAGCCTCACGTTTGCCGGGGATATACCCGAAGGATCGTTCGTGAGATTGATGAAGGCTAATAATGACAGGCTGATTAACGGAGCGGAAGAAGCCGCTCAGGTTGCATCCGACGGGGAGGCTGACACTCCGGAATTCGCATTGCTGGTAAGCTGTGTGGGCAGAAAATTAGTATTAAAACAAATGGTGGAAGAAGAAGTTGAGTGTGTTTCGGAAGTTTTAGGAAGACCTGCAATAACGGGCTTTTATTCGTATGGAGAACTTGCCCCATTCGGCCAGGACTCCGGCACCGAGCTGCACAATCAAACCATGACCATCACCACTTTCAGGGAATAATATGGAGATTCTGGAACCCACCGAAATATCATATCACCGGCTACTTAAGCGGCAGATTCGTAAATCGTTGCCACCAGAGCTCGCTGAGCATCCTGATCTTCAGGAATTTCTGGGGTCGGTAAACCAGGCATATCTGGAATTTCACGATGATATTGCCCGGGTTGAAAACATATTGGAGCAAAGCTCAGCAGAACTTTTTAAAGCCAATAAGGAGCTGATCCGAATTGCTGATGAAAAAACGCAGGAAGCAGCGCATACCAACAAGCGGTTGACTGAAGTGGTGGAAAGTATATCCGAAGTGCTGATTCAGCTCGATTCGGATGGAAAAATTGTATACCTTAATAAAGCCTGGGAAGATATTACGGGATATACCGTTTCAGAAAGTCTTGGTAAAAGTTGGGACGAATTTCCGCTTCCGTCAGAAACAAAAATCAAGATTCGGCAGATTCTGGGTCTAGACTATGTTTACAAGGAAGAGACGCTGAAAATCTTCACCCATGACAAGGAGGAAAGGTGGGTAAGTGCCTCAATTCGAAACCACACTTCGCCAAACGGAGAAATTGGAGGCTATATAGGCACGATGGTGGACGTCACGGACCGGATAGAAGCAGAAAAGAAAGTGCAGGCATATATGCGCGACCTGGAAAAGATCAATTCTGAACTGGACCAGTTTGCATATGTGGTCAGTCATGATTTGAAGGCCCCGCTCCGCGCAATCAACAATCTTTCGGAATGGATTCAGGAAGATCTTGAGCATTTGCTGGAAGCAGATACAAAAGAACAATTTACGCTGCTTCGAGGTCGGGTGCATCGCATGGAAGGTTTGATCAACGGAATTCTGGCATATTCCAGAGCAGGTAGAATCAAGACGAATAAAGATAGATTTCGGATCAAGAGTATCAGTGATGAATTGTGTGAGACTTTCTGCGATGGCAAAAAGATCACTTTTACAGTGGAAGGCGACGGGGATATAGAACTGACTTCCGAAAAGATAGCTTTACTACAAACACTTCAGAATCTGGTTTCGAATGGTATCAAATACAATGATAAAAACGATATCCGGATCACGATCGGATGGACGGATAATGGCGACTGGCTCGAATTTTACGTAAAAGACAATGGGCCGGGAATCAGTCCGGAATACCATGAGAAGATTTTTGTGATATTCCAGACGCTCCAATCCAGAGATGAAGTGGAAAGCACGGGTGTGGGATTGGCCATTGTTAAGAAAATTGTACAGGAAAAAGGCGGCGATATCAAAGTAGACTCCCGTATGACAGAGGGCACCACTTTCTCTTTTTCGTGGCCAAAAAATGAAAACAAAATACCCGAATAAAAAGCACTACCTCTAAATTACCCCAACCTTAATTATTAAAAAATGAATGTTCCAAACCCTGTTCCAATGACCATACTACTTGTAGAAGACGATGAGGTTGATATCATGAATGTCAAAAGGGCGTTCAAGAAAAACAATATATCCAACCCACTCCTTGTGGCACATAACGGGTTAGAAGCACTTGAAATATTGCGGTCTCCGACCGAAAAAAACATAGGTCCCAAAATCATATTGCTGGATCTCAATATGCCTAAAATGGGTGGTATTGAATTCTTAAAGGAACTGAGGAAAGACCCGGAACTTTGTAAATTATCGGTGTTTGTCATGACAACCTCCAACGAAGATGGTGACAAAATTGACGCATTTAACCTGAACGTTGCCGGCTATATATTGAAGCCTTTGTCCATGGAAAAATTTATTGGTGCTGTATCCATTTTGAATAGCTATTGGACGCTCTGTGAGTATCCCGAATAGCAGATCTATCCCTCCTATAAGAATCCATCATGGCGATCTCAATACTTCTCGTGGAAGATGACCACGTTGATGCGCTCCAGTTTAAACGAGCCATTGACAAAAGTCAGTTTAAAATTGACGAAATAAGAACATGCACAAACGCGGATGAGGCCATCGGATTGTTGAAAATCTGGCAGCCCACGTGCATATTCATCGACTATCAGCTTCCCAAGAAGAATGGCCTCGAACTGCTCTTGCATGTCAGACAATCCTATCCTCACGTTCCGGCTATTGTTTTAACTTCTCACGGCGACGAAAAACTGGCCGTCGAAATCATGAAATCCGGGGCGATGGACTATATCTCCAAAGCGGATATCAGTTCGGAAGTTTTGACCAAAACCTTTCACACCCTTTTGCTTATGGCGGAAGCGGATGAAAAAAGCAAAAAGACGCAAAAGCAGCTCAGGGAAAAGGAGGAATTTATTGAAAAAATGGCCCTCCTGTCGCCCAATATCATTTATGTGATCGATATTGTCCGGTGGACCAATATCTTTCATAACAAGCAGATCTGGAAAATTCTCGGATATACTGAATCGGAACTGCAGGGCTCTGACAAGGAAATACTGACCATGATTATCAATAATCAGGATCAGTATATGTTCAGGAAACACTATTATAATATCAAACACAATTTGGCTGAGGGCGAAGTACTTGAAACGGAATTCAGGCTGAGACACCGCGATGGAACTGATATCTGGATCATCACGCGCGAAGTGCCATTCAGGCGAACCAAAAAAGGAAAAGTAAAAGAGGTATTAGGCATGGCTATTGATATCACCGCCCGAAAACTCGCCGAAAAAGAATTAATTGAAGCCAAAAAAATAGCGGAGCAGGCGGCCAAAATAAAAGCCGATTTCTTGTCAACTATGAGCCATGAGATCCGTACTCCGATGAACGCCATTATCGGTTTCACTGAGCTATTGCTAACCAGCACTTTGCCAGGGCAGGACAGAGAGCATCTGGACACGATCAAGTACTCAGCAGACAATCTGATGGTGATTTTGAATGATATTCTGGACTTCTCGAAAATTGAGGCCGGTAAGTTTTCTCTCGAAAAATTCGAATTTGACCTTCGCGATAAATTCGAAAACCTGAGGAAGACATTTGAAGTGAGGGCGAGAGAAAAGAATCTGGAGCTTTCAATCAAAATTTCCGACAATATCCCTGAACGCGTGATCGGCGATCCCTATCGAATCAACCAGATATTTGTGAACCTGATCGGGAACTCCATTAAATTTACGAATCAGGGTTATATCCGGGTTTCGGCGGAGATGGTTCGTGAATATAAGGACAGCTTTGATATTCTCTTTGATATAGAAGACTCAGGAGTTGGAATTCCTGCTGACAAATTATCGATCATTTTCGACAGCTTTTCTCAGGCACATGTGAGTGATGCCTCCAAGTTTTTAGGGGGAACAGGCCTTGGGCTGGCGATCACGAAGAGTATTTCTGAAATGATGAATGGGTCGATAGACGTGAAAAGCGAGGAAGGCGTCGGCTCCACTTTCAGTGTTAAAATCAATTTCGGAAAGGCGGTAACACCGATTCTGCCTGCACCAGTTACCGGACCTATTACCAATTTTTCGCTAAAACCATACAAGATACTGGCAGCCGAAGACATTCTTGCCAATCAGCTTCTATTACAAAGCATTCTCAAAAAATGGGAGGCACAATTTGTGATATGTAACAATGGACAGGAACTGCTTACTAAACTCAACGAGGATCAATATGACCTCATCCTCATGGACTTACAAATGCCGGTAATGGATGGTATCACTGCAATGAAGCATATCCGGGAGCACCATCCGTCGTATAATCATGTGCCCGTCATTGCCTTTACAGCGGATACTTTCGCAAGAACCTCTCCCGAAATTGTCGAATGTTGTTTTAGCGATTTCGTAACAAAGCCGTTTCGCGCGGGAGAGTTGATGGAGGCTATCAGCAGAAATTTGATGCAATTTGAGAACTGAAATTAATGTCCTTGGCCACAAAGGCACTAACAAACAAAGCTGCTTTCGCAATCGGCGAAATGTCGTTTTCGGAACGATTCTGACAGCTGAAAGTCGACGGCCGAACGCAAATTTCTATCTCCGGTAGTCGAGCGGTTTGCTTGCCACTAGTAGCTGGTCGATGGCCCGGGCCATTCTGTTGATACGTTCATCTTCTGATCGGCTGGAGGATAACCAATCCAAAATCTCGGTTTGCTCTTTTTTCTTGAGTTTCTCGAAATTCTTCAACGCTTTCGGTTCTTCCTCCAGGCAAAGTTTGAAATCAGATTCTACGTCAACTGTCTCCTCTATTGAATATAAAACCAGCCTGACCTGATCCCCTGCCTCTTTTTGAATATTTTTTCGAATTTCCGCCTTTACCGGAAAAAACAACTCTCCGGACTTCATTGGCATCAGATTGACTTGCTTTAATTCGTAATCATCGATTTGCCCGGTTACACTAACGCTTCCATAATGCCGCTTCACTTCCGGTCCGATTTCTGAAATGACGATGAACGTCCAGCCGCCTTTTCCGGCCATTTTTGAGAGGGTATATACTTTGTCAACCAGTAACTTCATGGATCATACTTTACATATTCGCTCTAAAGTATGATTTCTCAAGAGAATGATAAAATACTGAAACGATTTTCGAACTAAGCTGTGGCTAATAGAAAACTTCAATATTTCTGTCCTTCAGCAATCCCAATTGCGCTCCGAATCTTTTTTCAGCATCTCCATCTCGTAAAAAGGGATTCCCACGCAGAAACAACTTTTCGATATTCCCAACCTGAAGTATCGCAGTGGGGAAATCCGTTAAATAATTCGATGAAAAATCAAGTTCTTTCAGGTTCTTCAACTTCACAATACTTTCAGGAAAGCTGGCAAACCAGTTATATCCCAAATCAAGCGTCTGAATTCTTTGCATTCTGCCAAAACGCTTCGGCATAGACGCCAGCCAGTTATGATGGGCGTATAACGTATGCAATCTTTTCAGGCGATATAGTTTTTCGGGCAATGCTTTAATCTTATTATGGGAAACTGCCAGATGAGTAAGGCGTTTAAGTCGAATTACTCCAGCGGGAACCTCTGTTAGTTCATTATGGTATAAATCCAGCACTTCGAGCCGTTTCAGCTTTTTCAACTCTTTGGGAACCGAGTTGATTTTGGTTTGGTACAAATTAAGATCCCTTATCTTTTTCGCATATTTCAATCCTCCTCCCGATAACGATTTCAGATCATTGGCCGCCAGCCAAAGGCTCTCCAGTTTCTTACAATTCTCCACTGCAACTGGAATGTCATCAAACTTGTTTTGGTTGAGATTAAGAATCCTGAGGTTTTTATTTTCAGTGAAAAATAGGCTGTCTTTTGTTAGTCTGTTTTGATTCGCATGCAGTTGAGTTAGTCTTGGAAGTTTTTGAAAATCAATGCGCAACGAAGTAATCCAATTCGCATTTATAAAAAGCTCTTCCAGATTCGGGAACCGGTATATCGCATCGGGCACTCCGGTAAGCTCCAGATTATCAAGGTATATCTTCTTGATTTTCAGACTGTCACGATATGTTTCCAAATCCTGAACTTGCGTCAGCAAACTATCGCCGGAATGTTTTTCACGACGGGGCATTCCAAAGTAATGATAGATACTCAATGACCAGTTCTTGTTCCGAGCAATGAAGTTCATTGACTGGCATACTTGCAATAAAGCCGCGTTCCGCTTTTTTAGAACCTCATTCTTTTTAACGCTGTCCAGCTTATTTAAGTCGTTATCAAAAGAAAACACAACATGATCCACATTCCCCGATTTGCTTACACAGATAGTTGCATTCGTTGAAAAACCGGGAGAAAACTTCTTTCCAAATGCTATTGTGAGGGTACTATCCAATTTTCTGGAAAATTTTCTGACAAGAGCAGTATCAGTCTGAAAAGTCAAGTATGGCTGAACTAATTGCTGCGCTTTTATCAATTCCATTTTATCCCAATCATGAAACTGAGTCTGCGCGAAACCATGCAAAACAAAACAAGTCAAACAAAATGTCAGGAAAAACTTCATGGCTGCTCTTTTTTGGATATATAATTAATTTACATGTCCAAATATAACTAAATAATTAGTTATTGCAAATACCCCATTTGTAATCATGATAAATTACAATTTCTCCCCGCATCCAAAAAATTGAGTGCTTACCTTTGTGCAAAATTATTCACGATGACAAAAGTAAAACTGACCGTTAACAACAACGGTTCACTCAAAGTAGACGGCGACTTCGAAATTGTAGATGCGCAGGGCAATGCATACGGTTTGCAGGGAAGAACGATTGTATCCATTTGCCGTTGTGGCATGTCGGTCAACAAACCGTTCTGTGATGGATCGCATAAAGGCCATTTTGAACACAATGCAGTAGCATTTGAGCTGCCTCCTAAAAAAGTTTAGATTAAATTCTTTACCATTAAGGAGTTATGATTCATCAATTCTTAACTCCTTAATGGTTCAAAACAAAGCCTCAGCAAACCGCATGAACACTCATTTCCGAGGCCAGAAATATCCTTCTCCCTTTGATGAGTTGCATTTGAAATCCGCCTGTGAAAACGCCGAAACTCGGCAAGATGGCCTGATGTGGATCGACCACAAAACATGGCAGTCTTAAGCTTTGCCGCCCCTTGCCATATGCAGTAAAAACGGGATGAACGTGCCCGGCAAATACAAATTTTTCAGGATCAGTTTCTACCTTGGGATGATGCGTAAAAACAAAATCGTCCTCTTCATAATCAAGCGGAAAAACGTTGATATTGGCTTCCAATAGCAGGCTGTGATGCAGCACATCATGATTACCAATCACAATCAACATATCGATATAGTGATGTCTGGCGCGCCAGACTTTAAACTCCTCCCATTCTGAATTATACTCGCTGTGAAACAGATCGCCCAGAAATATGATTCTGCCGGCGCCCGTCACTTTTACCAGTTTGTCTAGCTTTTCAAAATTCACTGCCGATGCTTTCTGGGGAACAGCAATTCCCTCTTTCCGAAAATGTGCAATTTTACCAATATGCAGATCACCAATCAATAATGTTTCTTTCTCACACCAAAACACCGCTTTCTCAGGCAGTAACTCAAAGCTATTGCCTCTTATTTCAATCCGCATCACTATATTGTTTAATCATTTTTTGAATTCTGTCTTCCACTTTTTCGGAAGTAAGCTGTTCCCGGAGCCGATCTACCATTACCGGAAATGCAAAAGGTGTAGGTTTCGCGGTTGCCTTAATCACAATCTTTTGAGAGGCAATTCTATCCAGCGCCTGACGCATCCTGACCTCTTCGAGTTGGTAAGTCAATACGTCCTGATACGCCTGTTTGATCAGCAAATTGTTATCCTCATACTTGCTCATCACTGTAAACAACAACGATCCGTTGGCCTGCAAATTCTTCGTTTTGACATATTTGCCCGGATATCCTTGAAAAGTCAATCCTGATATGGCTGCTATTTCTCTGAATTTCCGTCTTGCCATCTCGGTCGCGTTCACACTTTGGTATATATCATCGACCAGATTCTTCGTTGAAAAGAGATCGATTTGCTTCATCACCTCCCTCAGATCGAGATATTGATCACTCAGCAACTCAAAGCCATAATCGTTCATGGCTACCGAAAATGTGATCGGATATAGCTTACTGATTCGATATGCCAGAATAATGGACATGCCTTCGTGCACCAGCCTCCCTTCAAAAGGAAAAATAAAAATATGAAATCCCTCTTTGGTTTCGCATTGTTCGATCAACAGTTCGTCGTTTTTGGGAATTGCTGACCTTTCATTTTGTAGTTCAAGAAGCGGACGGAGTTTAGCCAGCTCAATTTCCTTAAACGGATTGTCGATCGCATCGGCCATTCGTTCTCTGATAAATCTTGATAACTGCGACGACAACGGCATTCTCCCCCCCGCCCATCGCACCAGATACCCTTTTTTGCCCACTGCTTTTTTCACGGTGGCAGTCATTTCATGGATCCGGATAAATTCAACGCTCATGCCAGCAAAAATAAAAACATCACCCGGTTTCATCCGGGTTACAAAATTTTCTTCCACCGCTCCGAGGTATCTGCCTCCTTGTAACTTAACCGAAATCGAGGTTTCAGAGACGATGGTCCCCATACTTAGCATATGGCGGATGGCAATACGCCGATCACGAACCATATACCTGTCGTCGACACGCTCTACTTTTTTGAATTCGTCATATACCAGCAGCGACGAACTGCCTGTTGTAATATATCCCAGCAACCACTCCCATTCTGCACGATCCAGAAACTGATATCCGTAAGTACCTCTCACTTCATCAAAAAGCTGCTTTTCCTCAAATCCCTCACCAACCGCCAATGTCATCATCCATTGAGCCAACACATCATATGCATGGACCACAGGCGGACGTTCTTCAATCATATTTTTGGCAACTCCCTCGCGCAATGACACCGCCTCAATCAGCTCCAACGCGTTTGTCGGGCAGAAATAAATTTTGCTCGCAGCACCCGGTCGATGTCCGCTTCTTCCCGCTCTTTGGATAAAACGTGCGATACTTTTAGGACTACCTACCTGAATGACAGTATCCACGGGCCGAAAATCCACCCCCAAATCAAGACTGGCCGTGCATATTACCACCTTTAATCTTTCATCGTGCAAAGCCTCTTCCACCCAATCCCGTATCTCACGGTCAAGCGACGCATGATGCAGTGCCATTATGCCGGCAAACTCCGGATATTTTTCAATAATTGTCCGGTACCATATCTCCGTTTGCGACCGGGTATTGGTAAAAATCAGCGTTGTAGTGCTCTTATTTACAACTTTCACTACTTCATCAATCAACCGTACTCCCATATATCCCGACCACGGCAAGGTTTCAATTTTGCCAGGGAGTATACTTTCCACTTCTATCTTTTTCTCAATACCGGACTTAATCGTGACTGATTTTTCCTCGTCGAGATTAATTCCAAGCAAAACTTTCCGAGCCTCATCCAGATTTCCGATCGTTGCCGAAATACCCCATATCTGTAAGTTAGGACATAAACTCCTGAGTCTTGCCAACGCTAACTCGGTTTGAGTTCCGCGCTTGCTTCCCATTAGTTCATGCCATTCGTCCACTACTATCGTGTGCAGATTTTTGAATAACTCGGTGCTGTTTTTTTGGGTAAAAAGAAGATGAAGACTTTCGGGCGTAATCAGCAATGCCTCAGGTAATTGCTTTTTCTGGCTGTTCCGTTCTTTCGTCCCTGTATCGCCAGTTCTTATTCCGACATGGAGCGGCAAATTCATCTCCAACGCCGCCGTTTCCATATTCCGGTGGAGGTCTTTTGACAGTGCCCGCAACGGCGTGATCCATAAAATCTGAACACCTTTTATTCGTTCCGCCTTTTTCGGGGGAATTGAATTAATATATCTGATCAAAAAAGGGACCCACAACGAATAGGTTTTGCCGCTTCCCGTTGGCGCATTGACAAGGCCACTTTTTCCGGTAAGGTATGCCTCCGCCGCGTCTTTCTGAAACTCAGCCCACTTCCAGCCCTTCGACCGAAACCAGGCCTCCGCCATTTTATATCCTTTAGATTTTGTCAATTTGATCGGCCCGATTTACTATCTGATATTCATTTTTTGGTAATGCAATTAACCATTAAAACCAACAGATTACAATTTCACAAGATCATTCCAGCATTTATCAATTTTGAACAAAAATCCTGCCATAGATTTTGCAACCCATCGTAAACACGCCCCTCTATTGGCAAGCTTTTATTAGAAAAATATTACAATTCCGGGTTCGTTTTTGTACATTACAGTTGAACTTCAAAATCATCAAACATTCTTCATCTCAAAATCAACCATGATTAACTTCCGCACAATTCTTTTTCATATTGCCATTTTGCTGTGTGTCAGCGCATTTATTTCCTGTAAAAAAGATCAAAACAACCAGACAGAAATCGAAACAGACTCGCTTTCAGCAAGTACTTCCGACTCCGTTTCCGGCGACTCTATTGCTGCCGAATCAGCGATTTCCATTTTCAACAGCACCCTTGATTCCGTATATCAGAACGGAGCTAAAAATGTTTTGTCTGCTTTGATCACCGGCCACGAACGGGCTCGCCAGCGAACCGGCTTTGTGGTCAATTCAATATATGATATTCCGGACAGCCTTGTCCGCAAAAAGCCGTTTCTGCTGCTTACCGATATCGACCTTGCACAATCTCCGGAAAAGATTTTTGACATGAGAGAATCCATGTTTGTGCAAATGGCGAGTCCCGCCTGTCTGCTGAATCAAAAGCTCGTAGCTGTAATGGAATATGCGGTTAATTACAGCGGCACAAAAGTGATCGTCGTGTTGGCGAACGGCACCAGTCGTATCATTGGAGCTGCATGTGATCATGTGCAGACCGACAATTTCGGGATCATCAATGAGGAACTAGCCAAAGCGATGAACACCACCCAGGAATTTGCAGATCGGTCGTCAGCAAACAAAAACTATATCAGTCAAATCGCTCAAAACCAGGCTAAACTTTCAGCCAATCAGATTCTAACCCTTAGCCCCATGCTAAAGTCCCTCGAATCAAGCGGCAAGATCGTCATCAAAAGTGCGATATATAATGCGGACGGTACTGTAAAACTGCTCGACTAACCTTCCCTCAAAAACACTCAAATCAGAACGCATGACTATATTATTAAATGCGGAAACCATGTTTCAATTGCCTTTGAGCAACCCTGTGTTGATCTTCTCACTGGTATTGTTCATTATCCTTTTCGTCCCCATTCTTTTAAATAAAATCGGAGTTCCATATGTGATCGGGCTTATACTAGCCGGCGTTGTCATCGGCGAACATGGGCTGAATCTTTTGCGGCGTGACAGTAGTATTGTGCTTTTCGGAACGGTGGGCCTGATCTATATCATGTTTCTGGCAGCCCTGGAAATTGATATGAAAGAGTTCAAAAAGAACAGTAAAAACAGCTTTATATACGGGCTGTTCACTTTTTCATTTCCGATGCTAGTCGCTTCGCCCGCAGCATATTATATACTTGATTTCCCATTGATCACCAGTGTGCTGTTCGGAAGTATGCTCGCTTCTCATACGTTGATCGCCTATCCCGTTGCGGCGCGATATAACGTGCATAAAACAAAAGCAGCGACTATAGCAGTTGGCGGGACAATCATCACCGATATCCTTTCACTTTTGGTACTGGCTGTTATTGCCCGTATGAGTCAGGGGGAAATCAATCAGGCTTTCTGGATACAGCTCGGGGTTTCCGTTGTGGTTTTTGCACTGATCGTCTGGTTTGTTTTTCCAATTATCGCGAGATGGTTTTTCAAGCGGTTTGATGACAACATATCCCAATATATTTTCGTGCTGGCATTGGTGTTCCTTGGCGCATTTTTGGCAGAACTAGCTGGAATTGAGGGTATTATTGGTGCATTTTTAGCTGGACTGGCATTAAACCGATTAATCCCGCACCATTCTCCGTTAATGAACCGAATCGATTTCGTGGGCAATGCGCTTTTCATTCCTTTCTTCCTGATTGGTGTAGGTATGTTGGTGGATTTAAAGGTACTTTTCAAAAGCGCCGAAGCATTAAAAGTGGCTGGAATTATGACTTTGGCGGCTTTGATATCCAAATATATCGCTGCCTGGATCGGACAAAAGACTTTTAGCTTGAACAAAAACGAGCGAAATCTGATGTTCGGATTAAGTTCAGCGCGGGCCGCTGCTACCTTGGCCACAGTTTTGGTAGGATATAATATCATTTTAGGGCAAAACGAAATGGGTGAGCCGATCCGCCTGCTCAACGAAGACGTCCTGAATGGCTGTCTTATCATGATTTTAATTACCTGTTCCATTGCATCCTTTGCAACCGGACAAGCTTCTGCGAAGTTGGCACAGGAGCAGGAGGATGGTGACCGTGAGGCAAGTAATACCGATTCCAGAAATACGCTCATTGCTGCATCGAAAGAATCTACCATCGATTCGATGATTGAGCTGACATTGTTGATGCATCCCAAAAAAATGGACAGCAACGTCTTTGCACTGTCAGTAATCAGTTCCGATACACTGGATCGCGAAAGCGAGGAGCGGCGTCTCAAAACTTATCAGAATAAGATGGTGAGTATTGCCGCGGCCACGGACGTAATTCTGACCCCTCTGATTCGATATGATGTCAATTTTGTTTCCGGAATCCAGCACACACTGGAAGAAAAAAGGATCCATGAAGTGGTGCTTGGGCAAGATTCTCATGAATTATCCGGACTCTCGGCGACAGGAATTAAATCTCAGAAATTGCTCGATAAATGTCCTCAGATCGTATACCTGATTCATGGTATGCAGCCCTTGAATACAGTTCGTAACATGACCGTCGTGTGCTCAGATAAGTTGGAATACGAGCCTTCCTTCCAGATTTTGATGGAACGTGTAATAACAATTTCTAAACAACTTGATTCAGATATTCATTTTTTCAGCACAAAAAATACGTTAAAAACAATTAATCAATATCAGCAGGACAATAAGGGGCCGGATGCAAAATATACCGTTTTCAACAATTGGAGCGATTTTCTGATCTTGTCTCGCGAGGTGCAGAAGGAAGATTTGTTCATTGTCATTTCAGCGCGCCCGGGGAACGTTAGCTTCCATCCCAAACTCAACGACGTACCACGTCACCTGGCCAAATATTTTGATCGCTATAACTATTTACTGATATACCCAGAACTTCAGTCCGAGTTTTCATCAAGCCCAATCAATGAATTTGAAAGAACCGGCGAGCTTTTTCAACAGGGAATCAGCCAGCTGGAAAAAACAGGTGGGAAGCTGAAGAATATCTGGAGGCCGGGGAATTGATTATTAAGGACAATGGAGGAAAGGGAAGAAGGGGGGAAGGGGCGCCAGAGCCATTTTTCATCTCTTCGGGATTTCGCCAAATGATATAGCCTATAATTTGTCAATTACTCGATTTGAAAAAGCCTGAAAGGTCGATATGATTATTTCAATACATGTAAAACTAACCCCTGAGAACTGAAACCTAACACCTAAACAATTACCTTTGCCCCATGGCCGTAAAACTGTTTTTACGTTAAAAGGGAATACCGGTGAAAATCCGGAACAGTCTCCGCTGCTGTAACTCCTTTAAAAATGACTGACTATATATGCCACTGTTGAAAAAATGGGAAGGCTGTCAGCCACGGGAGAAGTCAGAAGACCTGCCTGCAAACACTTTAATCATTGCTTTCGGAGGAAAGGCGACTGAAATTTATGATCTTACAAGAATCACGGTCGAATAACGGCCAGAATGCTCATTTTCGAAAAGTGGCATCAGGTTTTGTCATTGCCATATTCCTGATATCTTCGATTCTGGCCGGATGCCAGTCACAAACTAAATCCCAAAATCCGGAAGAAAAAACCACGGATTTTTACAAAGAACAGGTTAAAATAACGCACGCTAAAGGATTCACTGTCAAATATTTTGACAAATATAAACTGGTGGATATTATCAACCCTTTCGCCAAATCTGCTGATACAGTCAAGTATATATTGCTCGAACGGGGAACTGAACGGCCGGCAGGGTATACAGGTCGCCAATTGATCGAGATTCCGATTCGAAGTATGATCGCCATGTCATCGATGCATATCGGAATGTTAAAATTTCTGGAAGCAGAAAATATCCTCACCGGATTGGGAGATCTTCAATATGTATATTCCCCTACCGTTGTGAATCTGATCAAAGAAGGGAAAATTGCGGGAATTGGTAAAAACAACGGTATCAATCAGGAAAAACTGATATCCCTGCATCCCGATCTGTTTATGGTAATGGGAAGTCCGGGTGCTCAAAAGGAAAATTATCCCGTATTGAAACAAGCGGAAATACCGGTGCTCTCCAATTCTGAATGGGGCGAATCCACTCCACTTGCACGAGCCGAATGGGTGAAACTGATGGCTGTTTTGCTTAACAAAGAAGAACTTGTCAACACAAAATTCGCAAAAATAGAGACCGAATATCAGAAGCTTCAAAAACTCGCTGCTCAGTCAAAATCAAAACCTACAATATTATCTGGTCTGAACACTAAAGACACTTGGTATCTGCCTTCGGGACAAAACTACATGACTGCCTTTTTTATCGATTCCGGAGGAGCTTATCCATGGACAAAAGAGACCGGGACCGGCAGTTTTTCTCTCAATTTTGAAGCCATTTATCCATATGCACTGACCGCCGACGCATGGTTAAATGTGGGTTTTAACCCGATGGATACCAGGCACAGTATTCTCCAGATGGATTCTCGCTACAGCGATTTCAAGGCTTTCAAGAGCGGGAGTATTTATAGCTACAATAACAAAGTGAATGCCGCCGGATCCAACGATTTTTTCGAATCAGGCATGATGGAGCCGGAAGTAGTTTTGGCGGATCTGATAAAAATTCTTCACCCTGATCTTCTGCCAGACCACCAGCTCGTATATTATAAACAGATCCGATAGGCTCCACGATTTTGACCCAAGTCATGCAACGAAATGGTATTTTTCATCAACTCCAGCTCCTTATCTTATTGATATTGGCGCTGTTATGCTTTGGTGCGGATATTCTGACGGGCTCCGTCGGCATTCCTGTGAAGGATGTGTTTTCGATCATTTTCGCGGGAGATCATACTAACACTGCATGGACTTTGATCATTGAAAAAATCAGAATTCCAAAAGCCATTACAGCCGTTTTGGCAGGAAGCGCATTATCTGTTAGCGGGCTGCAGATGCAGACATTATTCAGAAATCCGTTGGCTGGTCCTTCCGAACTGGGGATCACCGCCGGAGCTGCTTTAGGCGTGGCCGTGATTATGTTGGGAGGAGCGAGCTCAGGGATATTCACGATCCGGGAATTGGGTATTTCTGGAAGTTGGCTGGTCATATTAATGGCTTCCTGTGGTTCAGCTGGCGTATTGATGGTTATTCTATTGATATCGAGACGTGTTCGTGACAATGTCATCTTACTAATTGTCGGCATTATGGTCGGCGCCATTACGTTGTCAATTGTGAGTATATGGCAATATTTCAGCGCACCCGAACAGCTCCAGGAGTATATTATGTGGACTTTCGGCTCTCTGGGCGGCGTTTCTGGCGAACAATTATATGTCCTTGTATTGATCGTTTTGCTGGGTTTGATACTGTCTTTTGCTGCTTCCAAATCTTTGAATGCGTTGCTTTTAGGAGAGAATTATGCTCGAACAATGGGGCTATCTATCAGAAAATCAAGACTGCTGATTTTGTTTAGCACTAGCATATTGACCGGAAGTATTACGGCATTTTGTGGCCCAATCGGTTTTATCGGAATCGCAGTTCCGCATTTGGCCAGAACTATATTAAAATCTTCGGATCATAAAATACTGATTCCAGGGTGCTGTTTACTGGCTGTCTCTTTGATGCTGATATGTGATATTTTATCTCAATCGGCAGGAGAAACTTCGGTATTGCCTATCAATGTCATCACATCGCTAATCGGTGCACCTGTTGTGATTTGGGTTATCGTTCGCCTCCAACGCCTGAAACAAAGTTAGCCATGAACGGAGACACGGCATTATTAACGACATATGGACTTTCGATAGGATATCGCCATACCGACGCAAAACGCGATTGGGTTATCAAGGATTTGAATTTGAGCATTTCCAAAGGACAGCTAATATGTTTGCTCGGGCCCAATGGAGCCGGAAAATCAACGTTGATGCGGACGTTATCAGGACTTCAAAACCCTCTTTCCGGGGAAGTAAAAATCTGTGGAAGGTCCGTGTCGGACACCAGGCCAGATGAGCTTGCGCTGAGACTGAGTATGGTATTAACTGACCGGATCGACGCCCCAAATATGTCTGCGGGCGAACTTATTGCATTGGGACGTACACCACACACAGGCTGGCTGGGCAGGTTAAGCAATTTGGATCAGGAAAAAATCAATGAAGCAATAAGACTAACCGGCGTCGAATCATACATCCATCGAAAGATCCATCAACTCAGCGACGGCGAAAGACAAAAAATCATGCTGGCGCGTGCTTTGGCGCAGGATACCGACCTGATCTTAATGGACGAGCCTACCTCTCATCTGGATGTACCCAATCGTGTTGAAATGATGCAATTGCTTCATGAAATGGCTCAGAAAACAGGAAAAGGCATTTTGATATCCACTCACGAACTCGATCTTGCTCTTCAAATTGCGGATCAAATTTGGCTTATTGATCCGCAAATGAGGCTTTTACATGGCATGCCGGAAGATATGGTTCTGAATGGAGCTTTTGAACAGTCGTTTTCGAGACAAAGTCATTCAAACATTGATCTCTATTTTGATAAAAATACAGGCAGTTTCAATATCCGTCCGAAAACTGCTAAATATAAAATTGGAATCTCCGGCGACCAATCACTTCAATACTGGACCAGTCGCGCTTTGGCCAAATCTTTAATAAAAACGGTTCAAAATAAAGGACTTAAACATGCTATCCATATCAACGAAATATCCGGAATGCCGCGGTGGGTGTTGGATTGGGATGGTGAGAAAAGTGAATATAGTTCGTTGGAATCGTTGGTAGTGATTGTTACGCAGAAATTCAATGAGGCTACGATTCGCTGCTCCTGAGTCCCCATATGCTCTTTTCCCTATATCCCCCATCAAGCTGGCCAATCTAGAAACCTGCTCACAACGCATGCTCTTCTCCTCTAAATTTCTTAAAATTGAGCTAGAATTCATCTAATAGCCATCATCAGATCTCCAAAATGATATTGTTGATCCCCGTTTCTTTTTTGCTCTGCATATTCAATCTGCACTATACATTTCATTTTAAGTCCTTTAGGGAATCCATTATTGCTTCCGGCGTATGCCACCTGCTTTTTGTCGGGGTTAGCACTGAAATTCTTAGCCTTTTCAATTGCATCACTACCTCGGGAATAGTTTTAAGTTGGCTTATTCTTACATTCTCGATGGCTGGTTGGAGTTGGAGAATCAGCAAATCTGAAGGAAGTGCGGTTCGTAATTTTCTACCTTCTTTGGCCTCAGCTTTGCGTCTGTTTTTTGGAAAACTGGGCCTTCTCACATCAGTAGTAATCTTTTCCATTCTGATAATCAGTCTGATTGTCGCGATAGGAGCCACGCCAAACAATCTCGACTCGCTTTGTTATCATTTGAGCAGGTTGGGATATTGGATTCAAAATAAAAATGTGGATCATTACGCATCCCATATCGAACGATCCATTTCATTCAGTCCGCTCTCGGAATATGTTCATTTGCACACGTTTCTGCTAAACGGAAATGAACGTTTTGTCCAGTCGCTGCAGTGGACTTCCATGGTCGGTATATTGATGCTCGTTTCGCTGATTACAGAGTATTTTTCCACCAATGTAAAAGCTTTGCGTTTGGCCATCGTTTCCGCGACCTGCCTTCCGATTGCCATTCTTGAATCGATGACCACGCAAAACGATCTGGTGGTTTCCTTTTTCATCATTGCATCGGTTTGGTATATCTTTCAGTATATAAGGAACGGCAGCGTTGTTTCACTTCTATTTTTAACGTTTACGGTCGCCCTCGGCATCATGACGAAAGCAGTATATGTTTTCTATGCTTCCCCATTTGCCATTTTATTGATTGTCCATTTGATCAAAACAACTCGCTGGAAAGTGCTGCTCAGCCTTGGATTCGCAGTTTTTGTTTTAACGCTGGCACTTAATTCTCCTTTTTGGTATCGAACGTATCGCATTTTTGATACGCCGTTAGGCAATATGTCAAAGGGAAATCAGAACAAAATTGATTCTCCACAGGCGTTTTTGTCGTCTACGTCAAAGCACCTGTTTCTGCATCTGGGATTTGTATCTCCCAAAAATCGCTATAATGAATGGCTGGAAAATCATCTGGAAGAATTTCATAAAACAATCGGGCAACCACTGCACAGTCAGCATTTTGAGCAGGACTTTAAGATGAACCGGCTTAATTTTAATGAGGATTTCGCACATAACTTTGTCGCGATGTGGCTCATTCTCATTGCGTTGATTTTGCTACCTTATTTTAAACCTGACAAAAAAACAATACAGTATTTTCTTTTAGTCATCACCGGATTTCTGGTATTCTGCTTTTTTATTGGCTACCAGCATTACGGTTCGCGCCTGCATCTTCCCTTTTTCCTCCTGGCCACTCCAGCGATCGGGATTCTATACGGCAAGCTTTCCTCATGGGTCGTCAGAATATTGTCGGTCATTCTTTGGTTACAGGCTTTACCTTTCGCTTTATTGAGTACCACGCATCCGCTCATATCGACCCAATGGTTTCTGGAAAAAGTGTTCCCTATTGTGAATCAATCGCTTCATTTGGGAATCAACATCGATAATATCCCCAATCTCAAACAGCCCAGTTTCCTAACCATATCCCCTGAAAAAGTTGTGTGGCGCGACGACGCGGCGTCTATTGATTCCATGAAAAGATATATCAACTCTTTTCCTTCCAACAATATTGGTTTTGATTTCAACGAGGCTAGTCTGGATTATGCATATCAATTCTCGCTCCGCAGACCAGGCCGGCATTTTGAGCATATTATGCTTAAAAATCCATCCAAGATATTGGAAAACAAAAGCTATATACCCGATTGTATTATCTCTGAAAACGCCGAGCCCGATGTGATTTCATACCACGGGCATGAATATCGGAAGGGTTGGGAAGTGGGTTTCAGGAAGGTTTATGTGAAGAAGTGATAGGGAAGAAAGGGAGGATGGACGAAGGGAGGATGGATTAATTGGTTCTTGACATAGATGCTATTCGACGAACATCTTTTCTATTATCAATTTAAGATTCTTGACCTCTTTTTGCGACAAAACTCCAATTTTGGAAACCAGTCTGGATTTGTCAACTACCCGAATATGATCTGTGGCTATTGATCCTTTGCGATCACCCACCCAACATTCCACTCGCCACGGATAAATTTTGACAGTTGAAGTAATTGGTATGATAATCACAGTTCGCAATGATCTATTCAGCTCATTCGGACTCACTACAACACATGGTCTGGTTTTTGAAATTTCACTCCCCTGGGTTGGATCTAGCGAAATCCAGAATATCTCATATTGTTCAATACTTTTTACCATGTCCATTCTTCATTGTCAAAATCAATAGATCTGTCGTTAAGCAGTGGCATATCATCGCCCTCCTCGTTCATCGCCATCGCGGCCTCTGCCCATCCCTGCCGCGGGTCTGGCTTTATCACAATGGAGCCATTCTCAACTTCAAGCTCCACACTGGACTTAAGCGACAATTTAAGTTCGCGCAACAACGTTGACGGAATAATTATCCCCTGGCTATTACCAATATTTATGATTGTAGCTTTCATAATGTTATAACACAACATATTGTAGAAAACAAATATATGCATATATGTTATAACACGCCAAACATTTCATTCTAACGATCGATTTTCGATCACAAACACAATATCATGAAGACATGGGCAAGATAACATCAAACTTCTCACAAAATCCCCCTATTTTTGACCATCAAAAACTCAGGCGCCGATTTGCCATAAACTCCATTAAAATGTCATCATTAGAAATCGTTCAACAATATTATACTGCTTTTAACAACAAAAACTGGGCTGGGATGCTTGAATTGGTTGATCCGGCAATCAGGCATGAGCCAAACCAGGGAGATGTGCGGATTGGGGTGGAAAAGTTTACAGAGTTTCTTGAGATGATGGATACTTCCTATGAAGAAACACTGACAGATATGGTATTTTTTACGGAACCTTCAGGAATGCGGGTTGCAGCTGAATTTACAGTAAATGGAATATACAAAAAGGGTGAAGAGGGCCTGCCTGAGGCGCATGGACAGAAATATGTGCTTCCAGCGGCTGCCTTTCTGGAAGTTGCAGATGGAAAAATTACACGTGTAACCACGTTTTATAATTTACCACTCTGGATTAGTCTGGTTTCCTGATATATGGAAAATCAATATCAGTTCGTCAGGCTAAAAGGCGCGGAAATCGAATCTGTTTTTGATGACCTTGCGGCTTTGAGAATTACGGTCTTTCGTGATTATCCTTATCTGTATGAAGGGGATATATCATATGAAAAGGAGTATCTGCAAATCTATTCCCGAGCTGAAAGATCTTTTTTGCTTGGGGTATATTATGATGGAAAAATGGTGGGTGCCACGACCTGCATTCCGCTCACAGAAGAAACGGAGGATATTAAAAGGCCATTCTTGGAAAACGGTTTCGATCCGGCAAAGGTCTTTTATTTTGGAGAAAGCATTATTCTGAAAGAACACCGGGGAAAAGGTTTTGGCCATCTGTTTTTTGACGAAAGAGAAGCGCACTCCCGGTCATTCGGAACGTATGAATATACCTGTTTTTGCTCAGTGGATCGGGGAGATGCTCATCCATTGCGGCCAGCCGATTATCGCAGTAACGATGCATTTTGGATCAAAAGAGGGTACCACCAATCGTCTTCACTGCACACTCAAATGGACTGGCCTGATATCGGC
The DNA here is from genome assembly GCF_056895215.1 of Dyadobacter sp. HNCC25DJ184. Taxonomy (NCBI): domain Bacteria; kingdom Pseudomonadati; phylum Bacteroidota; class Cytophagia; order Cytophagales; family Spirosomataceae; genus Dyadobacter; species Dyadobacter sp. HNCC25DJ184. Next base: position 142,611 of record NZ_JBXHAQ010000015.1, on the reverse strand, counting down.
GAAACCGAGTCCAGCTCCAAACCGATGATATTCTGGATCAGGGAAATACCGCGATAGCATATCCCTGATCCATCATTTATTTTCCTTCAACCACCACCATTACCGCACCTCTTCCAGGAACGGTCACTTTGATTCCATTTTGGGTATCTGCGGAGAATGCGTTTAATGTCGCGTAGTCTGCCGGTCCTCCCGCAACTCCCGCTGGTGCTTTTCCATTGATAATTACTTTTCTGGAAAACTCGCCATTGTCGTTGTCGCCTTCCAGACTATACCAATAATATTTAGCGCCTTTTTTGAAGTTTTTGATCTTCACTTCCACGGCTTGCGGGCCGGTGGAAGTATTCACCAAAGCCACACCCGTTTCGCCTGATGTAAATGACGAAGCATAGGATTTCAAAGTGTTATTCCCGGAAACCGGTGTCGCTTCGATAAGGCGGTCGCCCATGCATTTTTGCAAGTAATAGAGATAGTAAAAGGACGGACGTGGTGTCCATTTGGCTACTCCCGGCTCGCGGCCATCGCTGAAAAGTCCATGGTCGTCGCCATCAGCCCAATAGTTGAACAAATCCCAGCGGGCCGTTAACCCAAAATTATTCTTCAAAGCCTCTCCAACTACAAAAACCGCAAAAATGCCGCTGATATTGGAAACCTGCTGTTTGGAGCTTTTTGCCCACATATTCCATTCCGTCATGGCGATTGGCTTCAGAATACCTTTCTTCTCCGCGATATCCTTTTTTACAAAATCCATCAACCGCGTTGGCTCCGACAAAGCGGAATTCATTACTACAGTCGCTGTTGAATTCTGATCATATGGCGTAAAATAATTGTGAACAATATAGAAATCTGCCTTGTCGCCGATCTCCGGAAACATCTGCGTGTTCCAGGTTTTAGTCGTGTTGACCTGCCAGGTTTGCGGTTCTGACTCATACATAACCGCGCCGATACGAATGCTTGCGCCCACTTCTGCCGCCGCTTTACGCATTGAATCAGCATATACCTTGAAGTGTTGCGCGTAAAGTTTTCCATTCAAAAATTCCGGCTGGCCATCCTTATTTTTCGAAACATCAATACGATATCCCCACTCCCAGTCGGCATATACCTCGTTTCCAATTTCCCAATATGGTGTCCGTCCTTTATCATATCGAACCCATTCGGCCGCCAAATGTGCTGCGGTGGCAACAGGATTCGCGCTGGTCCCATACCTCGCATATCCATAGTTAATCGTGATGACCCCTTTACTATTGCTTTGGGCTAACACGCTGTAATAATTGTCGAGCGATGCACGCCAGTCGTCAGTAGTCTTACCATACCCATATCCCGGATCTTTAAGAGTTCCACTATTATCCAGCAACTTTTCAGGCACGTCGGCTGGCAACTCACCCGGTTTTACGTTCCAGAAATAAGCATCGCTTCCACTACCCGCCGGCCATCGGATGACATTGGGCTTCAAATTGGTGATATGCGTCATAAATGCTGGCTCCCCGATCATCGTCGTCATCCAGGTATTGGCATTGTGGCCGTATATAGTTTCCGGGATTTTGGTATGCACCTTTGCAACGTCAACAGTCACGGATGTAGAAGCTGACGCGGGAACTGTTCCAGCTGTGGCAGAGGGTTTTACGAAAATCTTGGCTTTCCAGCTATCCATGAAAAAACCCATAGTTTTTGCGAGTTCGGGATCTACCGGGTCAATGATTGTTTCTTCCTCCTCCACCGGTTTCGTTTCCGGTTGAGCGGGAGAGTCGTCTTTGCACGCAATAAAAAATGCAGAAGTAGTGATCATGAGGAGTAAAAACTTCATGAGATATCTATATGAGAAGATCATCGTGTGTATGAGGTTTGAGAAAGCAGCAATCCGACGGATAGGTAGCGAGGCATGAAATAGACATTGTAATCTTGCGATAAAAACTGGCAGCTTTAATCGTTTTACTTTGAAAACTTTTAAGAAGGATATCAAAGACTGATATCGGCCAGAAACCGACCAATATCAGCCTGCACAGTGTCAGAAAATATTATCGTAACCCAACATGATCCAGGTATATTGTTCCTGACCAGCCGGTTTCCTGCAACATTAAAGTGGTGATGGTTGCTGGTTTTCCAAGGTCTGCCAATGGGATTTTGAATTCTGTCCAGGCGCCTTCTTTTATGGTAATCACGTAAGCTGTACCGTCGTTCGCAACCACGTTTATGGTTTTATCGCCAGTTCCCGGTGTTCCGAATACTGAGAGAGCAAACTCGGTATATGTTGCGGTGGCTACGCTGCCATTGGCGAACTTAACAGCTCCCCAAGATCCCGTGAAAGTCACTTTTGCAGATGCTTCTCCGTCTCTTACGTTATCGGAGCTCGCCAGATCTGCTGTATTTCCCCAACCCCAGTTTTGCCAGCCGTTCAAAAGTCCATCTTCGTACATCGCATATTTCAATGGCGCCAAATCAGGAAGGTCTCCTACAAAGGCCAGATTTTGAGGCGATTCCACTGTTACACCTGAATATGCAACCAAGGTTACCTTGCCTTTATTCGCTTTTGCCGGGATTTTGACAACAATCTCTGTCGCGGATCTACTTACAAATTCTGTAATCGGTGTGGTAATCCCTTTGAACAGAACACCCATAGTCAGATCCAGATTAGTACCCTTAATCGACAAATTTCTCTCCTTTTCTGCAGGATTTGGTGTAAGGGAAGTGATCGTAGGCAGGGTAACTTTCAATTCTGTTTCGGTCTCGATCGTTTCTGGTTCTGTCCCTCCTGCCGATATGATCAAAGCTCCTGTTTCAGCTCCGAACGGCACTTTTACGACCAGTTCAGTTGGAGACTGGCTAACGAATTCGGTTACTGCTGTATCCTTTGTAAAACGGACTTCTGTTACCCAATTAAGATATTCTCCTTTGATTGTCAGGTTGTCGCCAGGACGAACTTCGTCCGTAAAAGACGAAATAACTACCGCTACTTCAAAGCTTAATATCGTTTTGGATACAACATCGCCGTCAGCCGTCTTCAAAGTTACCTGACCTTCTGAAGCGGTCATTGGTACTGTTATCGTGATCAATTCGTCGGTTTGGGTCAAAAAGGAAGCTTTATCGACCGTCGCATCTTTAAGTTCAATGGAAGTCACCTTGCCCAGATTCTTACCTATAAACTGAATCTCTCCACCCGGTTTTGTACCCGTTGGCCCGAAACTCAACAGCTGAACTTCACTCGATGTGCTCACGTCGTCTTCCTGGCATGCCGCCATCAGACCTAAAAATATGACAAAGTATATCACGCGAAAAAATCGCGAATTCTGTAAGGTTTTCATATCTGGTGATGGGGGCTTATTTCTTTAACACTTTTGGAACCACTCGGAAATTGTCAAACGACATATCGCAATCCAGATCGCCCGGCCCATGGAATAGTATCCGCGAATAATATCCATTTGGATTCACCGCCATCTTGACACCCGATGCCTCATAACTGGCAGTCAGCTCTTCGAAAGGTATCGTCACTGTTTTCCACTCACCCTTGGTGTCGTATGGAGGAAGCCATGTATATTGATCGTTATTGAAATCATTCAAACCAACCGTCAACTTGATCACATTTCCCGAATATGGCTTTTTGGTATTCAGCTCAAATTTCAGGTCGTAATCAGCCGGTTTCAAAATTGCTTCGTCGGGGATATTTTTGCTGATCGCACCCATCGCATCCGGCGGACCACCTGCCACTTCCTTCCAGGCCCAGCCGCTAATCACGTCTTTTACACGGATATAGTTTCCACTGATTGCCGCAGGATCGTCTCCCGTTGGGGTAGTTACCACAAACGAAGCGCCCCACCAACCCATAAACGGATCGCTGTTGATGAATACATTACGGTTATCTCTGAACCAGAAATCGGATTTGGTTTCCCCAAAATTGGTTTTAACCGTAATCTGGCCTGGTTGCGCACCATCCGGCACCCGCACCTGAATGAGCTGATCTGTCACTGATATGATTTCACCCGTTACACCACCTTCAAATGAAACTGTGAGTGGTTCGTAAAAATAATCACCCCGGATCGTTGCGATTCCACCGGCAGGTACAAATTCACATTCCATTCCAGCCACGGTCGGCTCGCTGATCTGCACTTCAAAATCATGCAAAAGCTCCGTGCCATCCGAAAAAACCAATCGCATTTTGTTGGTTATATCTTGCGGAATTACACTTGGAACACTCACCAAAATGGTGGTATTAGTGATATAAGTCGGCGTCAGTGACGATTTTTGATCATTAAACCATATTTGCTGGACACCCTCCAAATTTTCACCCATGATCGCAATCAGCGTTCCCTGATATGCCGCAACCAACAGGGAATCGGACGACGTGGGTTCGGTAACGCGGATATAACTAATCTTCGGCTGGCCTCCGTTAGGCAGATCTTCGTTGTCGCATGCTGACAAAACTCCGGCCAGAATGACCATAAGCAGCAGCATTTTACTATATATATTTTTCATTTTGAGATCCATTTTTAGCTTTTGACTTCCTTATTTACTGTAATAATCCACTGCTGGCTTTTGCAGGTTTGGCGCCTGGCTCAGCTCGGCCGACGGGATCGGCAATAGGAAATTACCACTATTCGCGTTGATCTTACGGTCTGTTTCAGCCACCCACGAAGTCTTGGTGAAGGTCCAGGAAGTCGGGTTCGGCATCTTGTCAGGCTCTGTAAAAAACAGTCCGCGATCCTGCGCATTCAGGATATCATATGCTTTCTGAGCATTATAATAATGCAGGCTTACCAGGTCATACCAGGCCATACCCTCCATTGCGAACTCGCAAAGACGTTCTCTGAAAATGATATCGAAAGTCAAAGCAACTTCCAGCGGTGCCAACCCGGCGCGGGTGTGGACTGCGTTGAAATATTGCAAAGCTTTAGGATCCGTCGTAGATTCAGAATTGCCGAGAACAGCCTCTGCATAAACCAGATACATTTCAGCCAAACGCATCATATAGGTATCGTTACCATAGTTCTGCGAAGCTGATTGACCACCCACGTCTTTCGCCTTCCCAGTGATATACTTTTTGATGGAAAGGAAATTGTTATCAGTTCCTGTGAATGGGAAAATGAGTTTTTGTTCCCCGCCCGTGATTGTCTGGCTGATTTCAGGATAAGACGCTCCCGGCAGCATATAAGTCGCTTTTAAACGCTGATCCAAAGTCCGGCCCTGCATCCCGGTTGCGGTTGGTTTGAAACCTTCATATTGACTGATCATCCACCAGGTTGCGCTTTTATCTCCACCCCAGCCATCGCCATTCGCGATATCCGCACTATATGCGAGATATGCTGGTGTTGAATTCTGGGTTCCCCATGCTCCCGGAGAATATACCCATTGCAGCGAAAACAGCGACTCCGAATTATTATCATATGGAAAAAGGAAAAGATCGCTATAATTTTTCTGCAAAGCTGCGCCACTTTTAGTGATCACTCTTTCAGCATAATATTTCGCGCTGTCCAGATATGCCTGATTTCGCGGACCAGAACCGTTTGCTTCCACACCGGCGCGGGTCAGGTAAAAACGGGCCAACATACCTTCTGCAGACCATTTCGTAACACGACCAGGACGAACCGGAGCTTCAGGCAAATCGTTCGCCACTGCTCTCATTTCGCTTGTGATAAACTTCCAGACACTTTCAGGAGTATTTCTTTGAACGGTTGTGTCAGAAATTAAAGTCAGGTTGTTTTCAATAATCGGCACCGCCCCCCAGTTCATTACAAGGTGACGATATGCCACGGCACGCATAAAACGCGCTTCTGCAAGGGCCAGTTTTTTGATATTCGGACTAACTCCTGCGCCTGCATATTGGTTGATATTATTAATTGCAAGATTGGATTGACCAACTACAATAAAGAACGATCGCCATGAAGAGCCGTTTTCCGGTGTATTTCCGGTTGTATTGAAAAGTACGTTCCCTCTGTCATTCCATGCCGAAAATGTAGTTCCGGAGCGGAAGTCTCCCAGGTTGTAGGATGCCTTATCGTTATAGTCAAACCATACTTTGCTGTACAAAAGTCCCGTCGCAGCAAGTACCTGATCGTCAGTTTGATAAAAGCTTGCATCGACGATCGAATCCTTTGGTGGTCGTTCGAGAAAGTCCTCTGAGCATGCCGACAACGTCAGAACGCTTGCCAAAAAGCCGAAAGAATAATATATGTTTTTAAGATTTTTCATGTTGGTGATATTTTAGAAGTCGAGACCCAGGCTGAAAGTATATACAGGAGTAAGAGGATATCGTCCATAATCGAGACCGATGGCCTGATTGGTCGGACTTGCATCTCTCGAAACGTAAGCTCCAACTTCGGGATCAAACCCGGAATACTTCGTAAGCGTCCACACGTTCTGCGCTCCAACTGTAAACCTCGCGCCTCTCACCACCTTTTGTTTGGCAAGAAAAGCCGCAGGTACATTGTAGGTCAGCGATATGTTTTTCAAGCGGATGAACGATCCATCTTCCACCCATTTGTTGGTGTGGCGGGCATAGTTTCCGTTGGGTCCATTGGAGATACGCGGCACGTCCGTTCCGGGATTTGACAAAACCACTTCACCGTTATCATTCGTGATTGGTTTTGCATAATCCATCGCGTTGATCATCATGTTGCGGCTTAGGTTGATATTGTTCGGGTTCGTATTTACTTTGGCGAGATAGTTGTAAATATCATTGCCATAAGTACTCGTGAACAACACGCTCAGGTCAAATCCCTTATATGAAAACGTGTTGGTAAAACCTGCAAACAACTTCGGCCAAGGGTTTCCGATCGTGGTTAAATCCTGTTCGTTGATAATGCCGTCCCCATTGATGTCTTTGAACTTGGCATCTCCAACCCAGATATTGTCGACATTAACCGGCAATTTGGCACCATTGTTATCCACAGGAAGCGCGCTGCTTTCGATCTCGGCCACATTCTGAAACAAACCTTCTTCCACATATCCGCGGAATAACCACGGTGCTTTGCCCACTTCTGAACGTTGCGTCCAGTCTTGCAGCCACCATGAAGTACGGTCTACGAATGCGCTTTCAGAGTAAAATGATTTGATCTTTGTTTTGAAAGCAGAGATATTGAAGTTCGACTCCCACTTAAATCCATTTCTGTTGATATTGGTTGTGTTTAGAGTAAATCCAAAACCTTTGTTTTGAAGACCTCCAATATTTACCGTCGGCGAGCCAACCGCTCCTGTTCCGTTTGTCCCCATATACCAAGGCAACGGCTTCTCCATCAACAGGTTATCAGTATTCTTAATGTAGTAATCAAATTCCAGCTGGATTCTGTTTTGGAAAAATGACACGTTTATACCAAAGTTATTGGTTTTCGTTTCTTCCCATTTCAAGCCCGGATTGCTGTATCGGGTTGGCAAGAATCCTGTTGTGGTTGGCGTTGCACCCGTTCCAAGTGGCGAGTATATACCGCCGCTACCTCCCTGATTACCAGTGATACCAGTTTCAAAACGAAGCTTTAACTCATTGATAAAAGGAATATTAAAAAACGATTCCTGCGAAACGCGCCATGCAGCCGACAACGACGGGAAGAAACCCCATTTGTTATCCTTCCCAAAATTAGCCGAACCATCGCGGCGTACTGTTCCCATGACGATGTAGCGATCGCCGTAGTTGTAGTTCAAGCGTCCTAAATAAGACTCCATAGCCCAATCACCCGAACCGCCCGAGTTGCTGGATGTGAGCACATCGCCTGCGTTCAGGTCAAGGATATCGTTGGTCAAAAATCCGGTTCTGGATGCGCCTACGTTTTTCCATGAGGAATACTGTGCCTCATGGCTCACCATCGCATTGATGGAGTGCTTGCCAAATTGCTTGTTATATTCCAAAAGCTGATTCCAGTTCCAATATGTATTTTCTCCGGAACCGTTGTTCAAAGAGGCAGTCACGTTACGAGCCCAGCCGATGGCATATGTCGGGATATAGTAAGTCGATCCCGAAAAGCCCAGATTGGTATTGAACGAAGAACGTAAGTGCAAACCTTTGGCAAGCTCAATACCGATATTCAATCCTCCCAAAAACTGGCGTCTAACCAACTTATTCGTAGTTAAAGTAGCAATCGCGATGGGGTTAACAGGTGCAAACTGGTTCGCTCCGTTGTTCTCGTCACCACCACCCCAGGTACCGTCCAGATTCTTTACAGGAACCTGTGGTGTCAGTTGGAGTGCATTGGCGATGATATTCTCCTGGCTCGTAGTCAGGTTATCGTTTGTTTGATTGAATGCAAGATTGGCACCGATCGTCGCCCATTTCCGTGGTTTGTTTTCCAGGTTCAATCTGAAACCATATCGGTTAAAGCCAGAACCTTGTGCTACACCATCCTGTTTCAGATATTCACCTGACAGATAGTAAGTTGTCTTGTCATTTCCACCGCTCAGGCTCAACTGATGCTTGTTCATCGGAGCACTTTTGAACAACTCATTTTGCCAGTCAGTACCTTTCCCTAACAGTGACGGATCCAGAAATTCCTGCGGAGTGTCACCTCCAGCGAGCTGGTGATATTCGCCCACCATCGTCGCATATTGCTGCAAATTCATTACCGTAATAGGTTGCGGTGCAGTTTGCAAACTGAACTGATATCCATATGAAATTTTGGTATCGCCCGCTTTCCCTCTTTTTGTTGTGATCAAAAGCACCCCGTTGGTTGCTCTTGAACCATATATCGCCGTAGCTGACGGACCTTGCAATACTTCGATGGATTCGATATCAGCAGGGTTCAAACCTGCTAATGGGTTGGATGAACTTTGCGCACCGAATGAGGCAGTTTGTCCCGGAATCTGTACACCGTCAATTACATATAAAGGTTCATTACTCCCACTAATAGAGTTTACCCCACGAATATTAACCGATATACCTCCACCCGGCTGACCTGAGTTTTGAGTAACATATACCCCCGCTGCACGTCCCTGAATAGCCTGTTCGATCGTTGTATTGACGGTTCTTCCAATTTCCTTTGCGGATACCGAAGTCTGAGCGGTTGTTAAATCAGCTCTTTTCATTTCACCATATCCAACCACGACTACTTCTTCCAGTGCTTTGGTATCAACAGCAAGCGTGATATCGATCACGGTTTTGTTGCCAACACCGGTTTCTTTTGGAATATAGCCCACAAACGAGAATGCCAGTACAGAAGCACTGTTGGGCACCGAAAGGGTATACCGACCGTCCGTTGCCGTAGTTGTTCCTACAGTTGTTCCTTTTACAATGATGCTTACACCCGGCAAAGGATCACCTTTATCATCCGTTACACGACCTTTTACCGCGATGTCGGCAGGCGCAGATTCGGTCATTCTTTTGATCAAAAGCTCATTGACAGGCGCTTCATTTCGCGTCAGAAAAGGTACGGGAGCGCCGGAAGTCGGCACAACGGTTTCATCCTGCTCGGAGGTAAGTTTCTTTTTCTTAACAACAATGGTTTTGTCAATGATCGTATAGCTAAGCGGCTGATTTTCAAAAACCTGATCGAGTACAGTTTTCAGCTCCGCCTCGTTCACTTTGATATTGACCGGACGTGTGTTCTTCAGCAGTCGGTTGTTATACAAGAAGTTGTATCCCGTCTGTTTCCGGATTTCATTGAACACCTTTTCGAGGCCGCTGTTATTTTCGTTAAGTCTAACGGTTTGAGAATATACGCCGGCACTTACCTGAATAAAAGCAACCATAATCAGAAGTGTAGTCAGCTTCATGATCCTTGCTATTTTAAGTTTTGTTTCCCGGGGAAGCAAACCGTCCACAGCGCTAAAACGATCTGGCGTCAGACGGGCAAACCCGCATTGATAAAGTAAAGCATATTTCATACTTTTACAGTGTTTGGATTAAGTACATAAGTTGGGTTTCGCAATAAATTTCAGCTTCGTAAAAATCTGACATCTGCTATTCCTTATCCTGGCAGGGATTTGGTTCAGCGTCTAGTCCGCTTCGGATTTCAGCTCCGAAGTGGCTTTTTTTTACAAGGCCATGAGGAGATCAGGTTTTCTTCATAGGGCTTTGATTCATATTTAAAGGTTCATTGTTAATCAATAGAGCTTACTTCGACACGTTTTCCTTTTACGTCAAACTTTACACCGCCACCTTCTTCGAGGATATTCAGGATATTGGAAATCGAGACGTTCTTCGAAACATATCCCGTAAACTGATCCTTCGGCATCGTACCAACATATACAATCTGAAGGTCATACCAGCGTGAAAGCTGCTTCATCACCTCCTGAATATCTGTGTTATCAAACTTGAAATAGCCTTCCTTCCATGCAATCGCGATTTCCGTATCCGCCTTTCCAACCACAATAGGGGCTAGTTTGCTTCCACTTTGTTTGACGACTGACTGCTCCCCGGGCGAAAGTTTGACAGTCGATTCAGGAAGTCCGGTTTTATTACCAAGGATACTCACCTTCACGCTGCCTTCCAGCAAAGTTGTTTTCACAGCGCCTTCGTCCTGATAAGAGTTTACATTAAAGTGGGTTCCTACTACTTCGATCAACTGGTTGTTGCAGGACACCAGAAACGGCACCTTTTTGCCATTACTGTATTTGGATGCTACCTCAAAATAGGCTTCACCCGTAATCTGCACATGCCGTGAATTATCGTCAAACATCGCAGGAAAGCGGATAGACGACATCGAATTCAGCCATACTTTGGTACCATCCGATAGGCTGATCCGATATTGACCGGCTCTTGGTGTGCTCACCAAATTCATATCTGCGTTGGTCTTAACACCATTTACATCTGTAGCTTTGGTATATGCCAGTTCGCCATCCGTCAATTTGGCAATGCTGATTCCAGCCTGACTTGCGATTTTTCCCTGCCCGGCGTCGTTCAGGTTAATTCTTGAACCATCTGCCAAAGTCAATATCGCTTTGTTTCCACCGGGTTCGATATCTTTTACAACAACCTCGCTGACAATATTCTCTGAGCCTTTTCCTGTTCTTCCAGTCCTGAAAAATCCATATGCACCCACTAAAACTATCACCGCCGCAGCTGCAACCCTCAATGCAAAACCCCAATTAATTCTTCGTTCCTTTGGAAATTCCTGCTCAATATCGGCCATATCCAGACTAGCCTCAATTTTGCTTCGCAGAGAGTCCAGTTCAACCCGTTCAAATGGTGAGCTGGCTGACGATATTTTCTCAAATTGTCGCATGACGTTTTGCGCCTCAGCTTCCGGCAAAGCATGAAACCATTCTAAAAATAGTTCGTGCTCATAAGGTGTGTGAAGCCCATGCGCATATTTTTCTAGAAATAGGATATACTGTTCTTCTTTCATACAAAGGGAAGACGGACTGTCTTTGGAAAAGAACCCCTCGTATTAAAATTATTTTTACTTTTTTTTGAACTTATAAGATATTGAAGAAACAAAACAGAATAATAACCATATCGGCTATCACTTCCCCATGTTGGCGCAGGTAGCGTTTTACGAAGTCGGTGGCGGCATACAACTGCTTTTTAACCACCGATTTAGAGATATTTAATTTGGTTGCGATCTCGTCGAGTGAGAGCTCGGTTGTAGTTTTTAACTCGAAAATTTCTTTGCGTTTTTCGGGCAATCGGTTGATCGCCTCCTGAGCAATCTGGTAATACTGACCATATATCAGATCCGAATCCGTCTGGTCACTGCTCGCCTCTGTAAAAGGTGCGGATAAAGTTTGAAACCGGAATTCCGCTTGTTGGCGACGAAAGTGATCCATCACCTGGTTTCGTGCCATTTTGAAAACATATGCTTTGAACATCCCCACCATCGCAAGCCCCTCCTTCTTCTCCCAGACTTTCACAAAAACATCCTGCACAATCTCCTCGCTCAGTTCCCGTGACTTTGTGAACAAATAAACATAACGGTAAAGCTCTTCAAGATACAGGTTATACAAACAAGCATATGCCTGCCGCTCTCCTGCCGCACAACGATCCAACATCTCCCTTTCGTCCATCAATTCCGTCATGTCTAAAAGTTTGCCCGATAATGTTTTGTTTTATATCCTTTTAAGAAACCTCAGAGCCCTCTTTGCCAGAAGACAATATTATATTTATTCTCCGATTAATTCAATGCAAGTTCAGCAAATATTCTCAATAAATGTCAACCTGACAAAAATTTGAAAACAAATAAGCTTTAAAGGTTATTGGGAAAGGATATGTAAGCCGTTGTATACTGTTTGGGAGGACTGGGTAGCATCAATAGCACTAGCTGCCAACCCATTTTCTCAACCACAAAAAAGGTCCTGACCAAAAGCCAGGACCTATATCAAATCATTTCAATCAGAAACTCTTACGATCCACAAGCTTCGCAAGCATCCGGATTATCCAGTGAGCATTGCATATCCGAAAGATTATCGCGTGGAACCACAGGCTTCGTATGTTCTTCCGCGTATTTCGCGTAGTCCATTTCCTTTTCTGCTACAACCGCAATTGCCGCTTCGATTTGTGGTTCTGCCTGCTTGCTGACAGTGAACTGTACAGGATCGGAAGCAGCGCGTGTCCGCAGGTAATACATACCTGTTTTCAATCCTTTTTTCCATGCGTAGAAGTGCATAGAGGTCAGCTTACCAAAGTTCGCTTCTTCCATAAAGATATTCAGCGATTGAGACTGACAGATATATGCACCCCTGTCGGCCGACATATCCAGCAAGCTTCTTTGCTTAATTTCCCAAGCAGTTTTATACAGGTCTTTGATATGCTGCGGAATATTCGGTATCGGCTGAACTGAACCACTGGCGCGAACCAGGTTGTTTTTCATTTCCTCGTTCCACAATCCCAGTTTCACTAAATCCTTCAACAGATACTTGTTAACAACCACAAATTCTCCCGAGAGAACTCTTCTCACATATATATTAGAAGTAAACGGCTCGAAACATTCGTTGTTACCCAAAATCTGGCTGGTAGACGCAGTTGGCATCGGTGCAAGCAACAATGAGTTACGAACACCATTTTGAACTACTTCCTTCCGTAATTTCTCCCAGTCCCAACGGTTACTTTCAGGTTTCACACCCCACATATCAAACTGGAATACTCCTTTTGATATCGGGCTGCCTTCCCACGATGCATATGGGCCGTGTTCTTTGGCCAGCTCCATCGAAGATTCCATGGAACCGTAATATATAGTTTCAAAAATATCCTTGTTCAGCTGACGAGCCTCGTCGGAGTCAAACGGCATGCGAAGCATACAGAAAGCATCTGCCAAACCTTGCACACCAATACCGATTGGGCGATGGCGTTTGTTGCTGCGCTCTGCTTCAGGTATCGGATAAAAATTGAGGTCAATGATTTTGTTCAGATTTCGGGTAATCACCTTCGTAATCTCATACAATTTTGCATGATCGAAACGAGCGAATCCGTCGGCACTTTCTTCTATGAATTTAGGCAGCGCGATCGATGCAAGGTTACAAACCGCTACTTCATCCGGCGAAGTATACTCGATAATTTCAGTACAAAGGTTCGAAGACTTGATCGTGCCCAGGTTTTTCTGGTTCGACTTGCTGTTCGCGTGATCTTTGTACAACATATATGGTGTACCTGTCTCAATCTGCGACTCCATTACGGCAAACCAAAGATCCTGCGCCTTAATGGTTTTACGCGCCTTGCCTTCGAGCTCATATTGCTCATACAATTTCTCGAACTCCTCGCTATGCGAATCAGCCAGGCCAGGGCATTCGTTCGGATCGAAAAGCGACCAGGTATCGTTAGCCTCAACGCGTTTCATGAACAAATCAGGAATCCACAATGCGTAGAACAAGTCTCTTGCACGCTGCTCTTCTTTTCCATGGTTCTTTTTCAAGTCAAGGAAGTCGAAGATATCAGCATGCCATGGTTCAATATAAATCGCAAAAGAACCTTTCCGCTTGCCACCTCCCTGGTCTACATATCTCGCTGTATCATTGAATACGCGAAGCATCGGCACAATACCATTCGAAACGCCATTGGTACCTTTAATATAAGAGCCCGTCGCACGAACATCATGGATGCTCAAACCAATACCACCAGCTGACTGGGATATCAATGCGCAGTTTTTCAAAGTATCATATATACCATCGATGCTGTCTTCCTTCATAGTCAACAGGAAGCAAGACGACATTTGTGGTTTTGGGGTACCCGCGTTGAACAACGTCGGTGTTGCGTGGGTAAACCATTTTTCAGAAAGCAAGTGGTAGGTTTCGATCGCCGAAGCAATATCTTCCTGATGGATCCCGACAGCAACACGCATCAACATATGCTGTGGACGTTCCACAATTTTGCCGTCAACTTTTAAAAGGTATGATTTTTCAAGGGTTTTGTAACCGAAGTAGTCATAACCATAGTCGCGGTCATATATAATAGTAGAGTCAAAAAGGGCAGCATTCTGGCGAATCACTTCATATACCTCCTTGGATATCAACGATGCGTTTTCGCCGGTTTTGCCGTCAACATAAGTATATAGTCTTTTCATCGTTGCGGAGAACGACTTTAAGGTATTCTTATGTAAATTGGATATCGCAATACGGGCAGCCAGGATCGCATAATCCGGATGCTTGGTGGTCATTGAAGCGGAGGTTTCAGCCGCAAGGTTATCCAGTTCGGCCGTTGTAACTCCGTCATATATACCGGAAACGACCTTTTTAGCTACCTCGACTGCCTGAACGTAGTTCGTATCAAGGCCATAGCTGAGTTTTTCAATACGAGCAGTCACCTTGTCGAATTTTACCGATTCGCGGCGACCGTCACGCTTAATGACGTACATTGACATAATTTTAAGTAGAGTTAAAAGAAGTTAGTGATGTTAATAGTATGAGGGTGGCACTCGAAGATACTCTTTAATAAACTTTTGAAATGAGGCGCAATGAAACATGATTCAGTCGAAAATATTTCCTGCGGACTCCATGTGACTTTAAAAAAACATTTAATCAACACATGAAATAACACGAAAAAAATAACAAAAGCAATCCCGTTTGATAAGCCATATCCGCAAAAAACATGCCACCCGAGATTAACAAATTGTTAAAAAACTAATAACAAGCGATTTACACCAAACTGAAGGCCCGAAAAAAAAATTGAAAATTTTTCAAGAAAAATATTTTTTCACACTTCTATAAAATTTGTAAACTTTTTGACTATCCAAAAATCACTTATTATTGATTTCTAGATAGTTAAGGAAAAATATTTGCAAACTTTTGAAAAACGCCTATCTCAATCATAACAACAAAATATAAACATAAATTTCAAGTAGGACCGGCAAAACATCGGCTTTCTCTTACCTGACTCAGCCAATATTCATATTTCACCTCATTGTTAGCATGCAAACGGATAAAGAAAATAGATCACGAAGGGCGTTCATCAGGAAGGCCGGCGCGGCTGCATCTCTTGCTTCCTTATATAGTGTACAAGGATATAGTTTTGGTACTGAAATATTCGGCGACGCAGCCATTCAGCTGGGTGTTTTCGCGGCATATGAGCACGCTTCATATCTGCGAGGCCTGGGATATACCTATATAGAGGAATCTGTTGGCAATTTCCTGTTGCCGGAAGGCGGGGAGCCCAAGTTTGAACAAAATCAAAAAGAGCTGGAATCCGTAAAATTCCCGATCTGGTCATATGTGATTCTACTGCCTGGAGATTTGAAAACAGTCGGACCAAATGCCAATCCGGACGGTGTTCTTAAAAGAACTGAACTGGCCCTGAAACGAGCAAAAGAATGTGGCTCGTCTTATATTGTGTTCGGAAGCGGTGGGGCAAGAAATATCCCGGAAGGTTTTGACCGCAAAGTCGCCAAATCACAACATATAGATATATGTAAGAAAATGGCACCGCTGGCAGAAAAATATGGAGTAACGATTGCCATTGAGCCTTTGAACCGTGGGGAAACCAATTTTATCAATAGCCTTGCGGAAGGTGTGGAAATAGTCGAAGCCGTCAATAGTCCGAAGGTGAAACTGCTTTGCGATATATACCATATGTTAAAAGAAGACGAGTCGCCGGACGAGATCCTTAAATATGGAAAGTATATCGTTCACTGTCATATTGCTGAAAAACAAAGCCGTACTCCTCCGGGTGTGATGGGGGATGATTTCCGCCCATACCTGAAGGCACTCAAAAGGATAAGTTACAAGGGTGGACTATCAATAGAATGCTTTAAATATACCGACTTCGACAAGGAGATTAAAACCAGTATTGAGGTGCTTAGGAAGCAACTGAAAGAAGCGTAGATTAACTATTTTCTGGGTTTTGCCAGGGGTTGGTAAGCATGGTCATTTGTGGTGAGGGATTGTCAGGAGTGATCATTTATTGTTTCTGTCAAGAATGACACTCGAACAACAAGTGATGCCAAATGACAATCCCTGACAAAAAATGATTAAATCTTAATTGCCAAATACCTGACTAAGATAGCAAAACCGCAGTTTGCCAACCCGTAATGACTCTGAGGTTCAATTTATTAAAATATAGCTGAGTATTATTTGCTCCATCGAATTTTAATAATTACTTTTGCAATCCTTTTTAAGAATTGTATAGAACACAAAATACCATATAACAATGAAAAAAGATACTCATCCCAATTACAGAGAAGTAGTTTTCTGGGATCTGTCAAGCGATTACAAGTTTATTACCCGTTCAACGATTGATACTAACGAAACGATCACTTGGGAGGACGGAAAAACATACCCTGTATACAAAGTGGAAGTTTCTTCTCAGTCTCACCCATTTTATACTGGTAAAAACGTATTGGTTGATACTGCTGGTCGTGTTGACAAGTTCAGAAAACGCTACGGAAAACAATAACATCCCTTTTTTGGGTTATATTACGATAAGGCAGTCTCTTACAGAAGGGACTGCCTTATTGTTTGGGGCATCCAGAAAAATCGCCGAACTTTGACTACGGACCACTCACACAGCTATGTGCAATATTATCCTTTTCGACGAACCCACTACCCGCACTCAACTATTACCGTTTACATATACCCGCCCCATCGCAGCGATTCGTTGCGGCATTCTGACCATTACCGAAAAATGGGAACTATGGCTTAGTAAGCCCGCTTCTTATGCGACAGAAGCATATTTAGGTGGCAAGTTTCCGTTTGAAAAAGCAGATGAATATTTATACATCAACGGTGCACTTTGTCCGGATCCCGGAGTTACTGAAGCAATTACCAAACTAAATACCGGCCAGGGTATTGTTTCAAAAGAAGGACATACACTCGCGTTTAAATCAGATTCTGTTTTTTCAGATTTTGGGAAAATACCGGTGGAGATCGAAAGTTTTACCTATCATTCCGACTTCACCATCATTCAACATGTCTGGGATATTTTTGGTAAAAACGGAAGTCAGCTCCTGTCGGATTTTACTAAAATTACCGAAGGCCGTGCTTCGCAAAAACTCACAGATCCTTATACCTATGTATATAACCCGACCAATATCTTTATTGAAGAAGGTGCCAATATCAAAGCTGCAATACTAAATGCGGAGAATGGGCCTATATATATTGGCAAAAATGCGGTGATTCAGGAAGGGGCGACAATTCAGGGACCGTTTGCAATCGGAGAAGGAAGCACTGTGGCGCAGGGATCCAAAATACGCCCTAACACTTCTGTTGGACCATTTTGCAAAGTCGGTGGTGAGGTTAGTAACAGTGTTATTTTTGGATATAGTAACAAAGGACACGATGGTTATCTGGGCAATTCCGTCCTGGGCGAATGGTGTAATCTTGGAGCGAATACCAATAATTCCAATCTAAAAAACGACCATACGAACGTTAAGCTGTATAATTTTGCGGTAAACGATTTTACAGATACCGGCATCGTAAACTGCGGTCTTATGATGGGCGATTATTCCAAGGCAGGTATATCCACTATGTTTAATACAGGAACTGTCGTAGGCGTGAATGTCAACGTTTTCGGAGGAGGTTTCCAACCCAAATATATTCCTTCTTTCAGCTGGGGCGGGCAGCAGGATGGGTTCACAGAATATCGTTTGCCGACAGCAGCAGCCGTTGCAGAAGACACGCTCCGCCGAAGAAATCGTATCTTTGACGAAGAAGAAATGAATATACTAAACGAAGTTTTTGAAAGGTCAAAGAATCACAGGACTTCATATCGATAAACTACTGATCAGCAGTGCTTTTTACAGAAATTCCAGGATTAGCCCCCATCAAGTCTACCCTCATCCGATCGGTACAGAATAGTCATTTGGCGCATGCACAGCTTTTTGATTGCAGTGTAGGAGGAGGAGGATTGGCGCTTGCCCTGGCTTTTGCTACGTATATTAATTGCGAAAACCGCTCGGAAACTGACGCCTGCGGACATTGTGTATCGTGTTCACAAATGAGTAAACTGGTACATCCCGATCTGCACTTCATATTTCCGGTCGCCACGTCAAAAAAGGTGGACGGAAATAATAGCGAGGCGTTTTTGGGACTGTGGCGGAGCTTTATTGCTGAAAGCCCATACCGACTCCTGCCCGAATGGCTTGATTTTATTGGTGCCGACAACAAGCAGGGAAACATCTCTGTGGAAGAAGCCCGTGGTGTTTTGCGAAAACTTTCGGTAAAGTCGTTTCAGGGTGAATATAAGATTCTGATTATCTGGAAGCCGGATATCATGAACGCTTCTTCGTCCAATGCTTTGCTTAAAATATTGGAAGAGCCGCCCGTGAAAACGCTGTTCCTTCTCGTAAGCGACCAGTCGGACAAATTGATCACCACGATTATTTCCAGAACGCAGCGAATTTTGGTTCCGGCTTTTTCTGACGAGGATGTAAAAGAATATCTCGGAAATCTGAACTTGAGCCCCACCCTGTCGGCGCAGATCACTTACCTTTGCGACGGAAATTTATCGGAGGCCCGAAAACTCGTTAACGAAGAGGAGGACGGAAAAGGCGAATGGTTTGCAGAATGGATGCGTTCATGCTACAAACCTGACTACCTTAATCTGGTAAAAATGGCGGATGGATATGACGGCATGAAAAAGGAAAAACAAAAGGAGATTCTGGATTATGCTTTGAGGCTTTTCAGGGATATGCTGGTTTGGGGCCAGGGCGCTGGTGAACTTTTGCGTGTTCCGGAGGAAGAGCTTACTTTCGTGAAAAATTTTTCACGTGCTGTGAGTTTTGAGGCGCTTGGAAAAATGATAGAGGAGGTCAACACGGCGTATTTTCATATAGAAAGAAATGTTCGCGCGAAAATGGTCTTTCTTGATCTTTCGCTAACGATCGCACCTTATTTTAGAAGCAGATAATGTTGTGTTTGCGACAAAGGCTTTAAGACGCGAAGAGTGTCATTTTGTTTTCTTTCTTAATTTCTTTGGGCCTTTGTGGCAAAATAGATTTTACATATTACCAAACGAAAATACCTGGCAGTAACCTTATAGAAGTAACCTTATAAATGAAACCGTCTAAACCAGAGATAATCGGCGCAACAGATTATGTCGACTTCCCCGATCTGGGTTGGTCAAACGTACCTGTGCGTATAGATTCCGGTGCAGCGACTTCGTCCATTCATTGTTCAAAAGTGAAAGTAGTGAGGGATGGAGAAAGGCCAGTACTTCATTTTTCGCTTGATACGAAAAAAGGTGCTCCTGCACAATCGTTTTCAGTTATAGATTTTAAAGAAAAACTTATCAAAAACTCTTCCGGCAAATCTGAAAAACGATATGTCATCAAAACTTTTATACGGCTTTTCGGCAGGAAAATCCGAACAGAATTTTCACTTGCCAACAGAACAAAAATGAGCTATCCGGTACTATTGGGCCGTAAGCTTTTGAACGGACGTTTTATTGTGGACGTGTCACTAAAAGACCTTTCTTATAAGCGTCTGGCAAAATCTGCGGATACATCTCCGGGCGGTCGACGTTCTGATAACCTTCCCCATTCTCTCAAATTAATTGAATAAAATGAAAATCGCCGTATTATCTACTAACCCGGACATATACTCAACAAAACGGTTGGTAGAGGCAATCAAGACGAGAGGCCACCAGGCTGTTGTCATCGACCATGTCAAATGTTTCGTCATGATCGAAGGGGGCAAGCCAACTATACTCTATAAAGGAAAACAGATCCAAGACATAGATGCCGTTATTCCACGAATTGGCTCGTCGGTAACATCCTTTGGGTGTGCTGTCGTGCGTCAGTTCGAGTTGATGAAAATTTTTACTTCTGTCAAATCTCAGGCCATATTAAGATCCAGAGACAAACTGAGAAGCATGCAGGTTCTTGCAAAATCGGGCGTTGGCATACCCAAAACCGTATTTGCCAAAAACCCTTCGCAGGTGACGGAACTGATCCATATTGTGGGAGGGCCACCGGTTATCATCAAATTACTGGAAGGAACACAAGGAGTCGGTGTTGTTTTGGCAGAAACTATCAAGGCAGCAAAATCAACCATTGAGGCTTTTTATGGCTTGAAAGCCAATTTCCTGATCCAGGAATTTATAGCAGAGTCGAAAAGTGCAGATATCCGCGCGTTTGTGATTGGCAACAAGGTGGTAGCTGCGATGAAAAGGCAGGGACTGGATGGCGATTTCAGGTCCAATCTGCACCGTGGAGGACAAGGCATGGCTATCCAGCTCTCGCCTGAAGAAGAAGAAACTGCTCTTGCAGCAGCACGCGCGCTGGGGGTGAGAATAGCTGGCGTAGATTTGCTGCAATCAGAAAGAGGTCCCTTGGTGATGGAGGTGAATTCTTCCCCGGGCTTGAAAGGCATCGAAGAAGTAAGCGGGGTAGATATCGCGTCGCTTATCGTTGCATATATAGAAGACAAGATTAAGACGGACGAGGGGGATACGGTTGGGGTTTAGTATTAAGTGAATTGTTGAATGAGTGAATGAGTGAATGGCTGCTCATTCAAAATTGAATTTGTATGAAAATAAAAATAGGAACCAGAGGCAGCAAACTTGCTCTTTGGCAAGCATATTATGTTGAAGACCTTCTTCTGCAAGGTGGACTGGAAACAGAGATTGTCCTGATCGAAACGAAAGGAGACAAGATTCTCGACCGTTCATTATCTAAAATTGGAAGCAAAGGAGTATTCACCGAAGAGCTGGAAGATCAACTTCGAAGCGGTGAAATTGATATAGCGGTGCACAGTGCCAAAGATCTTCAGTCGGATCTGGACATCGACTTTGAGATCATTGCTTTTACGGAAAGAGAAGAAGCCAATGACGTTCTCGTGAGTCATAATACAGATCTTTCGCTGAAAAGTGGAGAAGCTTTTGTGGTGGGTACATCGTCCACGCGCCGCGTGGCTTTACTAAAATATTTTTACCCACATATCAAAACGGTCGATATGCGCGGTAACCTTCAAACCCGTTTGCGAAAACTGGAAGAAGGCCAGTGTGACGCACTTTTGCTGGCATTCGCGGGTGTCCACCGTATGGAATATGACGACAAGATTGCCGAGCACTTACAATTGGACGAATTTACACCAGCTGTCGGTCAGGGAACAGTAGCCATTGAATGTGCTACAGCATTAAGTAACGAAAAGAAGTCAGCGATCAGACGTCTTTTGAACGATGAGCCAACAGAAACCTGCCTTTTAGCTGAACGCGCTTTTCTGAATCATATGCATGGCGGGTGCAGTATTCCGGTATTTGGTTTGGCGAGGCTAGCCGACGGTCTACTTAATATCGAAGGAGGTATCGTAAGTCTCGATGGCTCAGAAATGATACGCCGATCACAATCCGGACTGCCACAGCAAGCTGTTCAATTGGGACAAATTTTAGCAGAAAAATTATTGGAAGCCGGCGCCGAAAGGATTTTGAGAGAAATCAGGAGTTCGCAAGCGTGAGTTTCTGATTTCAGAGTAGTAGGTCAAAGCGAAGGGAGGCAAAAGATGGACACACAAGTATTTGGTAACCATTGATCGTTATAAGTAATTCTTCTAATATTTCAATTAATAACACAAGCCCGTTTAAAACCTCTAAATCAGTGCGTTTTAAACGGTTTTTCTTTTGATTTTATAAAATATAACCGCGTAAATAGAGTTAACTTTGCAGCAACGTTCAGCCACGCTTGGCTGGGTTCAATTTTCCACTCGACAAGCGTATTCCCTCCCCTATCAGTTTTCGATACTTCGCCAGGTCCATATTATGATTGTGTGACCATTCCCCTGACAGCCAGTTTTCTTCATTCGAAATTATTAAAATGAACAAAATTAAACGGACTGCGCATCATGACCCATGCCGAACAAGCTTTGCAACGGTACTTCCCTTATCTGTTGGCAATAGGAATTCTACTCAATCTTCCCGGTCTTTGGCTGGATGTAATGGAACCAGACGGCGCTTTGTATGCCACCATTGCCAAGCATATCGTACAACATAACGATTGGATAAATCTTTACGGAAATGGAGAGGATTGGCTCGATAAGCCCCATTTCCCTTTCTGGATGGCAGCGATCAGTTATAAGCTATTTGGAATCAATGGATTTGCATATAAGCTACCTGCATTCCTTTTCTGGTTAGGAGGCCTTTATTACACTTATATAACAGCCCGATATCTCTTTAATCCTTCCGTTGCAAAAATTTCGCTACTCCTTTATACAGTTGCACTGCACAGCACTCTCGCCAATTTTGATGTTCGGGCCGAACCGTTTTTGACAACCTGTATTGTGGCTGCGATCTGGCATATGCTATGTCTATATGAGGGAAAATCCTGGAAACATATCGTCGCCGCTGCCGTTTTCGCGGCCTGTGCGGTAATGACCAAAGGAATATTCGCTTTGATCACGATCTGGGGTGGCTGGGTGATATTCTGGGCATTAGCCCGACAGTGGAAGCAGTTCGTTAATTTACGCTGGATCCTCGTGTTTGCACTGACGTTGGTCGCTACACTTCCTGAGCTTTACTGCCTGTACGTTCAGTTTGATATGCATCCTGAGAAAATAGTGTTTGGCAAAACAGGTGTATCCGGGCTAAGATTCTTTTTCTGGGATAGTCAATTCGGGCGATTTTTTAACTCGGGGCCAATTAAAGGGTCTGGAGATGTTACGTTTTTTCTTCACACCACTCTATGGGCATTCCTTCCCTGGTCAGTTAGTCTGATCGCAGCTTTAGTTTTTCTTTTCCGCAAAAAAACGAAAAACATTTCTCCCAGAGTGGTTATTTATGGAAGCTCGGCCATCACCTTTTTGATGTTTTCTCTTTCAAGGTTTCAGCTACCCCACTATATCGTTATCTTATTTCCCTACTTCGCCATCATAACTGGCTATTTCTTATATACCAAATCCTCAGAGTCGAAACTGGGTTGGCTGGTCGTGGTTCAGAATATCGTGATGGTTCTACTTGGTGTGGCCATTCTAGGCTTGTTGTACCTCACTCAGGTTGGCAACGGCATCATTGCTGCCGTTATCACGCTGGGCATTATTCTAACTGCAGCTTTATCCAGATTGAAATACCCGCTTTCACGAATTTTGTTTAAGGGATATGCGATGGCGACAATGATTTATACCTTTCTTTTCTTCTTTTTTTATCCTTTTTTACTGCAATATCAATCAGGTAGGGAGGCAGCCAGAATCATCCCCGACAACAACATACCTGTGGGAACCTATCGGTCGCTTTCCTATTCTTTTGAGTTCTATTCGCCGGGATATGTGAGCAGAATCAATACCAATGACCAGCTTACACATTTTTTAAACAATGCGCCTTGTTACTTGTATACAACGGCAGCAATTGGCGACAGTTTGTTAGAAACTGGAATTGACGCACATGTGGTAGATACTGTACAGAATTTCCATATCACCAAACTTAAGTTGGGCTTTCTGGACCATGCGCGACGAAAGGAAAAACTGCAGGCTCGTTATCTAATGCGGATTGGCGACTTGGAAGTAAAGAGGCTTAGCAAGATTAATTGAGCATAAAAAAAACCTCCCTAAATAGAGAGGTCTTTCGAAACTAACAAAATCCAGTATTTAGTTTTCTTTTTTCGTTGTATCAGCCGGCACCGTCGGCACGGCTGGTTTTGCGATCGTATCAGGCTTTGCAGTAGTGTCTGGTTTAGCGATTGAATCTGGCTTAATAGTCGAATCAGGTTTCATCATCGTAGAATCCGGCTTTACCATATTCCCTCTTTTCAAGGAATCAGGTCTTGAAGTAGAGTCAGGCTTGAACTGACCAGGTTGTTTTGCAGGAGCACCAGTTGAGTCGGTTTTTACAGGCATACCCTGTACTTGCGGACGCTGACCACCTCTTTGACCTGCACCTTGGCCACCAGCGGCAGGACCTGCTCCAGCCCCTGTTGCTCCGCCACCAGTTTGAACACCACCGCCCATATCTCCGCCACCGCTGTCACCTTTCTGGTCGTCATTGGAGATGGATTTCTTCCTGCGCGTTTTTTGCTCAACAAAATTCATCTTGCCTAAACGATACGAGAAATTGACCCGGAAACCTCTGTTGTACAGGTGATTTACGCTGTTCTGAGTGAACGTACTTGTTTCAAAAGAATTCTTTTGGTCGAACGTAGCAGAGAAGAAATTTTCCATTCCAATTCCAATGCTACCGCGTTTGTTGGCAAAATCCTTCTTAACACCGAAGTCATACATACGGAAACCGGCTTGTGATCCTTGCAATTGAACATCCTTGCCACGCATAAAACCACCAGCCTGAAGTCCCCAACCATTTTTGATCGTCAAACTTGTACGGAAACGACCACTCAATACAAAACCAGTATTGCGAGAAGTTAAAGCAGGGTTAGGGCTATTGTTTGACAAATCAGCATAGTACATATCAAAGCCTCCACCTACTTGCCATCTTTTAAAGAAGGTCATATTTCCAAAAAGGTTAGCTCCATAGTTCTTTTTTGAACCAATGTTGCCATATGTAGTGGTAATAACTCCCTCCGAACTGGTCGTTTTGATGGACTCAATCGAGTTGTTTGTAAACCGTGCAAAGGTCGACACGTTGATATACAGGGAGTTTTTGAAGAAACTGGTACTCATTTCAACCTGATCTGTCAATTCCGGATTCAATTCCGGATTACCAACCGTGATATTCGTCGGGTTAGAAGCATTGATGTTTGGATTAAGGAACTGAATACCAGGGCGTTGCAAACGACGGTTATATGCAAGCTTGATCGTTTGCGCTTTACCAAACGTTTGCGAAATATTGACACTCGGTACCAGGTTGGAGTAAGATGGTAGCTTCAAGTTCCCGGCTTCGCCTTGTGTCGCATCAATTGAGGTGTACTCATATCTGGCCCCCGCTTTCAATGAAAAACGACTCTTTGTAGTAAGGGAGTAAGATAGATACCCTGCTGCCACGTTTTGGTCGTAATTCAGATTACTACTTGGCTGTGGCGTACTGACCGTGTTGTAATAGTCATAATTACTCACCACCTGGCGGAAGATTCCCTTACCCCCAACTTCCAGCATCTGCGTTTTTCCAAGTGGAGTTTGGTAGTCTATCTGTATGGTACTTTCCTGGTTGTAACTTTTATTGGCATTCCCCTGTTCTCCCAATTTCTCGCCGATCTGCTGATTACTCAGTGCGAAGATATCTGCATCAAAATCGTTGGTACGGTTATTACGGCTATATTGACCGGAAACACTCAACTCCTGACCAGTTTTACCCAGAGTTTTGAGGTAATCAACGTTCATATCCCAAGTTCCTGACAAGTCCTTCACATCAACATCACGATAGCTACCAGTGGTGGTGGTACCTTGACTGTTTAGCGTGGTCAACTCCTGAATGTTCTTCATATTGCGAAGGCCATATCTTATGTTCGCTGATAGCGAAGAGCTTGGGTTCAAATCATAGTCCCATCCAAGATTGTAGGATCCGAAGGCACCTTTGTTTTTTGTCTTGCTATATTGTGCAATTGAAAAGTCTTCTTGTTTTCCGGTTTGCAAATTTTCAGATCTTCCCGGCTGATTGTAGTTGAAACGGCCAAACCCCCCTAAACTGAAACCCATCTTACCTGTTCGATAATTACCTCTCAGCCCCAGGTTGGAGCCACGGTTACCAACGGAAGAGTTCAGATCAATCGTCCCACCCTGGAGCGTGCTCTTCTTAGTGATAATGTTAATAATACCAGCTGAACCTTCCGCATCATATCGCGCCGAAGGCGAAGTAATAACCTCGACTGATTTAATCATATCCGCAGGAATCTGCTTCAATGCGTCTGCAACACTGGTTGCGATAATGGTCGACGGTTTGTTATTGATCAACACACGTACATTTGAACTCCCTCTTAAAGAAACGTTTCCATCCAGATCCACCGTTAGCATCGGCACTTTTTTCATTACGTCCGATGCATCACCTCCTTTGCTGGTGATATCTTTTTCGGCGTTGTATACCAGTCTGTCAACTTTCTCTTCCACAAGCTGAGCCATACCTACAACTTCCACTTCATTCAGCTGCACCACGTCAGGAGTAAGTATCACATTGCCCAGATCAATATCCGTTTTACGGTCAATTTTGATGTTGGCAATTGTTTTGTTTTTATAGCCGATAAAAGAAATGAGTATTTTGAAATCACCATTGGCAACTTTCGTCATACTAAACTGACCCTTTTCGTCAGTAGTTGTACCGTCGATCGGTTGGTTGGTTTTGGTATCAATTAGCGATAATGCTGCAAATTCAACAGGTTTTTTGCTGGTGGAATCCACCACAACACCTTTAATCTTGCCATTACCTTTAGGAGTGTTTGCTTCTGCTGTACCGGGTATAGCTGCCTGCCTTTCACGAGGTGCGCCAAAATCGCCACGGCCGCCGCCACCTCTACCTCCACCACCACCACCACCGGGGCCAAACTGCGCAAAGGCGCTCGTTGAAAGAAGAGAAACAATAAACAGGGTAAATAATTTTTGCATGTTCATGGAAAGGGAGTATTAGAATATTAAATACAATTTCAAAGTAAAGTCTTATTATCGTCATATTTTTATACAATAGACCAAGAGGAGCTTTACACCGATAAGAACCCCGTTTTTTACGACGAGTTGGCGTTCTGCATAGAGTCGTTTACCTTTCAAAGACGTTGCTTTTGCAAGTATATACCTCTTGTGTATCAATAGATTTGAAACGGCAATCGGTCGATAATAATGATGCTTTGATCGATTGCTGAAAGATTTTAACTTAATTAGTTTTAAAATTGTAACTCCAAAAATAGGCTTTCCACTAACAAAGCATATCTATCCCGATGAACTCGGAAACCTCAGATCGAAAGTATTTCCTAGTCCTGATGCATTTGCTGGGATGGAGTTTTCTCATCCTATTCCTCATGTGGCAGCCGATGAGCTGGCAAATTCAACTACCTCATACGTTTTGGATCAAGCAGGGAGTGTTGTTATTGCTGCTGGTAGTGGTGTTCTATATGAACTACTATTATTGGTATCCCGAATACCTTGCCCGAAACCGATACCTGATTTTTATTGCATTTAATGTCGTGTCTGTAATCTGCCTTGCCTTCCTCATTGATCAGGTTAAAATCATGATATCTCATTCCGAATATATGGATAAGGCATTTGAGAGTGCCAAAGCGCTGGTAGGAAGGAAGAAACCGAAAGAGCACCTGGATTACTTTGCGTTGTTGATTGCGCTTATGATCGTAGGAATAAGCACCAGTGTGGCTGCTGTGAAGAACGCGCAGGAGGACAGAGAATATCGAAAAGATCTTGAACAGGAAAAAATCAATTCCGAACTCAGCTTTCTAAAAGCACAGATCAATCCTCATTTTTTCTTTAATACCCTTAATAATATATATGCCTTGACCATTATCGACGTTGAAGCTGCCCAACAGGCGCTTCACAAGCTTTCGCGATTGATGAGATATGTACTATATGACACTCAAAATCAGACCGTAATGCTGAGTCAGGAAATTTCCTTTGCGCAGGATTATATTCAATTGATGCAACTCAGGCTTACAGATAAAGTGAAAGTGAACCTCGAACCCCCTGTTCCTCTTCACGACGTTCCGATAGCACCAATGCTATTTTTGCCTTTTATTGAAAATGCCTTTAAGCATGGCGTTAGCAGCATGGAGCCAAGTCAGATCGAAATCCGTATTTCACAAGTTGGAAACAAGATCATGGTGGATATCAAGAATACATTGTTCAATGAAAGGCAAACGGCACTTGACGAAAGCAACGGTATCGGACTTGCCAACACCCAGCGCCGTCTCGATTTGCTTTATCCCGGTAAATACCAACTCGACGTTAACGAAAACGTGAAAGACAGAGAATATGAAGTAAGGCTTGAACTTGAAACCGCATGAGTGAATTAAAATGTATTGCCGTCGACGACGAGCCGCTTGCCCTTGGATTGGTATCTTCTTTTATTGAGAAAACGCCATTTTTGAAGCTTGCGGGAAAGTACTCTAGTGCGATTGAAGCGCTTCATGCTATCCATACCAACGATATTGACCTCATATTTCTGGATATTCAAATGCCCGATCTGACGGGGCTAGAACTTGCCAGAGTGATAGAAAAAAACGGACCTTCCGCGCCAAAAGTGATATTCACAACGGCATTCAATCAGTTTGCACTGGAAGGTTATCGTGTTGATGCCATTGACTATCTCCTAAAACCCTTTAATTATGAAGAGTTCCTCCGCGCGGCCAATAAAGGCAGAGCGTATAAGGAACTGGTTAACAAAGCAGCGGTTAACGCCCCTGAACAAAAAGATGAATATTTATTCCTGAAAGTGGAATACCAAATGGTGAGACTGGCCTTTACCGATATTCTATATATCGAGGGACTAAAAGACTATGTAAAGGTTCATCTGAAAAGTGACCCGAAACCTATCCTTTCACTCACAAGCCTCAAGGCATTAGAAGAAAAACTGGCCGCTTCCAATTTTATGAGAGTGCACCGGTCGTTTATTGTCAATTTGAATCAAATCAGTGCTATTACGAAAAATAGTATTCAAATTGGCCAAACTACAAT
Source organism: Dyadobacter sp. HNCC25DJ184 (assembly GCF_056895215.1). Lineage (NCBI taxonomy): Bacteria > Pseudomonadati > Bacteroidota > Cytophagia > Cytophagales > Spirosomataceae > Dyadobacter > Dyadobacter sp. HNCC25DJ184. The sequence goes on along the minus strand of NZ_JBXHAQ010000015.1, from coordinate 113,799 downwards.
TCCAGTGAGCGATCAATATAAGGAGCCCTTTAGCCAGTTTTTGAGCAAGTGGATGTAAAAAATACCTTGTCATTCATCTTCGTTTAACTTCAGGATTTCTTTGGCATTTCTTTCACAGCTGGTTATGTGGCTAGAGAGGGGAATGAATATCTCCTCCCCGGTTGCTGTTCGCAGATCGATTCCAGTATGGAGAGAGCAGGAAAAAACCCGGTAAAATCTATCTCAGTTATTTGATTTACTCGTGTTTGAATTATTCAGGGTTTGTTCCAAAATCCTCACCGACACACTGCTTCCGCCGAATACTTTAATGGTTGCTTTTTGAAAATCGCTGTCACTGGCATGATTGATATTTGGCAGAAATTTCTGAGGATTGATATCAAATAGCGGAAACATTGTACTCTGCACCTGAATGGCCATTTTGTGGCCTTTTTGAAAAGTATGAAGAATATCAATTAGCTCGAAGGATACCTCTTCCATCTTACCGGGAATGAATGGTACCGGATTGCTCCTATCCTTTCTGAATTTACCCCTCATCCCATCGTGGCGCACGAGTTGATAAAAGTTGCTCATTTTGGTACTCTTCGCCGTATTACTATTATCCTTGCTGTCACCCGGATATATATCAATGATCTTCACCATAAAATCCGCGTCCGTTCCGGTTGTTGAAACCTGCAAATCGACCTTTATATTTCCCGCTAACGTCACGTCGCTCTCCAGCACTTCAGTTTCATAAGTGAGCACATCCTCGCGACGAGCCGCAAAACGCTGGTCTTCGACCATATAATCGGAATTCATGCCGATAGAAATTGTTTGGGTGAAAGGAACCGGTTTTTTAGGATCTGATACATAACTATCGAATTGCTTTTCCGACGGCTTTTGATCAAAAGCCAGCTTTCCGCCCGGGATCAGAAACAACATTTTCTCGGCTGAATTCTTAGGCGGCCATGTTTCAAAATTTCTCCATTGATTCCTGCCTGTTTCAAACACCTGCGCTTCCGGAAAATTTGCATCGCCTTCTCCTTTCAGAAAATAGGCAAAAAACTTCCGCTCAATATTCTCCTGATAATATATGCCTGTTTTAGCTCCAAAATTCACATTGCCGAGCATATCTCCATCACGGTTCCAGCCCCCATGAGTCCATGGCCCTGCCACGAGTATATTGTAAATTCCGGGATTCTGCTTTTCAACGGCCTCGTAGGTTTTGAAGATTCCGTGTAAATCTTCGGCGTCATACCAGCCACCTACAATCATTACCGCGTGCTTAATTCCTTTTAAATGAGGAAGAATATTTCGCTCTTTCCAAAAACTGTCATAGTTAGGATGCTCCATATTTCCTGTCCAGAATGGATCTTTTCCGCCATACCATTTCCCATCCTGGGTATTTTTCAGCGAGCCAAGTTTTAGAAAAAAATCATATCCGTCGTTCGTCCCGTACGAGAACTCCTTTGTGCTCGGCTTCGAAGTGGGCTTATCGTCTGTACGATTGGTGAAGAAAGGATAAAATCCGAAGTTATGAGGTAACATAAATACCCCGTTATGATAACTGTCGTCGCGCCAAAGATCGGCCATGGGAGCCTGCGGCGAGGAAGCTACCAGCGCCGGGTGATTTGCCAACGTGCCGGCACTCGCGTAGAAACCGGGATAGGATATACCCCACTGCCCGGCCTTCCCATTGTTGTTAGGTATATTCTTAATCAGCCAATCGACCGTATCGTAAGTATCTGTACTTTCATCCGTATCCTTTTCCGATTTTCGAATATCCTTCTGAGGGGTCATTTCTGTAAAAACACCTTCACTCATCCAACGACCCCGAACATCCTGATAAACAAAAATATACTTGTCTTTCATTAATATCTCCGAAGGTCCCAGGCGACGGGGATAAAGGTCTGTGCCATATGGTCGGCATGAATACGGCGTGCGCTGCATCATAATCGGATAAGTCTTTTCGGCCGAGATGTCTTTTGGAACATATACAGCAGTAAACAATTTCACACCATCACGCATCGGAATCGTATACTCATATTTCGTATAGTTCTCTTTCGCGAAATCAGTTTGTGGCTGCCCATACGATGAGAGACAGGCGAAGAATATCAATAAAAGGAAAAGCGATTTTTTGAGCATTAACATCAATGAAGTGATAGGGTTACAAATACTTTTACAAAAAATGGCCGCACTTCAGGGAAGCACGGCCATTGATTTTTTGTTATACAAATCAGGCGTTGATTTGATTCATTACTTCTGTTTGTTTACGGATAGACTCCATATGCACAAGTTTGAACAATTCGTCAACAAGGTTAGGATACAAGTTCATGCTCTTACCCCAAGCTGCGCGAGTCTCCAATACTTCACGGAAACGGTCCACCTGATATGCCGCAACGTTGTTATCACGTTTGTATTCAGCCAGTTTTTCAACCAACGACATACGAGCTGCCAGATTTTCAAGCAATTCACGGTCAAGGTTGTCTATTTTTCCACGAACAACCTCCAGCTGAGATTGGTAATCGCTGCCATAAGATTCTTTTCTTACGTGCAATTCTTCCAACATCGTGTTCAAGGCCGCCGGAGTCAATTGCTGAGACGCATCAGACCAAGCTTTGTCCGGATCGCGGTGAGATTCGATGATCAAACCATCATAGTGCAAATCCAGCGCGCGTTGTGCCAGTTCGAACAACAATGCACGTTTTCCAGCCATATGGCTCGGGTCACCGATCACAGGAAGTTGAGGGAACAAAGTTTTCAACTCGATCGCAATATTCCACATTGGAGAGTTGCGATATTTGGTTTCCTGAGCGTTAGAGAAGCCACGGTGAATAGCACCCAATTTCTTAACACCAGCCTGATTAAGTCTTTCCAAAGCACCGATCCAAAGCTGAAGATCAGGGTTAACAGGATTTTTAACCAAAACAGGAACATCCACTCCTTTCAAAGCATCCGCCAATTCCTGAACGTTGAACGGGTTAACCGTTGTACGTGCACCAATCCAAAGAATATCTACACCATATTTTAAAGCAAGGTCGATATGTTGTGCAGTGGCAACTTCAACTGCCACAGGCATTCCGGTTTCTTTCTTTACTTGCTGAAGCCATGGCAAAGCAGCCTCACCCATCCCCTCAAAGCTACCAGGTCTAGTCCTAGGCTTCCAAACTCCGGCACGGATAACATGCGCAAATCCTTCTTGCTTAATCTGGCTTGCGGTTTCTAACATTTGTTCCTCGGTCTCTGCGCTGCAAGGCCCGGCGATCACCAAAGGTTTACCCTCGGTATTAATCCAACTGCTAAGCGGTAGGATATCTAAAGAAGCATTCATTTCAAAAATTGTCCTTAGTAAATATAGAAAACTATGATTATTCGGTTACTTATTTCATACATTTTAGGAATCAATTGACATTTAATTTAATAAAAGTCAATGTTATACCTAATGCGTATTACTTTTGTGCTTTTAATTCAAATTGAACCTGAATTACTCAATTTAGGAAAACCAACTATAAAATGGCGCCGTCCACCCCAAAAGACCAAATTCCTGTATTTTTTGAAGACACTTCTATTGCATTTGCCTCAAAATCAAATACTCAGCTGCGCAAGACCTACTGGCTGTTTAGCATCATGAATAAAGCTCAAGTGGTAAATTTAGGCACTTTTTTTATAAAGCTCGCACTAAAACTTCAGTTACCGATAAAAAATCTTATCCGCTATACCATATTTGAACAATTCTGTGGTGGTGAGACGATTACAGATTGCGACCACACAATTGCGGCGCTTGGCGCCTCAGGAATAGGAACAATCCTTGATTACTCCGTAGAAGGGGAAGATTCTGAAAAAAGCTTTGACGATACGGCTGCCGAAATATTAAGAACAATTGACAAAGCCGCTCAATCTAAACTGATCCCTTTTTCTGTTTTTAAGGTAACCGGTATTGCATCGACCGAGCTTCTCGAGAAAGTTCAAAGAAAAGACGAATTGTCGTCGAGCGAAGCTGCAGCTTTTCAGAGGGTAAAAGCAAGAATGGAGAAATTGTGCAATCATGCTTATAACCAAAAGGTAAGAATTTTTGTAGACGCGGAAGAAAGCTGGATCCAGACCATCATCGACGATATGACGTACGAAATGATGGAGAAGTTTAATACGAAGGAAGCAATCGTGTACAATACATTTCAGCTATATCGTCACGAGACGTTACCTGCGCTGAAAAGTGAATTTCTGATCGCCCGCCAGAAAGGTTATAAGATCGGCGCGAAGCTCGTACGCGGTGCATATATGGAAAAGGAAAGACTACGCGCGAGAGAAAACAACTATTTCAATCCTATACATACCTCAAAGGAAGCAGTTGATATTGATTACAATCTTTCGATCGATTTTTGCATGGAGCATATTCAGGATATCGCGTTTTGCCTGGGAACCCACAATGAATACAGTAGCCAATATTGCGCTATTAAAATGAAAAAGCTCGGACTGGCGAATAATGATTCTCGTATCTGGTTTGCTCAGCTACTTGGTATGAGTGACAATGTTTCTTTCAATCTTGCGAAGGAAGGATATAATATCGCGAAGTATGTCCCTTATGGCCCGATTTCCGCAGTATTGCCGTATCTTATCCGGAGAGCGGAAGAAAATAAATCGATTGCAGGCCAAAGCAGCAGGGAGTATTTGCTCGTTAAAAGTGAAATGAATAGACGCGGAATCGGTTCTTTATAAGGAACTTGTTACTTTCGCATTCTATTTTTGTTTTTTATGTATAAGAGGAATGAATAAATCAAGAAATCCAATACCATATTTATTATTTAGTTTCCTGTTAATTGGTATTGATCAGCTATCTAAGCTCCTGGTATATAAGTACATGAGCCCTGGTTTTTCCGGTCAGATTTTACTTGTAGGCAACTGGCTCAAACTTCATTACGTTCTAAATCCTGGCATGGCCTTCGGCATGCAGCTTGGTCATGAATATGGAAAACTGTTTCTTACTTTATTTCGGCTCGTAGCCATGGTCGCCATTGGCTGGTACCTGGTGCGTCTTGCGCACTCCGGTGCATCCAGAGGCCTCCTATGGGCTTTATCTATGATACTGGCGGGAGCCGTTGGGAACGTGATTGACAGTACCTTTTACGGGGTATTGCTTGACAATGCGCCATACGGTTCACCAACTCCATGGTTTCATGGTCAGGTTATTGATATGATATTTGTTGATTTCTGGGAAGGTTTCATCCCCGACTGGGTACCTCTGTGGGGTGGGCAATATTATTCCACACCGATTTTTAACATTGCTGACTCTTGCATTTTCCTGGGAGTATGCAGCATCCTGATATTCCAGGGAAGCTTTCATTCGCCAGTGGAAACCGTCGAGCATTCCGACTTGGACGAACCTTTGCACTCGTCAGAAGAGCCGACGGAGATGGATTTGCAAGGCACAGAGATTTCAGATCATCAAGAACCAACACCAGAACCCGAAGAACATATCCATCCTTCTACAACTGCGATTGATGAAGAAACGAAAAAGGAGGACTAGCCTCCTTTTTCGTAATATCTCTTTTAATTTTCGTCCTTAGTATAGGGGACGAAATCCTTGAAGGTCTTTTTGATAGCGACGTCAGTCGCTTCTTTTTTGCTTTCCCAATTAGCGTCCAGCTCCAACGCGACCAATCCGCTCAGGTTCATTAAGGACTTGAAGTCATCCAATTTCCTGATAAAATCAGGTTGCCTTCTCGCTGATTTCTGGGCATATTCCCGGGCAAACACATCCCCTTTATTCTGGAGTTCATTCTTCTTCTGCATGACGTAGTTGAACCTGTCAAGCAAACCATTTACAGATTTTCCGATTACCTCCGTCGCCTCAAGCGTTCCTACAGTTGCCACGGTTGTTCCGCCAATCGTTGTAATATAACCTCTCGTATTTGGGTCCTCAGGTGCAATAACAGGTGCCAGCCCAGTCGTGAGCCCTAAAGAAGCATTTAGCAACGAACGACTTCTTTTTCCTCTTTTTGCTTTTGAATAGGCTCTCTTTAGCTCTCCCTCCCTCTCTGTCATTTGTTCCAGCAAACCCCACGCGTTTACCAAAGCCGTCCTGTAAAGGTTGTAAACATAGTTATCACGAAGGCTTTCATCCACCGTATTCTTTATCACAAACCGAATGCTCCGCTCCTTCTTGTTTTGCGCCTTATCTATCGCATAAAAGGTAATGTTGAAAGCTAGCGTATCAAACGGGTCGTTAACAAAGGTATACCCCGGTTCCCATATAAATTCGTAGCTCGTAGCAGTATTCTTCACCAACGCAGATGCCGGTACATTTTTATTTTCAGAAATGAAGTTAAATGCCGCGATATCATCGTCACCGTTCGGATCGGACAGCGTGAATCTTAGATTGATTCGATTATTCTCCGCGCTGCGCAATACGGTGGTTTGCGGAATAATTGTAAAATCCGGCGCAAGATCCATTTGGGTAATTTCCAATTTCAAACGGCCCTTAGTCCGCGCTTTTGTTGGTTGGTCTTCCACCCAAAATTCGATGTATCGGGCACCTTGTTTAAGGAGATTAAATTGGGTGCTTGAAGGATCCCATGTAATTTCCCCAGCGGATGACAGCTTCATTCCTTGCGGCATATCGTCCAAAATAGGGACGAAAATAACCGGATCCCCATCAGGGTCCCTCACCGAATTCATATCGATCTGGTACGCGTTCTGTGTCCGGTATTGGACGTAAAACGGTTTCAACTCATCCACTTCAGGTGGCCGGTTGACATGCATCACCCGAAACGGAACTTCCTTGGAGACCGACTCCCCTTTTGCATTAACCGCCTCAAAAACTACAGGAACGATCTTACTGGTATTAATCCGGTCGGCTACATCAAACGGTGGAGTCCATACAAAATGGCCAAGGGAATCGAAATACATACCCTTGCGAAACCCGTTGGTAATGTTGTACCGAACCGAGTCGCTTTTACCACCTTTGATCTGTAAATGGAAATTTATTTCCTTTCCCTCATCAATTACATTCCAGTCCGCCTCTTTGGGAAATATCAATTGTAACGAAGCATTCTCCTGCGCCATGACACGCGACCCGAAAGCGGCAGCACCAAGAATCAGAAGCACTAAAAGCACTTTTTTTAAAAGCATGATATCATGAATATGATTTATTCTATGCACTAGTTAGGTAACTATTTTAACGCGAAATTAACAAATAGCTTATACTAGCACGTTAATTATACTTCTTATTTTTATCAGAGCTCAAATATAGCTCCATTTGCGAGGGTAATTTTTGCATTTTTTTCATACACCTCAAAACGCAATACCAACGCAAAGAATTCCGCTTAAAGTATTATAAAACAAAATACCGGGAAGCAGTCTAGAATGGACTACTTCCCGGCCTTTAATATTCTTTATCTATCCTTATTTTTTCTTAGGCGTGCCTGCTGCGGGTGTAGTCGTTGCTGGTGTCGTTCCAGCCGGTTTAGTACCTGCAGGAGCAGTAGCCGGTGCTGCGGCTGCCTTCTCAGGGTCTACTCCCAATTTTTTCAGGATAAGGTTAGTCACTGCATATTCTTCGGATCCTGCGTAAAGAATAATCGGCGTAGTGTTAGCCCCAGCATCCATATTAAGGATATACAGGTAACCATTTTCTTTACCAACTTCCTGAATAGCGTTGTTCACTTTGGTCAAGATCGGCTCCATCAACTGTTGCTGCTTAGTCTGTAAAGACGTTTGCGCATTGTTTTGCATATCCTGAACACGAGTCTGAAGGCTTTGCAATTCTTTTTCCTTATCCGCACGAATCACGTCGGTCATATTAGGACCGTTCTTTTGGTAAGCCTCGTACTTTTCCTGAAACTCTTTATATGTCTCTCCTATTGCTTTATCAAATTGTGCCTTTGCCACCTCAAGTTCATTCTGCATTTTTTTTGCTTCTGGCAATTGCATTAGAATGACATCAACGTTAGTGTATCCGATCTTTGTAAGTGGGGTGGTCTGAGCTAAAAGTGAGGTACTGATCGAGGTCATCAAAACCACAAAAGCCAAAAATTTTTGTTTCATTTCGTCTTGCTTATTTAAGTTTATTAGTTGTACTTTTTTGTTTAGGGTTGGTTTCTATGGCTGATTTTGGTGTTTCTGATGTTGGTGTTGCAACTGCCTTCGACTTACTTCCTTTGGCCGGTGCCTCCGGTTTCGATTCAAGTTCCAGCTCCTCAATAATATAGTCCGAATAATCATGCTTTGGATTGGTATACACCATTCCCACATCACTCGACTTATCAAATAATATATCTACTCGTTGTCTGGCACACACCTTGTTCACTGCTCGTTGCACCCTTTCCAGAACCGGCTTCATCAACTCCTTCTTCTTCTGGAACATGATGCCTTCCATTCCAAAAATCTTACTATTATATTCTCTCGCCTCAACCTCCTTCTCTTTAATTTCTATTTGTCTCTTTCTTTTCAGTTCATCGGTCAGCAAAACCTCCTCAGCCATGTATGCACGCTGCATTCTGTCCACCTCGGCAAGCTTGTCCTGGATTTCCTTTGCCCATTTTTCCGAGAACTTTTTCATTTCCGCCTGTGCCTGTTTGTATTCCGGCATCTTGCTGGTAATGTATTCCATGTCGGTGTAACCGAACTTCTGAGCTAAGAGCTCTGAAACTGAAAGGAATGACAAAACTACTAAAATAAAAATCTTCTTCATGGCACAGGGCTAATAAATTGCTCCCTCTTAACGAAATGAATACAGTTTTATTATCTGATTTGCTGTCCGATGGTAAAGTGGAACTGTGCCCCGCTCGCCTTCGTCTGACCTTGTGCTGTGTCAAACCCATATCCCCAGTCGATCCCTAGCAAACCAAAAGCCGGCATAAATATACGAGCCCCAACACCTGCCGATCTCTTAAGACCAAATGGGTTGAATTCTTTATAAGTACCCCAGTTATTTCCAGCTTCTGCAAACGTCAGCAAGAATATAGTAGCCTGCGGATTGAGTGAAACCGGATAACGAAGTTCCATTACATACTTGTTGTAAACAATACCACCAGTTGCCCGTCCACCAGACTGCGGCCCGACCGACTGATCTGTATACCCTCTCAAACCGATGATATCCTGGTCAGCCAAAGAGAACGCCCCCTGACCTGCCAGCCCCGAACCACCGACGATAAACCGGCCGAAAGGACTGTAGCCTGTCTTGCTTGGGTTGTATGCTCCCAGGTATCCCATGTGAGTTCTGGCTGCGAGCACAAGCTTCCCTGTGATGGTTGCATAATAGCTGGCATCGAACATCCACTTGTTATATTCAACCCATTTGTAGGCAGTAGTATTATCCAGATAGTCATCCTTACTCTTAAACATAGAGTATGGAGGTGTCAGCGTCACACTCAAAGAGATATTACTTCCGCTTCTTGGGAATTGGAAATCAGAAAGCGTGTTTCTTGAAAGCGTTGTATTAAAGGCAATATTGTTTGAGACTCCCGTATTGTAATTTCCTCCAAAGATATTGATACTATCCAGACGATAGCGGTTGTAAGAAAGCGAGTTTGTCATGACAAGGTTACGATCCGGCTTTTTCAAACGACGCCCCAATGAAAGCGTAATACCATTGTTAAAATATCCGCCACGGTATGACAAGCTACTTGACGCACCCGTATATAGTGAGGAATAATTAGCAGCGCGGTAAACAGTTCTTTGAAGAGATACCCCAAAGTTGATCGGTTTCTTACCACCCAACCATGGTTCACTAAAACCCAAAGAATATGTTTGATATTGCTTACCGTTTGCTTGAAAACGAACCGAAAGTTTCTGTCCGTCACCCGATGGCAATGGTTTCCAGGTTTCACGATTTGGTATGTTCTTCAACGAAAAGTTGTTGAATACCAATCCCAATGTTCCTACAAAACCGATATAACCACCCCAACCCCCAGAAAGCTCGATCTGATCAGAAGGTTTTTCTTCTACTGTATATTCAATATCCACAGTTCCATCAGATTGATTCGGGATCGGGTTAATCTGGATTTTCTCCGGATTGAAATACCCCATCTGAGAAAGCTGACGCTGCGTGTTGATAATCTCTGTTTTACTAAACTTCTGACCCGGCAGCGTGAAAAGTTCACGAAGCACTACGCGGTCACTTGTTTTAGTATTACCATTGAGCAGGATTCTGTTGATTGTAGCCTGTTTACCCTCGAACATTCTCAGTTCGATATCGATGGAGTCTCCCTCAACAGCTTTTTCGGTTGGTTCTACACGGAAATACAGATAACCGTCATCCATGTATATTGAACTGATATCCGAACCTGGTACCCCATTCAATTTCTTGTCCAATTCTTCTGGATTGTAAACGGCCCCTTTGCTGATTCCTAAACGATCACTAAGGAATTTTGAGGGATACAAATAGTTTCCTGACCACGTGATATTACGATAGAAATACTTGATTCCCTCGTCGATCTTCATGACAATGCTGATTGTCTCGCCATTGTTTTTGATTGAGTCAAATTCGATAGTAGCGTCACGATATCCGTTCTTACGGAAATATGCGATCAGCTTTTCCTTATCCTCGTCGTACTTTTTAGGTATATATTTTGAAGGGTTGAAAAGTCGGCCAATTCTCTTTTGCTTGGTACCTTTCATCTTACGTTTCAGGGTTGCATCGCTGATCGCGGTATTACCCTGAATATCGATTTTCTCGATTTTTACTTTTTTGCCCTTCTCAATATTGAAGTTCAAAGTGGCCTGACCACGCGATGAATCCGGGATTTGCACCACCTTTACTTTGGTGTTGTAAAAACCCTTATCCATATAGTATTTCTTGATGACAAGCTGCGTGTTTTTGATAACTGTTGGCGTGATTACACGTCCTTTGATCAGCTTCACTTTGTCTGTCAATGTCTCTTTTTCACCTTTTCTAATTCCTGAAAAAGATACTTTATATAGTCTTGGACGCTCTTTAATATTGATATTCAACCAAACTTTGTCGCCTTCCACTTTGGTTGCCAAAATTTCAACATCGTCCAAAGTACCAAAATCCATCATTTTTTTGAGGGAGGAAGTAACTGCTGGTCCCGGAATACGAATTTTATCGCCTGGCTTCAATCCTGAGATCGATATCATCGAATTTGGATCCAGAAACTGGGTTCCTGAGACGGTCACTTCGGATATGATATATTCTTTTGGATTCGCAGGGTCTATACCCATATTAACAATAGGGGCTGCAGGCTTGTTTCCAACACCCAACCCTACTCGCTGTGCGTCTGCGATATAAGTACTGAGAAGAAAGATTACCAGAAAGCTTGAAGAGAGTGCTAATGGTTTACTCAAATTTTTCAAAAAGTTCATATTATTTTACTTAGCACTGTTTGCTTTAATCTGTTCACCGGTTTTTCCAAATCGCCTTTCTCTGTTTTGATAAGAAAGGATAGCTTCGTAAAGATTCTTTTTACGGAAATCGGGCCAGAAGAGATCGTCATAAAAATATAGCTCTGAATATGCTATCTGCCATAAAAGGAAATTACTGATCCGATGATCCCCGCCTGTTCTTAACATCAAATCAACGTCTGGTCTTGAGCCGGTGGCCAGATAAGACCCCAATAATTTTTCAGTTACGGCATCCTCACTGATAATTCCATTTTTAACTTCTTCGGCAATTCTTTTGGTTGCCTGTAGTAAATCCCATTTTCCGCTGTAACCCAACGCCAGGACAAGATTCAGACCTGTATTATTTCTTGTTTTTTCAATTGCCTCGTTCAATTGGTTCTGACAGCTTCTCGGAAGACTTTCAAAGTCACCAATCATATCCAATCTAACATTATTTTTCATCATGGTTGGCAACTCGTTCCCGATAGACTGCACCAGCAATTCCATCAAAGCACGCACCTCAAACTCGGGACGGGCCCAGTTTTCGGTAGAAAAAGCATAGAGTGTGAGGAACGAAACTCCGAGTTCTGCACATCCCTCTGTAACTTCCCTAACTGCCTTAATAGCATTACGATGCCCAAAAACGCGTGCTGCTCCCTGGTTTTGGGCCCACCTGCCGTTACCGTCCATGATAACGGCTATATGTTTGGGAAGATTGCTCAAATCTATGAGTTCCTTCATTATACCCTGAACCCTTTAACCTTTTTTAACAAAACAAAATGAACCAAAATGATCTTGTCGACAAATTTTCTGATTGATTTTTTTGCAGGCCAAACAATTCTCGTATTTTCATAAAGGGATACGCAACTTTATATCCTTTTGTGACGAAATGCCGGTTTTAAGATTGTGATTCTTTAAACCTACATTACACAATACCTTGATTAACAGTCCATTGCAAGCCAAATCACTGCAAAAATATTAACAAGGGCGCAATTTAGGAATAAGTAAGGGGTCTTCAAAATGAATATTCTGCGCGCGGAGTTTCCAAACCCATTTAATTATCAAGAAGATCCCTCATAACACCGGCATATGTGCTGCCACTCACAAGCTTTGATGCTCGGCGATCACGCATCAGGAGGATATACTTTCCATTAAAGTGCTTTTGGATTTCCTTAATATGATGAGAATTTACTATCCCGGCCCGACTGATCCGTAGATAATGGGAAGGGAGTTTTTCCTCAAGCGCGGTAAGTGTATAATTAAGGAGGTATTTCTGCCCATCCATTGTGTTCAAAAATACATATTTTTCCTCCGCCTCGAAGTAGGTGACTTCTGTCAGAGGAATAAGCATGATGCGGTCGCCGGATTTTACGGAAAGCGAGAAAAGTTCTTTTTTGGGCTTCATATCCTCCAGAAGTCTCAGCAGATTCTCCGAATATGGATTGGGTTCCTGTGAAGGATTCTTGATATTGACCAGATTTTGAATTTTCTCAATGGTCTTGATAAGCCTGCCATTTTCCACTGGTTTTAGCAGATAATCGATTGAGTTCTCTTCAAATGCCCTGATAGCGTACTGGTCATATGCAGTTGAAAAAACAACCAAGGGAATCCTGTTAAGCTTTGCCAGCATTTCAAACCCATTCAGCAACGGCATTTCAATATCCAGAAAGATGATATCCGGCTGGTGATTGTTTATTTCGATCAGGCCCTCCGCACCATTTTTTGCCTCGGCAACAATCAGGAAAGTGTCTGTATATTTTTCAAGAAGTCGTTTGAGGCGGCTTAAGGCGAGGGGTTCGTCGTCGACCAGAACGGTTTTTAAAGGAAATTGCATATGCCTAAGAATGTTGCTGGAGTGCGGATTTATTAATCATAATACTGACGGCCTTCTCCGGTTTGTTATGGAGCTCAATGGCCGCCTTATCTCCATATAGCAACTTCAATTTATCCTGAATACTCTTGATACCATATCCAGCACCCATTGTCTCTGCGAAGAGCGGCCCATTGTCATGTATCCGTAAGAAAAGCGATTCCTTTTCCTCGGTAATTTTAATCTCAATACAGCCTTGGTCAGCCATTTTAGATATACCATGCTTGATCGCGTTTTCCACAATGGGCTGTAATATAAACTTGGGAATCATCAGTTGATTCAAACTCGCGTCCGAAATTTCAACTACAAAATTAAGCCTGTCTCCAAAACGCACTTTTTCAACTTCGAGATAAGTTTTTACAATTTCGATCTCATTTTCAACGGTGTCATAATATTCGTTGTTTTTCCCGCCTGTTGTATATCTGAATAATTTGGAAAGCAGCAGCGTCATTTCTTCGGCCTTGTCAGGGTTCTCATGAACCAAGCTGGCGATACTATTAAGTGCATTATACAAGAAATGAGGGTTGATACGCGCCTGGAGGGCATCCAGTTCCGCTCTTGTCTTTAGTTTTTCCAGATTTAACAGCTGAAATTCCTGATCCGATATTTTCCTCGATATCTGCCTGCTCTGACGAATAAAGAAGTAAAATAGATTAGCGATCATTACGGGGCCGATCATATAGAAAAATGAAGGTGCTGACGCCGAAGATTCCAGGGGGTACAACTCCACAAAACGGTCTACAACCGGAGCTCCAAATTTCCAAAAAATGCCAAGGGATATGGTAGCATCAAAAACAAGTACTATCACCGAAAGGACAATATGGCGAAGGAAGACAGTCTTAATTCCATTATCAAGCCAGAAGGCCAGATTGTTCGTGATCAATACCGTCACCATCCCAATCACCACATTTTGAATCGCCAGGTATTGAAATAGCTGGGCGCGTACAACTTCGGCGGTATAATATATTTGTGCTGTGTAGAAGACGATGGAATTGATACCGTAAAGCAAAATAGCGCCCAATACCATGGCCATACACACTCCTGCCCAGCTTCGTTGCTTGAGCATCCCGATCACCTTGAGATCGTGCAGGCCAAAATTATCCTGTGAAGTAAAGCCAAAATTGGCACCCTCGACACGAGCACCGGTCAGGTCTATATCCAGAAGACTGCTAAAACTGAGATCTACATTGGTAAGGTCTGCATTGACAAAAGTGCATCTGTCGAGCGCAGAAAAACGCATTTTCGCATTTTTTAGAATAGCTCCATCAAAATTGGTACCCTTTAAACTTGAAAAGCTGAAATCAGCATTTTCGAGGTTCATATTACTAAAATCTCTCCCTTCAAGTGATGAGCCGATCATCTTCAAAGGTCTTCTGTTTTCTCTCTCGCTGTTATTTGGTCTACGCATTCCCTGGTAATTTCGCATTCACAATTCTAAATCTGCAACTACTCCGGTGACCTGTTTGAACAAAAACCTAAGTAAAAATTTATAAAAAAAGCTTCAGGCAGTCAGATCAGCATAATACATATACAAATCTAGTGCTACCTGAAGCCTACCGGATATCATTTCCGACGAACTATATTAAAATGATTCTCAATGCATAGAATCGCGGAATGAAAAAGTGGAATACACCTAAAGTTCTTCCACCACTATATTTTTCCATCTCACTTTTATGCCGCCCCCATCATGGATCTGTAAAGCTATTGATCCGTTCGCTGCTCCGATTTTGGCATCTTTGAAATCTACCATCTGGTGTCCGTTCAACCAGGTCGTTACCTGATCGTTCACCACCTTGATACGAAGCGTATTCCACTCTCCCATTTTCAAGAAACCTTCCTGATCGTCATTGATCTGAACCAACCACCCACGGCCATATGATTCATAAACACCACCTGTATCATGATTTGGCGGAGCCACTTCAACCTGCCAGCCTGAGACTTTCGTGCCGTCTACTGTTGAACGGAAAAATACACCGCTGTTTCCGTTTGCCTCCTGCTTAAATTGAAGAGACAGGTCAAAGTTTTTGTAAAACTTATCGGTAGTCAGATAACCATACTGTTTGTCAGGGCCGCTTTCGCAGATGAGCTCTCCTTTCTCAACATACCACTTTTCGGTTCCGTTGATCTTCCAGCCGGTCAGATCTTTCCCGTTAAAAATCTTAACAGGTTTCGCTGGCTTTTTCAAAACAAGAAAGGCCGAATTTGCAAAAAGTAGGACAGCGCCCAGCATCATTAAATACCTCAATTTTAACATTGAATACGGTGGTTTAGGATTAAAAAAAAGACTCTTTAAAATGTTGTAAACAGTTTTCCGTTAGTTTTACAGAAAATATTCAAAACGAAATCTATGAAAAAAAATAGTCTGATCGGGAGCATTGTTCCCTTTTTTTTAAGCTTAGCCATTTTTTCACCCATTCTTATTTCCTGCGAAGAAAAGGATAGTGACCTTGTTAAGCCTGAGACTATCACGGACATGATGTTGCAAAGCAACGACTTCACAATATTCAGGGAAATCATGAAGGCTGGCGGAATGACCGATGCGCTCAGAACCGAAAACGTTACTTTTCTGGCCCCTAACGATGCTGCTTTTAAAAGGTCAGGCATTGCGGACGCGAGTGCGATTACTTCCCAGAAAAAAGATTCCATCAAATCCTTTATTCAATATCACATCTTGAAAGGAAGAACCGAATTCAAGAATATACCGACGGGTCGACAACTGACATTGAACGGTCAGTATGTAACTATTTCCAAAAAGGACTCTACTGTTACGATCAATAAAGCCGATATACTTTTGAAAAACGTGAACGCCGATAACGGAATCATTCACGTAATCGGGAGAGTTTTAACTGATAAGTAAGAAATTGAACGAATATCAAAAAGGCCGTTGTGGATTTCACAACGGCCTTTTTGATATCTATCGATATTTTTCTATCAGAACTGCTCAGTATGAGAAAAGAAGAAATTCCCTTCAATCGCAGCATTTTCGTCTGAGTCAGACCCGTGGATTGCATTCGCTTCGATGGATTTAGCAAACAATTTCCTGATAGTTCCCTCGTCAGCATTTGCCGGATTGGTAGCTCCAATCAGAGTGCGGAAGTCCGCAACTGCGTTATCCTTTTCAAGTATCATCGGAACTATTGGTCCTGAAGACATATACTCGCAAAGGTCTTTATAAAAAGGGCGCTCTTTATGCACTTCGTAAAACTGCCCTGCTCTTTCCGCAGTAAGTTGCGTTTTTTTCATGGCAACGATTCTGAAACCTGCTGCCTCAATCATTTTTACAATCGAACCTGAATGTCCGTCAATAACGGCATCCGGCTTTATCATCGTGAAGGTCTTATTTACTGGCATGTTAATAAAGAAAATTAATTTGCGGCAAAACTACTATTTTCAGTCGATATAGAATAATTAGTTATTTCATTGCGGCCCTATATTTCAAAACATTGCACTGATTTTCAGTGTTTGTATTTCATTTTCAAACAAATCTCAACACTTTTCTTAATTTTGTGCGCTAAAACATGTCTTCCAGCCTCACACAATTGAATTAAAAAACTGTGAATCAAGTAATTGAAGAGTTACAGACTTTTCTTTCCACCCCCCAAAAGATCGTCATAACCATGCATAGAGATCCTGACGCTGATGCGCTGGGTTCGTCTTTGGGTTGGGGAAAATATTTGTCTGATAACGGACATGCCGTAACGATAATCAGCCCTACTGACTACACGGGGAATCTTCGTTGGTTGCCGGGAGTTGAAAATGCCATCGTATATGATCGTCCCAGCGAAAACGCATTGTGCAGAAAGAAAATCAATGAGGCTTCTCTGATATGCTGTCTGGACTTTTCCGCTCTTTCCCGTCTTAAAGATGTCGGAAAATTGGTGGGAGAATCTACCGCAACAAAATTGATGATTGATCATCATCTTGAACCGGAAAATTTTGCAGACTGGATGATATGGGATACCAATGCCGCCGCAACTGCCCAGCTTGTTTATTCCACTATAAAAGCATTGGAGCCAACAAAGAGTACGGTTGAATTGTTTGATGTTTCCATGGCTGAGTGTCTTTACGCAGGTATTATGACAGATACCGGATCCTTTCGCCATCCAAATGTTACGCCGGCGGTTCATTTGGCTGTTGCGGATCTGATGCTGACCGGATTAGATACCAGCCGGGTTCATCGAATGATATACGATAATGCTCCATTGTCACGTTTACAGTTTCTTGGTTACGTGCTCTCTCAAAAATTGGTGGTGCTTCCAGAATTCCGGACCTCTTATATGGTGTTGACCGAAGAAGAGTTGGCGAGATTTCATTCCACTACCGGAGAAACTGAGGGCATAGTTAATTATGGATTACAAGTAGAAAACGTGGTCATGTCTGCTCTGTTTATTGAGCGAAAAGGGGAAGTAAAAATATCTTTCAGATCCGTTGGAGCGTTTTCTGTGAGAAATCTGGCGAGTACCCACTTTAGCGGAGGCGGGCATAAAAACGCATCAGGAGGCAGGTCGACTACGTCGGTAGAATTGACAGTGAAGAAATTTCTTGAAGTGCTCCCGGACTATCGCGACGAGTTACTGAATGTCGAATAAGCTTGCCCAATAAAATTTCAAATACTTTAAATATTATATTAATCAAACTCAGATGAATTTTAAAACAGTCGGTTATGCAATGGGCATAACTATCCTTGCTGCCGCTTGCAACCAGTATCGTACCCAAGTAACCGATAGCGGTCTGAAATACCAAATCTTCGATCACAAAGACGATGCTCGTAAAGCAAAACTTGGCGATATTCTTTCGTTTCATCTTGTTTTGAAAAATGGTGCTGATTCTGTTTTGAGAGATACTTACAAAGAAGGTACTCCTATGAAAATGGTACTTCAAACTCCTCCGTACAAAGGAAGTTTTGAAGAAGGGCTTACATTGCTGGCTGCTGGCGATAGCGCCAAATTCCTTGTGAATGCTGACACTTTATTCTCGAATTTGAAGCAACCGATGCCTCCAATGATCAAAAAGGGGTCGGAAATCAGCTTTACTGTGAAGGTTATTGATGTATTGACTTCTGAGGAATTCCAAAAGAAACAAACGGAAAAAGCATCTTCTCAAAAAGCTGCTGATGCCAAAATAATTGACGCATTCCTTGCAAAAAATGGTCTTACAGCTAAGGCGCGTAAAACTGCTTCAGGGTTGGTATATGTTCCGGAAGTGGAAGGTTCTGGCGCAACTCCAAAAGCTGGAGATAAGGTTCAGGTCCATTATGTAGGGATGTTCCTGGATGGTAAAGAGTTCGATTCATCAAAAAAATTACCGGATGCTAAGCCTTTGGAACTTCAGGTGGGAGCCGGAATGGTAATTCCAGGATGGGATGAAGGTTTGCAATTGATGAAAAAAGGCGACAAAGGTATTTTGATCATTCCTTCAGGCTTGGCTTACGGCCCTGAAACGTATGGCCCGATCCCTGGTAACTCAGTATTGCAGTTCAAATTAGAGATGATTGACTTTAGCAAAGGTGCTCCTATGCCATCGGGACCTTCGCTTCCTCCAGCGAGATAATCAGAGAACGATATCTTATATTAGCGGCCTGTTCGAACGAGCAGGCCGTTCTTTTTATGTATCAACTTCAACTTTTATCATATGAAGCTCTGCGTTGCAACTAACAATAAAAACAAGCTAATTGAAATTCAAACCATAATCGGCGATCAGTTTACATTGGTGACGCTCGACGAGATTGGATGCACCACTGATATACCCGAGCCATATCAGACCATTGCAGAAAATTCGGCTGGTAAAGCGCGGTATGTTTGGGATCACTTTAAAATCAATTGCATAGCTGACGATACAGGATTGGAGGTATATGCACTTGACGGAGAGCCAGGCGTTTTTTCTGCAAGATATGCCGGTCCACAACGCAATCCGGATGATAACATGGACCTGCTTCTAGCAAATCTTGAAAATAAAGAAGATCGAAGTGCACGCTTTTTAACCGTGGTGACCCTGGTGATCGACGGCGTTTTTCACGAGTTTGAAGGCGCTGTTGAAGGAACTATTATATTTGAAAAAAGGGGCACGGAAGGCTTCGGATATGATCCGATTTTTTTGCCAAAAGGATATGACGAAACTTTCGCAGAAATGACCCTGGCAGAAAAGAATACGCTAAGCCACAGAGGCCGAGCGATCGCTAAGTTGGTCGACTACCTGAAGTCAACTTGACCGGTGAATCATCACCTTAAAACTTCAGCAAATTATTGAATTATTAAGCACTATATCAATTTCAAAAACCAAACCTATGTCTTCATTTAATCCTGATGATTTTCGTTTCGACGGAAGCAAAAAATTTGATATCAAAAAATCAGCGACTCGATTCAAAGATATTTATGAAAATAAAGAGGAATATGAGTTGATGGAGTCCGAAGCTGCCATTGAACTCGACGAGCTTCAGTCTATGATGTATGCGCATAACAGATATGGCCTTCTGATTATCTTCCAGGCCATGGATGCAGCGGGTAAGGACGGAACAATCAAGCACGTCATTTCTGGTGTGAACCCGGCAGGAGTTGCTATTCACTCTTTCAAGCGTCCCAGCGAAACTGAGTTGGAACACGATTTCCTGTGGCGTACCAATCAGCTTCTGCCGCAACGCGGTAGTATCACCATCTTTAACCGAAGTTACTATGAGGAAGTGTTGGTTGTAAAGGTAGATAGCTCCATTCTCACGAACGTTCAACGCCTTCCCGAAGAGGTGACGACGGATCTTGACAAGGTCTGGAAGCAACGTTATAAGGATATCTCCAATATGGAAAAGTATCTGCACCACAACGGGATCAGGGTTATAAAGTTCTTTTTAAACGTATCTAAAAAAGAACAAGCAGATCGCTTGATTGAACGAATAAACGATCCCTCCAAAAACTGGAAATTCGAAGAGCAGGATGTAAAAGTCCGCGACAAATGGAACGAATATATGGCTGCCTATGAGGAGTGCATCAACGAAACAGCTTCCAAAAAAGCACCATGGTATGTAATTCCGGCAGACGACAAAAAGAATATGCGACTAACTATTTCAAAGATTATCGCTGCTGAGATGAAGGCATTGAAAATGAGCTATCCCAAGGTCGGTGCGGAGCGTACGAAAGAGCTAAAAAAATTCATCGGCATAATCGAAAAACAAAACCTCGAATAACGAAAAAAGAGGCTGCCGAAATGATCGGCAACCTCTCCCCTAAGACACAAAAACTACTAATTATTTGATGGTGAAATTTCCGCCTCCGATTTTATATCCTTCGGCATATAGTTCAACATTATATTTACCAGGGCGGAATTTGTTTGCATTATCATACATCATTTCCACTTTCTGATTGTTATTTTGGTAAGCAACTGACTCACGTGTTGTGAATTTTGATGCTGCTCCGTTGATCTCGAATTCTCCAGAACCTGTCGCGTCATCTGCTACAACTGCTCCATCCGGATCCAAAAGTCTTACAAAAATGTCTTTCGGTTCTTGAGCTGTAAGTGCGTTTTCAGGAAGATTGAAAGTAAGTTTGATTTTGTCAACGTTCTTAGCTTTGTATTCATCCTTGTCTTTAACTTTTCCGCGAGAATTTACAGTTAAAACTTTCAGGTTTTGAGCTTTCAATGCAGCTGCAAGACTAACTTTTTCAGACAATTCTTTATTAGCCGCTGTGAAAGTTACTACCGAATCGGTCAATTCAGCCTGACGTTGAACTAGTCTTTCTCTTTCAGAGGTAAGTGAACCCACGTGTGTGTGTAGTGAATCATTTGATGCAACTAACTGCTCGTTTTCAGCGCGAAGTTGGGCGATAACCTCATCTTTTTCAACCAGGAACTGCTCGTATTCCTTAATTTTAGCAAGGTATTTACCAGTTTCAACTTTTTTGCTTCTGCTGAATGCAAGCTTGTCTTTTTCCAGTTGTTCTTTAACTTTCGTTAACTCAGCAACATCACCACCTAGTTTTTCTATCTCAGCAATTTTCGCATCCAATACTGTAGATATCGAATCGAGTTTGGTTTTCGTCATAGCCATCTCTCTCGCTTTTTCAACGACGAGGGCTTGCTGCTGAGTTAGTTCGGTTTTTTGAGTTGTAAATAAATAGCCAAACATAGCCGTTGCCAATCCAAGGACAACTACCATTACCCAAGCTATACTCTGTTTGTTTTTTTGATCTGGTTGCATTGGTATTACGTGATTTAGTTTACTTTAATTCGATTTAATTGACCAAGCCTGAAGCTTAAATGCGTCGCCTGATGTATAAACTAAATCTCTAATATCATTCCACCAAACCAGAGCGAGGAAAAGGGTATGGGATTTAATAGGAGAAAAATTGAAAAATGTTCAAATACTGCGAAACTAGCGGTCTTTAGGCCAAATAATTATACCAGAACTTAAACCATATCCACAGATATTTCGACAATAGAATGTCGACATTTTGGGTAAACATTACCCAAAATATGGTAACAAGAGAATTGAAAACGAGTTGAGTTGCCTAAAGAATCGTGGCTTCTATTCTGAAATTTCTTTTGCGGAGAGTTGCCAGCTTTTGAAATCCTTCAACAGTGTAAGTTTTAAGTTTCCCATTTGAGAACAGAGCACTGATCTCCCGGTCAGACCGATACAGCTGATTTTGCGACCCCAGCTTCGCCGTTATTTCCAATGGACTTTTGCCTGATGTGTCCGTTTTGATGACAAGCTTTTTCACCAACAAATGATCGGTCGATATAAGCGTGTAGACAATGGTATTGGAATCCGGCTTTTCTATACTGTAGCTGTTAACAAAAGCTGGTTTGTTAATATCCGCCTGAATAAATGGCTGTAGTTCCTTTTGCCAGTTAATGTGATCTATCGTCTTGACCTCTTTTTCGCCATCCAACTCTGTTTTCTTTAGCACTTTAACATGCTCCTTTTCGAGAGCCTGAATCTGATCTTCTATTAGACCCTGCACATCATAATATTTTAAAGGTCCATTCGCTCTTGACGATTTTTCCTCACATCCGGTCATCGCCAAACCAGAAATTAATAAAAAACAGAGAATCAGATATTTGTATATTTTCAAAACTTGGGAAATTATGTAGAACGTATAGCACCTTTAATCTCAACTGGTTTGTCCCAATACAAAGTTGCTTCTTTTTCGCAAAGGTATCTATTTGTTGGCCAATAGATCAACCGTTTCTTTATCCGGCTGTAACCTCTGATAAAATTGTTAACATTACTAGTGCACAGAAAACACTGACTACAACGCACAACTCCAACTGACTTTCAATATCTTAAAATAGAAATCAACCATTTCTACTACAAAAGTATCCGCTAATATTCTCAAAAAAAGGACGTCGGAGCATTCCGTCACAGAAATGATACACTGACGACCGTGACAATTACAAATCCATTCGTCACAGTATAAAAATAAGTACTGAGCGCCGCAAGTATTACCTGATTCTTTCAAATTTACCAACAAAATGGCAAAAAAATTCATTAAATGTTTATTGTGGGTACAATTTGTAATTGTAATGACCTTTACGGTTTATAGACGTTATCATCAGTTACCAATTACCACGGAGGAACATCTTTTAATTTTAACATTTTTAAACCCTACGGTTGTTGCATACTATTTTATCAGGAAGCAGAAATCTAAAAATGAGTAATCTTGATATTCAAAAAATTTCTACTATCTATATCCCTAAACTCTTCATTCAGGGGTATAGATAAGTGCTTATGGTGCGATACGGGGGCATTTCAAAACTGCGTGAGAGGAAAGAATGACCAAATATTGTTTTTCAGGGGTCTGATTAATCGGCTCCGTACATGGCTTTGCTTACCAGTTTTTATTACATATCAGTTCCGCCACATCATAATCACAGGATAAAATTCTGCCACTTCTTTAGGTCCGAAGAATTGAAATGCCCAGTTGCGATACAGTAGCCCCAAGCCAGTTACATCAAACTGAGCATTGTCTATGATGTAATTTATTGAAACCATCTATCATAGGAAGTATTGCAAGAAAGAAGAAACGAAAAAGTTGAAGTAAAGTGTATTAAGTAGCAGAAAATAGACATGGCAATGAGTTTGATTCAAAATAGAAACTGCGTGCTATTCTTGATAGCTTTGTCTTTTGCAGTTGGGATTGCATTTTCATCCAATCAACTCTTGGTTTCAGATACTCTTTATTACAACTCCTTTGCAGAACAACTGACAACGGATAAAATAGAAGGAATGATTGAGCAAACACGTAAATGGGGTACTTACAGTTAGGGTATGCGTTAATCCCAATTGTATATGCACTTAAATTCTCAATCATTGCACTTATCCTGCTTACAGGCTTCTTCTTTGTTAACCGACAAGTAAATTTTTCACTGCTGTTTAAAGCTGTGATGTTGGCTGAAATTCCATTTTTGCTGGTTCCATTAATTAAGCTTTTTTGGTTTTTATTTATCCAAACGCATTATACCTTTCAAGACCTGCAGTACTTCTATCCATTATCCGCTTTGCAATTGTTTGATGTTGCAAATTTGTCCACTTGGCAAATTTATCCACTACAATTGTTGAATGTATTCGAGCTTATCTATTGGGTATCGTTAGCCTATTGGCTCAAGCGGCTACTAAATATCACACTTACCCATGGGATGGAGGTGGTGATGGCCAGCTATGGTACCAGTCTTGTGCTATGGATTGTGTTTATTACTTTTTTAAGCCTAAACCTAACGTGATATTATGAAAAGAAGGTTGCTATGGGCATTACTACTGTCAGTTATGGTAATTTCTACCTATATGGGTTATCAATCCATTCAAAAGATTAATGCGCAGGAGGTTTTTAGAGAGGAAATACAACAACTGCCTAAGGTAAATAAATTTCAGTGGGTTAGTAAAATCCCAATTGAAGATGGAAACCCAACGGTTGTGTTGTTCTTCCATCCGGACTGCGAGCACTGTCAATATGAGGCCAAGGCCCTTGTGCTGGCAAAAGAGGCCTTCGCCAATGTCGATCTGTGGTGGGTTTCATCGGCAGATAGTCTGGCTATAAAGACGTTTGGCCAAACTTATGGGCTTTCTGAATTTGCCCATAACTACTTCGCATATCTCCCCGGCGAAAAAATCATGCAAACATTCGGCTCGGTCTCTGTTCCTCATATTTTTATTTATGACCAGCACAAAAGGTTGATTAAGCAGTTCAAAGGAGAAACCCGGATAGACGCTATTGTGAAATATATAAACGCATCAAATATGTAACACAACAAATTCGCTGGGAATTCATTGCCTCATTTATGGCGTGGCTTTCACATTTTGTTCTTCCTCCTTATAAAAAGATGACATTAACAACTTTTGTCCAACAACAAGGCGAATCCGACTGTGGCGTCGCCTGTCTTTTATCCACAATCCGTCATTATTGTGACGATACCTCATTGGAACATTTACGCGAGCTAAGTGGCACCAGTATTCAGGGCACTAGTCTCTTAGGTTTGCAGCAAGCCGCCAACGTATTGGGATTTGTGGCCGAGGCATTTGAAGTAGATGATATTGAGATTTTCAAAAAGGAAGCCACATTTCCGTGTATTCTTCACGTAATGATTGATGAAAAGCAGGAGCACTACGTGCTTGCCCTTCAGCCCACCAAAGCTGATGCCTATCCTGTTTTTGACCCTGCCAAAGGCCTTGAAACATGGAACACAGAAAAATTGCTTTCTGTGTGGAAGTCAAAGGCTGTTTTGATACTAACCCCTACTGAAAATTTTGAACGGGTGCCGCAAGAAAAACAGAAAAAGATCGCGTGGTTTAAAGAATTGATACGTGCAGATACTCCAATGCTCGTTATAGCTGCTGTTTTGGGAATTGTATTGGCTGTTTTGGGGATGGCAACAGCGATTTTTAGCCAAAAGTTGTTGGACGACATATTACCGAAGCACGACACAAAGCGCCTCTGGTTCGGAATGGGACTATTGTCCATTTTGTTGTTTGCCAGGGCTGGGTTGGGATATTTGCGAGGATTTTTCTTGATACGCCAAAGCCGTGACTTCAATAACCGGATCATGGATGATTTTTATGAAAAATTACTATATCTCCCAAGAACTTTCTTCGATACTCGCAAAACAGGGGAAATCATCACAAGACTCAATGATACCCGACGTATCCAGCAAGCCATTAGCTATCTAAGCGGAAAGTATCCAACCTATGAACTACATGTTGATTAACTCGGGGGTTTTGTTGAAGTTTTGCGGGTAAAGGCTTGTGATGTGTTTGTGGTTAATGGTGCAGATGTTTTCCAGCGTGTGCTTTAACCAATGGAAGGGATTGACGCTGTGCTTTTTGCAGATTGCAAAAAAAGAATAGATCATGGCAGCTCTTTGTGCAGCATCGTGAGATCCGGCGAACAAGTAATTTTTTCTGCCCAGGGCCAAGGGTCGAATGGCATTTTCAATTTGATTATTATCGATCAGCAAATTTCCATCATACAGATATACACTCAATGCATCCCATCGGGCATAGCTGTATTGCATTGCTTTGCCAATCTGGCTCTTAGGAAGGGTGCTTTTTATTTGTTCGAATATCCATTTACCTAGTTCATTAATAATCGGTAGAGATTCATTTAGTCGCAACTCCTTGATCGCGTCGGCATGCAATTGCTTTTCTCTCGCTTTCCGTTCGATCGCATATAGCTTCTGGATCATCGACAGCGCTATTTGCGCCCTGGCTCTGTCGTTTTCCAGCGCTCGTTCAAATTCACGTCGGGCATGCGCCCAGCAGGCCAGATGGATAACATCCTTCCGCTTTCCGTGTTTTTCGTAAACCACATACCCGTCTGTCTGTAGATAGCCTTTAAAGCTGTCCAACATGGTTTTTGCCGCTACCGAACTACGGGTAGGTTGGTAATCAAAGAGAACCATGCCATCCAATGGGGCGTGATAGACCCAGTAGTAGCCTTGGTGGCAAGCTCCCTTCTTGTCACTTTCTAAAACTTTAATCGGACTTTCGTCAACCTGGAGGTACCCTTTCGACTTGATATCAAAGACCAGTTGATCATAGAGTGGTTCTAACTTGGTCAGAGCTTCTTTGGTCCAGCCTTCGATAGTTGAAGAAGCGATCTGGATTCCCTCGCGGGCAAAGCGTTGTTTTTGGCGGTAAAGCGGCAGGTGATCTTGGTATTTGTCGGTCAATATGCTGGCCAGCAGCCCAGCGGAAGGTATCCCCTTATCGATAACCCGCTCTGGAAGTTGGCCGATTCGGACACCCTCTCCATTTTTGGCAGCGTATTTATAACGGATATACCTTTTGATTAAAAAGCGGGCAGGTTCATAATCAAGCCGCATCGGCGGTCCGATCCTCGGTAACTTCCTTGCCGATGCAGACCATCTCTGAAAGATCACCAGCAGGATAAATTTCAATCTCTTCAACCGGCAGGTGCGATGGAAGGGCTGCACGCCCTTTGTGATTGGGCCTGCTGCGGACGTAACTGATCTTTTCTGTCAAAATTTCCTCTTGCGCGGCAATTTGCCCGGCGAGTGCTTCAAACGGGAGGGGAATCTGGGCTGGGTCACCTTCGAAGCGTTCGCGTTTCTGTCCAAACTGCATCCGCTTGTACATTTCCAGCTGCGATTTGAGATAGGTTATCTCTCCGTCTTGCTGGCTGACAATATCCCGCTCTTTGGTCAAAAGATCGATTAATTCTTCCTTGGAAAGTGAATCAAGAGCAGCGGTTTGCATACCTTAAATATACGCAAAAACAGCCAATGCAGCCAAGGAAGCAGCTTATTGTTGCAACGTAAAACGTTTCCGGCAGCTGCTTTTCAAAATCTGGATACCTTCGATCATCAGTACCAGGTCCGTCCACGAAATATCGCCGGATATTATTTTTTGGGGCAATGGAAAGGTGCCGCTTTCAAGTCTCTTGTAGTACAAAACAAAGCCGCCTGGTTCCCAATGCAGCATTTTCACATGCGTACGAGCTCGGTTGAGAAAGATAAAAACCTCTCCGCTGGTAGCCACTCTGCCTAGCTCACAATTTACCAGCCCACACAACCCATCAAATCCCTTACGCATATCACAGTGCCCCTGGTAAAGAAAATAGCGGTGCGATGAACTCAGACTGAACATCAGTAGAGCTTGATCAACTGGGAGATTGTAGCCAGGTCATTCCCTTGATAATTTAATTTCACGCCATTTGGGTAGACAACCTGGTAAGAATCACTTAATGTTGCCAGTTGGCCGGATATCTGAACAAAGCCACCTGCCTCTTTGACAGTCCGCCGCGTGGCTGATTTTTCTTTCCCCGCCCAGTAGCCGAATTTAGCTACCGTAATGCAGTGCGGCTTGCAAAATTCACTTTGACTTAGACCACTTTTGCGCCATTCCCTTACTAATTTGAACATTTCTTCTGACTGATCCATACATCATTATGTTTCTGTCAAAAGTAATCAAGCGGTCGCTGCTACGAAATATGCACTTGATAGGTTGGATACAGCGGAAATGTAGTCATTGATGTTTTAGTATTGTTGATTTCCGCTGTCTTTGTTTTTAACTATTCCATCGAAATTGGATTAGTTGCCTTATTGAGTGTACCATTGTTTGGTTTTTTAGTTTGGAGATATAACAATCAAATCATGCGGGATCAAAGAGCTATAATGAGCCAGTATGCCAATACCGAGAGTCATTTTGTAGATGCGATCACCGGAATTTCTACCATTAAGGCAAGTAACAAAGAATCTCTCTTCGGACAGATTGGCAAGGGATTATATCAACTCTTTCAGCAAAAAGTATACGAATTAGGCAGCTTGGCAAACCGTTACGGACTTTGGAATGAAATAATAAATGCCATCGTGATAGGTTTCATTTTGGGCTTATCAGCCTTCGCAGGCTTGAAAGATGATATAAAAATTGGGGAAATGATCGCGATTGTTACAATTGCCTCAGGCATGATAGGCTCCGTTGGCCGGCTGGCCACAACCAATATTCAACTCCAAGAGGCAAAAGTAGCTTTCGAACGAATGTATGAGTTTGCTAGTATTTCTCCCGAAACTCATCAAAATCCCCCGAAACAATTGGTATTGGAGTCCATAAACTCACTTGATATCAACAATTTAACTTTCCGTTTCGCCGGAAAAAGCCAATTATTAAAAAATGTATCGCTTTCAGTCCAAAAAGGCCTAATGAGTGTTCTGATAGGTCAAGTAGGCACCGGGAAAAGTATCCTACTCCAAATTTTACAAAAATTCAACAATTTCGAGGAAGGCGAAATTTTAATTAATGATATAAATTCGTTTAAAGAGATATCTCCCAGCCATTTGCGCGAACATATTGGCATTGTTCCCCAAGACGTAAAAATCTTCAATGGAACGCTTATCGAAAACATCGTCTTGGGTGATATCTTCATTAATGGAGAGAGGGCAATAAATTTTTGCAGAAATCTGGGTTTCGATATCTTCTTTGATCAGCTTCCCCAAGGCTATTTAACGATCGTAGGGGAAGATGGCATTAATCTATCCGGCGGCCAAAAACAATTAGTTGCACTTGCAAGGGCATTATTTCGTCGCCCCAGTTTATTGTTACTGGATGAGGCGACATCCGCAATGGATAGCAAGACTGAACATTTCGTCCTAGACCTTCTCGAGAAGCTAAAACCAGATTTGTGTATTTTGATGGTTACTCATAGAGAAAATCTATTGAAGAACGCTGATCGGGTGTATCTATTAGAAAATGGTTTTTGCAGAAGGAAAGATCTAGATCTGTTTATTAGCCCCCTTGCATAAATTGGTTCAACTTACAATAATGAAAACTAGAATTGATATTATACTTGTCTCCGATGCTAAAAACAAACATTTACACGCCATTACGTTGGCAGCAATAGCATCTCTTGGAAAAAGTGCTAGTGTTTTCGTCGTTGAATCTAATAAAGAAGTTGAGTATGACAATGCCACTACTATTCATCCATCAAGCCCTTTTAATTACAACTCATATTTAAATATTGGAGCTTCTTACGGAAGTTCCGAGTATATTTTTTTCGGGAACAATGATCTTTTATTTGGATGTAACTGGGATGATATTATTATCAAAGCTATGGAAAAGCATGAGGTCGTCTCGGCATCTCCATATTCTCCTCATGGGAATTCAGATTTGTTACTCCATCTCAACTCAGAAGTAATTCATGGCTATGAAATAATTCGACAATTTTGCGGATGGGCTTTTGTTTGGAAAAGATCCTTTTTTGAATTGATAGGAGGGCTGGACGAAGAGTTTGAGTTTTGGTGTGCTGATAATATAGCAGTGGAACAATTGAAGAGAAGTGGTCACCAACATGTTTTAGTCCCACGAAGCATCGTACAGCATTTAGGTAGAAGTACCATGGGATATCTGGATCGAAAAACTAGAGCCAAGTACACAGTAAATTGCGTGGAAAAGTTCAACAAGAAATTCAACACCAATCTGTGGGAGGCTTCTTATATCAAAAATAGCAGAAAAATGGATTTTCGTTTTAGCCTCCAGCGCGTCTTTTCTAAGGTTTTTGGATAACACCCAAATGCATATCAAAAAAACAGAGAGCCTCGTTGAAGACTCTCTGACAAAAATACTATCATTTACGGATGATCGCTACAAAATACTTGTTCCAGTCATTTCTGCTGGTTTCGCGATATTCATCAATTCTAAAATTGTTGGTGCTATATCGGCTAATTTACCATCATTGATCGGCTTAGTGTATTCCTTATCAACTAATATACACGGTACTAGGTTGAGAGAATGGGCCGTGTTTGGTGTCCCGTCGTCATTACGCATATAGTCCGAATTTCCATGGTCAGCTATAATGATGGAAGAATAGCCATGGTCCAGGCCGGTTGTAACCACAGTCTGAACACATTGATCTACTGTCTCGCAAGCCTTTACAGCCGCCTCAAAAACACCGGTATGGCCTACCATATCCGGATTCGCAAAGTTAAGGCAAACGAAATCCACATCCTCTTTTATCAATTCAGGAACAATTGCGTCACGAAGGTCATATGCAGACATCTCTGGTTTCAGATCGTAAGTAGCCACTTTTGGAGATGGACACATCAACCTGCTTTCACCAACGAAAGGAGTTTCCCGTCCTCCCGAGAAAAAGAATGTTACGTGAGGATATTTCTCAGTTTCGGCAATCCTGATTTGCTTTTTGCCGGCAGCTTCCAATACTTCACCCAAAGTATTGTTCAGATTATCCTTATCAAATATGACGGAAACGCCTTGGAAAGAATCATCATAATTCGTCATTGTGATATACTTCAGACGAAGTTTGTGCATATTCTGTTCGTGAAAATCCTGTTGAGTAAGTGCCTCTGTAATCTCACGACCGCGGTCTGTACGGAAATTGAAACAAAGTACAACATCATCTTCTTCTATAAGACCCACTGGCGAGCCATCTGCATTAACAGCCACGATTGGATGAATAAATTCATCAGTAATCCCTGCTTCGTATGAATCAGTCACAGCAGCTAGTAAGTCGGATGCAGGCACATGCCTGCCTTCTCCCACAACCATCGCATCATAAGCTAATTTTACACGCTCCCAACGCTTATCTCTGTCCATCGCATAATAGCGACCGGTGATACTTGCGATCTGGCCGGTGCTTTCGCTCATCGATTTCTGAAGATCAGTCAGAAATCCTAATCCACTTTTTGGATCACAATCTCGTCCGTCGGTAAAGGCATGCACAAATACTTTGCTCAGACCTTGATCCGCAGCAATTTTGCATAGTCCTTTCACATGTTCTATATGAGAATGCACGCCTCCGTCTGAAACCAAACCGATGAAATGCACCTTTTTATCATTTATTTTCGCGTATTCAAGTGCCTCAACAAGCACAGGCTCTTTGCCCAATGTGCCTTCAGACACCGCAAGATTAATTTTCACCAAGTCCTGATAAACAACTCTTCCCGCTCCGAGATTGGTATGCCCCACTTCCGAGTTACCCATCTGACCATCAGGAAGCCCGACCGCTAAGCCACTGGCCGCCAGCTTGCTATGAGGATATTTCTCCAGAATACTGTCGTAAAATGGCGTATTGGCCGCCAGAACTGCTGAACGATTTTCTTCTCCGGCTTTGGCGATACCCCAACCGTCCATAATGATAAGAATGACTTTCTTGCTCAATGTATTTGTATTTTAGATTGGTTTAAAATTTCAATGTCTCAGGTTGTGCTTCTCTATCAGGAAGTCAAGAAAGGAATTTCCGCTTCTTCTGACGATATGATAAACTTGTTCAAAAGCCTGTTGATCTTCATAATACGGATCTGGCACTTGCGTCGATCCCTTCCGTTCAGGATCAAACATCCTGTATAAATAAAGCTGGTTTTCGGGAAGATAAGCACCCAACCCCTGAAAACTCTCCCTTCTGATATTGTCAAAATTGGAGGTATCCATCGCAAGTATATAGTGAAAATTCTCAAAATCAGATGAATCCAGCTGGCGAGCTCTGTGGGTAAGCTCAATACCATTGGTGTTTGCCACGCCTCTCATGCGTTTGTCGGCGAGTTTGCCTATATGATATGCCGCAGTTCCAGCCGAATCACATGAAATATAACTTTCAAGTTTCCTGTCCCTAACCAATTGCCTAAAAACTCCTTCCGCAATGGGAGAACGGCAGATATTACCTAAACAGACGAAAAGAACGCGTATCAAAATGGCCCGGTAAAATATACTCTGCTAATAATTACTTCTCTGATTCTACGGGCTTATTGTTCTCATCCACAATTACAAAAACCTCTTCGTTTGGTCTTCTCATCATAAATTTCTCCCTGGCCAGTTTTTCAATCAATCTGGGGCTCCCGAAAACTTCGTTGCGCTCCTTCTTGACCTGTACTATTTTTTCAACAAGACTTGTCTTTTCCTTTTCAAGATCTTTCATCTTCATCCTGTTCGACAACACTACTTTCATATTGTTGTTGTCCAGAAAAAGAATCCAGACAAGCCATATAATAAACGTTGCGGGATAAAAACTCCGCATCCATTTAAACCGACCTTGTTTTTTTTCCAGTTCAGACATGTCTTGAAGCAGAAAAACCGGAGTAGAAACTCCGGTTTTTCTTAATTTATTTAATTAGAATTTCAACCCTGGGAAATATGCGTTTTCTCCCAATTCTTCTTCGATACGAAGTAGTTGATTGTATTTAGCCATACGGTCAGAACGAGAAGCAGAACCAGTTTTGATCTGTCCTGTATTCATCGCAACTGCAAGATCCGCGATAGTTGAATCCTCAGTTTCACCTGAACGGTGAGACATGATGCTCTTATATTTGTTACGTTTTGCAAGATTTACCGCGTCGTAAGTTTCTGTCAAAGAACCAATCTGGTTAACCTTAATCAAAATAGCGTTTGCGATCTGCGATTCAATTCCTTGCGTCAGACGAGTAACATTGGTTACGAACAAGTCATCTCCTACCAGCTGGCATTTGCTGCCCACCGCATCGGTAAGTTTCTTCCAGCCAGTCCAATCGTCTTCGTCCATACCATCTTCGATAGAAATGATCGGATATTTAGCAACCCATTGAGCCCAGTAATCAGACATTTCGTCAGAAGTAAGCTTACGACCATCTGACTTTTTGAAGTGGTAAAGTCCGTTCTCGTAGAATTCAGAAACAGCAGCATCCATCGCAATGAAGATATCTTCACCTGGCTTGTATCCTGCTTTTTCGATTGCCTGAAGAACAACCTCGATTGCCTCCTCATTAGACTTGATATTTGGTGCAAAACCACCTTCGTCACCAACGTTGGTTGAATAACCTTTGCTTTTCAATACCGTTTTCAAAGTATGGAAAACCTCTACGCCCATACGCAAAGACTCAGAGAATGTATCTGCTTTTGCAGGCACGATCATAAACTCCTGGAAATCGATTGAGTTATCCGCGTGGCTACCACCATTCAGGATATTCATCATTGGTACCGGAAGCGTGTTTGCGTTTGTTCCACCTACATAACGGTAAAGCGGAAGACCTGCTTCTTGCGCACCAGCTTTTGCAGCAGCCAGAGAAACTCCTAAGATAGCATTTGCACCCAATTTGCTTTTGTTAGGCGTACCATCCAATTCGATCATAATTTTATCGATCAGATTTTGCTCAAAAATAGAACAGCCGATCAGCTCAGGAAAAATAATTTCATTGACATTTTCAACGGCTTTCAAAACCCCTTTTCCAACATATACGCTTTTGTCATCATCGCGTAACTCTACCGCTTCGTGTTTTCCGGTTGAAGCTCCAGATGGAACCGCAGCGCGGCCCAGGTAACCATTTTCCGTACGTATATCTACTTCAACTGTTGGATTTCCTCTTGAATCAAGAATTTGTCTCGCGTGTACTGACTGAATCGTACTCATTTGCAGCTTGGGGTTTTGATTATTAAATGTATTTATTATCGGTACAAAATAACACAAAAAAATCGTGATGCGGACACCGCAACACATTTTCCCGTAAATTTACACAAGTATTCAATTAAACTTCTACAATGAAACTTATCAACATACTGATTGCTCTTTGCCTGTTCTTATATCTTGATTCGCACGCTCAGACAGTACTCGCGCCAGATGAATTTAGTGTTAAATTAAATTCCGCAAAAAATGCGCAGTTGGTCGATGTGAGAACGCCGGGTGAATACAAGGATGGCCATCTATCGAAGTCGGTGAATATCGACTATAAAAACGCTGAATTCGCTAAAAATGTGAATAAGCTCGATAAAAACAAACCGGTGTTTGTCTATTGTCTTGCCGGCTCACGTAGCGCAGCAGCGGCTAAAATATTGCGTGAAAAAGGTTTCACGGAAGTTTACGATATGGCTGGCGGTTATATGAAATGGACAGCCGCAGGAAAAGCTGTGGAATCTGCACCAACGGCAAATGCGTCGTCCGGGTTGAGTTCGGCCGATTTTCAAAAGCTGGTGAATTCCCAAAAAGTAGTACTTGTAGATTTTTACGCGCCTTGGTGTGCACCTTGTGTTCAAATGCTACCAACTGTAAAAAAGTTGACTGCTGAGTACAAGTCTAAAGCCGGTATCGAAACAGTTTTATATGATCAAAACAAGGCAATCGCGAAGGAACTAGGTATTGAGGAAATACCTGCTTTTCTGTTATATAAAAACGGAAAGTTAGTTAAGCGTCAAAACGGACTCATGAGTGAAGCCCAATTCAGAAAACTGCTGGACGAAAATCTTTAAGAGTCGACGAAATTTAACATTCATAAAAAATCCCTTCAAAGTCGGACCTTGAAGGGATTTTTAAGTTTTAAACCAATTCTACCTCTGCTAACAAGCTTGTGAAGTTGTCGAACAGATATCTGCTATCGTGTGGCCCAGGCGAAGCTTCCGGGTGATATTGCACCGAGAAAGCCGGGTAGTCTTTACGTCTGATACCCTCGATTGTTTTATCATTCAAATTGATGTGGGTTATTTCCACATCCGGGTGACTTTCTATTTGATCAGGATTTACTGCGAAACCGTGGTTTTGAGAGGTGATCTCACACATGCCAGTGATCAGGTTTTTAACCGGGTGGTTAAGTCCTCTGTGTCCATGGTGCATTTTGTAAGTGTTGATTCCACTCGCAAGTGCCAGAAGCTGATGTCCAAGGCATATTCCGAAGAGCGGTTTGCCTGTTTTAATCATGCGATCAACATTTTCAACAGCATATTCCATAGACGAAGGATCTCCGGGTCCGTTCGATATAAAGAACCCGTCTGGCTCCCATTGCATCACTTCGCTGAACGAAGTTTTTGCAGGGAATACCTTGCAATAACACCCACGAGAAGTGAGGTTTTCAAGAATGCTTTTTTTGATACCATAATCCATCACCGCAACTCTCCATTTGCTCGACACTTCGTTCCCTACGAAATAGGGTTCCTCAGTCGTAACAACCGATGAAAGTTCAAGCCCTTCCATTGATGGAATCTTTTTCAATTCCTTCATCAACTCAACTTCATCCAGAATCTCAGAAGAAATGATTGCGTTCATTACTCCCTTTTCTCTCACATAGCGTACGATATGGCGTGTATCAATATTACTGATACCGACAATCTTCGCTCTTTCAAAATATTCCTGTAATGAGAAATCGGCACTGTGACGTGAATATATTTGAGAAAATGTGTTACACACCATCCCTCTGATCTTCACTGAGCCTGATTCTTCTTCATCTTCCAGCATCACACCGTAGTTTCCGATATGTGATGTTGTGTTTACAATAATTTGTCCATAGTATGACGGATCGGTATATATCTCCTGATATCCCGTCATTCCGGTATTAAAGCAGATTTCACCGCCAGTAGTACCGTGAATCCCCAAAGCTAATCCTCTGTACGCTGTTCCATCCTCCAGCAAAAGCAAGGCTTCTTTCTTTTGGCTCATATTATGTTTTTTATTTTTTCCTTTATTATTAACACCAACTGCCTGTTTTGATTCCATTCACTGGTAAATCTTTCTTAACTATCGAGGCCGACTGCCATGGCTATCTATAAAAAGGGGTTAAACGAAAAACGTCCAACCCCTTTTTATTATAATAACAATATGAAACTAGTCTTATTCACTATCGCGACCTCCGATTAGTTCATCTTGCAAAGTTTTCAATTCATCCCACTTGCCGTCAGCAGCAAGCTGAGCCTGTGCAGGCCAAGAAGCAGGGTTATGTACATTGTACTGAGAACCTGCTTTTTCAAGAATTTCCTGAATTGCTTCTGGTGTAGAACCAGCAAGATCAGCGAAAGAGACGATACCCGCCTCAGCTAGCAAATCAGCGATTTTTGGTCCGATACCTTCAATCTTCTTAAGATCATCTCCTTCGGCAACGATTTCACTTGGAGCAACTGCTTTCGCAGGAGCCGCAGCAGTTGCATCGTCTGCTTTCTTACCACCACGACGACTACGACGAGTTTTCGCAGGTTTGTCAGCATTTGCAAGAAGAAGAGCGTCATTGAAGTCTACCAGTTCAACTAATGCTACTTCAGCAGCATCACCCAAACGAGTTCCCAACTTGATGATTCTTGTATATCCTCCCGGACGGTTAGCGATCTTGTCAGAAACAGTTCCGAACAATTCTTTCACCGACTCCTTATCATTAAGATAAGAGAAAACAATACGTCTGTTGTGGGTAGAATCTTCTTTTGCACGAGTCAACAAAGGCTCAACGTACGTTCTAAGTTCTTTCGCTTTTGCCAGAGTTGTTTCAATTCTTTTGTGGATAATCAAAGAAGATGCCATGTTTGACAACATCGCCTTCCTGTGGGAAGCAGTTCTTCCTAAATGATTACCTT
This sequence comes from Dyadobacter sp. HNCC25DJ184, assembly GCF_056895215.1. Taxonomy (NCBI): domain Bacteria; kingdom Pseudomonadati; phylum Bacteroidota; class Cytophagia; order Cytophagales; family Spirosomataceae; genus Dyadobacter; species Dyadobacter sp. HNCC25DJ184. The sequence goes on along the minus strand of NZ_JBXHAQ010000015.1, from coordinate 77,368 downwards.
TCTTACCGTGTCTCATTATTACTTTTGTTTAGTTGCTTCGAGCAGCGTAATTACGCGCTTCAGAATACATACTTATGATGGAATTATTAAATTAATCCTCGTCCAAACGATATTTGGCAACATCCATTCCGAATGTTAATTGTTTGTCTGCTACAAGTTGTTCAAGCTCTGTAAGCGATTTTTTTCCAAAGTTACGGAATTTCATCATATCAGATATCTCCAATCTTACAAGATCACCTAATGACTTAACATCAGCTGACTTCAAACAGTTATATGCACGAACTGACAGATCAAGCTCAGAAAGAGACGTTTTGAGAAGTTTTCTCATACGCAACATTTCTTCGTCCACTTGATTATCTTCTTCAGCTTTCTGCTTCTCGAAGGTCATTGTCTGATCTGAGAATAGCATAAAGTGTTGAATAAGAATATTTGCAGCGCCCTTCAGGGCATCTTCCGGATGGATTGAACCATCAGTTTGGATGTCTATCAATAGGCGCTCATAGTCAGTACGTTGCTCAACACGTGTGTTTTCAACACTGTACTTAACATTCTTGATGGGTGTGTAAATCGAGTCCACTGCGATATATCCAAAAGGCAATTCATTTGCTCTTGGCTCATCAGCAGGCACATAACCTCTACCTTTATCCAGCAAAAGTTCCATTTCGAACTCCTTGTTGTCATCGATATGGCAAATAACCTGGTCCGGATTTAAAACCTCAAATGCGTTCGTAAATTTACCAATGTCGCCAGCTGTAACAACTGAAACATTTTTAAGATTTACAACGATCCTGCTTTCACTTAAATCCGAAACCTTTTTAAAACGAACCATTTTGAGGTTCAAAATAATTTCCGTTACATCTTCAACGATCCCTTCAATAGAGGAGAATTCGTGAAGTACGCCTGGAAACTTTACACTCGTAATGGCATAGCCTTCCAAAGAGGAAAGGAGAATTCGACGTAGTGCATTACCGATAGTAACACCATAACCTTTCTCCAAAGGCTTAAACTCAAACAACCCATGAAAGTCGTCTGCTTTTTCCATGACGACCTTATCAGGCATTTGGAAAGCTAATATTGACATAGTCCTTGCTCCTTTTATAGTAGTAAATGATAGTTGATCACGCTACCGTTACCTTTGCGATCGCAAAAATAGCCGTTTCCGACTAAAAGCACGCCTCGCGAAGGAGACGTGCTCAAATTTGTTAAGAAGATTATTATTTAGAGTACAATTCAACGATTAGTTGCTCGTTGATGTTCTCTGGAATTTGCTCACGCTCTGGGAACGTTACAAATTTTCCGCTTAATTGCTGTCCATCCCATTCAAGCCAGTTGAAACCTCTTGCACTGTGACCTGCAAGGCTGTCCGCTACTGCTTCAAGTGATTTAGATTTCTCACGAACTGTAACAACTTGACCGGGACGTAGAGAATATGATGGTATATTTACGATCTCACCATCCACAAGAATGTGTTTGTGAGATACCAATTGACGTGCTGCACGTCTTGTAGGAGCGATACCCAAACGATAAACTGTATTATCAAGACGGGCTTCGCAATACTTAAGCAAGTTTTCACCTGTAATACCTTCCTTAACAGCTGCTTTTTCAAACAGGTTACGGAATTGTCTCTCAAGTATACCGTAGATAAATTTCACCTTCTGCTTTTCCATCAATTGTAAAGCATATTCAGATTTTTTAGATCTACGACCTTTTCCGTGAACCCCCGGCGGGTAATTTTTCTTTGCAAGTGCTTTACTTGGACCTAGAATAGGTTCTCCGTAGCGTCTTGCAATCTTTGATTTGGGACCTGTATAACGAGCCATTTTAAACTTTTTGTTTACTTATAATTAATAAAAAACCATTCTGTAACCCCAGTGTCCAAATTACGAATGGGCTCTGTCTTCCGACAAAGATCTATACTCTACGGCGTTTTGGAGGACGACATCCGTTGTGAGGAAGCGGAGTGATGTCACGAATGATCGTAACTTCGATTCCAGCATTCTGAATTGTACGGATAGCCGACTCACGACCGGATCCTGGTCCTTTAACGAATACTTCCGCCTTACGCATACCCAGGTCAAACGCAACCTGAGCACAGTTCTGAGCTGCTGTTTGAGCAGCATAAGGAGTATTCTTTTTAGAACCACGGAATCCCATTTTACCAGCAGATGCCCAAGAAATAACCTGGCCATTGTTATTGGTAATTGAGATTATTATATTGTTGAAAGAAGCTTTGATGTGTACCTGGCCTACCGGCTCAACTACTACTACCCGCTTCTTAGCTTTATCTTTTCTCTTATTTTGTGCCATTGCTGTTGGAATAAGTTGTGTTTTTTAATACACTACTCATTTATTATTTAGTAGCCTTTTTCTTGTTCGCGATAGTTTTGCGTTTCCCTTTACGAGTACGAGAGTTATTCTTAGTTCTCTGACCACGTAACGGCAAACCTTTACGATGACGAAGACCACGATAACATGCAATGTCCATCAGGCGTTTAATGCTCAGTTGAACCTCCGACTTAAGTGCGCCTTCTACCTTATACTCTGTTGCGATAACCGAACGAACTGCTCCAGACTCTTCGTCAGACCAGTCGATAACTTTTTTGTCAATATCAACACCAGCTTTTTCAAGGATTTTTTTAGCCGAGCTACGACCAATTCCAAAAATATAAGTTAGTGAGATTTCGCCTCTTTTGCGGTCGGGAATATCAACTCCTGAAATACGTGCCATAGTTTCTTAACCTTGTCTTTGTTTATACCGTGGGTTCTTCTTATTAATAACATACACTTTCCCCTTCCGGCGTATTACCTTGCAGTCCTCGCTGCGCTTTTTTACTGATGCTTTTACCTTCATCTGAATAATACTTTTGCGTTTACTTAATAGGTGATCGTCTCCTTACTTGTATCTGTATACAATCCGGGCCTTGGATAAATCATAAGGAGACATTTCTAATTTTACCCTGTCGCCCGGCAAAATCTTAATATAATGCATTCTCATTTTTCCGGAAATATGCGCAATAACCTCGTGCTTATTTTCCAGTTCTACGCGAAACATCGCGTTTGAGAGTGCCTCTACAATTACTCCGTCTTGTTCGATTGATGCTTGTTTTGCCATTCGTAACTTAAGTGCTATACATTCACCATTAGGCTGGTATTGGCCGTTGCTTGTTCTATATATTCGAATGTTGTCAGAATCTCCGCTTCCCCTTTACGCACCACAACTGTATGCTCAAAGTGCGCTGAAGGTTTTCTATCCGAGGTTCTGATTGTCCACCCGTCTCTTTCTTGGACTACTCCTTTCACCCCCAAATTGATCATTGGCTCAATTGCAAGTACCATCCCCTCTTTTAGCTTCACTCCTTTTCCTCTTTTACCGTAATTGGGTACCTCCGGACTTTCGTGTAAGCTTTTTCCTACTCCATGTCCCACAAGTTCACGTACAACTCCGTAGCCCTTATGCTCAGTAAAACTCTGAATAGCGAAACCAATATCACCCATCCTCAAACCATCAACCGCCTGAGCAATTCCAAGATACAGTGATCTTTTTGTCGCAGTTAAAAGCTTCATCACCTCAGCCGACACTTCCCCCACCGGGTAGGTATAAGCACTGTCGCTATGATAGCCGCTCAATTTAACTCCGCAGTCGATTGAGACTATATCTCCATCCTTCAACTCATATTTTCCTGGTATTCCATGTACCACCACTTCGTTAACTGAAATACAAAGCGAAGCTGGAAAACCGTTGTAACCTTTGAATGATGGTGTACCACCAGAATCCTTTATATACTCTTCAGCTACCTTATCCAATTGAACTGTTGAAATCCCAGGTTTAATCCATCTGGCTACCTCAGCATGTGCTTTTCCCAGAACCTGGGCACTCTGCTTAATCAGATCAATCTCACTGTCGGTTTTGAGGTATATCATTCTTCGGATCAGATTGCAACACTTTCAGTGCGGCCAGTTACCCGTCCAGACTTCATCAGTCCTTCATAACGGCGCATCAAAAGATAACTCTCTACTTGCTGTAAGGTATCCAATACTACACCGACCATGATCAGAAGCGAGGTTCCACCAAAGAAATGTGCGAAGTCATTAGATATTCCCAACAAACTTGCGAATGCTGGAAGAGTTGCCACAATCGCCAGCATGATTGCTCCTGGGAATGTAATTCTGTCCAATACTGAACTGATATATTCCGAGGTCTGCTGACCTGGCTTTACTCCTGGGATAAACCCTCCGCCACGTTTCATATCATCTGCGATTTGTTGCGGATTTACTGAAATAGCGGTATAGAAGAATGTAAAAATAATGATCAAAACAGCGAACAGAAGGTTATACTGCCACGTAGTAAAATTCGCGAATATGGTAGCAACGTTACTTGCAAAATCGCTCTTTTCAGCAAAGTACGACGCACCCAAAGAAGGGATAAACATCAAAGCCTGAGCAAAGATAATCGGCATAACACCAGCAGCATTCATCTTTAAAGGCAAATACTGTCTCTGTCCACCCATTACCCTGTTACCAACAACTTGCTTCGCATATTGGATAGGTATCTTTCTAACTGCCTGCGTTAACATTACAGCACCCATTATCACAAAATAAAGAGCTACCATTTCCAACACAGTAAGCAGGATTGATCCGCTACCTCTTGAAACGAACTCCTTATAAATCGCTCCTGGAAAACGTGATACAATACCGATCATAATCAGCATTGAAATTCCATTTCCTACGCCCTTATCAGTAATTCTTTCTCCTAACCACATACAGAACATTGTTCCTGCAGTTAAAACAAAAACAGAAGATATGGTAAACATGCTTCTGCTAACTAGCAAAGCTTCGTCAGGCACGGTTGTATTCAAATATGCTGTTCCCTGAACAAGAGTTACAACAATTGTCAATACTCTTGTGATTTGGTTAAGCTTCTTCCTTCCTGACTCGCCTTCCTTCTGCATTTTCTGAAAATATGGCAATGCCATAGTTAACAGCTGAATAGCAATCGAGGCCGAGATGTAAGGCATGATGCCTAACGCAAAAATAGATGCCTTACTAAAGGCACCACCTAAGAACGTATCCAGCAAACCTAATAACCCTTGGGTAGAAACATTCAATTGATCTGGTTCTACTCCGGGTAATGCTACATAAGACCCTAAACGGAAGATTGTTATAAACAAAAGAGTGTTGAGAATACGTGTTCTCAACTCCTCAATCGCAAATATGTGTTTTATCGTCTCAATAAATCGTTTCATGCTCTGGGCTTACAATTTGCTGCCTATCCTCAAATCTTAAAAAAGCTTTACTATACGGTAACCGCTTTACCTCCTGCCTTTTCAATGGATTCAACCGCAGTTCCTGAGAAACCGTGAGCTTGCACCTCGATTGACATAGTAAATTCTCCGCGTCCAAGAATCTTTACAAGATCCTTTTTAGCTGCCAATCCGTTTTCACGAATCAGATCTACTGTGATTACAGTAGCGTTAATTTTCTGTGCCAAGTTTTGAATTGCATCCAGATTCAACGCTTTGTATTCAACACGGTTGATATTGTTAAATCCGAACTTAGGCAAACGTCTTTGAAGCGGCATCTGACCACCTTCAAAGTGTAACTTTCTGCTGTAACCGGAGCGAGACTGAGCACCTTTGTGACCACGTGCCGAAGTTCCTCCCTTTCCAGATCCTTGGCCACGACCAACGCGTTTCCCAACTTTAACAGATCCAGCTGCCGGTTTTAATGAACTAAGATTCATACTATTAGTATCTATTAAATTTCTTCAACTTTAACCAAATGGCTAACCTTACGGATCATCCCCGCAATAGCGTCGCTATTTTCCTTTTCAACCGAACGGTTTAGTTTCCCCAACCCTAAAGCTTTAATAGTAAGCTTTTGTCTTTCAGGACGGTCGATTGCACTCTTAACCTGCGTAATACGTACTTTTGACATAATTCCTATCAGATAATGGTATCCTTACGGATTACCCATTGAATACTTTCTCTAATTTAACACCACGCTGGAAAGCAACCTGATGAGGAGCTCTCATTTTCAAAAGCGCATCAATAGTAGCCTTGATAACGTTGTGAGGATTTGAAGATCCTTTGGATTTCGCCAATACATCCTTAATCCCTGCGCTTTCAAGTACCGCTCTCATTGGACCGCCTGCAAGAACACCTGTACCAGGAGCTGCCGGTTTGATCAAGACGAAACCACCGCTGAATTTACCTTCCATTTCGTGAGGAACAGTATGCTTCAGCATTGGAACCTGAATAAGGTTCTTCTTAGCGTCGTCAATTCCCTTTGCAATGGCGTCAGTTACTTCATTGGCCTTACCAAGTCCGTATCCAACTACACCATGACCGTCTCCAACCACAACAATGGCTGAAAAGCTAAAACGACGACCACCCTTTACAACTTTTGCTACACGATTGATCGCTACTACGCGTTCTTTCAGTTCTGATTCGTTAACCTTTGAAGGTCTTGTATTTGTAGACATAGTCTTCGTTATCTTAGAATTTCAGGCCACCCTCGCGAGCTCCGTCGGCCAATGCTTTAACTTTACCGTGGTACAAATATCCGTTACGGTCAAAAACAACCGCAGAGATACCTGCTTCCTGTGCCTTAACAGCAATCTTCTTTCCTACCTCAGCAGCAGCTGCAACATTGCTGTTTTCTTTCTTCGCTCCCAATTCGTGAGATGAAGCACTTACTAAGGTAATTCCTTTAATATCATCTATGATTTGTGCATAGATCGAAGTATTTGATCTAAACACTGACAATCTAGGACGCTCTGCACTTCCTTTCACTTTCTTACGAATGTGAAGCTTTAAGCGTTGTCTTCTATCTACTTTTGACGTAGCCATTTTATTTTTTATCTAAACTTTGTTTATACAATAACTCCGTGGCTACGCTTATTTCTTAGCTGATTTACCAGCTTTGCGGCGTACAATCTCACCCACAAAACGAATACCTTTACCTTTGTAAGGCTCAACTTTACGAAGTGATTTAATCTTAGCAGCAACGGAACCTATCAATTCTTTATCAATTCCTTCCAAAATCACTTTAGGATTCTGACCCTTTTCAGAAGTCGTCGTAACCTTGATTTCTTCAGGGATTGCCATAAAGATGTTGTGAGAATAACCAAGTTGCAATTCCAATACATTATTGGCAGAACTTGCTTTGTAACCAACACCTATAATTTCCAACTCCTTCTTGTATCCTTCACCTACACCGATCACCATGTTGTTGATCAATGAGCGGTACAAACCGTGAAGTGCCTTATGACGCTTCTGTTCAGTAGGACGTTTAACAGTTATATTGCTTCCTTCAACCTCAATAGTGATATCTGAATCAACGGCCTGCGTCAACGTTCCCTTCGGTCCCTTTACCGACACCAAGTTATTATCAGCAACATTTACTGATATACCTGCCGGTAAAACAATTACTTTATTTCCTATCCGTGACATTTCCTGGAATACTTTAAAATATTAATACACGAAACATAACACTTCACCACCTACATTGAGCGTCTTGGCTTCCTTATCTGTCATTACACCTTTCGATGTTGAGATAATTACAGTTCCCAAACCTCCCAACACACGTGGAAGTGTAGATGAACCCGCATACTTACGAAGACCTGGCTTACTCACTCTCTGCAACTTAACGATCGCTGATTGTTTAGTAACAGGATTATACTTCAAGGCTATTTTAATTGTACCCTGAGGACCGGTTTCATCAAATTTATAACTCTGAATGTACCCTTTATCAAAAAGCACTTTCGTTATTTCTTTCTTTATGTTGGACGCAGGTATCTCTACAACTCTATGTTTTGCTTTGATAGCATTTCTGAGTCTGGTTAGATAATCTGCTATTGGATCCGTTAACATTTTTATTCTTATTTAAGACACTCCCCTCAAAAGGGAGTGCAAAGTTAAGTAATTGAAATCAGAATTGAAAATATTCTTACCAACTAGATTTTGTTACTCCAGGGATCTTGCCATCGGAGGCCATTTCTCTGAACAAAACTCTTGATATTCCAAATTTTCTCATATAACCCCTTGGTCTTCCTGTAATTTTGCAACGATTGTGCAATCTTACTGGTGAAGAATTTCTGGGTAATTTATCCAAACCAACCCAGTCACCTGCTTCTTTCAACTTCTTACGCTTTTCAGCATACCTTGCAACGAGTGCCTCTTTTTTTCTGTCCCGTGCTTTTACTGATTCTTTTGCCATTTCGGTAAATATCTTAATATTTAAGAATTATCCTTGTTTATTCGCGTTTGTGAAAGGCATTCCAAGAGCTTTCAACAATTCGTAACCTTCTTCATCTGAATTAGTCGAAGTAACGAATGTGATGTCCATTCCTGTAATTTTATTTACCTTCTCGATACTGATCTCAGGGAAAATAATTTGCTCCTTAACACCGAACGTATAGTTTCCGCGTCCATCAAATCCTTTGTCGCTGATACCTTTGAAGTCACGTACACGAGGCATCGCAATTGCAGTAAGGCGATCAAGGAACTCATACATACGATCTCCACGAAGTGTTACTTTCGCGCCGATCGGCATGTTCTCACGAAGTTTGAAGTTAGAAACAGCTTTCTTCGAGATTGTTGCTATTGCTTTCTGACCTGTGATCAGACCTAGTTCTTCAACTCCTGTATCAACCAATTTCTTGTCTGCTACTGCAGCGCCGATACCTTTGTTTATTACTATTTTTTGAAGACGAGGAACCTGCATGATCGAGCTGAACTGAAATTTCTCTTTCAATTGTGCCACAACCTCACCCTCATACTTTTCTTTCAATCTTGGCTTTGCCATTGTTTTCAATTGATTATTGTGGATTACCGACCCACCTATCTATAATAATTTACTTACCTTAGTATTAAAGGAAACTTCCTGATTTCTTAGCGAAACGCTGAAGTTTGCCTTTATCGTTAAGCTTGCGTCCCGTTCTTGTTGGCTCGCCTGTTTTAGGATCGATAACCTTCAAATTACTGATATGGATGCTTCCTTCACGCTTTTCAATGCTCCCTTGTGGGTTTTGAGCATTAGGTTTAACATGTTTAGTGATCATGTTAACGCCTTCAACAGTAGCTCTAAGTTTATCAACAAGGATAGTTTTCACCTTGCCTGTTTCACCTTTGGCGTTTCCTGAGATAACCTTTACGGTATCTCCGCTACGAACGTGAAGCTTAGTTGCTTTTTTATTTTTACTTTCCATTTGAGATCTTCTCTTAATTCGGTTTAAAGAAATACTTAATTGACTGATTTCTTACAACACTTCCGGTGCCAGAGAAACGATCTTCATGAATTGTTTCTCACGCAATTCCCGTGCAACGGGTCCGAAGATACGTGAACCCCGTGGCTCATCGTTGTTGTTCAACAAAACAGCAGCATTATCTTCAAAACGTATATAAGTACCGTCTTTGCGGCGTACTTCCTTTTTAGTCCGTACAACAACAGCTTTTGACACTGTTCCTTTTTTCATACTGCTCGAAGACAGAGCCGACTTTACTGTTACGACGATTTTGTCGCCTACTGAGGCATAGCGTTTGCCAGTTCCGCCAAGTACCCGAATTACGAGTACTTCCTTCGCTCCACTGTTATCTGCTACCGACAGTCTTGATTCTTGCTGTACCATAGTTACTTAGCTTTTTCAAGGATTTCTACTAATCTCCAACGCTTATTCTTACTAAGCGGACGGGTTTCCATAACCTTGATAGTATCACCGATACCTACCTGGTTAGTTTCGTCATGCACCATCAATTTGGTAGTTTTAGTCATAAACTTACCATATTTCTCATGCTTAACTTTACGTTCTACGGTAATGACACAAGACTTGTCCATCTTGTTGCTTACTACCTTTCCAACTCTTTCTTTGCGTAAATTTCTTTCTGTTGCTTCCATAATTTCTAAAAATGGTTTACTGCTGGTTACCTTTAGCCGACTGCTCGGTTAAGAGCCTTGCAATTTCCTTACGTGAAGCGCGAATACGCAAAGGGTTTTCGATTGGAGAAATAGCGTGAGCAAATTTCAACCGTAGTAAGCGCTCTCTCTCCTGCGCTATCTGCTCTTTGAGCTGATCCTGCGACAGACTTTTTATTTCTTTACTAGTCATTGCTTTTAATTATTAGCGGTTTGATTTCGTTCGGGGTTAGTCTATTCCTGGTAATCCCGACGAACCACAAACTTTGTTTTAATTGGCAACTTTTGTGCAGCCAAACGCAATGCCTCATTGGCAGTTTCAAGCGCAACACCGGTTGCTTCGAAAATGATTGTCCCTGGTTTAACAGGAGCCACCCAATACTCAGGAGCACCTTTCCCTTTACCCATACGAACCTCTGCAGGCTTCTTCGTAATAGGTTTATCAGGGAAAACACGAATCCACACCTGGCCTTCACGTTTCATAGCCCGCGTAACTGAAATACGCGCTGCTTCGATCTGACGTGCTGTTAGCCAGCCTGGTTCAAGCGACTTGATCGCAAAAGATCCGAAAGCGATCTCATGCCCACGAGTGGCTAGACCTTTTTCTGAACCCTTGTTCTTTTGCTGCTTGCGAAATTTTGTTCTTTTCGGCTGTAACATGATTCTAATCTATTTGAACCGATTTATAAAACCGGGAAATGTCTGATTACTTCTTCTTATTTTTATTTCTCTTGCGACGATCAGCATCACCGGCTCCGCCTGCTCCCTCTGGGCGATCGTTTCCACGTCCACCTCTTCTATCTCCACCTCTTCCGCCGCGGTCGTTTCCGCCTCTGTCAGATGCTCTGTCATTTCTTTCAGATGCTGCTGTTGCTGCGCTTGGAGTCAAATCACGCTTGCCATACAATTCGCCTTTGAAGATCCACACTTTGATACCTATTTTACCATAGATAGTTTGTGCTTCTGATATTGCATAATCAATATCTGCTCTCAAAGTATGTAGAGGAATTCTTCCTTCTTTGTATTCTTCAGTACGTGCCATTTCAGCACCTCCCAAACGACCACCAAGACGAACTTTGATTCCTTGCGTTCCTACACGCATTGCAGATGCAATTGCTTGCTTCATTGCACGACGGTAAGAAATACGAGCCTGAAGTTGCTGAGCGATTGCTTCGCCTACCAATTTCGCATCGATCTCAGGACGTTTGATCTCATAAATGTTGATCTGTACGTCTTTACCTGTGATCTTTTTAAGCTCTTCTTTGATTTTATCTACCTCGCTACCACCTTTACCTATCACAATACCCGGACGAGCAGTGTGAATAGTCAAAGTAATGCGCTTCAATGTACGTTCAATAACTACCTTAGAGATAGATCCCTTAGGGATACGTGCCTTAATGTAGTTACGGATTTTTTCGTCTTCAACTAATTTGTCAGAGAAGTCCTTTCCTCCGTACCAGCTAGACTCCCATCCTCTAACAATTCCTAGTCTCAGACCTATAGGATTAACCTTTTGTCCCATTCGATATAGATCGTTTTACTTATGATTCGGTGATTACTGTATTTACTGCGCTTGCTGCCGCTTCGTCATCTATCACGATTGTGATATGATTGCTACGCTTACGGATTCTGTGAGCCCGTCCTTGGGGCGCAGGGCGCAAACGCTTCAACATACGTCCACCGTCAATAAATACGGTTTTTACAACTAGATCCGCATCTTCAAGTTTCGCGTCCTCATTCAATTGCTGCCAGTTGGCAACAGCTGAAAGTAAAACTTTGTGCAAAACAGGTGAAGAAGCTCTTGGCTGAAATTTTAATAGCGCCAACGCTTTGCTGACCTTTTGTCCGCGAATCATGTCGGCTACTAGTCTCATCTTGCGAGGAGAAGTAGGCACATTTCTTAATATAGCTCTTGCTTCCATGTTCTTTCAGATATAGGCTCGTTTACTTTGATATAAACCAGCTATCGTCGACTAATTATTTTCTTCCTTTATCTTTTTTCGCCGTGTGTCCACGGAAGTTACGAGTAGGTGAAAATTCACCAAGCTTGTGACCAACCATGTTTTCAGTTACATACACTGGTATAAACTTGTTACCATTGTGAACTGCGAAAGTGTGCCCTATGAAATCCGGAGAAATCATTGAGCGGCGTGACCATGTCTTGATTACTGACTTCCGTGAAGCGTTATTCATTGCTTCTACTTTAATCTCAAGACGAAAATCGATATAAGGTCCTTTTTTTAATGAGCGTGCCATGTTTCCTTATTATTTTTTACGACGGCTGATAATCAATTTCTCAGAATGCTTGTTGCGGTCACGAGTCTTAAGACCTTTTGCAAACTGGCCATTTCTTGAACGAGGCTGACCACCGGATGACCGGCCCTCACCACCACCCATAGGGTGATCCACTGGGTTCATAGCAACACCACGAACGCGGGGACGACGTCCTAACCAGCGTTTACGACCTGCCTTTCCAAGTGATACGTTCATGTGACTTGAATTGGATACTGTTCCAACTGTAGCGATACAGGTAGAAAGGATCATTCTCATCTCGCCAGAAGGCATTTTAAGAACCGCATACTTACCTTCACGAGCAACTAACTGTGCATAGGCACCAGCACTTCTCGCAAACTGACCACCTTTACCAGGTGTAAGCTCAATATTATGTACAATTGTACCAATCGGCATAGAACCAAGCGGAAGAGCGTTTCCAACTTCCGGTGCAACAGTAGCACCTGAAACGATAACCTGTCCTACTTTCAATGCGTTTGGCGCAATGATGTATCTTTTTTCTTCATCCTCATACTGTACCAGCGCAATGCGAGCTGAACGGTTCGGATCGTATTCTATTGTAAGAACGGTGGCGGGTGCATCGAAACGATTTCTTTTGAAATCAATTACACGATATCTTCTTTTATGTCCTCCACCAATATGGCGCATGGTACGATGTCCCTGGCTATTACGACCACCAGTTCTCTTGATGGTTTCCAGAAGACTCTTTTCAGGTTTCGCCGCTGTTATCTCCTCAAAAGCAGGAGCCGAGCGGAAACGCTGACCAGCACTTGTCGGTTTTAATTTTTTAACTGCCATTTGCTATTAACTCGTCAAAGATTTGAATCAATCAACTATTTTATGCTTCACCGTAGATATCGATGATCTCGCCTTCCGCTACTGTTACGATAGCCTTCTTGATAGTTGATGTTTTTCCACTTACAAATTTACCTCCCGAAGTGCGGGATTTGCTTTTACCAATGCTGCGCATTGTGTGAACGCTTTCTACGGTTACCCCGAACAGTTTTTCAATAGCTTTCTTAATTTCAACCTTATTTGCAGTAAGGGAAACTTCGAAGGCATATTTACCTTGACCACCCTGAGCCGTTACCTTTTCGGTTATGATCGGACGTTTCAGTACACTCATGATTATTTGTTCAATTGGGTTTCCAAAATAGACAGAGCAGATTCACTTATCAAAAGACGATCCGCATTCATCAGGTCGTAAGTATTAACTGAATCAACCGTAGTTACCTTTGTTTTAGGGATGTTACGACTGGACAGATAAACATTGCTGTCAACAGCTGGCAGAATCAATAATGTCTTTTTGTTCGACAATGAAAGTGAACTCAATACATTAAGATAAGACTTAGTTTTCGGCGCATCGAAAGTGAATGATTCCAAAATCGAGATTGCGTCAGACTTAGCTTTTACAGACAGTGCTGAAATACGAGCCAACACTTTTACTTTCTTATTAATTTTAAAACCGTAGTCACGTGGTCTTGGTCCGAATATTCTACCTCCACCTACGAACACAGGAGACTTAATGCTACCAGCACGAGCTCCACCAGTTCCTTTTTGTTTTTTAATCTTACGTGTTGAGTGATTGATCTCAGCACGTTCTTTCGATTTGTGCGTACCCTGACGCTGATTGGCCAAGTACAGTTTCACATCGAGATAGATCGCATGCGTGTTAGGTTCGATGCCAAAAATTTCTTCTGACACTGTTACCTTCTTGCCGGTATCTTCTCCCTTTATATTAAATACGGATAGTTCCATCGGTACTATTTCTCAATGATTAGAAATGAATTCTTTGCTCCCGGTACTGAACCACTTACTACTAGCAAGTTTTGCTCAGGTATCAATTTCAGAATACGCAAATTCTGAATCTTTACGCGGTTATTACCCATGCGTCCACCCATACGAATACCTTTAAATACACGAGATGGGAAGGAACAAGCTCCAATCGAACCTGGGTGACGAGCACGGTTGTGCTGACCGTGGGTCTGGCCACCGACACCGGCGAAACCATGGCGTTTTACAACACCTTGAAAACCACGACCTTTTGCAGAACCAACCACATCAACATAATCTCCCTCTTGGAAAATATCCTGAACTGAAAGTGACGTTCCAAGTTCATGCTCCACTTCAAATTCTTTGAACTCAACTACCTTTTGTTTGGGAGTTGTGCTCGCCTTTTTGAAATGGCCAATCATAGGCTGGGTCGAGTTTTTCTCTTTTTTCTCTCCAAAACCTAACTGGATAGCTTTATAGCCATCCTTCTCTTCGGACCTAACTTGTGTAACAACACAAGGACCAGCTTGAATTACAGTACATGCCAGAGCCTGCCCGTCAGCATTGTACAAACTAGTCATTCCGATTTTTTTACCAATTAAACCAGACATGTAAATTAATTTAAATTTAGCAGGTAAAACCCTTATTCTTTAAAACGGACTGCAAAGGTAGAAAATCAATTTCATGTATCCAAGCAGCATTTCCTATTTATCCTTGATAATCAGCAAAAAAGGTCAGATGTTTATACATCTGACCTCAGTTTGTAACCATCATTCTGAATTTCGATTTGATCTACTTTCAGTTTTCTGGTTTGAGCTCAGATGTGGTTTCCAATACAGGACCTTCATCCAAATTATGTCGGCGATCGACGGATCGATCAGTTACTCTTTAACAGGACCAAAACCTGTTATAATCACTATACTTTAATCTCAACATCAACGCCACTTGGCAATTCAAGTTTCATTAGCGCGTCAACCGTCTTTGCACTTGTAGAGAAGATATCTACCAAACGTTTGTAAGTACAAAGTTGAAATTGCTCACGAGATTTTTTGTTAACGTGCGGAGAACGCAAAACTGTGAACTTTTCCTTTTTAGTTGGCAATGGAATTGGGCCACTCACGACCGCTCCTGTAGCCTTAACTGCCTTTACAATCTTTTCAGCTGACTTGTCAACCAGATTGTGGTCAAATGACCGAAGTTTGATACGGATTTTTTGATTCATGATCTTTTTTTATTGTGGTTCTGAAAAACTTGCCAGAAATCGCTTCGGCAACCCACCAGTGAAAGAACCATTTACTTCACTGGCTTCTATATAAAAATGATCGGTCACCGTTTTGACACGATAACCGATCAATTCATTTACGCTTTAACCAATCCTTTTGCCTTTTCGATTACCGTTTCCGCGATGTTGTTAGGAACGATCTCGTAGTAAGCGAAAGTCAACGATGCTGTTGCGCGTCCTGATGACATAGTACGAAGGTCAGTAACATATCCGAAAAGCTCAGACAAAGGAACATCACACTTGATAACCTGTGCACCATTACGTGTGTCCATACCTCTCATGATACCACGACGACGGTTCAAGTCACCTGTGATAGGTCCAGTGTACTCATCAGGAGTAAGAACTTCAACGTGCATAATTGGTTCCATCAATTTTGAACCCGCATGGCGAGCCGACTCTTTGAAACCTAATTTAGCAGCCAATTCAAAAGATAGAGAATCTGAATCGACATCGTGGAATGATCCGTGGAACAAACGCACTTTCATCGAATCCAAAGGATATCCTGCCAAAGCACCGTTCGACATAGAAGCCTCAAATCCTTTTTGAACCGGAGCGATAAATTCACGAGGAATAGCACCACCCACAACTTCGTTCACAAATTGAAGACCAGTTTTTGGTTCTTTTCCTTCTTCGTTGTCATCACGTGGTCCGATTTCGAATACGATATCGGCGAATTTACCACGACCACCCGTTTGTTTCTTATATACCTCGCGGTGCTCATAGTTCTTAGTAAGAATCTCTTTATAAGCCACCTGAGGAGCTCCCTGGTTTACTTCCACTTTGAACTCACGACGCATACGGTCAATGATGATTTCAAGGTGAAGCTCACCCATACCTTTGATGATCGTCTGACCAGTCTCTTCGTTACTTTCAACTTGAAGAGTCGGATCTTCTTCGATCAACTTGGTAATAGCCTTAGAGAAGTTATCGCTATCTGCAGCCTTCTTAGGTTCGATTGCATAACCAATTACCGGCTCAGGGAATACCATTGATTCCAATACGATTGGTGATTTTTCGTCAGAAAGTGTATCACCAGTCTTAATATCTTTGAAACCTACTACCGCTCCAATATCACCTGCCTCAAGCTTATCAATTTGATTTTGCTTGTTAGCGTGCATTTGGAAAATACGGGAAATACGCTCTTTGTTTCCTGAACGGTTGTTCAATACATAAGAACCAGAATCCAATACACCAGAGTAAGATCTGATAAAGCAAAGACGTCCTACATAAGGGTCAGTTGCGATTTTAAATGCAAGTGCACAGAAAGGATCTTTCTCGGAGGGTTGACGGCTAATTTCGTTACCAGTACGAGGATCTGTTCCGATAATGCTTTCACGGTCAAGAGGTGAAGGCAAGATAGCCATCACGTAATCCAACATGGTCTGAACACCTTTGTTTTTGAATGAAGAACCGCAAACCATAGGAACGATCTTCATGCTGATAGTTGCAGCGCGCAATGCAGCAAGAATTTCATCCTCTGAGATTGAGTTAGGATCTTCGAAATACTTTTCCATCAAAGAATCATCGAATTCAGCAACTGCTTCAAGCAATTTCTCTCTCCATTCTGTTGCTTCTTCAAGCATATCGTCAGGAATAGGCACCTCAGTAAAGGTCATACCTTTATCAGCCTCATTCCATTCGATTCCACGGAAGTTAACCAAGTCAACAACACCGCGGAAAGTATCTTCAGCACCGATCGGCAATTGAAGAGGTACAGCGTAGCTGCCCAACATTTCTTTCACCTGAGTACAAACTTTCAGAAAGTCTGCACCAGAACGGTCCATTTTATTTACGAAACCAATACGTGCTACATTATAATTGTTAGCCAAACGCCAGTTTGTTTCTGACTGAGGCTCAACACCGTCAACAGCACTGAAAAGGAACACCAAACCATCCAGTACACGAAGGGAACGGTTTACCTCAACGGTAAAGTCAACGTGACCCGGTGTATCGATAATGTTAATATGGTAGTTCTCGTCACGATATTTCCAACCAACAGTTGTTGCTGCAGATGTAATGGTAATACCACGCTCCTGCTCCTGCTCCATCCAGTCCATTGTAGCAGCACCGTCGTGTACTTCTCCAATTTTGTGGCTAACCCCTGCATAATACAGAATACGCTCTGTAGTAGTTGTTTTACCGGCATCAATGTGCGCAGCAATACCAATGTTTCTTGTTAATCTTAGATCACGTGCCATGACAAATGGTGATGTGTTATTTTATATTCGATGTGCAATGCTTAGAGCAAATATGAATCTGCAGAGATTGGACATTCCAATGTTTCCAAAAATTCAGAGCGCAAAAGTATAAAATGTTGACTATAAAAACAATGGCGCGAGATTTATTTTTTTAGGATTTTGGGCAGATCACAAAAAAATCAACCACTTGATCTACAATTATGTAGACAAAACCACTTCGGAATATTTTACTCTTAGCGCAAAAAAATCGGATACCACACAAGTGCAGTATCCGATTTTATATAGTATTCTAAATTTCTACTAGAATCTGAAGTGCGAGAATGCTTTGTTCGCATCCGCCATACGGTGCGTGTCATCCTTTTTCTTCACAGCAGCACCTTCACCTTTAGCAGCAGCGATAATTTCGCCAGCCAAACGATCCATCATCGTTTTTTCACCGCGCTTACGTGCATAGCTGATCAACCATTTCATACCTAGTGATTGCTTACGCTCCGGACGAACTTCAGTAGGAACCTGGAAAGTAGCTCCACCAACACGACGGCTCTTAACCTCTACGGAAGGAGTTACGTTGATAAGTGCTTTCTTCCAAGTTTCAAGACCGCTTTCGCTGGTTTTTTTCTCAACCAACTCCAACGCGTCGTAGAAAATAGTAAATGCGATGCTTTTCTTACCTGCAAGCATCAGGTTGTTAACAAATTTAGTAACCTGTACATCCCTGAACTTTGGATCAGGCAGGATATATCTTTTCTTTGGTTTGGACTTTCTCATTTTTGATACTTAGTTTTAACGAGGTTTCGTTTTGCAACTTATTCACCCCGGAGTTCTCCGAGATTACTTCCCTTTTATTAGACTTACAATTTAATAAAAGCAGAGAGAGTTACTTTATTATTTTTTCTTACCTTTTACTGGTGCTGCCGGAGCTTGTCCTGGCTTAGGACGCTTAGCGCCATATTTAGAACGACGTTGTTTACGTCCGTTAACACCTGCTGTATCCAATGCACCACGGATGATGTGGTAACGAACACCTGGCAAATCTTTCACACGACCACCACGGATCAACACGATCGAGTGCTCTTGCAAGTTGTGCCCTTCTCCAGGGATGTAAGCATTTACTTCCTTGTTGTTGGAAAGACGAACACGCGCTACTTTACGAAGTGCTGAGTTCGGTTTTTTTGGCGTTGTGGTGTACACACGAGTACACACGCCCCTACGCTGAGGGCAGGAATCCAAAGCCGGTGACTTTGATTTCCATGTAATGGTCTCTCTACCTTTACGTACTAATTGTGAAATAGTTGGCATTTAACAAATTGATTTTGACTTGGTTAGCTAACCAGTCGATTGTTTTACAAACAGTTTTCCCGAAAAATCGGACTGCAAAATTAGCATAGTAGTATTGATTTACAAAATGTTAGTTCATTATTTTTCGTTAAATAAAGGAAAGACATGCCGGGATCAGCAAAAAGGGCATTAAACCACGATCTGTTTTTCACACTTTGTCAATGCAAATCCTCGCGACTTTGTTAGCTTCAAAAATAATTTGTAACTCACATCCAGAAATTTTATTAATAATCGTTGTTTATTAGTGTTGAATTTCAAACCCATCCGGTACATCAAGCGTCCTTAGATCATATACTTTCAAATTATGAGAATATTGCGAAGTAACTTTACCCTATTCCTTTACTTTCTGGCCTTTTCCGCTTTACTTTATGGATGCAACTCAGCCATGCAGGCCTATAAAGACGGTGTAAAAAAATATGATAATGGTGAGTACGATCTAGCCATCAAAGGTTTTGAAAAGGCGGCAGAAGCCAATTATGAACCGACTAAAACCAGCTATTACATTGCCGAATCGTATCGACTATCTAACCGATTTAAAGAAGCACTTCCATTTTATAAAAAAGCACTAGAGGAAGGTGTTACCGATCCTCAGGCGCAATTTCAATATGCATATGCCTTGAAAAGTGACGGCCAATATGCCGAAGCCGCTACTCAATTTTCAGCATTCGCCAAGTCTGAGACTGCTCCAAAAAACCTACAGGAAAGAGCGTTACGCGAAATAGAAATATTGAAAATTACCGATCGCCTGAAAGCGCCTAAAATGGACGTTCAAATCAAAGATCTTGGTTTCAACACAGCCGGTGCTGAATTCTCTCCGGCCGTAACAGGTAAAGAACTTGTCTTTTCTGCCTCCAAAAAGGAGAAAGTATATAAAAATAACGGGCAGGCCATGCTAGGACTTTACAAGCTTCCATTGGCCGAAGATCCTTCCGCGACACAGGGAACTCCAATACTTTTCAATAATGACATTTTCGCAGAAGACGCTAACGAAGGTTCACCCACATTTTCGCCTGACGGCAAAAGCCTGATTTTCGCGCGCGGAAATACCGGAAAGAAGAACGGTGCTGCCGATGTCGACTTATATATTAGCAAGAATATTAACGGGCAATGGACACCACCGGCGATTCTCCCTATCAATGATTCGTTATCCTGGGACGGGTCTCCTGCATATTCTCGTGATGGAAAAACATTATACTTCGCATCCAACCGTGCAGGCGGAGTTGGTGGGATCGATTTGTACCGAACCAATATCGACGCCTCCGGCCGTTTCAGCAAACCGGTGAATATGGGTAAGGATATCAATACCGCCGGCGACGATATGTTTCCATATGTTGCTTCAAACGGGAAATTGTATTTTTCATCAGACGGCCATCCTGGATTAGGCAAGCTGGATCTTTTTGTTGCAACTCGTTCGCAAGGCGTTATTAGTATCGAAAATCTTGGACTACCTTTCAACAGTCCTCAGGATGATTTCGGGCTTATTTTTTATGAAGAAGGCCAAAACGGCTTTTTCTCTTCCAATCGCCAGGGTGGCAAGGGTGATGATGACATCTATTACTTCACATTGCCGGTTGAAGAAGACACCACGACCGTTGCGAAACATACCGATCCAAACGATCCTTTAAATCCGAACAACCCGAAGTATATTGACGGAAAGCCAAAAGTGATCCGATACTTCCTGGCCGGAACAGTTACGGAAAACGTTACACCGGAGATACCTTTAGATTCAGCAGTTGTTCACGTTCTTCCAGATACTTCTGAAACGGAAATTACAAACCTTGTTACTGATAAAAAAGGATACTTTGGCAAACAAACTGTGGAAGAAGGTCAATCTTACATTTTATTCGTTACCCGAAAAGGATATATCAGCATTCGTCAACCATTTACAATGGTAGGTAAAAGCGTTCCTCCAATATTCCTGACCAAGCTTTCAACAGATACCACTTTTACTGTCAATATCAAGCTGGATAAACTGGAGCTTAACAAGACGTTTGTTCTTGAAAATATTTACTACGATTTGAACAAATACAATATCAGGCCAGATGCGGCTATTGAACTTGAGAAACTGGTTCAAATCATGAAGGATAATCCAACATTGAATATTGAGCTAAGCTCACACACCGATGCACGGGCTTCTGACTCATATAATATGACGTTATCCCAGAACAGGGCGGAGTCTGCCGTAAATTTCCTGATTTCTAGAGGTATAGAAGCTGACCGAATGATTGCGAAGGGATATGGTGAGCGGGAGCTGATCATTGAGAACGCAAAAACTGAAGAAGAACACCAGAAAAACCGTCGTACAGAATTTACAATTTTGAGCTACTAACCTAGCTTAAAACCTGTTGGAAGCCTGTCAGTTCATTGTCGCTGACAGGCTTCTTTTATTTGTGCGCCACAATATTTCGTATGTTTGCACCTCATTTAAGATCATAATAAGTAAAAGAAGTAATGGCCAAGCGCATCATTTACTGGTTTCGTAACGACCTGAGATTGGAAGGAAACGAAGCTTTTAATCAAGCATATCAAGATTCCCAAGAAGTTGTTTCGGTGTTTGTTTTCGACGTAAGACAGTTTGAACAAACACGCTTAGGTTTTCGCAGAACGGGCGCTCTAAGAGCACATATGCTGGTAAATGCAGTTGGTGCTTTAAGGGAAAGTATAAGAAAAAAGGGTGGCGAACTCTTGATCAGGATAGGGGAACCGGAAACGATCATCGCTGAAATGGCACAAGAATTTCAGGCTGACTATATATACGCAAGCAAGAAAATCGGACCGAAGGAAACCTATATTGAATCTTCGCTGAGCAAGCATCTAAAAGTAGCCAATATTGATTTCAAGCTGATTTGGATGGATACTTTGCTCAATATTGCTTCGCTTCCTTTTCCAATCGCCAAGCTTCCCGGCAATTTTCAGACATATTATAATACCGTCAGGGATATCAGGATTATCAAGACTAATCTCGTCGATATTCGGTCTCTATCATCACCTGATCGATACGAAGCAGGCCCGCTCCCAACCCTGCCAGCCCTTGGCATCGACCCCAACGAAATTCCCGATCGTAAATATTATGCCATTTCTTCTGATTTTGGGGAAGAGGCCGCACGAAAAGAACTTGACACTATTGTTTCAGAACTAAAAAACGGCTCCTATATATCTTCCGGCGACTCCTTAGTCGACTCGAACTTATCTACCTGGCTTGCGTTGGGATGTATATCTCCCCGACAGGTATATTTTAAATTGCTGGAACTCCCTGACACTACTGCTGAGAAGCAGTCAACCATCGACAGCCTGCACTATCGCGACTATGCTCACTTTAACCTGCTTCGTTTCGGACCACGATTCTTCAAACCCGGTGGCATTCAACATCGTTTTCAAAAGGTATGGCAAAACAATATTGCCACGTTTAAGCTGTGGATGGATGGCAATACCCCAAATGAGGAAATCAATTCCATTATTGAAAAATTGAAGAAAACAGGGCATATCAAACTTGAGGAACGA
This sequence comes from Dyadobacter sp. HNCC25DJ184, assembly GCF_056895215.1. Classification (NCBI taxonomy): domain Bacteria; kingdom Pseudomonadati; phylum Bacteroidota; class Cytophagia; order Cytophagales; family Spirosomataceae; genus Dyadobacter; species Dyadobacter sp. HNCC25DJ184. Next base: position 55,072 of record NZ_JBXHAQ010000015.1, on the reverse strand, counting down.
TATCTGGCTGCACGCTACCTTGTAAATGATCTGGATATCAATTGGGTTTGGGGTGCCATGTATTTTGAAAGCTTGCTGCTCGACTACGACGTCGCAATCAGTTGGGGAAGATGGAATGGTGTTGCGCAGGTCGGATTTGATTGATTCCGTGATTTGCTGCTCAATTCCCTTCATATAAGTTAAACATGGCATTGTACGCAAACTCTGCCGATTGTGTAGAATTTCACATAGATATCACTAGATTTGGATAGCTTTGAAACGAATTCACTAACTAAATACAGAAAGAAATGTCAAAAGGATTAATTGCCATCATTGCGGTTGTGCTCATACTCGGTTTCGTTGGGTGCGGTAAATACAACGGATTGGTAAGCAAAGACGAAGTCGTGAAAGAATCATGGGCGAAAGTCGAAAGCCAATACCAACGCAGGGCCGATTTAATACCTAATCTTGTAAATACGGTAAAAGGCGCAGCAGATTTTGAAAAATCAACATTGACCAGCGTAATTGAAGCCCGCTCAAAAGCGACTCAAACAACGATCAGCGCGGATGCGCTCACTCCTGAGAATATTGCCAAGTTTCAGGGAGCTCAGGATCAATTGAGTGGAGCACTTTCCCGCCTATTGGTTTCTGTTGAAAGATACCCTGATCTGAAAGCGAACCAAAACTTCCTTGACCTTCAGGCGCAGCTGGAAGGGACAGAAAACAGAATCACCGTAGCCCGTAACGACTTCAATACAGTCGTAAAAGACTATAACCAAGAGGTGAGAACCTTCCCGACTAATCTGTTTGCAGGTGTTTTCGGGTTTGCTCAAAAAGGCTACTTTACTGCGACAGCAGGTTCTGAAAAAGCACCTTCTGTACAGTTTTAATCTGATATTTTTCGTTAATGCAGGTCAATTCCGGCCTGCATTCTCTATTTCCCAAGATTGAGAAACTATGGCAGTTGAAGAAACTTTTTTTAGCGAAACGGAGCAGAAGATCATCGTCAATGCAATCCAGCAGGCTGAGAAACAAACATCAGGCGAAATTAAAGTGCATGTCGAGGCAAAATGCAGCACCGACGATGTGATGGAAAGAGCCAAAGAAGTGTTTGGGTTGCTGAATCTGCACCAAACCAAAGATCGTAACGGTGTCCTCTTTTATCTGGCGCATGAAGATCGAAAGTTTGCTGTCTTGGGCGACCAGGGCATTCACGAGAAGGTCACCGACGATTTCTGGAACAGTACCAAGGATTTAATGAGAGGGTATTTTTCCAAAAGTGAGTTTGTGGAAGGCTTTCGGGCTGGAATAAGTGAGGCTGGAATACAATTAAAAAATCACTTCCCTTACAACGAAGACGATATCAACGAACTCCCGGACGATATCTCGTTTGGATGAAAATTATCATGAAAAAATACTTCGCTAGTTGTTTTCTATTTCTCGTTACGCTCGCAGGCTTGATGGCGCAGGATATACCTGCCCGCCCAACTCCTCCCCGCTTGGTTAATGATTTCGCCAATCAATTAAATGCAACAGAAATTGCTCAGTTGGAACAAAAACTGGTAGCGTACAGTGATTCGACATCCTCACAAATTACGATTGTCATTGTACCAACTACCGGTGATTATCCAATTGAGGACTATGCTTTAAAAATTGGCAGGGACTGGGGCGTTGGCGAGAAAGGAAAGAATAATGGAATCGTAGTACTGTGGGCTTCTACGGATCGGAAAATCAACATAAGCACTGGTTACGGTATGGAAGGAGCTATACCAGATGCGATTGCCAAGAGAATCATATCACAGGTAATCACCCCTGACTTCAAAAATGGGATGTTTTATCGAGGTCTTGACCGTGGTGTCGACGCCTTGTTTCTTTATGCCAAAGGAGAATATAAAGCTGAGCCGTCTGATAAAAATGACCGTGGAGGTAGCGGTTTTCCAATCATACTTTTTGTGATCATTTTCATTGTTTTCATTGTCATTATTGTACTGAACCGCAACAATCGCGGTGGTGGCGGTGGAAGCGGCTGGGGAAATATGGGCGGTGGACCGATCATCTGGCCATATACTACGCACTCAAGTCGTGGCAGCTCGTCCGGAAGTTGGGGCGGAGGAGGCTGGGGAGGAGGAGGCGGTGGCGGCTTCGGAGGGTTCGGAGGCGGCAGTTTTGGTGGTGGTGGTGCTAGTGGTGGTTATTAACTTGTCAGCCTTTGGGATCTGAGTCATTCCGATGCAAATGTTATCATTTAAAATACCTCAAAAGCGTCATAAGCAAAGCTTAAGGCGCTTTTTGCATTTGGTGCGGGTGGAAGCTACACACCTGATTTAGATGAGTTCTCAAATACAATTCTTTTCTGCAACAGTGGTTTTAAAGTCGGCGTAATGTGGATTAAAGGCTATACAAAATCCACTAAATTGTCAGAAGAATGAAAAAGTTAATTATGATGTTAATGGCCGGCGCCGGGCTATGGTTGATTGGTTGCCAGCAGAACGATTCCAGTATGACCCCAACTGATGAAACCGCGGCGTATGAGGATATAACCTCTGCGGCGGCAAGGTACTCCGCAACACTAGACTCGGTCACGACGACTAAGTGTAAAGGGAAATTGACGGAAGTAGCAGTTGCGGATTTGTCTTCGACAATCTCTACCTACATTTCAACCACCTACCCTGGATCAACCGTGCAGTATGCAGCCATGGATGCAAATGGTCAAGTGATTGTTGCTATTACTTTGGCAGACGGCACTGCAAAAGGACTTTTATTCAATGCAGACGGTACTTTTCAGCAGGAACTGGCTCGTCACGCCAAAAAAGCGAAAATCACAAAAGTTGAAGTCACTGCGCTACCAGCGGCAATCACGACTTATATCAGTACCAATTATGCTGGTGCGGAAACAAAGCAGGCGGGCACGAATGCGGACGGCGAATATTTTGTAGAAATTGTCATTGACGGGAAGGCCAAAGTACTGCTTTTCAACTCCGACGGATCGTTTAATAAGGAACTGGAAAAACCTGCATTCCGTCCAGGAAAACCTGGGCACGGAAAGGGGAAATAAGCCCTCTCAATGGATACAACCTAAAATAATTTCAAGTTTCAAGCCCTGTGATGCTTCTTTTCATAGGGCTTTTTTATTTCTGTTAACGACCGCTGGTGCTATTCAACCGATATTTCATCTTAATTCATATATTGCGTGATTAAATTCTCACTCAACAATAATTTTCAATCCTAACACTTCCCTTTTCAATGTCAGAGCAAATATCCCAAAAACACCCTCCCGGGCTTTTCATACTATTTTTTGCGGAAATGTGGGAACGTTTCAGCTATTATGGTATGCGGGCTATTCTTCTTCTTTTCCTTCTGGACAATGTCAGAGGTGGAATGGGATTAAGTGCTTCCGAAGGAGCCGCGATATACGGACTTTACACTTCGTCGGTATACCTGCTTTCACTACCGGGTGGCTGGATTGCCGATAATATTCTCGGGCAAAAAAAATCGATCTGGTATGGCGGTATTATTATTATGCTCGGGCATATTATCCTTGCCTTTCCCGCCGGCACCACTATCTTTTTTTTAGGGCTGGCTACCGTGGCTATCGGAACAGGTTTGCTAAAACCAAACATTAGCTCAATCGTTGGGGAATTGTATCCCGAAGGCGGGGCCCGCAGAGATGCTGCTTTTTCTATCTTCTATATAGGTATCAACCTGGGTTCTGTACTTGGAATTACCATCGTTGGATATCTCGGACAAAAAATCAACTGGCATATGGGCTTTGGCGCAGCTGCCGTTGGGATGTTATTGGGGTTAATTGTATTCAAATTCGGAAGCCTGAAATACCTGAAAGGATATGGTGATGTTCCGGCTCAGAAAGAGGTGACAGCCGAATCTGTTGCGAAGTCGGGAAGAGACCAGAAAATGGGCTATGCTCTTGTTGCCCTTCTGGTTGCATTTTTAGCAATTCTCCAGCTTACCGGGACGCTTGATATGACAACAGCAACCGGCCTCGCTCAGGGTGCCGGTGTGATTATCGTTACTGTATCTGCTTTCTACTTTTTGTTCATACTTGCAGCTGGAGGCTTAACTCCCGTTGAGAAAAAACGAGTTTTAGTATTGATCGTCTTTTTCATAGCCGCGGCTCTTTTCTGGGCCGGCTTCGAGCAGGCTGGATCTTCGTTACAGATATTTGCAGAAAGGCACACGCAACGGACTTTCGGAACCTGGGAGATGCCGTCTAGCTGGTTCCAGAACTTCAACGGTTCTTTCATATTGATCTTCGCGCCAGTGATGGCGAGCCTTTGGATATTCCTTTCTTCCAAAAAACTCAATCCGCCGACTCCCATCAAATTTGCATTGGGACTGATATTATTAGGAGTAGGTTTCTTTATTATGGAAATGGCGGCAAAAGTCGCTGTGACCGGACAACTTGCTTCTCCTCTTTTCCTAACTTTTACCTATTTCTTCCATACCATCGGAGAATTATGCCTTAGCCCGGTTGGATTAAGTACATATACCAAACTTGCTCCGAAAAGGTATGTTAGCCAGTTGATGGGAATATGGTTTGTTGCAGCTTCTTTAGGCAATCTTATCGCCGGACTTTTTGCCGGTAACTTCGACGAAAATAACGTTCAGCAAATGCCTGCCTTGTTTAACCAGGTAACCATGTTTGCCGGTGGCTTCGGATTATTACTCCTTGTATTCTGGAAACCGGTCAGAAACTGGATGGGAGGCATATCATAACATTTCGGCCACGCCTTACCGCGTGGCTATTTTTTTAACTAAATCTTAGTCAATATCCATGAAACGAACGATTGGCATTTACCTCATCCCTGCATTTTTAACCCTTTTGGTTTCCTGTTCAAAAGAAAAAGAATCGTCCGGCGAGAAAATTCCGGGATTCGATATCACGTCGCTCGATTCCTCGTTCAAGGCCTGTGATGATTTCGATAACTACATAAACGGCGGCTGGAAAAAGAAAAATCCGATTCCACCGACCGAAAGCGATTGGGGAGCTTTCGGAATATTAGACAAGCAAAACAAAGAGGTTCGAATTAAAAGCATCATCGATGAAATAACTGCGAAAAAAGAGCTCTCGAAAGGCTCAGAAGGGCAGCAAATCGGCGATTACTATCGCTCGTTTCTGGATACCGCTACCATTGAAAAAAGAGCTCTCGAACCATTGAAGCCTTATTTTGACAAGATAGATGCGATTAAGACGCTGGCGGATTATGCCGCGGTTACCGGTGAGCTACAAAAAGTCGGGGTATCGACCCTCCTGGGTTTTGGTGTTGATGCTGATCTCAGAAACAGTAAGGCAAATGCACTTTATGAAGGGCAGGACGGTCTAAGTCTCGGAGAAAAAAGCTACTACGAGCGTCAGGATTCAAGTACTGTGAAAGTCAGAACCGAGCTGGTTAAACATATCGATCAGATGATGGCAATGGCAAAATTGCCATATCAAAATGCTGGCAAGACCATACTTGATCTTGAAACGAAGGTGGCCAAACTCCAGTTAACAAACGTAGAGCTTCGCGACCCTGTGAAGACCTATAATAAAATGGGCTTCGGAGAAGCTGTCAAGTTGATTCCAGACTTTGACCTTGCTGCGTTCGCAAAAAAACAGGACATCAAAAGTGATACACTAATCGTCCAAAACAAAGCATATCTGCAAAACCTTAGCAAGCTCCTCAAAGCGACTCCGCTGGAAACGTTAAAAATGTATTCCAAATGGCAGACTCTCTCGACATTTGCTGGATATCTGCCGAAAAAATTTGACCAGGAAAATTTCAAATTTTTCAGTACCATAATGCATGGAACAAAACAACAGAGACCAAGAACTGAAAGGGCTATACGCTCAACAGATCGTCTTTTGGGCATGCCTTTGGGAAAACTGTTTGCACAGAAATATTTCACGGAGGATGACAAAAAAAAGGTCTCTGAAATGATCGAGAACGTCAGAAAGGTATATGGCGAACGCATCGACAAGCTCACCTGGATGAGCGATTCGACAAAAGTAATGGCCCATAAGAAATTGAAAGCCTTTACCTACAAAATCGGTTATCCGGACAAATGGAAGGACTATTCGACGATTGATATTGCCAGCGACAAGCTGTTTGAAAATGTGATTTCGGCTTCTCTTTACGATCATAAGGAAGCTGTTGAAAAAATTGGAAAGCCGGTAGACAAGTCGGAATGGGGAATGACGCCCCAAACGGTCAATGCTTATTACAATCCGTTGAACAATGAGGTGGTATTTCCTGCAGGTATCCTTCAACCTCCGTTCTATAACAGCAATGCAGATGATGCGATCAATTATGGTGGTATCATTGCGGTAATCGGCCATGAATTCACCCACGGCTTTGATGACCAGGGTTCGCAGTTTGATGCTGAAGGCAACCTGAAAAACTGGTGGTCTAAGAGCGACCGTGAAAATTTTGACAAACTGGCAAACCGATATATCTCTTATTTTAGTGGAATAGAAGTATTACCAGGGTTCAAAATCAATGGAGCTTTGACAATCGGTGAAAACATTGCTGACCTGGGTGGATTGACGTTGGCATATAACGCACTGAAAAAATCGCTGGAAGGCAAACCAGAGCCAGCTTTGATTGATGGATTTAACTGGCAACAACGATTCTTCATTGGATGGGCGCAAGTATGGCATGCAAATTCGACGGACGAAGCGAAGCGTAATCAGGTACAAACCGATCCTCACTCGCCGGATCGTTATAGAATCAACGGAGCATTACCGCAGTTAAAAGAGTTTCAAGCCGCTTTTGGCTGTGGAGCCGGAAGTAAGATGGTATTGGCCGATTCGGCCAGGGTGGTTATTTGGTAGTATTTTTTGAACCATTAAGGAATTAAGAAAAATTAGGTAGCTAACCCTGTGCATCTTAATGATCCTTAATTTCTTAATGGTTAACAGAAAATTATCCAACGTTATTAACTTTCACATACTTGTTTCGGTATTCGCTGGGGCTGCAGCCTTTTACCTGTCGGAATTGGCGGGCTATGTTTTTGCTATCGGTCAGGCCCATATCCAGCGCAATTTCAAATACTGACATATCCGTATCAATCAGTTTTTGAGTAAATTTTTCGATTCTCAGATTGAAAATATACTTATAAACCGGATACCCTGTAATTTCCAGAAAACGCTTTTCCAGTGCCCTTCTCGATAATGGCACCTGCTTTACCACGTCTTCTACGTTCAGATTTTTATCGATATTCTGGTGTATATACTTTAAAGATGAAGCTATATGGTGATCGTTCGTGGCGTAGATATCTGTCGACTGCCGCGTGATTACCTGCAGGGGCTCCACCATGATATCGTAAAAATTATGGACACCGTTCCGGATCATTTTATCGAGCAACTTGGCTGACTCATATCCACCTTTTTCCGTATCCAATGCGATACTCGACAGCGGCGGATCGGAAAGGTCGCATATCATTTCATCATTATCCACACCCAACACAGCAACTTCCTCTGGTATTCGAATACCAACATGTCGGCAAGCTTCTGTGATATGCTGCCCCTGATTGTCATCGCAGGACATTAGCGCTATCGGTTTGGGCAGCGCCTTTAACCAACGACTCAGAGAACTGGGTTTGTAAAACCAAAGCTCGCTGGATCTTGCTTTTTTGTGTTCAAAATAGTGCACCTTCTGCCCGGCTATCTTGATTCTTTCCTCAAATCCTTCAGCCCTTTCTCGCGACCAGACAATATCCCTAAAACCATAAAAGGCGAAATTGGTAAAACCCTTTTTCAAAAAATACTCCGCGCCCAGCTTCCCGGTTTCCCGATATGCGCCAGTGATATTAGGTATTTCCGCAAATCGTTCTTTAAAATCCTGAGCAATCAGGGGGATACCTGCTTCCACGATCTTTCGTATTTCGATATCATTATAAAGCTGCCCAATGATACCGTCTGCTCCCCAATCCTGCGCCCATTTCAAAATGCCGTCAATCCCTTTTGTTTCACGATGGAACAATGGAAGTCTGCAAAAAACCCACGGCCCATACTCCTTGGAATAAGCGTTGATCCCTTTCATGAGGTTCTTGCTATATTCCTCCGCGAAGTCGAGAAGAAGGATGATTTTGTACATGATAACTACGAACTGATCAGCTCCTTAAAGCTACCGACGGTTTTGTTACTGATCAATGGTTTTGCCCATATCCCGATACTCAGTATATACCCTAGCGTTACCAGCAAAAACAACATAGCTAACCGTAAGTCAACTAATTCTGCCAGTCCACCGATAATGAGCGGAACCACTGCCCCGCCCGCAATTCCCGCACATAATATACCTGAAAAAGTACCGTGGTGATTTGGAACTGAATTTAAAGCTAAGGAGAATATGACGGAGTACATTACAGAGGCAAAAAAGCCTGTTAAAGGGAATGCCAAAATAGCCATTTCCTTCGAACCAAAAAGAGCTGACAAAAGAGATGCCACGGCCCCTATCGTAAAGAATATCAACACCTTACGACTATCTAAAAGTTTAAGCAATATCAATCCTAAAAAACAGCCAACAGTGAGCAAACCCCAGAAATTGGAAATAACGGAAGCCCCTTCGACAGCAGGATCAACACCATGATATATTTGCAGGAACTTAGATATCCAATTGGCTATCCCCTGCTCGGTTCCGACGTAAGCGAATATGCCCAAAAAGAAAAGCCATACATATCGGTTGCGCGTTAATTCTCCAAAAGCAGTGCCCAAATCCATTTTCTCATCTTCTTTTAACTCAACTTTTGGAAATCGAATAGCCGATATAACCACCACCATGAGCAACGATATAACGGCAAAAACCCAATATAGTGAAACCCACTTCAAGCTTTCCGGAACCAGCCCGTTCAGGATATTGATCAGAAAATCAGAACTTTCGGAATGAACATGCAATACCAGATAGCTATATAACAATGGACTTAAAAACGAGGCCGCACCAAAAAAAAGCTGTCCCAAAACTGAATTAAAAGCAAATTTCTCTTCACCTCCCGCAACTCTCAAAAGCGGATTGATCACCACCTGCAACATGGACATCCCAACCCCAATCAGAAAAAGGGAGGACAACGCCACCGAGAATTGCGGAAAAACAGCGAATAATATCGCTCCGACAAACGCAAAAAGAAAAGCCCATATCAGAATTCTCTTTTCACCATATTTCTCCACCATAACCCCCGCCGGAATCGACATGACACCATATGCCACAAAAAATGAAAATGGAAGGAAACCCGCTAAACCAATACTGAGGTCAAAACTGGTCACAATATCCGGAATGATAGGTCCGAGAATATTGGTCAAAAACGAGATAACGAAAAAGATGATCAGTATTAGAAAGACAAGGAAGGGACTTCTTTTCATGATTTAAATAACATTAGGCAAATCTGATATTCGACGCTTCATTAAAAATTCAACAATGCGGATGCACCCAAAAGTGCTATATTCTCGTCATGAGAATTTAAAATGGTCAGCCGTTTTAACGACTCGGGATAGGCAAAATCTTTTAAATTTTCTAACATACTTTTTCGGAAAAAGCCACTTGCTTTGGCGATGGATCCACCCAAAACAATGGCCTCAGGATCATAAGTATACATGATCGCTTTTATAACCGCCGCCAGGTGTTTCCCATATTCTTCCCATGCTAGCAATGCCCGGGTATCTTCTTCACGCGCAAGCTCATATGCCTGAAATGCGTCGATCTGATAATAGTGCTCAAAAAACCGGTTCGAGACATAACCCTCCATATCTGAATCACGATAGGGAAGCATGCCTATCTCCCCAGCCCCACAGTTATTCCCTTCGTACAATCTATTGTTCACGATGATACCAGTTCCCAGTCCCGTTCCAAGTGTGATACCAATCGCTGAGCTAAATTTTTGAGCTAAACCGAAACGATGCTCTCCCAAGATAAAACAATTTACATCGTTGTTGACCGAAACAGGCAGTTTAAATTCGGTTTCGAGGATATCCCGAAGTGCCACTTCTTCCCATGAAGGAATGTTGACCGCATTATAAACAATACCTTTTTGAACGTCAACCACCGAAGGGACGCCAATACCGATCCCCTCGACCGGATATTTAACCAGCGGCCGGATCAGATCAAACAACTGTTGCAACGTTTGAGGGAGAGAATCCTTGTTGGTCAGCCGGGTTCTATGTTGATGCAAAATAGCACCTCCGAGCTCAATTCCCGCACGCATATTGGTGCCACCAATGTCAACGCCTATTTTCATTTTTCAATATTGAGTACAGTTCAGGCACAATAATTCTGGTCAGCTTTTTTGAAGCTGTTAATACATGTTCAGGAAATTTGGAAAGATTAAGGTGCTTTTAACTCACTGGTTCTGCTATACCTACCTGCCTTGTCAAACGATTTGAGTTTAATAGTTCCCGACACTTTTACTGCCGCAGTATATACTGGTGACGTTGCCGTAGGCTCCGTTCCGTCATGCGTATATCGAATATCCAAGCCCGGCAACTCCACGTTAGCCTTTAACATACCACCTTCAACGATCGCCCCCGGCATCGGAAGGCGGTAGTTATATCCGCCATTCAGATAGCTCAGTTTCGGGATATTCTTTTGACCAATTGTGTTTGCAAACTGATTCCAGCCGGCAAAAATCAGCTTTTTACGTTGTGCATCATTTGGGATCATCTCCCAATCACGTTCAGGCGACCAGGCACTTTCTGCAAAACCCAAAAGTTTTGGCAATACCGAATATTCCATCATATCACGCCCTTTGATCGTTTCGCTCCAGAGCTGCGATTCTATACCTAGTATATTCTTTCTTGCTTCAGGTTTTAGTTTTTGTTTACCCACAAACTCCTGCTTCATCGGCTTGCCCATCGAAGTTTCCTCGGTGGTAACGAACATATTATACGGCGCAAATGTCCAGTTATCGCGGGTGTCAACGAACCCTGCCCAATACAACCCCGGCTCTTTCGGATCGTTGTTGTACGACATGTCAAAATAGAAATTGGTAACGTTACACAACACAACCTGATAACCTGCATTGGCCAGACGGTTTCCAAGATCCACATCGTAAACATTATTCCAAACATAAGGAATGACATTACGACCAAGAAATTCAGGATTTACCAGATATTTACCGTCCACTGTTTTGGTCAACGCAACCTCTTCCCATCCGTGAACTTTCAGATTTCTCTTTTCCAATCTTGGCAATAGTCTTCGGAAGAAATAAGTCTGCAAATCTCTGGCTGATTTTAATTCAGGATGCTCGCTGATGAGCTTTTGAGCCATTGGAGATTTTGTCCAAGCACCTTCCGCCACTTCATCGCCACCTGTATGAAAGGTATCCATCTTCAAACCGGCTTCCTTATACATCAAAGCCATTTCGTCCACCACCTTTTCAAAGAAATGGTAAACCGACTCTCTCGATACGTCCACGACATTATTTTTATATGCCTGTGCGGAAAGATATACCGACTTGTCGTCCGGATCGATCAAACGATATTCATTCGCTTCCTTCTCTTTTCCTTCTTTCATCAAACGCTCATATCGAGCCTCCATTGATTTGATCGCCGCCAACGCATGACCTGGGAAATTGAGTTCAGGGATTATCTTCATATGCCGGTCGTTGGCATATTTCAGTATTTCAATAAAATCTTCCCGCGTATAGTATCCGCTGCCATGTTTTGTTTTATCGTAAGCCACCGGTCCTGATCCATATCCAGGCTGAAGTGCCGGTGCATTCATACCGGAAACGTGCTGGCGTTGGGCTCCTACAGAAGTCAATTCCGGTAAACCATTGATTTCAATACGGAAACCTTCATCTTCCGTTGTATATAGTAGCAGGTGATTGACTTTATAGCTTGCCAACAGATCTATTACGCGCTTAACGGATTCCTTGGTCTGGAAATTTCTTGCAACATCCAAGTGCAAACTCCGGAAAACAAACCTTGGTGCGTCCTCTACTTCAACAAGCGGAAGTTCAAACGAGCGTGCATGTTTTTGATATGCCTCCAGCGGAATCAACTGTAGAATACTCTGAATACCGTAAAATACGCCAGCTGCATCGCTACCCGTTACGTTGATCATATTGTATTTAACACTCAACTTATATGCCTCCTTGCTTGATCCATTGATCACCATCGGAGCCTTTCTTAACACAATTCCACTCGTCGGTTCACCACTCAATTTCTCGGTTGTAAACGCGCTTCCCGTAATTTCTTTCATCTTTTCAGAAAGATATGCCGCCTCTTTCTCCAATCCCGCCTCATATCGGATCGGGCTTTGTCCGTCCAGATTATATGTACCTTTTCCTACAGTAAGCTTCACCGGAGTCGGAATAATTTTCAATAGCTCGTCTGGTTTCAGGCTCGAAAAAGCGATATTATCATGGTAGCGGGTGTCGGGTGTCGGGACGGATTTCAAATCCATTGTTCCTCTCAAAATTTGTTCTTTGGTCGTAAACGGCTCAATGGCGTAATTTGAGACCTGAACAATATCTTCCTCCTTTCCTTCTTTATCATAGAAAACAAAGTACAACCCCAGCGGTGCATCCGTTTCCTTAATGATCCCTTCCGTCCCCCGGTAAAGGACTGTTACCGAATCGCCGGAGACCAGATTAAAATCCTTTCCAGGCACCAGTTTGTACCAATCTCCATTAATATGCTCGACCACAGCAGGTTGAGTATCTTTATTGGTTAAAATCGGCCGGGGCGACATATTGAAAAACAATGCCCAGTTTTGCCCGTCCAGTGTCTTATTGCTGCCATTTCTGATGGTAAATTTTGCCTCAAAACTTCCCGGCTGTTCCCTGAAATTGGTAATTAATTTCCATGAAATACCAATCTTTCCAACCTCATCTTCCGACATTTTTCCGGATTGACTGCAACCTGTCAATAACATTGAAAACAGGATCATCGCCAAACAGAATGTATTGGAAAAATGAAACAAACCGGTGCTTTTTAAGCGAAAATTTATACACATATATCGATCGATTTTGGATAATACTCTATTAAGAGATAATAATACTACTTTAAAAATAACTTCATGAAGAAGAGTTCCTCAATCGTGGGCAGATCAGTCTTGAACAATTTAGTTTACTTCATTCCTTCCATCCATATCTTCACTAGACGCACACCAATATCCAAACCCCGGCCCGTTTCCAAAGATTACCCAGAGTCTTCAAGTGCCTGTTTATGCAATTTAAAGGTCACGTGGAAACACAGTCCACTGAGATAATTACCTTTTTAAAGACAAGTAGTCCAATCGATTACCCTCACCGTATTAATAAAAACTCCGCAATATGACAGAGCAACGCTCATTTTCAAGACTTACTTCGCTGGACGCCATGCGCGGCTTCACCATCGCAGCCATGATTATTGTTAACTTCCCGGGAAGCGAGGATTTTGTATATCCCACGTTGCGCCACACAAAATGGAACGGGCTAACGCTCACGGATCTGATCGCGCCGTTTTTTCTCTATATAGTGGGTGTTTCTATTGTGTTTGCCTATTCCAAAAGAGCTCAAAGCTCAGAAAAAAAAGGTGAGGTATATAAAAAGATCATTTTCCGGTCTTTGAAGATATTTGCGGTGGGCATGTTTTTGAATATGCTGCCCGACTTCAATTTTTCAGACCTCAGATATACCGGCACGCTCCACCGAATCGCTATCGTTTTTTTAGTTTGCTCAATCCTTTTTTTGAATAGCAATTGGCGACAACAAGCAATAATTGGCTCGGTCATACTAATTGCCTATTATCTCGTTTTGAATTGTATTCCAATTCCAGGAATAGGCAAAGTTGTGATCGAACCGGGCATCAATATCGCAGCGTGGGTGGATCAGCAATATCTGCCGGGGAAAATGTGGCAGGGCAATTGGGACCCGGAGGGTATTCTCAGTACGTTCCCCTCTTTTGTTACATGCATCACTGGTATGCTAGCCGGTAGGTTAATGATGACCAACTTCACGCCTAACGAAAAGGCGAATTACCTTATGGTAGCAGGTATAATATCCGCCGCGACAGGATATTTCTGGAACCTTGTCTTTCCGACCAATGAAAACTTGTGGACGAGCTCCTTTGTGTTGGTGACGTCGGGTTTTGCATGTCTGATTTTCGGGGCAACCTATTTTCTCATTGATATTCTAGGCCGTAAAAAAGGTACGAAGCCGGGGATTATATTCGGGGCCAATGCCATCACGGTATATGTTTTAGCTGATATATGGGCGCTGATTTTTTACATCGCTGACTTCGGAGGAGAAACACTTAATCATCATTTTGTAACAACACTGAGCCAGGCAGGAATGCAACCACAATTGGCCAGTCTGATATATGCGCTACTATTTGTATGTATCAATTTTATTCCGGCATATGTGCTTTATAAGCGAAAGATATTCATCAAGTTGTAAGCTCATTTTTTGAACCATTAAGAAATTGAGGGACATTAAAAAAGCACCTGAATCCTTGTTAACTCCTTGATGATAAACAACATAAAAACCCAACACAATGTACATTATCAACAAATTGATTCATATAAAAATCATCGTCTTGCTGCTCATATCGGCCACATTTCCAGCATTTTCTCAGCAATCCGATTTTTCAAATGCAAAAGTCTTTTTCCCAAATCCTGACAGTGCAATCCTGAAACGCAGTCCGGAAATTCTTAGATCTGAAATTGAAAAAAGAACAGATATCAGACTTGAATTTCTGGATAAAAAACCATCAAGTCTATCCAATTTGCTCATCATCGGATTGGAAAAAGATATCATTCCAATTGTTCCGCCGCCTCTCCAGACCAAACTTTCGAGCCTATCAAAGATCCGTCCGGAAGGTTATAAAATAATAGTAGATACTGATTCCAAATTAGTGATTATAGCCGCTACTGACGCCCGAGGAATTTTGTATGGTATCGGTTATCTTTTGAGAAAAGCGGAAATGTCGAGTAAGCAAATTTTGGTTAATTCCGGGGCAGCGATATCGAGTTCTCCTAAATATCCCATACGCGGTCATCAGCTCGGTTATCGTCCCAAAACGAATGCATATGATGCATTTTCCGTCGCCATGTTTGACCAGTATATTCGCGAACTGGCACTATTTGGAGCAAATACTATTGAAATCCTGCCACCTCGTACGGACGATGATGCGACCAGTATTCATATGAAATTGCCAGCAGCGAAAATGGTAGTCGAGCAATCCCGAATTTGCAAAGAATACGGGTTGGATGTTTCGATATGGTATCCGAATATGGGTAAAGACTATCAAAATACCGATTCTATTGCGAAAGAGTTGAAAGAACGGGAGGTTGTGTTTTCTTCTTTACCCAAACTCAATGCAGTCTTCGTTCCCGCGGGCGATCCTGGTGACCTGGAACCAGATGTCCTTTTCAATTGGCTCAAAAAAGAGGCGGAAGTGCTCCAAAAATATCATCCAAACGCCAGGATATGGGTTTCGCCCCAAGTTTTCAGACCGAGTAAAAAATGGTATGACAACTTTTTCGCACATGTGAACAAACAATATCCGTGGTTTGGGGGTGTGGTCTTCGGCCCATGGGTCAAAATTCCTGTGGATGAGATTCGGAAGCTTGTCAAACCGGGTATCCCTATCCGACACTATCCTGATATTACCCACAATTACAGCTCACAATATCCCGTGCCGCATTGGGATCTGGCCTGGGCGATGACGCTCGGACGCGAGAGTATCAATCCGAGACCGCATGACGAAAAAGCCATTCACAACGCTCTTGATCAATATATGGTTGGAAGCGTCAGCTATTCGGAAGGTACTAATGACGATGTCAATAAGTTCGTCTGGAGCGATCAGGATTGGAATCCAGAAACACCGGTTATCGAAACACTGCTCGATTATGCCCGCTTCTTTATTGGAAACGAATATGCCTCGGCGGTTTCTGCGGGGTTTGTCTCATTAGAAAATAACTGGAAAGGCGAAGTCCTCACCAACGACGGAATCGACAGGACATTTCTGCAATGGAAAGAAATGGAGAAAAATGCTTCCCAAAAGGTACTGCGTAATCCCCGTTTTCAAATGGGTCTGATCAGAGCATATTTTGATTTCTACACACGTCAAAGACTGATCCGTGAAACCGAACTTGAAAGGGAGGCCAGAGCAATACTAGGGAATGTTAAAATCAGAGGAAGTATTTTGACTATGGATGACGCCAGAAAAACACTGGAAAAAGCCTGGGCCGAACCTATCCTTCCTGATATTCAAAGCAAATGTATTGACCTCGCCGACTCACTTTTTAAAAGCATCGGCGCGCAATTGACTATGAAAAAACATGGTGCCATGTCTGGAAGGGGAAATTTCATCGATCTGATTAATATGCCTTTGAATGATTCGCCATGGCTGTTGGATCAAATGGAAAAGATCAGGACTATATCCTCCGAGACCGATCGCCTTGCTGCAATTCACCAAATACTCAACCGCACGGATGCCGGGCCGGGGGGTTATTATGATCATTTCGGGGATCCGGAAAGTTGGTATCGGGTGGTTCAGGGAAAATCCTGGGAGAAAGATCCAGGTAGCTTGTCCTCGCCGAGGGTCAGTTTTGGTGTTGGATTGGTGGGGGAAGAATGGGTGGACGAGATCAAAGCGACTGGATTCAAAGGGCAGGTTACGCCTCGGGTTTGGATGAAACAGGTAAAGACGCTATATGACCAGCCGCTAAAAATACATTACGACGAACTCGACCCAACGGCCAAATATCATGTCCGGATATCATACACCGGGCGGTTCAGATCGAAGATGAAAATGACGACCGACGACGGCCAGACCATTCACGATTTTATTCAAACCGGAGAGCAACCGACTTATGAATTCAAGATTCCGCATGAGGTAACTGCAGACGGGAAAGTCACTTTTATATGGAATTGCGCAGAAGGCGAAAGGGGTTCGCAGGTCACGGAGATATGGCTCATACGACAATAAAAAACAGATTTTCAGATAGATACAATTATGACAATATCCGATAAACTAAAACAAGGCCAGAATATATACGGAACCTGTATCACTTCCACCGGCCCGATGTGGCCGGCCGCCGTGAAGCGAACCGGCGTCGACTTTGTCTTTATTGATACCGAACATATACCGCTAGGCCGGAACGAATTGGCTGCACTTTGCCAGCAATTCCGCGCATTATCCATCGATCCCATCGTACGGATTCCCTCTCCTGATCCTTATCTAGCCTGCCAGGCCATTGACGCCGGTGCTGCCGGTATAGTGGCTCCTTATCTGGAAAGTAAACAGCAAATTATAGACCTGGTTGGTGCGACCAAATTCCGACCATTGAAAGGTGAACTCCTGAAAAAATATATGGAGCAACCGGAATTGCTAACTCCGAAAATGGAGGCATATCTCAACAAATTCAATACCGGCAATATGTGCGTTGCCAACATTGAGAGCGTTCCCGCGGTAGAAAACCTGGAGACACTCCTCTCCGTCCCGGGCTTAGATGCAGTATTCATCGGCCCGCACGATCTGTCTGTTAGTATGGGTCGGCCAGAAGAATATGATCACCCCGAATTTGAAAAAATCGTAACCCATATCATCCGCACCACCCGATCCAAAGGACTCGCCATAGGCATCCATTTCTCCCTCGAGCCAGAGAGACAAATCCACTGGATGAAAGAAGGCGCCAATATTGTAGTTCACAGTTTCGATATCGCACTGTTTGTTCAACGATTGACGGCTGATTTGGAGGTCATTAAGAAGGTTGCGGGGGATTTTGTTGGGAGTGGGGGTGTTGGAGGGATGGTTGTGTGAAATGACGATCAGCGTAAAATGCAACTATTAAGTCTATGTATATTAAAACAGAGTGTGCCTCAATTTTTCAGTTGATTATTGCAACAATGTCCCAATAATCAACTGAAGGCCATCACCTCCCCTCCCACATCATCAAAGCCTCAATAATCTTCGTCAGCTGCTCCACGGGCATGGATTGGATTAGGTAGGCGTGGGGGCCCATGGGGTCTTCTTGCCAGGAGTTGTTTCCGCCTTCGATCACCATTTTTCCGCGGCGGATATTGAAATATGGGCTGGTGCCCCTTGCTGCTACTAGTACTGCTGTTTGGTCCCAGCTCATGCGGCCGTTTTCATCTTGCTTGCTGAGCGGCATCGACATGGCGAATACGTCTTTTACCGGGCTTTTGAGGTTCGCGTTGGCAACTACAGCTAACCCGGTTTTAATATTTGCTCCTATTTCAAATCCGCTGAAAAGTATCGGTGTTGGCCAGTTGTTGAATACTTTTTCTGACGATAGCGAATCTGCCCATACGTTGTACTCGTGGCCTTTTGGAAATCCGCCAGCCATCGATACGAGCTCCTTCACTTTGCGTCGCACAAGATCATGCCCCGAAAGTGTCGATATCTGATCCGGTTTGGAGTCCAGGAGACTGGCGAGATTGGTTAAAAAGCCGATGGTGACGATGGTGACGCTATTGTCGGGCTGTTTTGCTAGTATTTTCCTATATGTTTCTACCGCGTCAGGTGCATCGGAAGTTTTGGTGACTTTATGCGGGTATTTGGCGACGAGCATTTCAGGCCATTTTTGGGTGGCACCGTAGCTAGGACCAACGCCTTTTGGTGCGCCCGTTGGAAGTTCTGGTCTGCCAAAAAAGGTATTCATGATATCAATCACCGGCACTACCAATTCATTTTTATTACTGGCAATGACCGCCAACGGCCTGATTTCTCCCTTATCCGCAAGTGCGTGCATCATCGCCATCGCGCCGACGTCGTCATAATCCGGACCTATATCTGTATCAAGAATCAGGGGAACGCCTTGCGGCAAGCGGGTTTGTGCATGAAGTGTCAGATGTGCCAGAAGAAGAAGCACCAAAGCAGTTACTCTCGTCATATTTCAGTGTTGATGGGGGATCTAATTCAATCTGTGGGCTAGTCCCATCGCAAGACAAAAATACAGAAGAACCTGAATGCTGGTTACATTTCAGGGCATTTTAACATTTTTCTAACGATTCTAGTTTTTCACAGCCTTAAAGCTTCGTTTTTCCAAACCGGATTCTACCTCGATGATATATATCCCTGCTGCATATGCATTTCCTGATAAATCAACCTCATGATTTTGCCACAAGCCGTCTCCTATCGACCGTTCTTCCTTCAATGTTCTTCCTCCATTATCCACCACTCTGATAGAAACCGGAACGCCCGCAAGGGTTTTAAAATCAAAGAAAAACGCTCCGGTCGAGGGGTTAGGGTATGTAAAATCTCCGGCCAATTTTTCAAATGCTACCGCACGAATGGCAGAATATGCATAGGAACCATCCTTATCAACCATTTTCAAACGATAGTACCGATTGTCCGACTTGCCCTTTTGGCTGTCCACAAATTGATATGAGTTTGTCACCTCGCTTTCGCCTTGCGCCGCTATTTCTCCAATTTTCCTGAAACCATTATGATTCAATTCACCATCCGTTTTCGCGACTTCAATTTCAAAATGATTCGCATTTACTTCTCGGGTTGTTTTCCAATTCAGCACCACCTCGTTAATATCCTCAGCATTTTTTTTAGCAATAAAATCAGTCAACTGAACAGGCAGTGGAGGCGCTTGATTCAGATCACCGTTAGCAAACCAGAATTCCGAAAAATTGAGCACTTTAAATTCTGCATAATATCCTTTGTCGAACGGCACCTTTTTTATTCCGGCCTTAAACTGCCAGTTTCCGCCAGTGTTATTAGATATCTCACCATCTTCAAAAGCTGCGTTCGAACTCGAATATTTAGAAATACCCATGGTATATGCAGAATTTGGTTTCCCGCAAGTTGCACACCCAGCCGCATCAAGCAAAGCCTGCATTTCGGAATCCAGAAAATATAACCTGAGTGTAACAGAGTCTGATAGCGTATTATTGGCAGGCTTAATCGTAATCCCGCGATCCAGATAATATTGATCGTTGCTTGTTCGTACGCCTGTGGTATTGATATATACCTGCGTATTGGTAGAACCGAGATTTTGAGTACCGGATTTGACAGAAGCGATCAATTTGTTATTGCTTGTAAAATGCACCCAGTTATTACTTGCCGGAACAGTCTGACTTACGGGACCAGCCAGGGTTGCTTCATCATAAATCGGATTCGGATTGTCGTAAATATGGATGTCATCGATCGCAATTCCTTCATGCGAAACAAACGGATCCGAACTCATGACGAAACGAAGCCGCAGCGTATTGAATCCTGTGGGCAAAGCGGTAGTAGCGACATGCCAGTAGGTATAATCAGCCACCGACCAGGACGGAACACCTGAATATGTTTTGTTATACCAATTTGTACCATTACCCATCGTTCCGAGGAGCGTCCACTCGCCTCCGTCGCCTGAGTATTCCACATAGGCAATATCACAGGCGTCAACATCGCATACTTCCAGATTCAGCGCGATACTGAAACTGAGTGTCGGATTTGAGATTCCTGAAACCGTAATACACGGTGAATACAAATAGGAAAGTTCGGTATTATTGTAGTTTCCCGAAAGATTGGTCTTCCACGCTTTGGAGCCGCTTGCCGCAGTATGTATTACGGAAGAAGCTGGTGTTCCATATTGCCACGAGCTATTTTCTCCACTGCTATGCCAAAAACCATTGTTTGCCTCAAAATCTTGATAATATGGTAATGAAGTAATCGGCGGAGACTGATAAAAGCTTTTGATCAATATATCATTGGCGGGATAGTCGTCCGTAAGGTAATCAACCGTTGCTTTGATGGAATGTGCCCCCGGGTTCGAAAGATTGGCTTTCTGAGTAAAAGAGTAATTGATGGTAGTTTGGGGTAAAATATGCGCGATATTCTCAGTAATCTCGGCATTCCCGTCCACCATCAATTTAATCGGCACATTATAAACGTCATTTGGAGAGCTATTCCTTACTGTTACCTGAACAGTCTCCTGATTGCCATAATTGCAACTCTCCTCCGCTGGCGTGTTGATTGCCAACAATTGAATATCATCCTGTATGGTATACAACTGAATATTGTCAAAAGTATAACCATCTTCGCGGGAATAGTCGGCCGCTACGTTCTCACCAAATTGCCCCCATTTGATCTGAAAACTGGACGTAAAATTCTGCCCATTTTCTGTAAGCAATCTGGAAATTTCGATTGCCTGCGCGTTTTGATATCCGTCTGTACTTAGCAACTGATTTTCATTCAGGTCATAAACAGGTATCCATGATCCTGTATCAGAACCCCTTACCCAAACCCTGTTGGCACTATTGATCGGCTGGCCATGATTTTTATATTTAAAATCCAATCGGATGTCGTGGTTAGCCACCTGGTAGTTCGAGAGATTGTAGGTACCAATCAAATTGTTCGTAACTCCTCCCTGCGTATACTGATCTACATCCAGCGTCATCGCCTTCGTACCGGAGTAAGCAATTCCGGTATTCATAAAACTCCGAATTCTACCGGTTGG
This sequence comes from Dyadobacter sp. HNCC25DJ184, assembly GCF_056895215.1. Classification (NCBI taxonomy): domain Bacteria; kingdom Pseudomonadati; phylum Bacteroidota; class Cytophagia; order Cytophagales; family Spirosomataceae; genus Dyadobacter; species Dyadobacter sp. HNCC25DJ184. The sequence continues at coordinate 33,698 of NZ_JBXHAQ010000015.1, read as the reverse complement.
CCCACTGGTTATAAAATCATATCTGTCCCCACCAACCAACCCGATACTTGATCCCGAAACACTATGTGCAGCCAAAGATTCAAACCCCTCGTTAAATGGTATACTGACCGCATTATTGGGTAACTGCTTAAACGATTTGCTGAGTACATTGTTCGTCACGACGGGATCGCTGGCCCTTGTAATAATCACTTTTACAACATAACTGCCGACGCCGGAGAAATTATGATTGACCGGAAACGTGTGGTCATATGTTCCCCCACCTGCTATCGTCGGATTGATTGTCTCCGAATATATTACGCTGCTGTTTACTGAATAGTTAATGATAAACGGAGTCGTGGAACTGATATCGTCCAGGTTTTTGATCCGCACCGTTACCGGCTGACTGGCCAGTAATTCGGTTGAGGTTAGTTTTCGGCCATTGGATGCCGGTGATATAATGGCGTCTATTTTCAAATCATTGTTTGATATAGCATCTGCACAAGTTCCGGTATTAGGAATTCTTTTCAGTGCATGTGCTCTTCGTCCGGGTTTTGTATTTACCCTGCATCGTACAGAGACGTAATAGGCACTATCCTTTGACAATCCATTTAAAACATAGCTCGTACCTGCTATAACCTCTTTCGAAACCATTTCCAAACCATTGGAAACCATTACCTCGTAATCTGTCGCGCCTGCCACCACTGCCCATTCAAATGCGAAATATCCTTCACACTGAACAGCCGACTCCACCAATATTGGCTTCTCAATAATTGTAAAAGCTTCGCTCGCAACTTCCGCACCAGTCGAATTCTGGATTACTTTTACCTTTACCTGTCCCGAAACAACCGCCGGGACTGTCCAGCTATATTGCCGTACGCTAGCCACAAGATTCGTCACCAGATTTGTCCAGTTCGCGCCGTTGTCCACCGAATACTGCACGTTGAACGTACTCGTAGTATTTCCAAAAGCATCCCAGCTGATGATAAAAGTTTCGGCTGGTGCAACAGCTTCTCCACCCAATGGATTGGTAAGCGTCAGAGAAACCGGCACTACGTCATAAGTAATGAAATAAGGTTGTCGCGGATTCTGGACGATAGAAGTTCCCTTTACCGAAACAGTATAATTGCCAGCTGCCGGATTATTTATGACCACCTGTTCAATATTGTTAATATGGTCAACGCCGGGAGTTGCTGCCGCATTCACAGTAGTGGGATCCGAGGATAACACCAAGGGCAACACAACACTGCTGGAAGGAGCAGGTGTAGTCACGGTCAGATCCAGGTCATTCACCAAACTCTGGCTCGCCAGAACAGACGCTGCCGGATCGTTCCAGTATAACATTACTTTCAGTTGGGCCGTATTTGCCGGAACCGTGACGTTCATTTGTTGCGTCGTGCCATTGGTAAGCGAATCATTTTTATAAGCATTGGCTTCCAGCATCGTCACCGAGCGCAATAGATTCATCCATCCAAAACCGTACTGATAGTCCGGCCCCACATTGCCCATATCTGTTGCCCCGTTACAAATTAAAGCTTTCATCAATCCGTTTTTTGGATTTTGCCCTGCATTCAATTGCTTGTAACGCTCGTAAAGCAAGGCGAGCCCTCCTGTTACCGCAGGTGAAGACATACTCGTTCCGGAACTAGTTGCGTATTTGTCATCAGGAAGAGTTGATGCCACCGACGATCCCTGCGCCACCATTTCCGGCTTAAGGCGTCCATCTTTTACAGGTCCGCGGCAGGAAGCACTGGAAATCAGGCCGGAAGAACTCGTATTGCCTACGGTAATAATATTCTTCGCCGTCTGATATCCGCCTAATACATTGGAATATCCTGAGGGATATGGACTGCACGGAACCGCGCCGCTATTTCCCGCTGCAAACACATGTTGTAAGCTTGGCATCTGAAAAGCCTGCTGATCCAGGATTTGCGAATACAAGTCATAGGCTCCGAAAGAGGTGCAATTCAAGTCCTCACCGGATCCATAGGAATTATTGGTTAAAACCATCCCATAGTCTCTCACATAAGTCGGGGCGTTTAACCACACCAACGAAAAATATTGCGCCATGACTGTAGCCTTGGGAGCATATCCGGCATATTGTTCTCTCTGGATTCCGGCGCCTGTCACTGTTCCAATCACATGTACTCCGTGAGTTCCTGCCGTTGCTCCCGAATTGTTGATAATTCTCGGATTGAAGTCAACATGACGAATCGGGTTTGCATCGTCGCCAACTCCCACCACTATACCGGACCCTTTCAGATTTCGTCCAGCCCCCAAGTTGTAGTTTAGCAAATTGGCCCGACCATTGGCCCGTGACTTATCATTAATCGGTTTGTCTTCGCCCGGAATCGCCTGAATGTATTGCACGTAGTCTAATTCAGCGACATCCCTAACAGCATCGCGGGGTATGCGCAAAGTCAGAACATGATAATCCTGCAGCTGGCTGGAAACTATTTTATATCCCTTTTTCCCGAACAAGTCTTGGACCTCGTCCCTTGAGTACGCGCTCACATAATTGACCCAAACATCGACCATCCCATCGACCTTTTTGGCATGATCAGGAATAATACCCTGCGCCAGATTTCGTTCAATTTTCAAACCGGCGGCTGGCTCGAAAACTGAAGCTACTTTTGCCTTTATCAGATCTGAAGGATTTAAGGAATTTCTTACTATGGCGGTATACGCACGATTATTGACATACTCCAACAGCGTTATTCCACTTTTTTCGAGCAACATTTTCTCCCGCTCTCCCGGAATATCGTCAAGTTGAATGATCACAAACGCCTTCCGTCCTCCACTTGAAATATCCTTGTTCAGCCTGCTTAGACCGGATTTTGATATATTGGATGGAGGAGAAAAAATGGTTCCTCCGTTGAAGCGTATCAGGTTATCGTTCTTTGTCTGTGCGCATAACGAAATATGGGAAAGAATTAGAATAAACGACAAGTAAAGTTTAGCGCATTTCATCTATTTTAAGATATCGACAGAGAGGAACAAAAGTCAGTTATTTTTCACTTTTAAATGACGATGACGAAACCTTGTATATGTTTGTAATCACAAGTACTTTGAGACGAACGCTATGCAAAATGGCAACTTATCACTTATCAAATTTATAGAAATACTTTTATATGTGCCAAAACATTTGAGAACTTTGCCAGCGCCTGAATAAGGAGTTACTTGGCTTGATACTTTATTAATAAATTTTACAACCGAGAATACGCGACCCATGAATCTATATGGCCTGATTGGCTACCCACTCACACATTCTTTTTCAAAAAGATATTTTACAGATAAGTTTAAAAGGGAAAATATCAAGGAGAGCAGCTATGAACTATTTGAAATGGAAGATCTCACGATACTGCCGGATCTGCTCGCAAGTAAAGAGCACCTTAAAGGCTTGAACGTCACCATTCCCCATAAAAAGAATGTCATTCCTTTTCTAAACGATCTGGACGATGCGTCCGCAGAGCGAATCGGAGCGGTGAATACGATCAAGATTTATGCGGATGGATCAACCAAAGGTTTCAATACGGACTACTATGGTTTTTATCAGTCACTTGTAGAGTGGCTTGACAAACGCGGAGAAGTCTGTTCGAATTTCAAGGCGCTGGTTTTGGGGAATGGCGGTGCGGCGAAGGCTGTGCAAGTTGCCCTCAAAGACCTGCATGTGGAATACACGCTGGTTTCCAGACAACCGTCGGACGAATCTCTGTTTTATACCGACCTGACGGAGGAAATATTAAAAGACCATCTGTTGATTATCAACACAACACCACTGGGGACTTTTCCCAACGTGGACGATTGTCCTGATATCCCCTTTCAGTGGGTGACAAGTGCACATTATCTATATGATCTGGTGTACAATCCGGCTGAAACAACTTTCCTGAAAAATGGTGTAGAAAAAGGGGCGGCCACCCAAAACGGATTGAAAATGCTTGAACTTCAGGCCGAAAAAGCCTGGGATATATGGACGTCGGAAGATGGAATGTGGAGCGTCTAGTTTCTGGAATAGTAAGTCCAGGTATCTTTTTCAATAATCTCTGATTTTATCAAAATGCCAGCCGGAGCGGGAGCCTTTTTGCCTGCGAAAAGTCTGCCGCTTCCCTGGCATCTCCGTATTTCGTCCCACTGCCCGGATTGAATAAAGGCATTTAAAACAGTACTTCCGCCTTCTACCAGTATTGAGCCGATTTTCAACTCAAAAAGGCGGCTTAGCAACTCCGGAATCTCATCGATGGCGGGCTTGATTTTTGCGAAAGCGATACGATCGGCAGGCCCATATCTCAGCAATTGGCCATCAATCGGCACAGCGTCTTCTTTGTAGTTTACGATTAGCGTAGGCTGCGTTTTGTCCATAACATTCCATAAAGATGGAATCAGCAGATTTCTGTCCAAAACAACCCGGACAGGATTTATACCCTGCCAGTTTCGAACATTCAACTTCGGATTGTCGGAAATGGCAGTATTGAATCCCACAAGAATGGCGTCTTCCTCCGACCGCCATTTGTGAACGAGCATATTCGATTTCTCCCCGCTGATACTTACTGGCTCACCGTTGGTTGTCCCTAAGAATCCGTCTCTGGTTTCGGCCCATTTGAGAATGACATAAGGGCGCTTCTCTGTCATATTCGTAAAAAACCGTTTGTTCAGCTCAAGTCCTTCCTGCTCCAACATACCCGTAACCACCTCAATTCCAGCTTTTTGCAATTTGTCGATCCCCCGATGCGATACCAATGGATTTGGGTCATCGTTGCATATCACAACGCACTTTAATTGCTTTTCAATCAGCAGATCAGCACAGGGCGGAGTCTTTCCAAAATGCGAACAAGGCTCGAGTGTCACATATGCAGTTGATTCGGACAACAGGTGCTGATTATTTCTGCTAAAAACGTCTTCAATAGCGCGCACTTCTGCATGAGGCCCACCATAATTCCGATGCCATCCTTCGCCGATAACATCTTCGTTATGAACGATAACACACCCAACCATCGGGTTCGGGCTTACTGTCCCCCGGCCGTATGCAGCCAGTTGAAGGGCCCTTCTCATCCAGTTTATATCTGTCTCCATATTACAAAAATAAGAACATGCTTGCATTCTCAACTTTCCTGAGTTCTTATTATTTGCTAACTTTCCGACATTGGTTTAAAACTCGTTAAAAATGACTTCGGCTAGACAGTTATATCTTTATATATTAAAAGGCATACAAGTATATCCTGAAAAAGAGGCCCAGGCCATCGCATTTATGCTCCTTGAGCACTATATGCGAATCAGAAATATCGATGTTCTGGTCGACAGACCGATTGCAGATAACAACGCGCAACCTGATTGGAGTTCGATTATTGAACGTTTGAACAACAACGAACCCGTTCAGCATATCATAGGTTCCACCGAATTTTGCGGGTTGGAATTCCGAGTTTCTTCATCCGTCCTAATTCCGAGACCTGAGACCGAAGAGTTGGTACAGATGGTAACGAGGGACTATGCCGAGCCGGACAAAAACATTGAAATACTGGATATAGGTACCGGAAGCGGCTGTATTGCTATTGTTTTAGCAAGATTTCTTCCGCATGTTTCTGTGCATGCCTGGGATGTATCCGATGAAGCGCTTGAAGTGGCCCGTGAGAATGCCCGTCAGCTGATCGCAGACGTACATTTCGCAAAACAGGATATGCTGAACGTAACGTTTCCGTTACCCGGAAATACGCAGCAGTTCGATTGCATTGTAAGTAACCCTCCTTACGTAACCTATTCTGAACAGGAGCATATGCGCCCGAATGTGTTGCGTTTTGAGCCGCATCAGGCACTTTTTGTGGAGGATAACGATCCGCTTCTTTTCTATAAAGCCATCGCAGATTTTGGTAAGCACCACTTGAAAAAAGGAGGAAAATGTTATGTCGAAATCAACGAACATTTTGGCGAAGAAACCAAGGCCGTATTTACAGAAAGAGGATATATAAAAACCGAAATACTCCGAGATATCAACGGAAAAGACCGTTTCGTAAGAGCTATACACCCCTAGTTAGCGCCAGATAAATGATGAAATAAAGAAGCCAAAGACTTTAAGTCACGAAGTATATTATCAATTTAATATCTGACCTTGGAGTCTTTGTGGCAAAATAAACCTAACGCTATCAGTTCTTAAAATACAAAAGGGGATTCGCAGTATATTGAGCTGATCGAATTGCCCTAAAACTAATCTCACATGTATTTAGAAAAAATCAAGGAAGCACTGGACGAGATGGGCAAAGTGGTGGTGGGCCAGGAAAAGCTTCTGAACAGATTATTGATTGGCTTGTTTACGGGGGGACATGTGTTGCTGGAAGGTGTGCCAGGCCTCGCTAAAACCTTGACGATCAATACACTTGCTAAAGTTTTGGATCTGGGGTTCCATAGAATTCAATTTACGCCCGACTTGCTGCCTGCAGATTTAATTGGGACGATGATATATAAGCCTAAAATCGGTGATTATGAAGTAAAAAAAGGACCGATTTTCTCCAATATCATATTGGCTGACGAAGTAAACCGCTCTCCGGCAAAAGTACAATCCGCGCTGTTGGAGGCCATGCAGGAAAGACAGGTTACAATAGGAGATCAAACATTTCCTTTGGACAAACCTTTTATCGTTTTAGCTACCCAGAATCCGGTGGAGCAGGAAGGGACATATCCGCTTCCTGAGGCTCAGATCGACCGTTTTATGATGAAAGTCTATGTCGATTACCTGGATAGGCAGGAAGAACTGGAGGTTATGAGACGGATGTCGGACATTGGTCATGAGCACCATATCAGGCCGATTCTCAATAAGGAGCACATCTTCGCAATCCGGGAAAAGATCAATAATGTCAATATATCGGACACGCTGGAACGATATATCATCGAGCTCGTTTTCGCGACCCGTCGTCCGCTTGAATATGGTTTAAGAGAAGAAGCAAGGTATATCCAGTTTGGTGTTTCTCCGCGCGCGACGATATATCTGAACAGAGCCGCTAAAGCACTTGCTTTCCTGGAAGGACGCGACTATGTTCTGCCGGAGGACATCAAGGAATTAGCGCCTGATATCATGAGTCACAGGATATTGCTCAACTACGAAGCGGAAGCGGATGGAGTTCGTACGCTATCGATTATTGACTCTATTTTGAGGAAAATAGCGATTGGGTAAGGGCTTTGGGTCGGAGGTTGTCAATTCTTGTAAAGGATTGTCGGGGACGAGAAGTCAATGGTGATCATTTTCGAATATTTCTTCGACAAGTTGAACCCTGAAATTTTTGACATTAATCATGGAACCGGGTCGTGGCCGTGGCCGCCCCAGGGATGACAACTGGCCAGACGTTTCAAACCCAACCAGCCCCCCTTAAAAACGCCATACTTTTGGATTGCCTCAATCATGTACTGTGAGCAGGTTGGAGTATACCTGCAGGAATTAGGAAAGTAAGGTGAAAGTATGCCCTGATATAGCCTCACAAGCCCGATTAGTAATTTTTTCATTCCTGTCTCACCTAAATTATTATCTTTGATCATTACAATTAACACCATTAAAGCATGATTTCCTATATCATTTGGAACGTAAATCCTGAAATCTTCACCATTCCTGAATTCCTCGGCATCGGCCCCTTTCCAGTTCGATGGTATGGATTGATGTTCGCGTCAGCCTTTCTGATCGGGCAACAAATAATGATTCATATTTTCAAAAAAGAAGGAAAGTCTCTGGATGATATTGATGCGCTCACGCTGTATATGGTGATTTCGACCGTTGTTGGAGCCAGAATCGGCCACTTCCTCTTTTACGAACCGGAGGTGCTGTTTAAAAATCCTTTGGAGGTGATTCTTCCACCATATGCAGGTTTGGCAAGTCACGGAGCCATCATAGGAATTGTAACGGGTTTGTGGCTTTATGCCAGATCACGTAAAGGTTCAGGTCAAACATTTTTCTGGGTGGCCGACCGAATGGTCATCGTGATTGCGTTGGGTGGAGCATTTATTCGTTTCGGCAATCTGATGAATTCTGAAATAGTTGGTAAAACAAGCGATGTACCCTGGGCATTTATTTTTATGAAAAACACCGAGTTTATGCAGATTCCCCGGCATCCTGCCCAGCTATATGAGTCTATTTCCTGCCTCGTTTTGACTTTCATATTATTCGCACTTTGGAAAAAATATAAGTCTCAAACTCCCTCGGGACTTTTGGTAGGGATATTCTTTGTCTATGTGTTCACATTACGTTTTTTTTACGAATTCCTGAAAGAGCCGCAGGAAGCATTTGAAGCAAATAATATCCTTTATATGGGTCAAATTCTGAGTATACCTGCTGTCCTTCTTGGCGCATATTTTATTATACAATCCATAAAAAAGACTTCGAACAACCCGCTTTAAACTTACCTAATACATCCTCTGCAGCAGTTTTTTGAGTGCATTACATTTCCACGAACCTTGTAATCTGTTTAAAAATGAAAAATCAAGCCGTATTTTCGATGATGATCGCTGCCACGCTCATGTTGGCCGCTTGTGGTGGAAAAAAGGAGGAGGAAGAGCAAAAAGAGGAACCTAAAACTGCTGCCGACGCGCTGCAAAGCCTGGCCGACAAAGCCAAAAGCATGCAAAACAAGGAGGTCGTTGATCCGGTAGATTTTCGCAAATTAAAAGATCTGTTACCGGCTGAATTGGCAGGATTGCCTCGTACAGAATCTTCAGGAGAAAAAACCGGAGCCATGGGTTTCACTGTATCTACTGCGACGGCCAGATACAGAAAGGAAGGTAACGATTCGTCTGTAAAGGTGGAGATTGTGGATACTGGTGGAATTGCCGGAGTTGCGACGATGGCGCTGGCAGCATGGACTATGGCTGATATCGACAAAGAAACTGACGATGGCTATGAAAAAACCACCAAAGTTGAGGGCCATAAAGCATTTGAGAAATACAACAATAAGAGCCAATCAGGAGAGGTAAATGTTCTTGTGGCAGACAGATTCGTTGTCAACGTGAATGTTGATAACCTCACGGCCGATCAGATGAAAGACCTCGTCGGGGATCTGGATCTCGGCAAACTTGAAGACCTTAAATAAACGAAAAAGGGAGCCGTTCGGGCTCCTTTTTCGTTTCTAAACTGCGCATTAAACTGCTCTTTGTGGAGGTAACTGAGGTAAATGACAAAAAATGATTTTTCTCTTACAAAACCCGTCAAGACTTGACTATCCTGACAAGCATGAACAAACTTTAATACCCAACGGCAAAATCTACCTTGTCTCTCAATAATTGCTTTGCCTTCACCAACTGATTCTTGACCGTATTTTTGGATATCCGTAAAAGTTCGGCTATCTCCTGATACGATTTCCCGTCTTCAATATTCAGCCTTAAAATTTGTTTTCTCTTGATAGACAACGACTCGACTGCTTTCTGAACCAAAACCAGACGACGTTCCTTTTCCTCCTTTTCCTCCTCACCCGACAACTTCATCATCTGATCCATATAATTGGCGCGCATGACCTCATTCTTATCCATTTTTTTGAAATGGTCAAAAGCCATATTGCGCAAGCAAGTGAAGAGATATGAACTGAAGTTCTGGTCGGGTTTGATCTGCTCCCGCCGTATCCAGATTTTCAGAAACAAATCCTGGATCATATTCTCCGCTTCCTCCTCGTCTTTTAACAGCGAGGTGGCAAAACGTAAAGCCGGATTTCTATAATGGTTATACAATTGAGCGAATGCGTTTTCGTCACCCAACGTTACTTTTCGTAATGTAATTTCATCAGGACAGGCCACGGTCGTATACGGTTTATATCAAATTCAATAATTATTAATATTCCCAACCACTCGGATGAGTGAATGCTTCATTTTAACACTGAATACTTATTGACTAATAGTGGTGTGCTTGACAGGCATTCATCTAAAATTAATTCAATCTGAAAAAATGGCATACTCAATAATTTGACAAACTTTCAAATCCTAAGTCGTAGAATTGCAGTACATTATTCTCTTGTAGTGCCTGATATTCTAATTTAAATCTACACAAAGCAGCATAAATCAAGATCGCATCTTGCGTAAAAAGATCTTCATTTTGCGCAAGCTGTAATTAATTAACATGAAGATTATAGTAAATTATCATTAAGTTCATTTACCCTCCTCCTTTTCATTCAAAGACCCGCATGAATTCAGACATTCCCCGAGTTTTTTTACCAAAGGGACCTCTCCACAAAATATGTATTTGCCTCTTTTCCAAGTAGTCCACATACCCCACAGTTGAGTATTATCACAAAAGCAGGTTCACGGAAAAATACTTTTTGTACTTAAAAAATTTCATCCATTTAAGAAGGAATAACAAATGACTCAGGACACCATCCAAAACATCATCGAACGAATCTCCCAGGTCAACATCGCAGTATATGGAGACTTCTGCCTTGACGCATACTGGATTATGGACAATGCTGCCTCTGAGATATCGATTGAAACCGGCCTCTTCACCGAGACCGTGGGACGACATTACTATACCCCCGGGGGAGCAGGAAATGTAGTTGCTAATTTGGCAGCATTAAAACCGGCTTCCATTCGCGCTATTGGCACCATTGGTAATGATATATATGGAAGGGAGCTGTCGGGACAATTAAAATCACTGGGTGCCGATACCGACTGGCTTTTTGTTCAGGCCGAAAATTTTGACACATATACTTATTTAAAAAGACACGAAGACGGACGGGAAAAGCCGCGCGTCGACTTTGGTTCCTATAATAAGCGGACGTTAGAAACTGATTCCAGATTACTCGACGCCATCGAGATAGCACTTATGGAGTGTGATGCGGTGATTTTCAATCAACAGGTGACGGGGAGTATTACGAATGAATCGTTTATATCAAAAGCCAACGAGCTTTTCGCCAGATATCCTGATAAGATCGTTATGCTGGATTCAAGGCATTTCAACGAGCATTTTACCAATGTATACAGGAAAGCCAATGACCGGGAAATTTCGTCTTTGGCCGGCATACCCGTTGCTCCGGGAGAATCAGTTCCTATAAACGACGTGAAGAAATACGGACAAAAAGTCTTTGAACAGACAGGAAAACCCGTATTCGCAACCTGCGGCGACCGGGGAATAATCGCGATTGACCGTTCAGGAATATACGGCGTGCACGGTATTCAGTTAAAGGGCAAGCTGGATACTGTCGGAGCGGGCGATACAACCATCAGCGCTCTAACATTATGCCTGGCGGCTGGTTTGTCCGTGGAAGACGCCGCACGGTTTGGAAATTTTGCAGCCGCCGTAACGGTCCAGAAACTATATACCACGGGCACGGCTTCCGCCGAAGAAATTCTCGCGGTGACTGCCGATCCCGACTATATATACAATGCCGATCTGGCAGTCGATGAACGTGCAGCAACCTATCTTCCCGATACCGAATTTGAAATATGCGATCCGGAAATGCTGGAACGCCTGGGGCATATCAAACATGCAGTTTTTGATCATGACGGCACGATCAGCTCGCTGCGTCAGGGCTGGGAAGAAATCATGGAGCCTGTGATGATGAAATCGATCTTGGGCGATCATTATGAAACTATCGACTCTGCTACCTATAATAAGGTAATGGCGACAGTGAAAGAGTTTATCCAAAAAACGACCGGCATCCAAACCATATATCAGATGGAAGGACTCGTGAAACTGGTTCGTGAGTTTGGCTTTGTACCTGAGCACGAGATTCTCGACAAGTTTCAATACAAAGAGATATACAATGATGGCCTGATGGAAATGGTCAACAAGCGTATGGAAAAGCTGCTTTCCGGTGAATTGGGTCAGGAGGATTATACAATGAAAGGTGCCGTGGCATTTCTGGAAGTGTTAAGGGAGAAAGGCGTGACGATGTATCTCGCGAGCGGAACAGATGTGGATGATGTGCGCAACGAGGCTGAAACGCTCGGATATGCGGACCTTTTCAACGGCGGGATATATGGTGCGCTGCGGGACTATACCAAGTTTTCCAAAAAAATGATCATCGAAAAAATTATTCGTGATAATAACCTCAACGGCAACGAATTGGTGGTCTTCGGCGACGGACCTGATGAAATCCGGGAAGGAAGAAGAGCCGGTGGACTTTCCATTGGTATCACCAGTGATGAGGTTCAACGCTTTGGGCATAATCCTGCGAAACGACCAAGACTCATCAGAGCGGGCGCGCATTTACTGATTCCTGATTTCTCGCAGCACAAAAAATTAATTTCTCTCCTTTTTCAAAAAGACGTTAACTACGCAGATGTATGACATCATGGATCAAGAATGCGCTTTCATTCATCTGCATCGTTTGTGTGTTAGGGGGTTGCCAGAACGACAAGGAACAACCTCATTATGAGGACAAACCGTTTACTCAGGAATATCATACTCCCTATCCGGTTGGCGTAACAGGAGCTGAAAATGTAAAGCAGATATCGGTCGATGGTCAATCAAACGTATGGATAGCAACTGCAGCTGGAGTTTTTAAAAAATCGGCCGCAACGGATCAATGGGTGAGGGTTTTAGAGAAAGAATTGAATGGGCCGGCTTATGCCGTTTTAGAAAGTACTGACAATACCATATGGATTGGAAACTGGAAGGGATTGTTTAAACTTCAAAATAATGTCGCTGTAGAAATTAAAGGCCCGGAAGGCCCGATATCCTTAATATCTCAAACGAAAGACCAGCTTTACGTCTTAGGCCCGAAAGGTTTCTGGATTGGAAACGGTTCTGAATTCCAGAAAATTAAAGTCGCTCTTCCCGGTTCGGTCAGGGATGCACTTCCTGATGGCAAAGGCGGGATATGGATTGCAACCGATGCAGGTTTATTTTTTTGGTCAAAAAACCAGTTTCAGCATTATTACAAAACAAACGAGCTGATCAGTGGATATGCCAAGGGTCTTGCATTCGATCCTGCCGGCCAGCTTTGGGTAGGTGGATTAGGGGGAGTAACGATCCGCGATTCGGTTGAAAGGAAAAAGACCTTGTTACCGAAAAATGGCATTCCTTCGGTTTTTGTATCGAAAGTCAGGAGAGCGCCCGATGGTACGATGTGGGTTGGTAGCCAAACAGGTGTTGTACGATATGGCCCCGGTGGCGGACACTCACTCCTGTTTTCAAGACGGTGGCTATTGGATGACCAGGTTAATGATATTGCTTTTTCGCCCGACGGAACAGCGTGGGTGGCGACTGCGCAGGGAGTTTCTGCTATCAGAAAGCGTGATATGACACTAGCTCAAAAGAATGATTTCTTTTTCGGCGAACTCATGAAACGCCATATCCGGGCTCCATGGATCGCGGGGCAAGCACATCTTGCTGTGGCGGGAGATACTACCACATGGTCGCCGGAAGACGATGACAACGACGGCGAATATACCGGCAATTACCTGGCGATGGAAAGTTTCAGATATGCGGCTACCAAAAATCCGGAAGCAAAAAACAATGCTAAAAAAGCATTCGGCTTCTTGAAATTGTTGAGCGACATTACCGGAAAAAGCGGCTTTTTTGCCCGAACCATCGTTCCTTCTACCTGGACTTCCTTGCATGATACCAATCAGGTATATACTCCTCAGCAATTAGCTGATGAACTGGTAAAAGAGCCCCGTTTTAAACCCGTTGAAGTTCGTTGGCACAAATCAAAAGATGGGAAATGGCTTTGGAAAGGCGACACCAGCAGTGACGAAATGTGTGGGCATATGTTTGGCTATTATTTCTATTACACGCTTGTGGCCGATGCAAACGAAAAGAAAATCATAGCTGCCCATATCGCACGAATTGTCGACCATTTAATGGCCAATCAGTACAATCTGGTGGATGTCGACGGAAAGCATACGCGCTGGTCTGTATGGTCACCCGACAGACTTAACCGTGACCCGGAATGGCTTCCTGATCGCAACCAGAACTCCATGGAACTGCTCGCGTTTCTGAAACTGGCATATCACACAACGGGTAATGCCAAATATGAAAAAGAATATAAGAGGCTCATTGAAAAGGAACATTACCTCCAAAATATGAGCGAAGTGGTCAATCAGAATCCGGCTTGGTTTATCTATTTTGATGTGGTGTTGCAGGCGTATCTCTACCCTATTTTCATGAAATGCGAAAAGGACCCGGAGTTGCTGAAATTTTATAAAAACCATCTGAACAAGTGGTTTGATAAACGCAGAGCGGACCACAATCCATTGATCAACTTCATATACGACTATTCTCTGGACGAAAATCAGGAGCTTCATAATTCCGTCGATTTCCTCGTCAACACACCGCTGGATCTCGTGGATTGGCCAATTGACCATGAAAAAAGAGAAGATATTGAGCTGGTCAGATTTCCGTCTTTGGAAGAAGAACAACTCCGTCAGTTGCAACCGGCAGAGATCAGAATGACCGTTCGTTGGGATAAAAATCCGTGGACAGTTACCGGTGGCAATCCGCATGTGGAGCGCGAACCCGTTTTCTGGCTGCTTCCTTATTGGATGGGAAAATATTTAAAATTGATTGAATAGAATGGTATCCTTCTCAAAGAGGCCAGTATTAGTAACACAAAACCGAAGACAGACACCTGCCCCGAAGTTAAAGAAATGAAGAAATATATTGCCCAATGCTTAATAATCGGCCTGCTCTTTTGCCAGTTTGTTCAGGCTCAGAATAAGGCCATCGTTCAAGAAACGATCATATTTCCTTTACAAAAAGACCACGTCCATGGATCCAGTCTGGTGAATTTGCCCAATGGAGATATGCTCGTCGCCTGGTTTCAGGGAAGTGGCGAACGTACCGCTGACGATGTGCGCATTATGGGTTCCAGACTAAAAAAGGGGGCAAAAATATGGAGTGAGCCTTTTCTGATGGCCGACACACCATATATACCTGATTGTAATCCCGTTTTATTTTTGAATAAATCAGGAAAGCTATTCCTCGTATGGATCGCCGTTCAGGCTAACTTATGGGAGCAATCGATATTGCGCGTCCGGACTTCAGAAAATTTCCTGAACTCAGGTGCACCCGTTTGGAATTGGCAGGACAATATCCTTTTGAAACCTGATGATAACTTTTCTGAAGAAGTTGCACGAAGATTCAAGGAGCTGCCGGAGCATGCGATTGGCTGGGCAGGATATGCGCCAAAATATGACGATATGATCATTGAAGCCAGCAAAGACAAACCCAAAAGAAGCATAGGTTGGATGACAAGAATCAAGCCGACCACGCTGGAATCGGGAAGGATTATACTGCCACTTTATTCCGACGGCTTCAATATGTCGCTCATGGCAATTTCTGACGACGACGGACAGTCGTGGAAACCAAGTCTCCCGGTGGTGGGAAGAGGCCCCATTCAACCTGCAGTTGCCAAAAGGAAAAACGGAAACCTCGTGGCATATATGCGTGACAGTGGCGACGGGCCGACAAGAGTTCATATAAGTGAATCTTCGGATCAGGGTCAAACCTGGACGGCCACAAAAAAACTGGATATCCCCAATACTGCGAGCGTGGAATTATTGACGCTGCAAGATGGAAGATGGGCGTTTTTGGGAAATGATATTGATGACGGACGTTACAAATTGTCGCTATTCATTTCAGACGATGAAGGGAAAACGTGGAAAACCAAAATCCTGATCGAAAACCACAAACCGAGCGAAGGCGGATACTCCTACCCTTCCCTGATTCAAACCAAAGACGGACTACTGCATATGACCTATTCCTACCACCCTCAAAAAGAAAGCAAATCGATTAAGTACGTGGTGGTAGAACTGAAATAGACTTCGGCACCCGACAGTCGGCGGCTCGAATCGATTTGTAATCGTCACGCGTCTGCAACGAGTACCCAGCCGTACAGCAGAAACAATGCGCATTCCGGAAAACGCGCCAATATGAACTTTATAAAAAACCAATTATTAAAAGCTAATCCCTAATCGCTCCCTTTTCATGCGCAGACTCATTTTTTCTTTTCTCATAGCTACTGTTTTCGTTGCCGGAGTACTTTCGTGCAGCAAAAGCCCGACGCAACCGGTTTACAAGGACATCCCGTTTTTACAGGATTTTAGTATCAAATACTATTCAGACACAATGACGCAGCCACTTTCGGGTATTGCTTCTGACCGGAATGGTGTTATTCAGGTACTATCCGCTAACCGTCTTTTACATCCATATGGTGGAAAATTCCTATATCACGGCACCCTCTTGCCCGACAAAACTTACCGTTTTATAACGGACGAAAAGATAAACGCCATTGGAACCTATGAAAACCAGTTGGTATACTTGACTGATTCCGTAGTTTTCAGTAATGCATGGGCAGCCAAATTATACAGTCACCATACGCTCCCGGCTGCAACATTGTTTGAAGGCGGGAAAGATTTCACCTTTCTGATATCCGACGGAAAAACACTTCAATTGAATAAAAACTCGAAAACACTCTGGAGCGGCAGCCTTTCGGGCGAACTCGTCAAAGGGTTGAGATATCAAAAAGAGACTGACCAATTCTGGATTCTTGGAGAAAAGTCGCTTTACAGCCTTACGTCAGGAAAGACGCTTGCCAAAGTTTTGGATGGAGCTAATTTTACCGCATTAGCGCTCGCAGACAATAATAAGAAAATCGTCATTGGCACGACAGACGGGTTTATGGAATATGGTATTGCCGACAAAAAACAGACTGGCACCGTTAACAAAAAGCTGCCAGTAACCAATATCACGTCAGTCGAAGAGATCAAGGGAAAAGTTTGGTTTGGATCCTCAGATGGTGCTTTTGCTTTACGAACCGATGGAAAATTCGACTACTATAACGGCGAACGCTGGATTCCCGGTAACAATATTTTGAGTATTAAAGCGGGACCTGAAAACTCGGTATTGATCCTTTCAACAAAAGGGATAGGGCAAATCAATTTCAAAAGCATGACACTGGCTGATAAGGCCCATTATTATGAAGAACAGGTAAGGCTTCGCCATATTCGGGTCGGCTTTAACTCGTCCTTGGATGGTATGGAAAAAGGCAATATTGCCACCGGCTATCTGTCAGATTCTGATAATGATGGGCTTTGGACTTCCATGTATCTGGGTGGGGAAATATTCCGGTATGCTGTTACCAAAGATTCTGCCGCATTACAAAACTGTCGAGAGTCATTGGATGCAATGGAAAGACTTTACGATATTAATCCTGTCCCGGGGTTTCCCGCGCGTTCGTTTGAAAGAAGCGGACATATCGAAAGCCTGTCTGATGCAGATCGTTGGCAACACTCCCCGGATAAGGAATGGGATTGGAAATCAACCACAAGCAGCGACGAAGTGATCGGACATATCTTTGCCTTCGGAGCAATGGCTGAACTCGTTGATGATGCTGATCTGAAACGCCGATCCATCACGCTCATTGACACGGTAATGTCTCATATTCTGAAAAACGACATGTACCTGATCGACTTCGACGGCAAGCCAACGCTGTGGGGAAAATGGAATCCGAAATATGTTAATTCTTTCCCGCACAACGTGGGTGACCGGAAACTCAATTCGTCGAATATCGTGGCAATGCTGCAAACGGCTTATCATTTTACCAAAAAAGAGAAGTATAAGGAGAAGGCTTTCGAGTTGATGAACAAACATGGATATTTCGAGAACATGATGCGTTCCATGAAAGTAATTGGCCAAGCGCCGGAAAATGCGGACGACCATGCGAAGCATATGTCAGACGGCTGGAACCATTCGGATGATGAAATGTATTTTGTGGGCTATTGGGGACTATACCGATATGCGTTTAATGACACTTTAAAGGCACACTATAAAACCCAGATCATCGACCACTGGGAAGTGGAGCGGCCTGAAAAAGAAGGCGCATGGAATATATTCACTGCCTTGACAGGAACTGATCAATTTGACCTTGACGAGGCGGCATGGTATCTTCGCGAACATCCAATGGACCTGATCGACTGGCAAATCAGGAACAGTCACAGGAAGGATATTGAGTTAATTGAACCGAATTTTAGAAAACAAACTACCAAAGAAGTGCTTCCACCAGACGAACGCCCGATTCAACGACACAATGGAAATATGTTCAATCTGGATCGTAACCGCGGAAACGGAACTTCAGAGCATAGTGCGGGAGACATCTGGATATTACCTTACTGGATGGGCAGGTATCTGGGCGTAATCAGTGCCCCGCAACCGTCTAAATAGAGTTTAAACGCAATGGAGGCAATAGAAAAGCGCAATGGGCGCAAGGAGAAAGATGAGAAGGGAGCAAAGTGTTTATTCACGCCATCATTCGTCGGCCGTGACCCCGGCTCATTCACTTATTCCCTGATTCGCCCATTCAAAATTCTTTCGTTCACCCATTCAAATGATATAAGAAAAAAACCAAAGCGCTCTCTATCCCTACTATTAACTCATTCGCTCATTCTCTCATTCTCTCATTTTTTATTGTCCGCCTGCCACACCACTCCAATCATGAAAGAAAAGCAACTCACACACGACCTAGGCTACCACCACGATCTGGACAACAACGACAACTTTTCGCCAGACGAAAAATGGCTTGTATATGATACCCGCACGGATTCTGGCGGCATTGCAGAGTCGGCGAGAATCGAAAAGGTAAATATTGAAACGAGTGAGGTTAAAATAGTATATGCAATAAAAGAAAATGGTGTTTGGGGTCCTGGTGCTGGTGCCGTGAGTTATCATCCGGTATTAAATCAGGTCATTTTTATTCATGGATTATCAAATTCCACGGCCGAAAATCCATATCAGCAATGGCGAAGAACGGGGGTTATTATAGATGAAAATAAGCCTGAAACTCCAATTTTTATGGACGCACGAGATGTCACCTTCCCTTTTACTCCGGGCGCACTTCGCGGCGGCACGCATAGACATGAATGGAGCGGAGACGGGAACTGGGTTGGATATACGTACAATGACGCCATTTTAAAAGCACTGGAAGATAGCACCGGACAAAAACGAAATCTGAGAACGATTGGCGTTTCAAAAAAAATAAGAAAGGTTGCTGTTGATCAAAACGAGGAAAATATTTCAGGAGAATGGTTCAGTGCGCTGGTGGTTCGCGTAGTTCCTGAACCAACGCCAGGATCCGACGAAATCAGGATGGCGGCAAGCGATAGCTGGGTAGGAACAAACGGATATCAATCAAAAAATAGCTCCAAACAAATTGCAAGGGCATTTTTAGGTACCGTAAAAAATAAGAAAGGTGAAGATGTGAACGAAGTTTTTGTCGTAGATATCCCCGAAGACATTACTGTACCCGGAGAACTGGGACCACTAGAAGGCACAAAAACAGACTTCCCGATGCCTCCGAAAGGAACAGCTCAGCGCAGATTGACCTTCACCGCTGAAACAGAGTTTCCGGGTTGTACAGGCATTGTCAGATCTTCCCCTGATGGTTCAAAACTTACATATCTAGCCAAAGACAAAAACGGTATTCAGCAGGTATTCAGCATCCCCCCTACTGGCGGCTCCCCAGCCCAGTTGACAGCTCATCCATCCGACGTAACTGGCAGTATCCGATGGAATCCTGACGGAAAACGGATCGTATATACCTGGGACGGCAGTCTGGTCGCATGCGAAATCATTGAAAAACCTTTCGAAGGGAGATTTAAAAGATTGACTGAAAAATCATCTACGGCACCGACAAATCCGGTTTGGTCGAAAGATGGAAAGTTGTTAGCATATAATCGGTTGATACCAGGTAAAAATGGTGATGTTGCTACTCAGCAGGTGTTTGTTTTGGAGGTTGGCGATTGAAAATAATTTTTATCAAAATCACAATTGAAATGGGCCGTGAACTAAAATTTCGCGGTCCATTTCAGTTTTATAATTCACATTTCTTTCGATATACCTCTACCCACGCGCCCCTTCAGATATCTTTCTTTTAGATAATTTTAGTAAAATCTACTAAAATAAGTTCAATACTATATGCGGATCGCTAATTATGAGGCTTTCCATTTTTGCGGAAGAACCCGATAGCAAAACCTGCATATCCAAGGCGACCCGATGGAAAATACCTGACATTGCAGTTTGATTTAACTTACGCCCCAAAAATGCCCTCGGGACAAAATTTTCAGCAATTATGGATACTAAACGATCTTGGAAATAATAAATACAACATTATTCTGCCGAGTTATAGCAGCAACTGCTGGATTGTTCAAACTTACCAGCAAGGAGCGAATTATCGCATTCAGGCTTCCTAATAATGGCGGTACCAGTTTCCCTGGTGATAAAACAATATATATTCATCCGGTTTCTTGATGATAACTTCTTGTGCCCAACATATATCTAACCTTCAAACAAACTACTTTGGACTTCAGAAACAGCATAATTATGCCCAAACCAGGCAGCGCTATTTCTGGAGTCTCAATTTATGCCGTTTACTTTTGCTCTTGAAATTCCAAAAAACATCATCAAGAGGATGGTTTAAACAAGAGGTAGTCATATCTAGTGACAA
Source organism: Dyadobacter sp. HNCC25DJ184 (assembly GCF_056895215.1). Lineage (NCBI taxonomy): Bacteria > Pseudomonadati > Bacteroidota > Cytophagia > Cytophagales > Spirosomataceae > Dyadobacter > Dyadobacter sp. HNCC25DJ184. The sequence goes on along the minus strand of NZ_JBXHAQ010000015.1, from coordinate 13,326 downwards.
TATGTGAATTCGCTAATTCCTCACCGTCGACCCTCTCACCAACAACTCCGACTCGATAATAATCGTATTCGTAACATCAATGACCTGTTTCCCTGTCAGGTGGTTGATCAACGTGGTCACGGCCAATTCGCCCATTTGGCGACCGGGGTAATTGATCGTCGTGAGATTGGGCTCAATGATTTCAGAAACAAAATCGTTATTAAACCCGGCTACTGCTATATCATCAGGAATATTAAAGCCTTTCTTTATCAATACTTTCATACAGCTTACCGCGCAGATATCATTGGCTATAAAAAGCCCGTCGGGCGGATCAGACATTGCCGCTATCAGCACACCCACCTCCGCACCGGCTTCCGAACTTAGATCATTGATGAGATGAAGCGACGGATCCAGCTCAATTCCCGCCTCACTCAATGCCTGCTGATATCCTTGTAACCGTCCACTATAAACGTTTCGCGCCATATTACCTCCAACATGCATGATCCTACTACAACCCTGGTCCAAAAGATGCCGGGTCAGCTGATATCCCGCCTTTTGATTGTCTACTACAATACCCAAAAATCCGTCACGCTCAATAGTTCTGTCAAAGAAAAGAACGGGAATTCGCCTTTTTTGAAAGCTTTCGAAATGCTCATATGAATGGGTATCATAAGCCACGGAAACCATCAGCCCGTCGACACGACTATTGTACATGGTCCGCATGTTGGCGATCTCGTTTTCACAAGATTCCAGCGACTGACTGATCAACAGATTATATCCCGCCTGATTCGCGACTGTTTCCATTCCTGCCAAAACGGATGACATGAAATTGCTATTGAGCCGGGGCACCACAACCCCAAGCGTATGCGTGCTTTTTTTACGAAGATTGCTGGCAAAAGTGTTGGAACGATATCCCAACTCAACCGCTTTGGCAGATATTGCCAACCGCGTTCTAATATTGATCGCCGGATGATCATTCAACGCCCGACTGACAGTGGCGGCCGACAGGTTCATGACCTTTGCGATATCGTAAATAGTAACTTCCTTTTCCATAAAATCTTCGTTTTCAGAGTTGCTGCGAATGATTACCCAGTCAATCAGTTACAAGGTTGTCTCGAACTGTATTTTCATTTTTTCATAAGAACTCGAAGACGAAGAGGGCACTATTCCTTCCAGTTCAATCCTAAATTTCTTTGTGACATTGTGGCAATTTTACAAGGCGTAAAAGCAGCGGTTTTTCATGCTGCAAATATAGACGAATATCCGGCGAACTATTCAATTTTAAATGTCATTGCAATCGATTGCAATTTTAAATTTTCTAAACATATTTTCGCTTCATTGTGAGGTGCTTGCAAAATATATTTGTCTTTAAACGCTTAACTTGTAGGGATTAAGGAGTATTTATTCCGTCTTTAAGTAGCTGATAGGTTCTGTACCAAAAATCAAAAGATAATCGTCCCAGGCTGACTGCCAAAAGCCGACCACTCAAAGCCAATATATATGATTCATACGATGCGCTGGTTTGGCCCTAATGACCCTGTCTCCCTGATGGATATTCTTCAGGCAGGATGCACAGGTGTTGTAAGTGCCTTACATCAAATCCCTGTAGGAGAAATCTGGTCAAAAGATGCGATTCTGGAGCGCGTTGGACTAATTGAGGCCGGTAATGATCGATATACTAATCTCAACTGGCTTGTAGTCGAAAGTTTGCCGGTCCATGAGCATATCAAAAAGGGCCTCCCTGATCGCGATTTCTATATTCGAAATTATCAGGAATCTTTGCGGAATCTGGCAGCCTGTGGCATTAAAACCGTTTGCTACAACTTTATGCCCGTTCTGGATTGGTCTAGAACAGCTTTGCATTACCCTCTAAATTCCGGTGCTACCACGATTCGTTTCGTATGGGAAGACTTTGCCATTTTCGATCTCTTCATCCTGAAAAGACAAAATGCTAAAAACGACTATGAGCCAGAAGTTCAAGTAGCTGCCCGTCAGAGGTTTGACAACATGACTTCTGAGGAAATCGACAAATTGACCAATACAGTTTTATTGGGATTACCAGGATCCGAAGAAGCTTTCGCTCTGCCTGTTTTCCAGAGCTTACTGGATCAATATGCCGATATAGACAGTAGGAAATTAAAGGAAAATTTATTTTACTTCGTACAACAAGTTGCGCCGTTAGCTCAGGAACTGCGCATCAATCTTTGCATCCATCCCGACGACCCTCCAAAATCATTACTCGGTCTACCGCGTGTGGTAAGTACAGAAAATGATTTGGCCGAACTCATGGACTGCTGCGATGTTCGGGCGAATGGCATTACGTTTTGTACCGGCTCACTTGGCGTGAGACCTGATAATGATCTTGTTCAAATGATCGAACGCTTTGGTGAGCGTATTCACTTTGTCCATTTACGAACCACAAAACGGGAAGAGAATCCAAAAAATTTCCACGAAGCGCCTCATCTGGAAGGAGACGTGGATATGTATGAGGTGATCAAAGTAATTCTAACGGAGGAAAATAAACGGAAGGTGGCTGGATATAATGATCAGCTTTTGCCGATGCGCCCGGATCATGGTTTTCAAATGCTCGACGATCTTCAGAAGCGGACCTATCCGGGTTACTCCGCGATCGGTCGTTTAAAAGCACTGGCCGAGCTGCGTGGCTTAGAAATGGCTATCAAACGATCGCAACTTTTGTAAAAAAGTCAGCCCCAGTTTTAAGTGAAGTGTTTGCTATCATTACATCCAAATGACTTGGCGTCCCCGACAATTCCCTGACAAAACCTGAACCGGATATATAAATTGTATTAATAAACACTTACCCATTCTATTCAATTTTCGCATGTCATCAGAATTAACAAATCCGACTCCTGACCTTTCCAACTTTTCTCTTTCGGGGAAACTGGCTCTTATTACAGGAGGGGGAAGCGGAATCGGGTTTTATATAGCACAGGCCATGGTAGCGGCAGGAGCCAAAGTCGTTATCACAGGCCGTAGAGAGTCTGTTTTGAGAGAGGCAGCGGAAACTTTGGGTCATAATACTGCTTACTATTCCAACGATGTAACGGCACTCAACACGATTCCTGACCTTGTTGCAAAAATCGAAAATGAGCAGGGTCCAATTGAAATATTGGTAAACAATGCGGGTATCAATATGAAAAAGCATGCGGTCGAGGTGACGGATGAAGATTTTCATAAAGTGGTGCAAACCAACCTCCATGCCGTTTTTTCGATGACTCGGGAATGTGGAAAGCGTATGATTGCAAGACAATCAGGCTCCATTATCATGATTACCTCCATGGCGGCGTTATATGGTATCGATCGTGTGGTGGCATATACGGCGTCCAAGTCGGCGGTGGGCGGAATGGTGATGGCCTTGACGACAGAATTTGCACCCTATAATGTACGGGTTAACGCCATCGCACCAGGCTTTATCGAAACGCCGATGATGCTGACGGCCATGAACGGCGACCCTTCGCGACGTGATAAAGCGATGGACAGAACGCCTATGGGTAAGTGGGGAAAACCGGAGGATGTTGGCGCAGCAGCTGTTTTTCTGGCATCGCCCGCCTCAAAATTCATCACGGGAGTGACGTTGCCTGTCGACGGCGGTAATTCGATCGGCTTTTAAATCAGCAATTTATATTTCATTTTACCTAAAACCTTATGACCAGTTTCAGAAACCTCTTTAAAGTCCTTTTATTAGTTTTTGCTTTGAGTATAACGCAATCCTCTTTTGCACAGAAAAAGATCAAGTGGAACAAGGTAAAAGTTCTGGTTTATACTAAAAATGGCAAAGGTTTTGTACACGACAACATTGCCAATTCAGTGCTTGCGATTAAAGCGCTAGGCGATCAAAACGGATTTAAAGTCGACGTAAGTGAAGATCCTTCTGTTTTCACGGACGACAATCTGAAACAATATGACGCGTTGGTTTTCTCCAATACCAACAATGGTGTATTTGATACAGATGCACAAAAAGTAGCATTTATGAGGTATATCCAAGCAGGTGGAAACTTTGTTGGTTTGCACTCAGCATCAGGCACAGAACGTCAGTGGAGATGGTTTAAGGATTTGCTGGGAGGTACTTTTTTCTGGCATGAGCCAGGGCAAAGTTTTTCTGTAAATATTCTTGATCACTCAAACCCTTCGTTGACGCATTTGGGAGATACGTGGGTTCGCGACAAGGACGAATTCTACTTTATCAAAGAGATGGGAGTAAACCTGCACGTGTTGGCGGTAAACGACCATACCACTATTCAAAAGCCGGCAGGAAAAGCACTGGACACTTTTGGAACCGTATTCCCAAGCGTTTGGTGGCACGAATATGATGGTGGTCGCGCCTTCTATTCTTCACTTGGTCATGAAAAAGGAGACTATGAAAAAGAGGATTTAAGAAAACATATCTTGGGTGCTATAGAATTTGCAATTGGTTCACAAAAGCCAAGGGATTATAAAAAAGCATATGCAACAAGCCCTGAAACGCCGGTAAGGAAGTAGGTAACTTGGAAAAAGAAGGAAAGGACGAAGGAGGATGTTCAACCTCGCGTAATATTCGCAGGTTATGGTCAACGGATACATTTTTTTTACAAAAGCACTAAAATAGATTCAATAAACTCATAACGAGAAAGTTAAATACACTAACACCTAACACCTTAAAGCTAAGAGCTATATGCAAGATATCATTCATGAAAAGTTGAAAAAGGCCTCTGAGGACAGGCGCTCCTTCCTGAAAAAAGCAGCCACCGGAACTGCGGGGATTATTGCGGCTTCCATGTTCCCGAGCATCGTGCCGTCTTCTGTGTTTGGCAAAAATGCGCCAAGCAACAAGATCAATATCGGACAGATTGGATTCGGAAGAATCGGATCGAGCCACGATTTACCGGAAATCCTTAAAAACGAAGTGGCCAACGTAATCGCCGTAGCTGATCTTGATAAAAACCGATTGGCATATGGCAAAAAGTGGATTGAAGGGCAGTATGCAAAACGCACCGGAAAAGAGAATTATCTGGATGTAAAGACTTACGACGACTATCACGAGATTTTGGCAAGAAAAGATATCGACGCCGTAATCATCAGTACGCCAGACCATTGGCATGCGCAGCCAGCTATGGAGGCCGCAGTTGCAGGCAAGCACGTATATATGCAAAAGCCGACTTCGCTGACTATAACGGAAGGACGAATGATGGCCGATATGATCAAGAAGAAGGGTATAAAGTTTCAGTTGGGTAGTCAGCAGCGGTCGGTGAACCCTTGGCCTCAGTTTAAAAGAACTTGCGAACTGGTTCGTAATGGCCGTATTGGAAAACTGAAAAAAGTATATGTTGGCCTTCCAGGTGATCCGGCTGGCGGAAACGTTGCGCAAATGCCTGTGCCTTCTAATCTGAATTATGATATGTGGCTGGGCTCGACACCGGAAGTATACTATACTTTGGATCGCGTTCATTCTCAAACCGATATCAACGATCGTCCGGGTTGGTTGCGTTTAGAGCAATTCGGAGCAGGGATGATTACTGGCTGGGGCTCTCACCATATCGATATTGCCCATTGGGGAATGGATACCGAATTGACAGGCCCAATCGAGATTGAGGGAAAAGCCACCTTCCCGGCGCCTGGATCTGGCCTTTGGAATGTTCATGGAGACTTCCTCGTGAATGCCAAATATGCCAACGGAGTTGAAATGGAAATAGGCGGAACCAACCCGAACGGTGTGAAATTCGAAGGTACCGATGGCTGGATATTTGTTTCTCGCGGCAACGTGGGAGTTACGGCGTCGGATCCCGGAGCGGCGGATGCTGCTGCGGAGAATAAAGCCTTCTATGCAAGTGACAAGAAAATATTGGGCTCCGTAATCGGGCCGGATGAAATTCATTTATACGAAAGTCCTGAGCAACACCAGAACTGGCTGGAGTGTATCCAAAACGGCAAAGAAACCATCAGTCATGCAGAAATTGCACAACGGTCATGTACTGCCTGCCTGCTTGCTCACACAGCCATGAAGATACCTCGCAAGCTGAAATGGGATCCTAAAAAAGAGAAATTTATTAAAGACGACGAAGCCAACGCAACGCTCTCACGCCCTCAACGCGGCATATATGGAACAAGCAAGGTGAAGGGGTGACGGCTTTTAGCTGTTAGCTTTTAGGGGTTAGTTGATCTGGATACTTCAGGCAATATTGCCAGAAAGAGTTTTCATAAAAAAATAAAAAAAGAGTTTCGCGAAGTTCGAAAGAGCCTGGTGAAACTCTTTTTCATACTGTCTCACGCCAAAAAAAACTAATCCGAGCCACTCATTCCCGCATTCTCACGTTCTCACATTGCCAATTACCCATAATTCCCCTTATACTCCCTAGGCGTATGTCCTATATATTTCCTGAAATTTCGGTTGAAATTGGAGAGCGAATCAAAACCGCTGTCATATGCGATCTGAGCAATGGTCCACTGATCTTCCAATAACAATTTGCAGGCATGCCCCACCCTGATTTCGTTCACAAAATCAATGAAGGTTTTGTTAGCGCGAGCTTTAAAATAGCGACAGAATGCTGCTTCACTCATTCCTGCAAGAGACGCTACATCTTTCAACCTGATTTCCTGCGCAAAATGCTGCAGCACGTGATTGTGCACTTTTTGCATTCTTTCTGTTTCAGAGACTTTATAAGTATTTACATATCCATAACTCGCGATGGGCGTTCCATCCGGCTCATGGGCAAGGCGATCCAGTAGCGTAAGTAATTTCAAAATTCGCTGAAAACCCTCCATATGAAGCAGTGAATGCAGTTCCTCGCGGATATGTTCTCTGGCCTTTCCTTTGTAAACAATACCGCGTTTGGATTCAATCAGCAACTGTTTTAAGGCCAGCATTTCAGGTTTTTCCAGAAACTCCTTCCCAAGAAAATCTTCTTGAAAATATAGGACAATTCCGTGTGTATAAAGCTCCGCATTTCCTGAAAAATATGCGGCGTCGCTTCTCCACAAATGTGGAATATCGGGTCCAAGAAATACGGTATCCCCCGGCTCAAAAGTATGTATCGAATCGCCTATAAATCTTTTTCCAGTACCCTCTAAAACCGTGAAAAGTTGGTAATGCGGGTGAAAATGCCAGTTAGCATCAAAGTGCGGCTCTCTAAGCTCCTGAACAGTAATGGTATGCACCTGGCTTTCAACATTTTTATGTATTGGCGCTTTCATACTTTATAACGATATATTGACCCTAATATCCTCAAATTAAAAACACACAAGTCAATATTCAGCCATATATAATGGTCAAAAGAAAAGTTTTTTTGATGTACTGAGCAAGAGGCAACAAGGAAATTAGTTGCGGACAGGATAAACCAAACAGCCAAAAACGACGTTATCAATAAACCACTTCATCAAAATCAACAGCATTGGATTAGATTTTTATTGATAAAAAATCATCGATGTCAGCTCGTGAGAGGCAGGTATTGTCTATTGAAAAGTTGATTGCAATTTAAAATCTCTACTATAACCCCCACTCGTCATATGAAAAGTATAAACTATCTCTTAGGCATTTGCCTGCTCCTCGTGGCAGTCTCGTGCCGCCAGTCAGCTCCGATTCAAAGTAACCTGGAACTCACTGGTTTGTGGAACCTGGACTATATCGTTCAGGAAAATGATACGGTCGCGAAGCCTGTTCCCTACAAAGCGCCATATGAGGTTACGCTCAATTTTAAAGACAAAGGCGAACTGGAAGCTACTTCTTCGAATAATTTTATCACCGGTTTTTACGAGGTTTCACAGCAAAATACGATTCAAATTGGTGGTGGCGGCACAGATCGGGCTGAGACAAAATGGGGCGAGCTGTTTGTAAATGCTTTGCCGGAAATAAACCTTTACGAGCTTAAGCCAAATCGTTTGATATTGTTTTATGACTCAGGCAATCAGCTTGTTTTCAGCAGGGGCAGGAAGTAAAATAATTGCTGAACGAGCAAAACACAATTTGACTGCAAATTTCTAAATATTAACATCGCACCCGCCTGAAAAACATTCCCGCCGTCAAAATACATTCACAACTAATCAAAACAGGTAAAGTAATTTGTACTATGTTAGTGTAAAATTGTATTCTAAAAAAATCGGTAAATGATTAAATAAGCTGGCTGTTCGTTGACACCTATCGATATGCTCCCGCCGATTTCCATCAGACCTAAAAGAGACAAATAGTTACACATGAAATATAGTATGAATCTTCTCCTTTGGGGAGATAAAATTGACGACAGCCTTTTTCCAACTTTGGAACTTATCAAAAGCATTGGATTTGACGGCGTGGAAGTTCCGATTTTCAATACAAATCCTGAACATTGGTTCAAATTTCGTCAGAAGCTGGATGAACTTGGCCTTGAATGCGAAACCGACACGATATGCGGCCCGGATAAGCATTTGATCAGTCACGATCCCAAAATGCAGCGCGCCACGATCGACCATTTGAAAAGTTGTCTGGACTGCTCATTAGTTCTCGGAGCAACAAAACTGATGGGGCCTTATCACTCTGCTCTTGGCGTTTTTACCGGAGAACCGGCGACGGAGGACGAATGGAACCGCGCCGTTGACGGTATCAGAGAAGTAGCAGATTATGCCGAATCACTGGATATCACGCTGGGCATTGAATACCTGAACCGTTTCGAGCTATATCTGACCAGCTGCGGTGACGAGCTAATTCGTTTTGTGGACGACGTCAACCACCCGAACTGCAAGATTATGTTCGACACCTTTCATGCCAATATCGAAGAAAAAAATATCGGTGATACGATCCGGAAAGCTGGTGACAGAATATCATTTATCCAACTTTCAGAAAACGACAGATCTACGCCGGGAAAAGGAAACGTGGATTGGGAAGGCGTCTTTAAGGCCATCAAAGATATTAACTATGACGGGTGGCTGAGTATTGAAGCTTTTAGCCCAAAACTTGCTGTCGCCAACATCTGGCGGAAAATGTTTGATTCCGAAGAACAATTGATGCGCGACGGACTGCAGTTTATCAAAGCCAATATATAGGCCATCGGCAGTCAGCTATCGGTTATCCTTACTATCCTGAAACCTAGAGTCTACAGTCCGGATTCTACAGAAACGCGTGGCTACCGGAATCTGATCCATTGCCGGTAGCCGACCGTTGAGAGTCAGTATTAAAGCTCCGTAATTACCAGATCTCTAAAAGCCACCCTGGCTTTCCCGCCGCCGTGGATCTGAACGGCGATCACGCCTTTGTCAGGAATAGATGCATCTTTTTCGTAATAGTCCGCGGTTTTCACGCCATTGATATATAGCTCATGATGATTGCCCTTGCAGCGAATAATGTAGGTATTCCAGTCATTCTTTCGAATCACCTTGTTCAGGGTTTTTAGTTGGAGTTCTGTCAACTTTTCGCGCCTGTGTTCGTCATAGATATTGCCCCAATATCCTTCGCCAATATCCGCCTGATATCCGATTATCTTATCGCCGTCCAATACAGATCGATACTGGATTCCGGAGTTAATAAAACCGGTAGCAGGGTCGCCCGTGAGTTTGAATAAACACCTGAATTCAAAATCCTTATATTCTTTTTCTGTTCGGAGATATGAGTTTTCTGGTATCGGCTTCTTTTCATCTCCACAGATAATCATACTGTCCGCAACCGACCACCAGCTCTGCTGCGATGCATTAACGGTTTTCCAACCATTTAAGGTTTTGCCATCAAAAAGAGAAACCTCCTGAGTCTGGGCAAAAAGCGTCGATGTACTAAATGCTATTATACCGAAAATGGCAAAGATGGATCTGTATACTTTCTTGTGCATATCCCGTATGAAATTGGATGTTTTAACTATTGGGATAATGCGGGATTGGAGGATTTCTACTCATTTACATGACTAGTGGCATATCATCGACCGCCATCGCAAGAATATTGCATATCTCATCATAAAGATTGTTGATTAACCGCCTAGTTTTTGCATCAGTTTCTTGCGATATGTCTCTACAGTCGCCGCGCCGAATTTGGAGGATATCTTATAAAAAAATGGGCGTCAGCCACACTCAGATGTGCAACTCACTCCCATTTTCAAATGATAGCTATTCAGTCAGTTAGTAAGTTTTGGATAGTAAACCCGGTTTTTCCTGTTCCAGTTTTAACATCAATTCTCCAAACAGCGTATTGACCCATGCAAACCACTTGCGGGTAAATTTCGAAGGGTCATCTTTATCAAAGGATTCATGCATAAAGCCCGTATTATTATGAGTCGCTTTTAACAGTTTCAACTGCTCTGCTATCTCCTTTTCGTCTGTTGAAGTGATCGCTCTGGCGATGATTCCCATCGGCCATATCTGATCAATCAGGGTATGCGGACTACCCAAACCTTCACCGGCTTTTCCTTTGAAAAAATATGGATTAGAATCGCTTATCACAAATTTTCTGGTATTAACGTAGATCGGATCTTTTACAGAAACTGCTCCAAGATATGGCATACTGATCAATCCTGGTATTCCTGCGTCGTCCATCAGCAAATAATTACCAAAACCATCCACTTCAAAAGCATATATCTTCCCAAAAACCGGATGGGGATATACCGCATACTTCTTCAATGCAGCTTCCACTTCATTTGCCAAAGCCTTAAACTCAGCAGCCAGGTTTGCCGATTTGCCCGTCTTTTCCAATATCTCCGCAATCTGCCTGAACGACACCACCGCGAAGAAGTTGGATGGGACAAAAAACGGATATATCGCCGCGTCATCGGAGGGGCGGAAAGTACTGGCAATCAACCCAACTGGTTTGATTGGGTTGCCATATCCATTGCCCGGCACCGTGTCAGTCGACCAGGCAGTAGTACGGCCAAATCTATAGGGTCCACGATTTTCCTTGCGCTGCTGTTCTCTGCAGGTTTTTAAAATCAATTCAGCAGCTTTCAGCCAATCTGCGTCAAAAGGAGTTGTGTCACCAGTAATTTTCCAATAATGATATGCCAGACGAATGGTATAACAAAGCGAGTCCAACTCCCACTTACGTTCGTGAAGCATGGGCTGCATTTTTGTATGATCCGTTGTCCACTCGCTTTCTTTCGGACGGTCATAAAATGCGTTTGCATATGGATCAATCAGTATACATTTGGTCTGACGGTTGATCAGGCCAGCCACTATATCCTGCAATTTTTGATCCTCCTTCAAAAGAGCCAGATAAGGCCATACCTGCGCAGAACTGTCTCGCAGCCACATCGCATCGATATCGCCCGTGATAACAAATGTATCAGGTTTATTATCAATCACTTTGTAGTGAACCGTGGTATCGATGGTATTCGGAAAACAATTTTCAAACATCCAGCCGAGCTCCGGATCCTTGATTTTTTTCTTCATCCTGGCGATCGTACTTTCAACCGCCTCGCTCGTAAAACTCCGATCTTTCAAAGCTGTGCGAACTACCGGAAAGTCGGCATTTGAAGTTTGGGAAAATGCCCAACCGGAAGTGGCAGCTCCGACCGCAGTAAGTGTACTCGTTTTTATAAAATCTCGTCTATGCATCTGATTTGGGTCCGGGATTAGTACTTATTAAAAAATTTAAAAAAGCAAGTTAACAAAATTTGCCTGATGGACTGATTGAATGGAGATATCATTCGCTGGTATCTAAGCCTGCTTATGGCTTTATTTTCATCTGGGATCTTAATACCAATGCTTGGCTATCAATAATCAGCAATTGATTATTTAAATTTATATACCCTTAAACAAATTGGCAATGAGACACTTACCCAAACTTCACCTATATCTGATTTTTGCCTTGCTGGCAGGTTGTTCGGATAACAATATAGTTAAGGACGAGGGTCAGGAAGTGTATTTTGAGGTCGTCACGGAAACCCACGCATGGGAGCATAAGTACGAAGGTTTTTTGATCGACGCGGAAGGAAACATCCGGCAATATACCAATCCGGAAACCTGGATAAGTGTGGATACTATAATGGATCAGATTTCAATTGCGAATATGAAATCAAATATTGATCAGACGGTGCTCTCTGGAAAGAAAATTGATTCAGCTGAATTAAAGAACTATATCTCGAAAATCGCGAATATAACCGAAAGTAATTTTTCCAAAGTACAGTTATCAGAGGCCGATCCTGTTTCGAAAACCTATTATGCTTATCGTTTCAATGCGCAACGAGCTATATATGAACCTGTTCTTATTTTTGAAAATATTGGAACCACAGGCCGACTGAACAGCGACCCAAACGCAGTGGAGATTTACAACTGGCTGAAGGATGTAAGTAAAATGTAAAAAGGATCGTTTCAGAAACAGCGCTCCGAAACGATCCCAAATTTTGAACTATTGCTTTACGATTGGAAAAGTGTAGCTAGACTCCCCACCAGAAACGACAACCTGATAAACTCCCGGTTGCAACTTGCCAATATCCTGCGAGAACCTCCCTTCTTTAAGCGACACATTCTGTTTTTTATAAACATCTGTTCCAACCATATTCACTATCGTGACGTTGGCTGATTTCAACTTGGAGTTTGGCAACTCAATCGTTACCGATGACTGCGCAGGATTTGGATATAGCTTCGCTTTCGCCATATTTTCCGATGTGATCGCAATCGTTTTCGAATACCCATATTTGCCATCCTTGTCAAACTGCTTTAATCTGTAATAGCTTTTTACTGATGTAAAATCATCGTCTGTGAAATAGTAGTTATTGGTATTGGACAAGACAGTCAAAGCTGGCACACTGCTTATCTCTGCAAATTTCCTAGCGTCATATGACCGTTCAACTGCGAAATAATCATTATTAACTTCCTCGGTAGTTACCCAGTGGAGCATATTTCCTTCGATTGTATTTTTTCCTTCAAAGCTCAGCAGTTTTACAGGAAGCGAAGTTCCGGGAGGAGCGTCAGAAAGACCGAAGCCCGAAAAACCGGTATCAAATGTTGCGGTAAAGGCATAGTCATCATTATATTTTGAAACAGTAACAGGAACTGCAGTTGACGAACTGGCGTCACCCACTCCAATTCCGCCCTCACTTTTTCCCATGGAAGTAATATCAGATGCAAAATCTCCCAGTTCAGCGGCAGTGTAGTACAACGTGATTTCGTATTTCCCAGCCGGATCAGGATTAGAAGGAATGACCCGTAAAGTTTTATCGGCGATATTGTAACCAATCCATTCTGAAGTACCATCGCCTGCACGATCAATTTCAACTGAAGTACAGCCGTAATCGTGATCGGTGAGGTTTTTGATTTTTGCCAGGATTGCTTTGGTTTCGGGGTCGTAGAAGGAAACTGTTTGGTTTGGCCCGAGAAACTGTTGATCTGGAACTGTTAAGACAGCGTCTCCTATTGGAATCGAATAGTTGGTTCCGGAAATTTTAATATTGTCTATTTGCCAAC
>NZ_JBXHAQ010000014.1:0-197945 GCF_056895215.1 Dyadobacter sp. HNCC25DJ184 | reverse complement strand
TATAAAACTGCTACAACAAATGCAAGAGGATATGATTTCCACACCGTTATTTTGCTGAATTACGATGTACTCAACTACAAAGAGACCTTTTTTCTGCAGTTAGGAATTGGTACAGCTTTTAATATTCAGAGATTAAAATATCCGTATAGAGAGCCTTGTAGTAGCGGGTGTGCGACTTTTATTGGCGAGACATCAAAGTCATATCTTGAAGTACCTTTTAATTTGAATATAGAGTATTCCATCCGTAACAACTTTAGGCTAGGGTTCAAATATGGATGTTTTTATAGCAGAGATTCTGGTATTATTGGGATGCATTTTGGTCCTAAATTTAGAGTTTCTATTTAATGCTTAATTGATAGAAAGTATTATAGTGCAGTTTTTATTATCTATTATCAAAGCAAATAAACAATGAGAAGAATGTTGCTTTTACCCCTGTTAGCTATTGCGGTTCGGTCTGGATGTCCGAAAGAGAGCGAATCATATTCTCCGAAAGATTCTGTTTCCTATAAGTGCTAGAAAGGGAAATAAGCCTAGTGGACTGTAAGTGTCCCAATTCAAGCCGCCTGCCGTCATTTCCAATCAAATATCCTTTTTCATACTGAATTTGAGAGAACGTAGGGAGAATGATGCAAATAAAAAAAAATTCACACCAGATTTTTAACAAACATGAAAGGGAGGCTACATGAAAAATAGAGAAGGCGAAAATAATCTATTTTGCGAAAAATTGCGCGGATATTTACTTTCTGCTTTAAGGAAATTTCCCAGAGAATTTTATGAGCAACTCAAACCTATTTTGCCCGACATTTAAGCCAAGCTATGGCCATATGGCCAGAATCATTAATTCTTCAACAAGTATACTTTCAGCAATCATCTGATGATCGTCTTTTTCTGCCAAAAATATTTAAACGCAAGTATCGTGATAACCATCCTGAGGTCCATCCTTTTTTCGATTTCTTGTCGAAAAGGTTCTTATCAAAATATTGATGAATATCAGTGGGTTTATCTGTCCGTTCCGGCCGTTGTTCAACGGGGACATAAGGCCCTTTAAATTCCTTATGTTTTGCCTGGCCGCTTTCGTTACGAACAATTTGATCATTAGATTCAATCACCCCCAAAGCGGAGTACCTATTTCGCTGAAGTTTTGGTTTCAATTGCGCTATAACCGGCTGATTTTGAAGTATATCACTTATATAATCTTCCATATCCCTGGTGGTGTTAATAGATGAAATTTAATGGATTTTCTTACTTTATCCAAAGCTTCTTATTCACCACGCGTTCAATCACCTGTTCGCGGTAGTTGCGGCTGATGGGGATACGGATGGAATTCATAAATATCTCGTTTCCCTCTATTCCTTCAATTTTATCAAGCGAAACAATGAAAGATTTGTGAACTCGCATAAAAGACTTATTATCCAGGTTTTCTTCAATATTTTTCAGATAAAGCAAGGTCATGAACTGCCCTTTTGTGGTGTAGATCGTGACATAATTTTGCATTCCCTGAACGTACAGAATTTCTGCCAGCTGTATTTTTTCATATTTGCTTCCACATTTTATGAAGAAATAATCAGGTGCAGCTTCGGCAGATTGGGTGCTGTTGCTGGTTTGATTTGTAATGAGTCGATGGTAGTCGCGGGCTTTTGTGGCAGCTTTAAAGAAACGTTCAAACGTGATGGGTTTCAACAGATAATCAAGCACATTCAATTGAAAACTCTCTAATGCAAAACTTGGGAATGCTGTGGTGATGACCACCATCGGCGGATTTTTTACAATTTTCAGAAAGTCAATGCCATTCATTTTCGGCATTTGTATGTCCAGAAATATCAAGTCTACAATGTTTTCGTCCAACTTCGTCATCAGCTCAACGGGATTCGAGCAAATTCCTTTCAACTTAAGAAAATCAACTTCTCTCACATAATTGGCAATACCTTCGCGGGCAAGCGGCTCGTCATCTACAATGATACAATTGATCATGAATCTGCAAATTGGTGTTGATAAATTTTATAAAATGAGGGTTCGCTGAAATCAAACCGCCACTTCAATTCGCTGTTGCACAGTCAGTTCAGACAGCTCCACATTTAGCTTCACTTCGAAGTGTGTATCCGTCTTCTGAATTTGCAATTCGTGCTGTCCGGGATATATCAGATCAAGTCGCCGCTGCACATTCACCAGACCAATACCACCATAATGCACCACATCCGTTTTCATGATCGGTGAAATGCTGTTGGAAATCACAAACTCCAACTCATTCTGTTTAAGCTTTGTACTAATTTTTATCCAGTTAATTTCATCCGAATTCTTTGAGACATGCTTAAATGCATTTTCTACAAAAACCATCAGAATAAACGGAGCTATACCGAGGCTTCCACCCGAATTGGCATAGGTCTTCATGTCAATTGCAACGTTATCATTTTGCCGTAGCTTTTCCAGCTCAATAAAGTTGAACATATAGGAAAGCTCCTTCGTCAATGGAATTTGCAAATCATTACATTCATATAACTGATATCGTAAAAGTTCGGAAAATTTGGCCAACGCATCTGAAGCCTGATCCGCATTTTTGTGTATCAGAAAGAATATGGAATTGATGGTATTGAACAAAAAATGTGGATTAAACTGGTTCCGGAGAAATTTCAATTCCGTCTCCAGCTTTTCCTTTTCCAATTCCTTCTCGCGGCTTTTTGTCTGGATCCAGTTTTTGGCAAGTTTAATACTCATCGCCAGCGTTGTACTCGCCACTGTTGAAGGTAGCGCATTAC
Source organism: Dyadobacter sp. HNCC25DJ184 (assembly GCF_056895215.1). Lineage (NCBI taxonomy): Bacteria > Pseudomonadati > Bacteroidota > Cytophagia > Cytophagales > Spirosomataceae > Dyadobacter > Dyadobacter sp. HNCC25DJ184. The sequence continues at coordinate 195,192 of NZ_JBXHAQ010000014.1, read as the reverse complement.
CCAAAAAACGCATAAAACAATCAGCCTCGCTCCCACCGCCGTATAGCTCGGCAAGCGACCGGCCGGTTAGAAATGAACTGAAATAATATCCACTAATTATGATCAGAGTAGCAACAATGATAGTGATCAGCAGCCTGATGATATATGCAGCAAACCTACTCTTTTCCAGATACTTAGGAATAAGATAATAAATATTGAAATACGCCGCTAATGCTTGAAATACCAGGTAAAAACAAAACTTTATGGCAAAGGGAAGTATAACGATCGTACTGTTCACCTTCGCCGGACTGCCCAATGTAATGACCCACCAGGTGTAGTGATATGCCAGCCAAAAAGGAATGTGATACAGCTTGTATTTGAAAAACCAGTTTTGGCTCGCTTTACTATAAGTCAATCCACTCATACAGAATACGTTTGGAGAATATTGGTTTGTCCAATTGCAATACCGAAAGTAATCAATACCGGACGCTTTTCCTGCCCCTGATATATGAACGGTTGGTAATTATTGACCAAATCACATTGTCGGACGACATCTGGTCTGAAATCCATATTTATTCCAGCCCAGCAGTCCTTTCACCGGATTTGTGCATTTGGTCAACTCGCTTTCGCACTTTATCAAACGGTTTTTCTTCACTTGTTTCACTTCTTCTCTTTTGTGGCAGAAATCCATTAGCCACAATCCAGTCACTCCAATGAAAAGAACATTGTTTTTTGTATTAATGAGCATATATCTCGCTAGCCAGGCTACCGCTCAGATTTCCGGAAAGTTTGTTACCACAAACAACCTACCTGTTCCATTTGCCAATGTAATGCTAATGAGCTCGTCAGACTCTTCGTTGGTTGCAGGCGTCACTACTGATGAATCGGGAACTTTTCTAATCAACCATAAAAAACCTGGTAATTATTTCGTCAAATTCACCGGAGTAGGATATGCAGAATGGAATTCTGGTGCCTTTGAACTCACCGCAGAAAATCCACAAAAAAGCATCGGTATTCAGTCTCTATCCGAAGACGTTAAACAATTAGGCGAGTTGACAGTAAAAGGCCAAAAACCACTTTTTCAACAAGAAATTGACCGCACGGTTATCAATGTTGAAAGCAGTGTACTCACAAAAGGGAGCTCGGCATTGCAGGTTTTGGAACGCTCTCCCGGGGTATATGTGGACCGGCGAAACAATAATATTGCACTGAACGGAAAAAGCAGCGTAATGGTAATGCTCAATGGAAAGTTGATGAGACTTCCGATGGCCCAACTGACGGCCATGCTCAACAGCATGAACGCGGATGATATCGAGAAAATAGAACTAATTACGACGCCACCAGCCAAATACGATGCAGACGGAAGCGCTGGTATGATCAATATTGTGTTGAAGAAGCGGGAGGAAGTTGGCACTACCGGCTCGGCTTCTGCCACGGTCGGGTATGGATATAAGGAAAAAGGCGCTGGAAGCATCAGTTTGGAACATAATACTGGAAAAATAAACACTTTTGGTTCCTATTCCTTTTTACACGACCATGGACGAGATGGCTGGGATGCAACCGGAGGACAGAATATGCCAGCATTCGGTGGCGAGCTTACGGTGGACGCAGGAAGTCAGACAACCGCCATTTCAAATGGTCAAAATGCAACGCTGGGACTCGACTGGAATCCTGGAAAAACAACAGCCGGAGCGAGTATCAATCTGAGTGGGAACAAGGCACAGCGGGAAATGAGCAATTACGGAGCATATAAGCTTGTTAATTCTGATTCGTTGCTGCTTTTGAAGGCGAAAATTAACAGCCAGTCACGGTGGACCAACATGCTTACGAGCGTTTATATCGAACAAAAGTTACGGGAAGGAGAAAAATTAAACGTGGATTTCGATTACCTGATCAACGATAGCAAAAACCCGAATGAAGGATATACCGCCTATTTTGACAAAAACGGAAATGAGGCCATTCCAGCCGGCAAATTTTTCTCTAATCAGCAAAAGGGAGTATCGGGCTCTACGATTCGTGTAGGAGTGGTTAAACTGGATTATGGGCGACAATTATCTGAAAAACTTAAACTTGAAACTGGAATCAAAGGCACACTGACTAAAAGTTCGAGCCTGTCAACCATCGAAAATTTTATCGACGGTGAATGGGTCGGGAGTTCCAGATATACCAATGATATTGATATGAAGGAAAGCATCGGAGCTGCATATGCTTCATTCAATATGGCAGCCACGAGCAAATTGAACATCATGGCAGGCATGCGATACGAATACTCACATACCTATGCAGACGCAGACAAACCTGAGAACAGAATTGACCGAAGGCTAGGCAAATTATTCCCAAGTTTCTTTCTTTCGAAAAAGCTGAATGACCAGTCTGAGCTCCAGTTTTCATATACCAAACGGATTAACCGTCCATCGTTCAACGACCTTTCCTCTTATCTGCTGTATATCGACCCGATGTCCGTTGCGACGGGCAATCCCTCCTTGCGCCCTACCGTTACGACCAATCTCAAAACGGGATATAATTTCAAAGGCTTATCCTTCTCTCTTTTGGCAAGCAGAGAAAAGAATCCGATCGTGCTATATCAGTTGGCGGCAAGTCCTGCGGGAGATATCATGTACAATTCCCCACAGAATATGGCTTTTCAAAATAGCCTGATGCTTCAGGCCAATTTACCAGTTCCAGTAACCAAATGGTGGAATATGAGCATGGGAATCAGTGGCGGTTTGCGGCAATTCAAGCTCGATCACACCGTCGAAAAATTGAAGAAGACGTACCCAACCTGGTCGATCAACGGAAGCCAGACTTTTACGTTGCCCAAAAATATCTCGCTCGAACTTTCAGGTTTTTACAACGGATTGCAATACGAAGGATCCAAAAAAATTGATGGATTTGGTATGCTCAATGCTGGCGTAAAAATGGATCTGAAAAATAATTGGGGAAGCGTTCAAATGTCGGTTAGCGACTTATTCAAATCGATGCGCGTAAGCGGATATTTCGGAACACTCACCGAAGAAGCATTTTCGCTATATGCGCATTTCATCTACCGCGCCGAATCTGCCAGATATCGCACGGTAAGACTCACTTACTCAAAGTCATTCGGAAATGTGAAAATTAAGAGCGAACTCAAACAGGGAAATAGTATAAAAGATGAGCAGGAAAGGATTCGGAAGAACTGATCGTTACTGATTCATAAACAAGATGCAGCCACCCCAGAATACCGAAATCCTTTCACCTAATCTTCCCCTGATCTTTCATTAAAAGCATCATCTGCGCGTATTTACAGCCGCACCGCGGATCATCCACGAATTCCCCAAAACACCACCACCAGTGCGTAACTCTGGTGCGGAAGATTATTACCAAGCGCCCCCTTTAAACCACTCAATAAAAGCCCCTTATAGCTCTTGCCTCTTCCAACCTTAATCTTTATATTACAGGTCGCATCCAGTCTACTATCCGTTAAGAGTTCCGTTTTTTCCATTACAATCATTTCTTATTAACACACGCTCCAACAAACCTGCGCGGTTTAGTCGGATTTTGGTGTGGATGAAGTGGTCTGAAAACTGATGGATATCCGGAATTAACCCAAACCCTTTACAACGTTATGAAAACCCCGGTACTCACGAAGCGTAAGATAGAAGTAATCGAAAAAGCCAGACTGGCATTAAATGGTAAACATTTTTCCCTGAAAGAACTCAAAAGTCTGACCACCGAACTCGAAGGACTAGATCAGTTTAATTACGCTTCTGAAATTTTGCTGGAGCAAATTACCATGGCCGAATCCGTGGGTATTCCGGTGCCGTTGAAGGACAAACAGACGCTTGCCAAATACATTTACAAAGACCAATCGCTCCCCTCATCGCTCAAATTTAAAAAGGCGCTGGATATTCTGAATCTGGTTGATGACCTGTCGACCTCAAGAAGGTGTGAGACGCTGGGACTTGCGGGTGCAATTTATAAAAGGAAGTGGCAATATAACCATCAGTTCAAAAACCTGGTTCTTTCGCGTTACTATTATAAAAGAGGGTACGATGAATGGGCTGAGTATATTAAAAACGGTGGTGCATTGTGGGATAAGAAATCAGGATTTAATGACCTTGGTTTCACTGCGATCAACTATGCCTATCTGAATGAATTGATGGCGGTCGATATGCTGGAAGAACATGGAAAAGTCACCAATATCACGCCTGGTATCGTCGAAAGATTGCAGGAAGCGGAAAATGTCAGGCTGCATATTATTGCCGTATTGACCCAGTATGAAACTTCCGAAGACTTCAAGAATCACTTTGACAAATGGGTATATCCAACCATCGCAGAGGCTTATTTTGGGACTCGGCAATACGACAAAGCGGCAAGCTATATCCTGAAATATATCAATGTAAGCAGATCAGAAAACGCAAACCAGGACGACCCTGATAATGAGAGCATTGCCTGGGAGGCAAGGACATTTCACCAACAGCTCCTTGTCATTGCTTACCTGCAATTGTTTCAGCAAGAGTACATTCTGGCCAACACCGAAAATATCCCTAAAGACCATATTCTCGGCAGGATCTCCACTGACATAGATATTCGTAAAATCAACGATTGTATCAATACATTCCGGGAACTGGATGGCGGGACTACAGAAGCCAAAATCAAAAAGGACGGGAAACTTGGACTGGCCCTTTCAGGCGGCGGTTTCCGTGCTTCTATTTACCATATCGGCGTTCTGGCTGCATTGGCGGAAGCTGACAGGCTCAAAGAGGTGGAAGTAATTTCGTGCGTTTCGGGAGGATCTATAATTGGTGCATATTATTATCTGAAACTGAAATTATTGCTCGAAGAAAAAGAAGACTCGGCCATATCTCGCGAAGACTATATTGCTTTGGTAAAAGAAATCGAAACCGATTTTCTCAAAGGCGTGCAGCATAACCTCCGCTTCAAATTGCTTACCGATCCCTGGAAGACGCTTCAAATGATCTATAAGAAAGATTATTCCAGAACACACCGGATTGCGGAATTGTATGAAGAGTATCTGTACAACGATCTCTTAGGCAAAAATGACGACGATGAGCCGATCTATATGCACGATCTTTATATCAACCCGGCGGGAGAACAGAATTTCAGGTTAGCGACGGATAACTGGCATCGTAAAAACAAAATTCCGCAACTGGTGCTCAATGCCACTTGTCTGAATACGGGTCACAACTGGCAGTTTACGGCCTCGTGGATGGGCGAGCCACCAGGCGCGATACAGACAGATATCGATGTCAAACCTCGACTGCGACGGATGTATTATTCAGATGCCCCAAAGGAATATCAAAAATTTCGATTGGGATATGCCGTGGGTGCGTCATCTTGTGTACCGGTACTTTTCTCCCCGCTAATGTTGAAAGACCTGTATCCAGGAGTCGACCTGCAGCTCGTTGATGGAGGACTACATGATAATCAGGGAATTGGGGCGTTGATCGAACAGGAATGCAATGATATGATTATCAGCGACGCCAGCGGTCAGATGGGCACAAATTCAAAGCCTACCAGAGGAATGGGAGGGGTTTTTTATCGAGCCGATACCATTTTACAGGAGCGGTTGCGGGAGTTACAATTCAAGGATATTCAGGAGCGAAGCCAGACCACACAGATCCGGGAATTGGTAAAAATACATTTGAAAGACGGCCTGCAAAGTAAGCCTGTCAACTGGAAACATTGTGACGATCCGGCCAGAAAAATCATGTACAATTTCACCGAAAAGGACGAATCAGCGTTGACAGAATATGGTGTATTGATCAATGTGCAACAGGCGTTATCCGAAATAAGAACGGACTTGGACTCATTTCACGACACAGAAGCTTATGGATTGATGTACAGCGGCTATCAGCAAACAAAACTCAAACTGAACGACGAAACTTCGCCAGCCATAGAATGGGATTTTTTGAAAATAGAAAAACAAATGACGGATTCCGAAGAGGCGCAGGAAACGATCAAAAAGTTAAAGCTCAGCAAAAATCTTTTTTTCAAAGGCATATTATTGCTCGGTCTACAGGAGCCGGTTAAATGGTCGTTTATTGGCCTGGCGATTATAATTGCACTTGGAGCTATGCACAAAATTCAGTCCCAGTACTACTTCTCATTACAGAAAGCCATTATTACCGGTTTTGTAACCGTGTTCAGCATTGCTTTTCTATTTGCAGCCGTTATGGTGATCTATGGGGTGTATGTCTGGATATTTGAAGAGGCATATAACAGATATGGCAAGCTTCGGGAGTAAACTGAAAACTCCCGATGTCAATGTTTCGCTAGTCTGGACGGTGGTATTCCATAAGCTTTTTTGAAAGCATGCGAAAAATGAGAGAGGTCTTCAAACCCAGTTTCCAGATATACTTCTGAAGGTGCGTGGCCTTTTTCTTTGATCAGATAATGAGCTTCCTGTAATCTCCGTTGCAGCAACCACCTGCTTGGGGAACTACTGAAGATATACTCAAAATCTCGTTTGAAAGTCGCCAGGCTCCTACCGGTCAGATATGCAAATCTGTTGAGATGCACATTAAACTGGAAGTTTTTGTTCATAAAAGCCTCGAGGTCGATTTTGCCGGGCTCGCTAAAATCGAACAGTATATCCTTCATTGCCGGATCTGATTGCAGCAGGATCATAATCGCTTCACGAAGTTTCAACGATTGAAGCTGCTCGTTAATCAGTTGATCACCTTCCACATATGGCAACAGCGAATCCATGAAACTCTTAACCAGCGCACTACTTTTCAGATGCAGGACACCCTCCGATTCCCGGCGTTTAACCGTTTCTGACTGATAGCCATATTCCATACTGAAACTTCTTAAAGTCGGCTGATCCAGATAAATGGAAAGAGAGCTGAACACCCCTCCTGGTGGTGGCTGCTTCACGAATCTGACCAATTGATTACGTCGGACAAACCGATAATCGCCTTCCTCGAAGATATATTCATTGTCACTGTTATTCAACGTCATCTTTCCCGATATCTGATAACTCAGTACATGCTCGGACGTGAACTGCTCTCCTTCCCGATTGCGGTTGAAGTAACAGGAATATGCAATACCTGATTGTTTATTTGATTTTAATTCGGCCATATTCAAAAATATAAAAAAGCGAGGGACATCATGGTATATTCTCACCCTTGATGTCGCCCGGCCTTAAGTTCGATATTATTTTCTCTGAACGCCAGCGATATACCACTTACCTTCCGCCGTACCAAGAAAGTCAACCGAATCATCGTGATCGGTGGACAAACTAACATTCATCCATTCCTGCATTTCAGCTTCACGCGCCTCATTGGCGCTTTTCAAAATCCCGATTGCCTCGCTACCCAAAACCAAGTGTACAGGTGGTGCAGGATGCGATGCCAATGCATACATTGCCTTTGCCGCTTTCGCCGGATCACCAACCGGAATGAAATTTCCACCTTGAAAGAAATCTGCCCGCTGGTTCACAATCTCATATCCTTCGATTTGAGATGCATATGACATTGAGGCACCAGCCCAATCGGTACGGAAACCGCCTGGTTCAACGCTCGTAACATATATACCCAACGGTGCAACTTCCTTCGCCAGGGCTTCAGTAAATCCGCCTAAACCAAACTTTGCAGCCTGATACATCGTCAAACCGGCATTACCTACCCTCCCACCTATTGAGCTGATCTGCAAAATTCGTCCTCCTCCCTGCTCACGCATATGCGGCAAAACGGCCCGGGTGATTTCAATCGGTGCATATAAATTTGTTTCCAGTTGGCTGCGCACCTGTTCATCAGTATAAGCCTCTGCCGCTCCTACAATTCCAAAACCAGCGTTATTAACGAGTACATCGACTCTGCCAAAATGGACAACGGCACTTTCCACCGCGACATGAATCTGTTCGGAATTAGTAACATCCAGCTCTATCGGAAATATCTGATCGCCAAATTGACTTACCAAATCGTCCAGCTGACTAATATTCCGCGCCGTTGCCGCTACTTTGTCTCCGTTTTCTAAAACTGCTTCTGTAAGGCTCCGCCCCAGTCCACGGGAGCTACCTGTAATAAACCATACTTTTGTCATTTTGTTTTTGTTTTAATGCAATACAAAAGTAGTTTACAACTAAAGGTTGGACTTGGCTGAAAAGCTCAAAGTAGTTGGTTCAAAAGCTCATTTGCGTATCGGGGGGACGGTTGAACTCACAACATAAATCCTCCGTCCAGGATAAACTCCAAATTGGTAATAAAACCTGCGTTTTCAACCTTTAAATAGAATACCCGCTTTTCAACGTCTCCCGCAGCACCCATTTTCATGAGTGGGATCCTATCGTAAGCGTATCAAACAATTGCTGTAAAGTCGCCTCGTCCATCCCTGATTTGTTGAGTACCCCCGTTTTCGTAGGCCCGAGACTGACGATATTCACCCTGGTCTTTCTCGGCGGCAGTTCCGAAGCCGATGTTTTGGCAGTTGAATTCAAAGCTGCTTTGATGGCATGATATACAGAGCTGTTGGGTTTATTCCCATTTGCAGCAATGGATCTGCTTAAATTGCGTCCTTTCTCCTCCCTCCGATAATCACTTTTGCATCAAGTGCGACTAATTCTTTAGCGGTTGCATAGCCAATTCCACCATTTCCGCCTGTTGCGATTGCTACTTTTTCTCTAAAATTATTAAGTCTGTTTTTTCTACAAAAGGATTTTGAAATTGGTATAATTTTGTAATCAGTATTACATAGTATATCAGATATCCAGTTAAGGAAATGAACAGAGTCCAAACGGAAGAGCTTCGCGCACTGCAGGATGCCCTTTATTTTATTGGGGGAAAGTGGAGGATTCCGATCATCAATTCAATTTGCAATGGCAATAAACGTTTTCGTGAAATCGAACGCAGTATTCCGGGAATTACTACAAGAATGTTGTCCAAAGAACTAAAAGAAATGGAAATGAATAAATTAGTCAGAAGGACGGTTTATGCAGATATTCCTGTTTTAATCGAATATGAACCGACGGAGTACTGCAAGTCTTTCGGAAACATCATCGAATCGATGATAAATTGGGGAAGAGAGCACAGGCAAGCGGTGATTGAAAAATCGGCAACAAAATGATATTCATTAAAATAGCCCCTTATCTAGGATATTAAATCCAACATCTCTGGTTAAATAAAGAATTATTGAGAAAATTTACTTTTTATCACTATTTTTCTGTGAAATAGTTTTACGCCTCTATTAGATTCAATGCTCAAACTATTTTGAAATTTCATCGCTACGCTAGTTATGTCCGACCACTATTATCAAGACGAGTCTGTCGACCCCGAAAGTCAAACGGATGACATGGCGATGCATTTGCAGACCCTTCTCGCCTCCATTGAAGATATTGTTTTTGAAATTGACGGATACAAGACTTTCAAAAATGTTTGGTGTCACGATGAGTCTTTACTCTTCATACCAAAGGAACATCTTTTGGGAAGAACCCTCGACGATGTTTCAATAGACTTGTATAATTTGTTCTCATCCCCCATCGATGAAGTAATTCTTACCGGACAAAGTCGGGAAGTGGTTTATCCACACTTGGATCCAAACCTAGAATGCTGGTTCCGAGCCAAGATCAGACCTGTCGTTAAGTCAAAGAATCTATCGGAATATGTACTGGTTTTGATCATTCAGGATATTACGACCCAAAAATTGGCGGACAAAGCCTTAAGGGAAACTAAGGAACGACTTGAACGAACCAATGATCTACTCCATTTTAGCCAGAAGCTGAACCAGACTGCAGGATGGGAATATAACGTCCAAACTAATGAGTTTTTCTGGACGCTTCATACACATGAGCTGCTGGACCTCGAGCCCGATTTTAAGCCCGGCCGACTAAGCGAAATGGCTATTGTGGCGGAAAAAGACCGGCTATTTATGATGGAAAAGGCGCAAGAAGCCATTCATGACTTTTTACCTTTTGATTTTGAACTGCCGCTAGAGACAAAGCGAGGTAATAAAAAGTGGCTTAGGGCGATAGGATTTCCTATCGTTAAAGGCGATAAAACCACAATGCTCAGGGGGGTAGTTCGGGATATTACAGCTGAAAAAGAAAATGAACTCGAGCTGATAAAGGCCAAGGAAACCGCTGAGATCGCCTTCAAGGCAAAGTCGGATTTCCTTTCCGTTATCAGTCATGAAATCAGGACGCCGCTGAATGGTATTATTGGTATTTCCAACTTGCTGAAATTGAACCACACTGATGACCAGAAGGCTTATGTAGACAACCTCATTTTTAGCGGCAACCATCTTCTCGAGCTCTTGAATGAAGTTTTAGATCTGACTAAAATTGAAAACGGTGCTTTGGAGCTCATTATGAGCGAAGTATATATCCGGAATTTGATCAGTAATATCACGAGTCAGTTCGAGGCACTGGCAGAAGCAAAAGTAATTACCCTGACCAGCACTGTTGACCCCGAAATTCCGGAGATAATCATCGCTGATTCAGTTCGGCTTGGACAGATCCTAAACAATCTCATCAGCAATGCCATCAAATTTACGGACCATGGTGGCGTATCGATCCAGTTGCGGCTACTTCAAAAGGAGGCGAACAAAGCGACTATCAATTTTGAGTTAATTGATTCGGGTATTGGTATTCCTTATGAATTTCAGGAAACTATATTCCAGAGTTTCAAGCAGGTACATCAAGGTGCTTACCGCAAACATTCTGGAACGGGACTGGGACTTACAATCACTAAAAAGTTGCTGGCACTTCACAACAGTAAGATTAGTCTGGCCAGTACGCCAGGAAAAGGCACCCAGTTTTCGTTCGATTTGATTTTTGAAATCCCCAATAAAGTGGATCAGCCAGTAACGGATAAAAACATCAAATCGCTCGATAACAAAAAGCATAAATTCATCGGACTGCGTGTGTTGCTCGTTGAAGATAATCAGATCAATATGATGGTTGCAACTCGGCAACTGGAGTATTTCGGAATCCGGCCTCATTGCGTATTTGGAGGCCAGGACGCTATCGAATCCCTTAAAAAGCAGCCATATGACGTGCTACTGCTCGATCTACATATGCCCGAAATTGATGGCTATGCGGTTGCTGGATTTGCTCGAGAGCATTATCCAAAAACGCATATCGTCATTTTTACGGCCGATATAATGAAAGATGTAAGGGAAAGGCTGGCTGAAATGGATATCCACTATATTCTAAGTAAGCCGTTTGCTCCTGAAAAATTATGGGAGATTCTTTATCAGTTGACGGAAGACTCGTTGGAGGTTTGACTTCCAATTCCAATAAAATAAGAGCCGCCACAAGGGAAATTAAATCCCTCATGGCGGCTCTTATTTTTTTCAGGAGAAATATCAGAAAGAATAACGCAGCGTCATACCGTAAGTTCTTTGATCTCCAAGTACTGCCGCATATTGACCAGCGTTACCTGCTGCAGGCAATAGCTGCTCAAAATAATTTTTGTTTCCAAGGTTACGGGACCAGACAAGAATTGTGATACCGTTTGAAGCACGGAAACCAACTCTTCCATTGATGATCGCATACCCATCAATATTCAAATATTGAGACGGCGAAGAGCTGGATGAGAATTCTGAACGGTAGAAACCTTCCAAGGCAAGGAAGTACCGCCCTTTCAAACTGATCATCTTACCACCAGTAGAAACTTCGCTACCCAATGAACCAGCCCATTTTGATATACCTGGTAGTCTGCCACCCGAAATATCTTTAAAGGCTGACTCACCCCCCGTTTCTTCCAATGGAACCGGAGCGTTTTTGAATGAAACATATTTGCCATCCGTATAGGAAACTGCTCCCGTGAATGAAAGATTGTTCGTAACTCTCAGATTTCCATCCAATTCCACTCCTTTCACACGTACCTTTTCTGCATTGGCAAGATACCCTCTGTTAACCCCGACCTCCGCAGTTTGTACCTGCGTCTGGTAATCTTTAATGTCTGTATTGTAAAGTGTCACATTTATATTAGACTGAGGTGTAGGTTTGATTTTCACCCCCACTTCATAGTGTGTCACATATTCAGGTTTTACCTTCGCAAGGTCAATCAGAACCGCCCCATTGGCAGTCGGCAGACCTCCGAGGTTCACACCCACCGGCTTGTAACTGTTCGCAAAAGTAGCGAACGCATTTACGTTTCTGTTTGGCTTATATGCAAGTGTTACCTGGCCAGAGAAATTGTTTTCGTTCACTTTGAATTTGAATGCCTGGTTGGTATATACCGAGTTTTTCAATGCAATAAGAGCAGGATCATCTGTCTGCAAACCACCGTAGGTTTGTCTGTTGTAATCCACATCTTTTTTGTCATAGTTGAAGCGCAGACCAGGTAGTAAGTGAAGCGAATTTGTGATTGCCCAGTCAAACTGAGTAAACACTGCCGCGCCGAATGTCTTTAATCTCGAGGTAGTGTGCGTTCCAAAACCATCAAACAAACCAGGTGTCTTCCATAGTGGGCTAGTCGAACTTTGCGAGAATCTCCACTGCGCAGAACCAGATTCTTCCGTTTGAACAGGATCTGATTTCAAATCCTGATTAATCAAAAATACTCCAAAAACACCGCTTAGCCGATCTGTGAACTGGCCAGCATAACGAACTTCCTGCGTAAACTGATCGTGTCTTGAATTACCCTGAGATTTCGTCAAAACCGGTAAACCAGTGAAGTCGCGGTCATTGGAAGGATCCCATATCCAGTAACGCCATGCTGTAGTCGATGTCAATTTACCCTTTCCAATTTTTGCATCAATGTTCACCGACGCTCCACCGAAATCATTGTTAACTCTCCATGGAGAATCCGCATCTGTAATTCTGTCGAAGGGATTGGTTGTCGGCAATTTATAGTTCAAATCCGCAATAATATTGTTGAACTGACGATACGCGGCACGTTTTGTAGTTACAACCCCTGCCACTACTGTCGCATTACCATCCGGTCTTTGACGCGCATTGTCTCCTGCAAAAGTGATGTTTACCTTATCGTTCGGTGTGTACAACAACTGTGCTCTGAACCCTACGTTGTTCAACGTATTTACAGGCTTCAACGTAGTTTGGTTGTAAAGTGTACCGTCGCGCTGAGTTCCTGAAAACGAGAGACGACCCGCAAGCTTTTTACCAAGAGGGCCCGTTACTGAGGCTTTTGCCTGGATATAGTTCAGGTTTCCGTAGCTTGTTTCAAAACTTGCTCCCGGCGTAAAACTTGCAGCGCGGGTTGTGATATTAAAGGCTCCTGCGGTTGTGTTTTTCCCAAACAAGGTTCCTTGTGGTCCGCGAAGTACTTCAATTTGATCGATATCAACAAAGTCGATAACTGTTGCAGCTGGACGAGCATAATAAACGCCATCTACATAAAACCCAACTCCCGGGTCGATACCGTCATTGGTAAGACCGAAAGATGAACCCATTCCACGAATATTAAGGGTTGTATTCCGTCCGTTGGATGAGTAAAGCTGAACCGAAGGGATCATCTCTTTCAAACGGTTGGGGTTAAACGCACCTGCATCCTCAGCAGTTGCCCCGCGTATAACGGTAATTGGAATTGGAATTTCCTGCACCGACTCCTGACGACGGCGGGAAGAAACAATCACATCCTCAAGCTGATTGGAATTGACATCCAGTTTAATCTCCACTTTGCTACCATCGATTACGACTTCTTTCTTAATGTAACCAACATAAGAAACGACAAGCGTAAAAGGCAATTTCTGACCTGTAACAAGTCCGAATTCTCCGTTTACATCTGTAACAGCTCCGTTGGTGGTTCCTTTAATGGTTACGGTCGCGCCAACTAAAGCTTCGTCGTTGCGTGAGTCGAGTACTTTCCCGGCGACTGTAGCATTCACTGTTGGTGCGTTTTGTGCCGATAGTAATAGTGGGAAGAAAAATACAGCGAGAAAGGTGGTTTTTCTTAAAAATTGTTTCATGCTATTGAAGTTGGTGGTTTCTGAGTTTCTCAAAACTGTTAAAAATGGTTGCTAGTTGGACGTTTCCAATTCGGAAGTTCGGCTGATCCGAATAATATGCTACTGGCAACAACAACCTTTTGTAAGTCCGAAAATCGATTTCATTTTTAGTGTCCTTTTATACATGGCAACAAATGTATAAAATTTATATAGTATATAGAACTAGTAGGGTAATAAAAATTCACCAATTTGTTTTTGAGTAGTAGTAAAGAAAATGAGCCTCATGCTACTCCTTACACCTCCAAACACAAACATATATGGCGATTGGAGACTACCGAGGGCTTTTTTGCATATCCACAAAAGTGGCCTGATCAGTTTCATGCTCCGTTGCCGACCTGTCATTTCTTCGAAAGAAAAATTTACAAAAAGTTACGGGAGTCAAAAAAAACACTGTATTGATGTGTTTATATACAATTTAATTATATATTTAATTAACCGATTAAATTTACGAATTTGGAACGATGGATATGAGAGAATGCAATTACCCAACGCATGATTTTTCATAGAATCACTTTAACCTAGATACGAATATGGCAGCAATCGCAGAATCCGACAGCAAACAACTTCATGGCGACCTCAGAATCAGGGGCAAAAGGCTTTCAACCCGTGTAGATATGACGCCGATGGTAGATCTTGGCTTTTTGTTGATCACCTTTTTTATGCTCGCGACGACCATGACTAAACCCACGTCCATGACGGTTGCAATTCCTGTGGACGACATTCAAACCGACCCGGTCAGAGCGTCCGGGGTTCTAACATTATTTCTAGGTGCAAATGACAAAGTTTATTACCTGGATGGAATTGCCGCGGATGATTCCAAAGCCACTTCTTCATTAAAGACTGTAAACTATGGGACGGATTTAAGAACTGCGATTTTTGCTTCCCAAAAACGGGTCAGTCTTACAAACCATGACGAAAAAAATAGTCAGCTCATTGTCGTAATAAAACCGACCGCCACTTCCAGTTATAAGAATATGGTAGACGCTCTGGATGAAATGGCCATTACCAGATCAAGGAGATATGCGCTGGTAGATAACCTCACAGAATCGGAACGAAAAGTTCTTGGAAACAGGATTTTAGGCAATAAATAACACATCTGCTTTATATCAATACCATTTGTATAATCCATATTATTACTCATCAACTCGTTTAAAAATCAAAAGCCCTTAATCGCCAGACTACTAGAACCTGGCGTTTAAGGGTTTTAGAGGCTATAATTTAGTTTCCTGATTAGAACGTAAACCATTTCTCCGGCATTGCTGCGAAGGTATTCCCCTCCCCCACTTTCTCCTTATATTTCGGTGCCACAGAAGGATTCTTTGGATAACTCGCGCCATTCCATTTCAAAAGCCGATTCGCACTGCCACTATATACTACTAAATTTTTCCATCCACTAGTTTTCTCCTCGAGTATTGTAACTGGAAAATCGATCACAGTAAAATAGGTGATAAGCTTCTGTTCGTCTGACAAAAGTATTGCTGTGCAACCTCCTGAACCACACCAGTTCATCCCTTTGAACCAAACAAACTGTTCATTTTTTCCATCTGCATTCAGATCAGTCAAAAAATAGGAGAACTGGCGATCTTTGGGATCAATTCCTACAAGCTGTTTTTCTAGAATCGCAGGAAGAGCATTTCGGATTTTACCAATAATTAAAGTATCCGAGGTTTCGGACAAGTCTGACGTATCGCCCGAATGAACGGATTGAAGGATGTCATTCCCGGTTACTGCGGAAGTATCAACAACGGTAGTATCCCCCATAGCTTCTTCCGTTGACCGTGTTTTATCACTTGAGCAGGCATTAATCCCGCCCACTAGAATCAATAAAGCTATTCCTGAGTTTTTTAAGTTTTTCATCATTTGAGATCAAGAAAGTCTGAACGAATTTGAAAAGGTGCACAAATTTGTAACTGACGTGCGTAGACTATTGCAAAGAAAATCTACCCGCAAAATAGTGATTCAACTACCACTTTTTCAACAAAAAGCTTTTTTATTAAAAACTATTTCGATTAGTTTGTGTAGGCTAGAATCGATATACAATACCGAACGATTGTGATTTAGATTCCCGGCAATAGCCAAACCACTCACTGCTCAACTACTTTTTTAGCATGAAAAATAAAATACTATACACACAAGTCATTTGTATTATCGAAGCATCCGCCTCATTGAAACTATATGTAGAACACCTTGTGTTGCGCCTGACGAATACTATCGCCCTGTTGTTTAAATTAGTCTCACCTGAGAATATAAAAAACGCCTTAACTTTAGCAGGAAAATACAATCAATGGCTTGATTTCAACGTTACGAGACGCTCTCCCATTTATAAAAAGTTATCAAAATTCTCCTGTCCGCTATTGGTCAGAGTATAACTCGCTACATCTATTTTCCCAATTTTAAACTTACAATTTTCATATAAAAAATTAAGAAAATTGTAGAATACAAGTCTCCGTTTTACAGTGCATATCTTCCATTTTTCTACAGATTTTCACACAAAATAAGACATCAGCAGGCATTGGATCTGTAAATTATTCATAATGATAAATGAAATCAGGGAGAATAGGGCGGTGAAATATTCTAAATACAATTTCAAAAAAATCAAATTAAATTCGATGAAATAGTCACAATCATAGGATCATTATTCACAAATAAGAAATTCCCAGGTCTTGAGAGATGCGATGTTTTGAATCACATTTGCTCAGCATTTTGATCAAACAATAATCGCTTCATTCATTAATATAAATTACATGATTAACAATATTTTACGCTCTGCATTAATCCTGATTGGACTTTGTGCGTGTTCCACATCCAGAAATCAACCAGGTAATTCGTCCTCAAAAGATGTTATAAGTGTTGCCATTGACCTGGTTCATGTTGAAAATGATCAAGTCCGTGTAAAGGTTACTCCTCCTGTTCAAAAAACGTCAACCGTAACTTATCAATTTCCGAAAATTATACCCGGAACATATGCAATTGCAGACTATGGGAGATATGTGGACGACATCAAAGCTTTTGATAAAAGTGGTGCCGAATTAAAGATTTCCCGGACGGATTCAAACACAGTTAAAATTGAAGATGCGACGCGATTGGCATATATCTCTTATCTGGTAAACGACACTTTCGATTCGGAAGATGGAAGCGACACTTTTTCAGAAGACAGCAAACAGATCTTTTCTCCCGCCGGCACCAATATCGACGCCGGAAAGCAGTTTATGATTAATATGGCCGGGTTTGTCGGCTATTTCACGGATCAACTCGAAAAGCCTTATCATATTACCATTACCCATCCGGCCGGGTTGTACGGCACAACGGCATTAGTGGACACTGACAATACCACAGAAACGGACAGCTACCATATTGCCCGTTATCCGGATGTGGTTGACAACCCAATCATGTATGCAGCACCCGACACAGCCAGATTTATGGTTGATGGAATGGAAGTATTGCTGGGTGTTTATTCAAGATTTGGAAAGACACACGCTAACGATCTGCGCCCCGACCTTCAAAAAATGATTACGGCCCAAAAGAAATTCCTGGGGAAAATTAATGACACGAAAAAATACGCGGTTCTAAATTATATATCCTCTGGAGCGAACGACGACGCAAAAGGTATAGGCGCATTGGAACATAACAATTCCACTTCGGCGGTGTTCAGAGAGCCTATGAAAAGCAAAGATCTGATTCATGTAATCAGTCATGAATTTTTTCACACGATTGCTCCACTTAAAGTGCACTCCAAAGAGATCCAGTATTTCGACTTTAATGCTCCGAAAATGAGTCGCCATCTGTGGTTTTACGAGGGTGTGACGGAATATTTCTCCAATTTTTTCCAGGCCAATCAAGGGTTGATTACTGACGATCAGTTTTACGATTTGATGGCCAGGAAAATCGAAAATTCGCACCAGTACAAAGACAACCTGTCCTTTACAGATATGAGCCAGAACATTTTGGAAAGCAAGATGAAAGCGCAATATCCGAACGTATACGAAAAGGGTGCATTGATTGCCATGTGCCTTGATATCATCATCCGGGAGAAAAGCAATGGAGAAAAAGGACTGCTTTGGTTAATGGGCGAGTTGTCGAAAAAATATGGTCCTGAGAAACCTTTCGATGATGCGGAATTAATCCCGGTTATTACGCAGCTCACCTATCCGGAAGTGGGTGAGTTTCTACAAAATCATGTGGAGAAAGGAGAAAGGATCAGCTACGATATGTATTTCGCAAAAGTAGGTCTTAAAAAAGAAATCGTCTCTTTTCCCGAACCGGTTGTTTTTATAAGCAATGATATTCCATATGTTAAAATGGATTCCTCTAGCACTCATATGCTGGCCAGCGTGCCTGATTCTGCCAATAACTTTTACAATACACTGGGTATCAAAGACAACGACATCTTCGTGAACATCAACGGTATACCAATTAATATGAGTGATCCGACTTCTATCATTTACCTCGGATATGATCTTGACGAAGGCAGCCCGATCACAGTAAAAGTGAACAGAGAAGGCAAAGACCTTGAGCTAACGGGCAAAGTCAAACTGAATTATGAGGACGGGGACGGATATCGATTCAGGGACGATTCGAAACGGGAACTGAATAAAAACTGGCTAAAAAATTAATGAATGAATATGATCTTTGTAAAACCAAACCAATTCAAAATGAAACGGATTCTCTACCCTTTGCTTTTTATGATAGTCGGCAGCCACGCCATGGCCCAAAAGGAAGTGGTTGTAAGCGCACTTTCAAAGTATAAAATTGACGAAAGTATATTGGATCCCAAATTGCGGGACAAGCCTACCGACATTTCTTATGATTTGAAGGAAACGGTTGTAACGGAAGGCCAGGAGAAAATCACGCTGGCACACTACGATGCTTCAAAAGCGGAAGATCAACGTTGGACGGTCATTTCTGTTGACGATCAGGATCCCAGTTCAACCGAAATAAAGAGATTTCTTAAAGAGCATAGTAAGCCGGCTTTTCCAACTCCGAAAATAGATGACAGTAGCTACAAGATCGACAAAGAAGATGCCAACAACCTGGTAATCAGCTCTAAGATCGACCCTACCTCCCTCGTTGAAGACAATGCTTTTTTAAAAGACTTCATAAACTATTTGACTATTGACCTCAAAACAGGAAAAATAGTAAAGGCTGAGGGCATCAATGAGAAACCATTAAAAATAAAAATATTCAATGTGAGTAAGATGAATACATATACCGAATTCGACTGGATCGAGGCTGACAAAAGGTATTTGCCCAAAAAAGATTATCTCAATATGATCATCAAGATATTGGGGAAAGACGCCAATAGTACTACCATTTTTGAATATTCGAATTTCAAAAAGTAAACACATTATCCCGGTCTGCCTGATAATTCAGCTGGGCCGGGATAATAACATACGCATCAGAACGGATAACCGACACCGATGCTCAAAATTAGATTCTCTTTTCGCCAGTTTTGGCTTGATAACTTGAATTCGTCCAAAACCCACCTGTGTCCTTTGGGATACCATGGTTTCTTAAAAGGGAAAGCAAGATCGAATCTCAAAATAAACAGCGAAAAGTCAAACCGAAGGCCTGCTCCCCCGCCGACAGCCAATTCAGAGAAAGCGTCATGCAGGCTGGCTCCGGGTTTTGTCGGATCATCTTTTCGAAGCCAGATATTTCCTGCGTCGATAAAAGCCGCTAGTTTAATCAGCGAATTGACCGAATGCCGCCATTCGCCATTCATCTCCAATTTGAAATCTCCATATTCAACATTGCTCAGAACTTGATTTGTGGAACGAAAGCTCCCCGGCCCGACCCTACCCGATCGAAATGCGCGAAGACTGTTACTTCCTCCAATAAAGAATTGTTCGCTATAAGGTAGTGTCTGCAAATTTCCATAAGCCACGCCTACACCAACCGACGTCCTGACAGCCAGCACATTACTGGCTCCGACTTTCATATATCCCCTTATTTCTCCTTCCAATTTTAGAAACTGAGATATCGGCAGGCCAAAAATACTCCGCTCATTTTGACGATCCGGGTCCCGGGGAATCAATAAGCCAAGCAGGTTTCCGCTGGATTTTAATTTGAAACCCATACCACCTTTCAGCCAGGCACCCGGCACAGCCGGTTTGTCGAGCCATACTCCATAAGAAGTCGCCGCATAGATTTGAGATTGGAACGTTTGCCGCAACGATGGAACAAGAACCAATACCGAATCGAAAATGGGAGAGCTTTTATTAAGCCTGAAAACCCCGATATCGAAAGGTGTAAGACTGTGTTCGACCGTCCTGTTGGATCTGAATTTATAGTCAAGCGTTAATGCTGCAACGTTGATCGAGAACAATTGCGGAATGTGGAAATATACTGATCCCAGTGAAAGTTTGGTTTCGGGTAACGCGCCGTTCAATCCGCCACTGATTCGAAATCCGGGTATTAAACGGGGAAGTGCCAAACTTAGTTTTCCACCAAAGTTGAAAGAATTGATCCCCAGCCTCCCTCCTCCAAACTGCAAGTCTGCCCCGCCCTGAATCTCTAGTGTCAACTTTTCAGCACCACCGAAAAGATTGCTATTAAACAGGCTTGAAGTGAGCTTTGTACCCAGGTAATTATTCCCTTTTGCACCCGCTGAGGCTTCGAATTTAACATGGTACTTTTTGAGTGGAGTGACGTAAAGGTGCGTGGTCAGAAAATTAATAGAATCAGTCGGATTTTGGGTAAATGAAAACTTTACGAATTGAAACGTTTCAAGGTTCAGCATCCGCTGTATACTTAGAAAATGATTCTTTTTGCTGTAGATTTCTCCATTTTTTAACAGAAGAGCATCCCTGTAAACACGCATATTAAAACCAGCCACCTGTTCATGCTTTCCCTTGACGTTCAATCGTTTCACAATTTCCTTTCGACGACTCAGAGAGTCCTGGTTGAAGGGGTCACTGTTATGCACAAAAATCTTTCCAACCGTCCACGGGCTCATTGCTTTCTCTGTAAGACCGGGTTTGAGAAACACATAAATGTCGTCGGTTTTGTTTTCTCCAATCGTATCAGCCCGGAAGGCTATATTGTCGGGGTTAAAAAGAAAGTATCCCCGATTTTTCAAATTTTCATTGATACGCTCCCGTTCTTTGGTGAGCACATCCAGCTGAATATAGTCACCGCGGTGCAGCAACGAGCTGTCAGCAGTGAGTCTGAGTGCATTTAAAAAAGTAGTAGAATCTTTGGGATATATAATATTGCCGATCACCGAGCGTTTCCCGGCGCTCACCTCATAATTAACTACGGCTGTCTTGTCCTGTTTCTCAGCGGAAGCTAACACTTTTGAGTTAAAATATCCCGCACCAAACAAGTGCTGTCTTAATCGTGAAAGCATTTCCACTGTATCAATCTGGCTCAATAAGACGGGTGGTTCCGCTAACAAAAGCGTTCTTTTCGGCAATACGTCCTTTTTTTTGCCATATAGGATATTGAAAACAATAAGCTTATAAGGTATCCCAAGGAATCGGCTATTACTGCGGCTGGCAAGTTTTCTCTTCGTAGAACCAAGCACAGCCGGATCTAATGCATCTACGGCAGTGAGTGTTGCTCCCTTATACAAATAGTCATTTTCGGGTATGGTTCGTGTAACGCTACACCCGATCGTAATCCAAGCCAACATAAACCATCCCAACTGGAAATGCCTGGACAACCTCATTGCGCAATATTTTTGTGATTTCGTTTTTCGGAAAATACCTTCTCGCTGTCGAAATCCCATACAATGATGAATTTGACGCCAGTTTCCATATGCTCTCCATGAAGAGTCAATGCATTGTCGCGAATATGATAACCTTTGATTCGATATTTGCCCTCGGCATTCAGCAGATATTCCACAGAAACATCATTGGCAAGGCCGGAAAGACCCGAATTGGCACCGGACAGCGTTTCAATTCCCAAGTTGTTACCAACATATAAATTAAGTCTGTGATGAAAAAGGGATTTCCCCAAACCCAGCTTGATATCGGACCTGGCCGAAGACCTGCCTGCTTCGGCAGATTCTGACCAGTTAACGCCCAGCGTTATATCCACAGCTTTGACCATACCCGCCAGCATATTGTTCAGCTCGGTCGTCAGTACATTGCCAATCGTATTATAAGCTCCGATTTCGAGACTGGTGTTACTGAGTTGATTCAGGCTACCAAAGGGGCTGTCGCCCATGAATGAATTAAGAACCAGCAAACTCATTACTTCCTTGGTGACCTCAGACGGCTCGCCGTTGATTTCTTTAATTTTGGAATAAATAACCCCATTGTAAGCGTCCTGATCTTTCTCATTCATATCCAGCTCAAAGGTGATCTCCGGCTTTTTTATATTGCCTTTTAACTTCAGCTTTACCAGAAATTCGAATTTCTTTTTGCCGGCTTCGGTATCCGTGCTTTGCCCCTGCAAAAGCATACCTGCCGAAGTTGTAACCTTATAGGTCGCCGTCAAATCGCTGATTGGCTGATTCGGATCTCCCTGCCACTGTATTGTACTTCCGTTATCTATTGAAAACTCCTTCCTGATATTATTACCAACACTAAAAGTATAGGTTCCCGACGATACCTCATACTTCCCGTTCAGCTGCGTTTCCCCACCCTCGTGCTGCGAATAGTTCAGATTGGATTTGCCGTGCGCGACTACTTTTTCGCCGGTATATTCATCAAGTATCAGCGTAAGTGTGGCGCCAGAGGGAACGGTCAGATTTGTATTGATTATTCCGTTTATCCTCTCCTCACTCGCCTTTCCATTGATGGTAGTTTTCAACCCGTCACTCAAAACCGGCTGACGAAATTCCAGTAAGCCCTCCCCAAAATCGTCGGTACGAACGGACGCGTTTTTATAAAAAATATTAGCATCCTCGTCCAGCGAAATTTGTCCGGTCAGATTATATTCTTTTAGATTTCCGTTTAATTCGAGGTTTGCACTCGTCTTACCTTCGCCATAAACGAGCTGCTGTCTACTTCGCAGATCGCTGATCGCGTTCAATTTTGTCGTCTCAAGCTTAATACGATAGGAAAGTTTTTCAAAATTGCTGGCGTCAACCGAGCCCGTAATGGTTCCGTGGCCATCTTTTCTATCGCTGAGTTCAATTGGGCGAATAACTATCTTATCGCCTGAAAAATCCAGGCCACCTCTAACGATGTGAAACTGACCGCCTGTTTTCCTGACAGCAAATGATGTGGAATCGATGTTTAAAAAACCGTTGATATTTGTGCTGGTTGAATCGAGGGACAATTTCATTCGCCCCGATAAACTGCCTTTCAATGAGTCTATATCGCTTTTTACAAATTCACCCAGTGATTCAATCGGCATTGCATTAAAATCGATATCAATATCTCCTGTCTTTTGGCTGATATTATATTTTCCGTCAGCAGCCAATCTTCCGGTCCCGGCGTCGAGTGTTGCTATAACGGCATAGTCGTCGGTGGACAGACTTCGAATTTCAGTAGTCAAATTACCAACCGGCACTTTCTTCACCTCCAGGTCTTGAATGCCGAGATTGACCGTCAGTCCAAGAGGGGACAATTGCTTTAAGACGATTGCTCCGTTAGCCGTTCCCGCCAACAGTGATGTATCTGTTTTCATCAACGAAAACAGCGTTTCGAGATCGAAATTCGCCACCTTAATGCGATATGGAAGCCCTTCCGAATCTGTATCATTTGTTTCGAAAGTCAGTGTTTTTTGTCCATTTCTAAGACCAATCCGGGAACCGCCAAAATTTTTCAGGTTAGTATGAATCACGTTCTCCTCGCTGACTTTCCAACGCTCGCCGTTGAGATATAACGAGTCCTGAATGGACAAGAAGGGGTTTTTGTCACGAGCATAAAACAGATATGGAATCCGGAAATAATCATCATTCAAACTTGCTATCGAAAGAAGGCCGTCATGAATTCCTTCACGAATACTTCCGGTTAACGAAACCTCGGGAAGCAAGACCGATTTGCCAATTACACTTTTGGCCGCAAAGGAATAGGAAGTAAAAAGATCGCCTGCGGGTTCACGACGAGATTGAACGGCCACATGAAGTGAGTCAACTGTAATCTTTTCCGCCGCCACGGAGTCTATATCAGTTTTAAAATCGAAGGAATTCGCTGACTTATCATAATGCAGCCTAAATTGAAATGGCGTAACATAGTCAAGCGCAGCAATCATCGACTGCGTTTCGAGGGGAATATGTACATTACCCTGAGCGTCCAATGTTTCAACAGATAACGAATCCGAAAACGGCTCGCTAAAAAGAATGGCCTTTCCTGTATTTCTCAAAAATGCCGGAATCTGAGTCACTCCAAATCTGCCCGCCATGTCCATATCCGCCAGAGGAGATCTGAGGCTCAGGATCTGCTGCCCATTCTGATAATCGGCCCGCAAAAAAACAGAATCAATCTCATAAGTCTGGCCATTGACATCGGACTTTATTTTGGACAGGGTAATTGCTCCCACTAGCGTATCAAGAGAGGATTTTTTGAGTTCCCCGGTAACTAATGTGCTGATTGAGAGGCTATCATCAACCAATCCCAATTGTTGAAGATTCACATTATTTATTACACCTTCGACCTTCAGAAATTGGTTGTTATTGTTGAAAGAAATTTTCGGGGATAGGTCAAAACTCAAGTCAGGATTTTGGGAGCCTATGTTCGAGTAGAGTTGTCCATCCTTCAAGCTTCCCTTAAAGGATATAGATCTGAAAGGAATGCCGCTCACACTGGCTATATCGGCAAAGCCTGTCGTTTCGAATTTCATTCGTTGAAGATCAGAGAGTCCAGTTCCTGTAACATGACTGCGGAAGGAAAAAGGCCCTAAAAGTGTGTCGCCAACCAGCTTTCCTAATAGCAATCTTTTGGAATGGAAATCAACATCATAAGCTATTCTGTTAATATCTGTATATGAATGCAATGTACCTTTCAAATGAATCCGGCCAATATCGGATATTAGTGAAAGGTCCGGTCTTAACTCTTTCGAAGTAATGAGGATATTACCTTTGAGGCGTGCAAATCGGGGGATTTTGTTAAAAATATTGTCGTTCAAAACGCCTTTTGCCAAGATTTCATTGAGTCCGTTTTTGCCGGTTGTTGCGCTTGAAACATCCAGTTTCAGCCATGTGTTGGAATTTTCCGGAACATGAATCTCGCCTTTTCCCACCAGTCGGTTATGATTCGTCCTGATATCATAATTATCCAGCCGAATATTTTCGGGTGTGCCACGGGCAGAGAATTTGGCTTTGATATTCTGCTTATATAGCGGTTTTATTTCCTCATATCGAAGCAAAACAGGTAGAAAATACGTGAGCTCCAGCAGATTGAGTACGTTTGCATCAAGCTTGGCGGCAAAGCGGGTCGACAACGGATCAGACAGTAATTTTTGCATTGAGTCATAGTGCAAATCTGCGCTGCCATGAACATTGTTCCGCTTAGTTATCACGGAAAAGTTATTGACATTTGCCACCGTGTCGGTAACACTGATTTTAGCTGCAATCTGGAGTTTAAAATCCCTCGAATCGGACAGTGACAATTTACCGAATATCCCGCCTATTTCTTTCTCGTTGTACTTCAGGTTAGTGGCAGATATACTGATATTTTTGTAGTCGTTATGATATGCGTCAAAACGTTTGTCACGATATTTTTTCCGGTCCGTTATGTTCAGCGAAAAACGGTTCCTATTGATTAAAAGCGTATCAATTTTGATCGTAAGTTGCTCCGATTTAGAACCGGATATACCATTATTAGTCTGATCACCCGATTTGGTTTTTATAGCTGTGAAATGATCATTGCCAATAATAAGGCCTGCGCTGATTTTCTGGTCCGGTGCAGAATAGTATCCATTCCTTAAAAAAAACCGTCCGAGTGTCGAATTAACAGAAAGTCCCTGACCTGAATTCTCCATTCGAAATCCGGAATGCAGGATTTCTGCCTTTGACACTTGAATCAGTTGCGGCCAGGGGCTAATATCATGATTATCAGTTACCTGCTTTTCTTGTCTGTAATTTCCCGAAGTGATATTCACCTTTGCTGAGTCCAGTAGAAAATCTTCAAGTACCCATTGTGCAGGAATTATTTCATCGACTATATGCAGATTCGAACGAAGCGTCGCGAGATATATGGTCGCCTTGTCATTCTGTTTTTCATCGTCATAAATTACTGATAACTGCCGGATAGTTATCCTTTCAGGTATTAGCCAGGCTATGCCCGACTCGCTGTGATCATCTGCCTTATTGCCGTCGCCAAGTGCATCCAGCAAGAACTGATAGTTGAAGTTTTGCTGTTCCTTTTTATGTAAAATAACCGACTGCAGTTGAATCAGGTCTATACTTTTAAATATGGACTTGCTGCCTTTAAATAGAAATCCCAACTGGATTTCCGCGGATAGCCTTTTCAAAGAAAGCAAATGGCGGCCTTCCTGATCTGACAGTACAAAATCGCTAATTGTCAGCGAGTTGATACCTGTCGTATACAGCCGCCCGATCGTGACTCTGGTACGAAACTTTTTGGCGAGATAAGTTTGGAGATGTGCCCGTGCCCATTCATTTCCCCTGTCTGACAACAGAAAAGAAGCCCCTCCAACAACTAGCGTGAGGCCGATAATAGCCACAATGCATATTGTGAGAAGGAGCACTTTCAGGGATCTTAAAACAGCTCGCATTTTCACCATCCCTTTGCAGACTTTTATTTGCTGTAAGACATTATTTGGCTAGAAATGGTAGCCCACGCCCAGATTTACGTACAGATTATAAAGGTTGAAATCAATACTTTGAAAGTCCTTCTTCATCAGTGGCGTGATTCCATAATTGAAGTTGGCTGACACAAACAAATGACGATTCAATTTATAATTCGCTCCCAGTTCAATTCCTGCATTAACCGACCGCACCTGGTCCGAAAAATTGTAGCTTGCTTCGCTGATATTCTCACGTTCACCTACCGGCGTTTTATCGCGAATATAGCCGTCTTCGGCCTTACCGGTAAAACTGCTTTCAAGTAAGTAGGAAACAAATCCACCGGCGTGAATGGAGAATGGAGAATTGAAAGAATAGGTTACATGAATAGGTATTGTGACATAACTGTTCTTGACTTTTGTTTCGACAGTGCCTGTAAAATATCCCGTCAAACTTTCGGATTCACCATTGCTACCTTCATTGAATGTAGTATAATAACCTTTGACCGACGCATTGGTAGTCATCCCCTTCTGTTCGAAACGGATTGCTGATGCAAGACCAAATTTACTCTGAAAATGATAATGGGCACCCGCCTCAAGACTAAGTTGCAAGCCTGGATTGTAGGACTCAATTTTTCGGATCGAAACAGGAATGCCTATGGGAGCCGAGGCGCCGATGAGAAAGCCAGCCCGGAAATTAAAGTCAATTTTTTTAGCGGTCTGAGCAATTGTTTTAGTATTGCAAAAAGTCAGGAAGACCCATATTATTACGAAGATCTTTTTCATGTGATAAAGGCTGAGTTGAATTTACTCGGTCACGATTTTTACTTTGTCGACATATAATTTGCTTCCCACGGCGCCTTCAAAAACAGCACCGTTTACGCTTGTAGTAAAAATAATTGAAAGCTTATAACCATATGCGACAAGATCAGCCTCGTTTATTTCACCACGATATTGGAAGGGAATGTCAAAAGTATGATAGTCGGTACCCGAAGTGCTGTTTCCGTCTGCTAACTGGGCAACAGCGATCACACTTGCGTCGGTAAGGACGTTGCTTCCGTTCAGATAAGGCTTTTCTTTCGAAGATTTAAATAACACAGCATAGATATCGCACCGGTCATTTCGCGAAGGAGAAACCGTCTCTCCATTCCGATCTTTGACCGCACCGCCAGATATATATTTGTACGAGCCTGTAAATCGTAATGGTTTCTTATTGAAGGGTATACCAAATAATGTGGCTTCCAGAGGTGCCGTAAGTGCCTTTGCGCCGTCAAAAGTGCCAAGAAATAGATTGCCCGCAGCAAGTGGCATACTTACAATAGCCCCTAACGCGCCCGTCGACATGGTTTCAAGATATGCCGCATAGCTTCCTTCCACGGCTACCGAAGTGCGTTGAGTGGGATATGCTTCCGGTACTTTGTTTTGAGCGATCAATGAAAAACCGCTGTTGCCAGATGCCCACACATTTTGATCTTCACCGAATACAATTTCATATGGCGTATAATAATTGGCTTCAGGGGTTAATTCCCAGTTTTCAAATCCGAACGTGTCTGTCACTGTGTTCTGCAGCAAACTCACTTTATATTCCTTTTTCCATGCCCCATCTTCCGAAGTGACTGTATAGGTAACGGGTGCTGTGAAGTCCTGTTTCGTACCGGAGGCCGGACTAATCGTGGCTCCCTCGGTGAGCACAAATTCAGGGGCGAAAGCAGTGATATCCAGCTTCTCGTAATTTACGAAAGCAGCAACAGTAGTGTTAGTGATCGCGGGAGGAGAAATTAATACCGAGTCAGGAATTGCGACTTCAATGATATCTGCTTCCATATTGTCAGCCTCTGGTTTTATACAACCAGAAACAGAAAAAAATAGCAGCATCGGGAAATAGTAAATACTTTTTTTCATAGGCTAAGCTCAACAAAGATGTGGCTATATTCAAAGTTTGTGTATTGCCAAAAATAAAAACTTTTCGTATAGAATTGCAGCTTACTTAAATATAATTCAAAATATAGTTACTAAGTGTAGCTACATGAATTGTCGATTTATGAAAATTTTCTGGCAAAATATAACACAGTTAATTCGCCTGTGAAACAGCAATTTAAAGCATATTCTTTCTACATATGTTGGAATATAATTACAATATTTTAATATATCTCAAATCAATTTTTTCTTAACTTCGCTACTACTAATTTGATAGCAATTCCGATTCCGGCTCAAACGGACCACTTATAGTATCAAGAATTTCTCACACAACCGTTAAACTCACATCAGCCATGATCGTAAAGCAACTTGCGGAATCCCGTCGTTCAATTCCATACGAACCGAAAGAGTCAATTTTTGGAAAGAGAGCCACCAAAGTATTCGATTCTGTTTTTATTTTTTTTGCCAAAACTCTATCTACATCTTTATATATGATCGTCTATCATGTTTTGAGATACAGATATAACGTAATTAAAAAAAATCTGTCGCATTCATTTCCATATAAAGATGAAAAAGCGATAGCTAAGTTAATACGAGAGTACTACAAACATTTGGCAGATCTCGTGGTAGAATTACCGCTATTTATGGTAGTCAGCTCGGCAAAACGCAGAAGTCTGGCAACGTATAAAAATCTTGATTTATTGGGAGAATACTTCCGTGAGAACAAGCATATAGTTGCGTTCGCGTCGCACTACGGTAACTGGGAATATCTGATCAATTTACCAAATCTGGTTAATTTTGAGGTATTTACGGCCTACACACCCATTTCAAATAAACGTCTTGATGACTGGGTTTTCAGAATGCGATCATTTTTCGGAGTGACTTTGATCGCCAAGCAACATTTTTATCGGGGGGCGTTATCAGCATTGAGAAGACCTGAAAACCCGTCACTTGTTGTGGTTATCGCAGACCAGCGCCCACCACGCGGAAGCTCCAAATATTTTGTTGAGTTCCTTAATCAGAATACCAATGCTCAGATTGGTGCAGAACGTCTGGCGATGTCATCGGGAGCCGCTATTGCTTATCTTGATTGCAAAAAAACTTCGCGTTTTCATTACGAATTCACATTTCGTCTGATTACGGACCAGCCTGCTCTAACGAAGCCTATGACCATTACCACCAGCTATTACAATATGCTGAAAGGAAGTATTGAAAGATCGCCGGCTCACTGGCTTTGGTCACATAATAGATGGAAAACCATGATGGAACCAGAGGTGGCTGAAAAGTAAATTTCAGTTGAAAATTTTCACTCCGCTATCGGGCCTTTCAACTCTGGTAGGTCAGTACAAAATTGGAAATGTGTCCAAATCTGAAGAAAACAAATTAGCATCAAATGTACTATACCACCGCAAACCTATACCACGACACTATATTATTGCTGATATCCACCAAATTGAGCAAAATCACTTTATTCTTTTTTCTCAGATGCAGGAAAGTTTTTGACGAAAATCTCTTGCTGTGGAAAGGCAATTGAGATATTATTCTCGCGGAAAAGGTTATCAATGCCTTCAATTACCTCGTCTCTCACAACAAGCGTTAGATCTAAATTTCTGACCCAGAAGATCATCAAAATATCGATTGAGCTCGCATTAAATTCATTGGCAACTACAAGCGGTGCCGGTTTACTCAATATTTTGTCATTTCCAGCAAGCATTTCCTGCACTATCTTTTTCGCTTGCGCCAAATCGGTACCATATGCAACGCCGATTGTAATCATTAATCTCCTCCTGTCCCTACCCATTGTCCAGTTGATAAGGTGTTGGCTCAAAAGGTCGCCATTTGGTACGATCATACAGGATCCGTCAAATAGTGTGATGATACTGCTTCTGAATCCAACCGATTTCATGGTTCCTAATTTCCCATTAACTTCCACTTGATCTCCCACACTCACAGGTCTCTCAAAAGCGATAATTAACCCGCTTACCAGGTTGCTGACCAGACCTTGAAGCCCTAGTCCTATACCGACACCTAAAGCACCGATGATAATTGTCAGCCTGTCAAGAGGTATTCCTGATGCTGCGAAAGCTAGCAAAATACCCGCCGTTATGACGACTATTCTGATCAAAAGCAGCCAGTTTGCCGCAATCGAGCTCCCTGATTTTGGCGCATCGGAGGCATGCAGCCCGGGTTCGGTAGCAAAAAACGATACGATTCTTGATATCATTACCGACGAGCCGGTGATTCCGAGGAACAACAGCATATCCCGAATTGTGAAGTCGTAATCTCCGATTTTCCTCGGCTCGGTTATGAACTGATTAAAAGGATGGACGATCTGCTTAAACTCATAGTAGTTTCTTCCAACCAAAATAACCCACCCTAAGCAAAGTAACACATACAAAAAGCCAGGGGTTTTGTTGCCCAGGCGATCAAAATTCACATAAAAAAGCTTTCGATCTGGATTTTTATAAATGGAATTGGCCAGTCTCAAGCTGTCGTCGATGAGCCGAACTGTCCATAGAAAAAGAATAGCAACAACCAGTCCCACAAACCCTGATATCATTAAAGTCTTCGACAGATTATACCTACCGAAAACATTCATGAAAGCGGCAATTATTTCAAAACCCACCATAAAACGGATGGCGTAAATGATATATCGTTCCTTCAACTCCTTCTGATGCTTATCGGCAAGAATAAAAATTCCGTATCCGACCCCTACTACCTCAAGCAGGAGCATGATCCATCTTTCCGTATGAGAGGCAAGAAGAATTAAGTTACACAAGCAGGCCGCAATGAAGATTCCCGATACATTTAACCAAAAAATAAACCAGTATCGGGTAATAACATTTCGAAATATAAGCGTTAGACTCACGATTGAAATCAGCCAGAGACTAAAACTCACGATGAATGGAGGGTCGATGAAGATGAATTGGAATAAGGATATTACAATTAAAACCGAAACTAAAAACGGATATTTCAGTATCAGCAGATATTCACGCGTGCCGTCGACAGATGGGTGTTCGGCATATCGGGTACCAAGCGAGCGAAGGAAAATATTGCTGATGGCCAGGGCAATTAAAAGGATCAAAAAACGCCCCAGATAGTTCACCATATAAAACCCAAAGGCCATTTTCTCCTTTGCCAATGAGAACTTGAGAATTTCCATAAATGGTCGTGTTGGCTGAACCGAGTGCCAGATATTGGGAAACTCTCGGGTGAGTATCAAGTCAGACATTCGCGCTTTTTCGGCTTCCAGCCCTTCCAAAGAGAGATCCAGCTCAAAAACCAACGGATCAAGCTTGGCCTGCATATTCTTCAGGTTTATTAGCGTAATCTCAATCAGGGTATCAACCGGACTAATAGAGAGATTGGACAGCCTGAGTTTGGAAAAGTAAGACATAATTTTTGCCGAATCCATTGCAACCGTATACAAAAGTGTATCCGTGGCCAAAGAATCCAGTCGATAGCGATATCCTGCAACACGCTCGGCCATAAGGTCCACTTTTGCCTTTCTCAAAGACATATCCCTTAGAAGCTGAGTTAAGATTGCAGTCGAAATGTTCAGATTTCGGTGTGTTCGGAAAGCCCTTTCTCCCGCGGCCATCCCACCCTTGACGACCAGAAACGACTCATTCGCTTCCTGAATTTCCGCCGAAATTGAGCTGGTATCCAACTCACTTTTCATAAAGAGCTTCGCCGACTGAATTTCCCGTTGAATATTATCCAGCGTTCGCTGCTGTCCCTGAAGGACAGTTTCTTCCTTGTATTTATTTTGACTGCTTTCGGCTACGGAACGAATAGCTCTTTGAACGCGGGCAGCATAACTATTGTCGACAGCTTTTGAAGTATCACTCTGAGTCTGCCCTAAAGAAATAAGGGGTAAGATTAGAAAGAGAAAATGAATTGTGACAATTAACCTAAGTCGCAAATATGAAATCATATCGGAATACGATGGGGTTTAAGGATTATTCGGAATGCTGTGAGCGATATGCCGAGTTAGCAATTCAGAGTATACGATACCTGCCGGACAAATACAGAAGTTGAATTGTCCAGAAAAAATAATGATATGTATTAACAAATACTATTTTTTTCGAAACGCGATCTTCTGTTCAGATCAACACTCAAATATATAATGCAACTAATTTTATATTATAAAGTTTCTACATAATTTTATCGAATATTAAAATTAATTGTATTTTTAGAAGTCGTCGTTTTCCTATAGACCACAAAAAACTACTACTCGCAATCGTTGTTCGATGAGAACGAATTACCGGAAAATTGCGAGTTTTATATGTGTTATGAATTAACTAACTATTAGCGATTTATGAAAAGAATATTGTGTTTGATGGTTTCGGCTTCTCTATTTTACAGTTGCGCCACGAAGACCTCGAGCAACACTGCGAATGTCAGAGCCAACCCTTTACCAGATAGTGTAAAGATTTATACGCTCCAACCTAACGAGATTCTTCCTCCAAATTCAGAATTTATTGAGGAAATCGAGATGGGAACATATCGGTCATCGGCAGGGTGCGGATATAAAAAATCAATGAATTATGCACAGTTTACTGCCAGGCAAATCGGCGCTAATTTGGTTCAGTTTACGCAGGTGAAAACACCAACATTTGAAAATGCATGCTATCAAATCAAGGCCAAGTTGTATAAGAACTTCGACGAAGCAAATTTGACTGAATTCAAACATATCAGGGCAACTGCCAATAAATCAACCCTTCCGAAAGATGCAGACTATGCACTGGTTCATTTCTACCGACCTAAAAGTATCAATGGTGTTGCCCTCTCCTACCACATCAAAATGGACGATAGCACGGTGGTGGGAAAAGCATCCAATGGGGCAACTTTTGATTACAGAGTCACGAAGTTTGGCAAGTACAAATTCTTCGGCAAAACGCAGAAGCAAGATGCAGTGACGCTCCAAATCGAAAAAGGACAGGAGTACTATATAAGATGTAGTTTGGCCAAGGGCACCTCCATATCACTACCTGATATCTACGTCATTGAAAATTACGTTGGAAAACAGGAGATGGCAGAATTGCAATAATTCTGACAGCTAATGATAATTTAAATCCATATTTAACAATTGTTTATCACATCAATACTCACCTTATGAAACTCTTTCTAAAACTTCTTATCTGCTCTCTCTTCGCGTTGCCGGTGATGGCACAGCAAGGCATAAAAATGACGTGATACTCCAGCTAAATGGAGAAGAGCTTGCCGGAAAAGTAACAGAGATTACCGATAATGCCGTCAAATTTGTTTACGCTGGGGAAACGCTTTCATACTCGATAAAGAAAGCCGATATCCTAAAAATCACCTATGCCAGTGGAAGGATTGAAGTTTATAACAAACCTGCACTTTCATCCGGTGGTGGGCAAAACAATGCCACGGCACCTGCCTCGGGTGGACTTTCAGACCATCATAATAAGGTAGCCATTCTACCATTCTCCTTCACAAAAGACGGACAAAAAGCTGCTGACGAATTGAGTAATGTTGTTCAAAGTGCCTGTTATTCATTTTTGGTAAAACACGCCGGTGTTTTGACAGTTATGGACACACGTACTACGAACGCAAAACTGATTAAGGCGGGTGTTACGCGGGAGAATATTCAGGGGTATACAATGGACGATATCTGCAATATTCTTGGTGTCGAGTTTGTGGTTGACGGGTCGGTTTTATTAAACAAGGTCTCAGAAACTGCCTTAGCGTCAACCGGATATAATGATAAAACCAAGGTAAACCAGAAGGATATAAAGAGCACAGGCTACAGTTCTTCGACCGCGACCAACTATGAAAATTACGAAACGACAATTAATATAGAAATCTATAACGATAAGGGCAACAATATGTTCAGCCAATCCAGAAAATCATTCTTCAAGTCGCAGGATGCATATCAAAGCGCATTGGAATATGTGTTGAAACGCGCGCCTTTGTACAGTAAGTAATATATTAAACGTCTACAATAACGAACGATTCGAGGTCAATTATAAAAGCTCCTCTCAACCTGTTCATCTGGTTTAGAGGAGCTTTTTGATTTGTTCCGTATTGTAAAACTTTCGGTGCCTCAAATAATTAGTACTGGAATCTTACGGATATCCCGGTGCTCAAAGACGCGATGTGGAATGACGACGTTCCTGTCGCCAGGTTTCCCAGCCGAGCTTCCATTTTTCTTTCGCAGAACTAAAGTCCGCAAATAAGCCGATGGAAATATATTTAGAAATCGTCCCTCTAAACTGTGCCCCAAGCAAATAGGTAAAAGCGGTGTTAGAAGAAAGGTCAAGAACATCACTGTATACCACATTTCCCTGGGGGTCTCTAACATCAATTTTAAATGAATTGACATTTGTAAACATCACTCCCAAACCACTTTTCAAATCCAGATTCAATACTTTGGAAAGTGGAACCGTATAGTGCGGGCCAACTAAAACCATGATCGGCTGATAAGCGGCCGACTCGATTTTTGTGGGATATCCCAATTGATTTGTAAACTCCTTTTCCATCGCCACGTTGTTCATGTTATTTTTTTGGTAGCTAAACCGCGAACCAATCGTAAGGCCTTTTGGAAATATTTCTAACCTTGAGTTGTTCTCCAGCAAAACTCCCCACCCTGCCTCTGCATACCCACCATCGCCGAAATTTGAAGAACCATATTTACCCAACGGAATGCTACGGAAAAATCCGATCGTTTGTCGTTCCTGACAGACACCCGCCAGACTGAGAAAGCAAAAGAAACAGGTAATAAAAATTTTGGTCATGGATTCGTTTTTTGTGATGGCTAAGACTACGCAGTAAGGTCAGAGCCTTGGCATTTTCGTTTATATCAATGTTCTACTCCGCTTCAAACTTCATCGTTTATAAGTCAAGATAATTAATGGATACAGTTATATCAAATTAAAGAATCGTCAGCAGCCCGGAATTTGTCGACATTTCTTGGGAAATATACGGAACCAAGTTTATTCTAGTGTCCGGTTTTTTATATACTAATTCGATAGATTATATATTTTTATTTTAAAAACTGCGTATTTTTGGTTTCAGACAACACGATCAAAATCTGGCCGAGCAATCGACAGATACTAAACAAAGCTCAACCAAACCTTCTAACTCTTAATGGTTCCCGATTGATCTATATAATTTCAACACCGATCCCTACGAAAAACCAACCTTGCCGACAACGAGCCGCAAAAACTTTTGGAGCTGAATAAATTACTAATGACCTATATCCAGCAGGGTGGACAAACACTCTGGCAAAAACCTGATCAAAAATGGAAAAACTGAAAACCTTACTCTTTGCTTTTTTAATACTGAGTTTTCAAGATGCAATCGGACAAGCCGCCGGGAAATCCCCTAATTTTATTGTCATTTTTACAGACGATCAGGGATATGGGGATCTGAGTTGTTTTGGCCACCCGTCGATCAAAACACCCAATATCGACCGTATGGCATATGAAGGTCAGAAATGGACCAATTTTTATGTAGCAGCCAATGTTTGCACACCTTCGCGATTTGGTTTGCTGACCGGAAGACTTCCTGTGAGAGCGGGAATGGAAGGACCGGATGCAAGGCGTGTATTTTTTCCCGACTCCGAAGGCGGCATACCTGAGACGGAATTAACCATTGCTGAATTGCTGAAAACCAAAGCATACAAAACCGCCTGTATTGGGAAATGGCATTTGGGCCACTTGCCGCAATTTTCGCCCAACGCTAATGGTTTCGACTATTATTATGGAATTCCGTATTCCAATGATATGGATCGCAATACGAAGTTCCCATACGAAAGGTTTCAGCAATCGAACCCCGATATCAGAGGATTTAACGTGCCGATTTTGAGAAACGGTGTAGAAATCGAAAGGCCGACGGAGCAATCTACGATCACGAAAAGATATACCGAAGAGTCAGTCAAATTTATAAAGGAGAACAAGTCGAAGCCTTTCTTCCTTTATCTGGCGCATAGTATGCCGCATATACCGTTGTTTGCCAACAAAGACTTTGAAGGAAAAAGTGACAGAGGGCTGTATGGCGATGTCATCGAGGAAATTGACTGGAGTGTAGGGCAAATTTTTAAAACCTTGAAGACCGAAGGCTTGGACAAGAATACCTACGTTGTATTCACAACGGATAATGGGCCTTGGCTAATATTCGGTGAAAACGGCGGGTCGGCAGGCCCGCTATATGGCGGCAAAGGAACAAGTTATGAAGGTGGCCAGCGTGTACCATTTGTGATATGGGGAAAAGGCGTAAAGCCGGGAATCGTCACGAAAATTGGAAGTACACTGGATCTCCTACCCACCATATCAGGCCTGGCTGGAGTAAAATTACCAACCGACCGAAAATTGGATGGCTTTGACCTTTCGCCCCTGCTGCGCGGAGAAGTTTCGACTCCGAGGGATGTGATGTTTTTCTACCACGGAACCCAGCTTTTCGCAGTAAGAAAAGGAGCGCACAAACTGTACTTTTTATCTAACAATCCGACCGGATATCCACCCAAAATAGAGAAGCTGGAGAAACCCACGCTGTTCAACGTTTTGACCGATCCGTCCGAAAGATTTAATATCGCCGAAGCAAATCCTGCCATCGTCGAAAGTTTAAAAAAAATAGCGGAAGAGCACTTGGCTGGTGTTGAACAAGTACCTAATCAGCTGACCCGGGTTACGAAAAAGTGACGAGCAAAACGGGTTCGGTTGGGTGGTGATAGGTTAAAATGGGCTGAGGTTGTAATCAATAGTGATTCATTAAATAACTAATTATTTAGTTTTTTAACTATATAATTAGTTAATTTAGTGAGTTATAATTGCTATATGACTCAAACTTATTATCTGATCATTAATTCACGTTGGCTATGATACGGAACTATATCACAGTTGCATGGCGTAATCTGCTGAAATACAAGGCGATTTCCTTCATCATGATTTTTGGATTAGCCTCTAGTGTAGCAGCTTTCCTACTAATTGCACTGCACATATTCTCCGAGTTTAGCTATGATGAATTCCATATCAATTCCGAGAAGATCTATCGTATCCGACTGGACGATTACAAACAGGGCGTTCTGACAAATAGCAGCGTGATCAGCTATTTCGCGGAAGCTCCGGCCATAAAAGAAACCTTTCCTGAGGTAGAAAATTTCGTTCGGCTACATCGGGCAGACGGCATGATCAGCTACCGGAAACCGTCGGGCGAACTGGTCAGTTTTCACGAGAAAAAAGCATTCTATGCTGATTCATCTTTATTCAATGTATTTTCATTCCCGTTGCTAAAAGGTTCTGTCAACCGGGTGCTACGCAGGCCAGAGTCGGTTGTGATTTCAGAAACGATGGCCCATAAATATTTTGGTCAGGAAAATCCTATCGGCAAAACGCTTCGGTTAAGTACCGACTGGCAGGGAGGCGACTACGTAGTGGAGGGTATATTTGCTGATATTCCGGCAAATAGTCATATCCATTTCGATTGTGTTTTTTCGATCCAGAATCTTCTCAAAAATGAGCAGTTTGCCAATGGAGGCTGGTACTGGACAAATTTTTATACATATCTGCTCCTGAGGCCAGGCAGCTCGCCAAAAGAACTAGAACGCCGACTGTCCAGTATTATCGAAAAACATATTGGTAAGCAACTGAAGAAATATAAGATCAGACAAACGTTCGTTTTACAACCACTTCGTTCCATCCACCTGCATTCCCAAACAGCCACCGAAGTCGAAGCAAACGGAAAAATTGTTATCGTTTTTGTACTCATCCTTGTTGCTTTACTGATTTTGGTGATTGGCTGGTTAAACTATATCAACCTATCCACGGCCAGAGGTATTGAACGGGCAAAAGAGGTTGGGCTCCGCAAAACGTTGGGGTCTGAAAAACGACAATTGATTCAACAGTTTTTTATTGAATCCCTGGGTATCAATCTATTGTCTGTGTTGATAGGGTTCGGTCTTTTTTTCTTAGCCCAGATCATCTTTCATGACTGGTTTCAGGCCACGAATGGCTTTTCCATGGTCCGGAAGCCCTTATTTTGGATCCTTTCTTTAGCGGTGGTTTGTATTGGGTTCGTTCTTTCCGGGTTTTATCCCGCTTTTATCCTTTCCTCGTTCAGACCAATTGCCATTTTAAAAGGGTATTTACCTAAACAAGCCGGTGGGGAATCGTTCCGTAAAGCCTTGGTGGTGTTTCAGTTTGCAGTTTCGATTTTCCTGATCATTGCGACGCTGGTCATTAATCAGCAGCTTAATTTCATGCAGAAGCAGGATTTAGGCATGAACATCGACCAGAAGCTCATCATTAAAGCGCCCAAGGTGTTACGAACAGATAGTTTTAGCAATGACGTTCGCTTTTTTAAGGATCTGACTTTGGCGCATACGGATATACAACAGGTGACGGTTTCCTCCGAAGTTCCGGGGCAGGAAATTTTCTGGACAGACGAATTGCAGCGGTTCCATGAGGCTGCTGCCGATTACAAACTATGCAGCATATTGGCTGTCGACGAGGATTTTATCCCGACCTACCAAATTCAATTGTTGGCGGGGCGAAACTTCAATAAAGACTTATTACTTGATAACGACGCCATTATTATTAACAAAAGCGCGCTAAAGGTTTTTGGCTTCGCAACCGCCGAACAGGCAATCAATCAGGAAATTGGAAAGGTAATACCCAAAAAGATTATCGGTGTCGTAAATGACTTCCATCAGCAATCGCTTAAAATGTCAACGCGCCCTATTATTTTTCAGCATATTCCCTGGAATAGCAGCTTTCTAACGATTGCGTTGCGTGGCAATGACATACGCCAATCAGTAGCGATGCTCCAAAAAGCCTATCAGGAAGCTTTTCCTGGAAATGCGTTTGAGTTCTTTTTCTTGGATGATCATTTCCAGCAACAGTATGATTCCGATGAACGGGTAGCCACTCTGTTCAGTTGGTTCGCAATGATAGCGATTAGTATTGCCTGTTTAGGTCTTTTGGGTCTGGCCATGTTCACGGCTAAAAATCGAACAAAGGAAATTGGTGTTCGAAAAGTGCTGGGAGCCAGCGTTGGAAATGTTGTAATGCTATTATCCAGAGATTTTCTTAAGCCAGTGGCTTTGGCTATTTTACTAGCCTCGCCCGTTGCCTGGTACGCTATGACTTGGTGGTTACAGGATTTCGCTTATAAAACTGAGATCAGGTGGTGGACATTTATAATAGCCGGTGGGCTGGCCATAGGAATTGCCTTGGTAACCGTAAGTTTTCAAAGTGTCAAAGCAGCGTTGAGGAATCCGGTCAAAAGTTTACGTGGCGAATAAGTTGCTTCAAAACCTTTTCAACTCATTCCCTTATCACTTTGTGGTTTGATATGGCGCCGGTATCACTCGTGATGATCACAAAATATACACCGCTTGACAAATCGCTGAGATTCACAATATCAAAGTCAGGCCCGGTATTTTGCTTTTTCCTGTCATATAGAACTTTTCCCAGCGGATTAATCAGTCTAACATGGTCAAGCGATTTCAGGTTATTGCTTCTAATATATAACATCCGCGGAGTGGGATTTGGTAAAAGAACAATATCCAGGTCGAAGTCAAATCTTGCCAACCGTATTTCACTGAATGCGGAGCTGCCATCTCGGTCAATCATTTTCAGGCGATAGAACTCAGCTAAACGGCTGACATCCTGACGTTTTTTTTGTCCAACCTTTACCGATGAAGAATTTTTGTCTTGTTTGCTCATTCAATTCATCCTGCTGCAATAGAAGTCAGCTATTTTTGTACCTTTACACTAAATTACCCATAGACTAAATATACTATCTCATTGCGTTATCTGGTACTCCTAACCTTCTTTACAATACTGGGGAATCACCGGGCGTTCTCTCAAACGGGCGATTCACTAACGCGCACACTGAATATAGACTTTGAGGTCAGACCAAGAGCCGAGTACAGGAATAATTTTATGTGGACACCCGCAGATTCGATTATGCCTGAGTTTTTCGTTACGCAGCGAAATCGATTTTTAATCACTTATGCCGGTCCCAAGCTTAAGGTCCATATGTCGCCGCAGGAAATTCATGTATGGGGCAAATCCGGAAAGTTTTCAAGCGTAGGCAGTATCAACGCCTTCGAACTTTACATCGAACCGACGCTGAACAGGCATTTTTCATTGCGAATTGGCAGGCAAGCCTTGTCACTGGATAATGGCCGGCTGTTTTCTGCCGCACCATGGGGTCAGCAAAGCCGGGCCCACGAAGGTGTTCGGCTTTTTTACAAAAACAAAATAGCGAC
Source organism: Dyadobacter sp. HNCC25DJ184 (assembly GCF_056895215.1). Taxonomy (NCBI): domain Bacteria; kingdom Pseudomonadati; phylum Bacteroidota; class Cytophagia; order Cytophagales; family Spirosomataceae; genus Dyadobacter; species Dyadobacter sp. HNCC25DJ184. The sequence continues at coordinate 154,505 of NZ_JBXHAQ010000014.1, read as the reverse complement.
GGACCTTACCCTTGCATTTACCAGACCATATGGTAACCATTTCGATGCTGCCTATTCGCCCGTCGCTTCCCATCAATACAAATATTTAGCAGTACATTATCTTAAAGTCAAACTCAACAGATCCTTTGACTTGACGACGATCAATGCCATGGACGTTTTTAAAGTTGCGAATATGGATGGTACATATCACGAACGGTTCACGAGCGGCGGGCGACTGGAATATACCAACCGAACATTTTACGCCACTGTAAATGCCTATTACCAGTTTGGCAAAAATAGCGGTCCGAAAAAGATCAAAGCTTATTATATCCAACCGGAAATAAGCGTGAATGTTGAAAAAACGATACTGAGATTCGGGGCTGAGATTTTGAGCGGGAATAAAGAAACGGTGGGAGGTGATGTCACAAATTCATTCGTTCCCCTCTATGGAGTTGCATGGAAATTTATGGGAAACATGAACCTCTTCACTAAATTCCCGGCCGATGTTAACGACAACGGACTTATAAACCCTTATCTGTTTGCGCTTTATCAGGTTAGCAAGAAATTATCCCTTCGTGCTGATGCGCATCTATTCTATTCTCAGCATCAACTCAGCGAATCCGGGCAGACCCTGACCGGAAAATACCTCGGATTTGAAAACGATATATCCTTGAATTTCAAACCCATCGATCGCGTCGAGATCATATACGGTTTGTCATACACTTTTGCGGAAAAACGGATGGAGGCATTGCACAAGGTTCCTGACACGAGTAAAGTTCCGGTTTGGAGCTACCTCATGATTTCTTACATACCCAGACTGCTGCATAAGGAAAAAAGGGTTTTGAGATAGCGCTTCTTCCTGCACAAGCTCCGATCCTGGAAGAAATATTTACGATCTCTTAAAGTGCCATCCTCAGATTGCCAGCAAATACATCCGGAAGTGGGCTAAGTTCGATTGCCTTTGCCGCCTTTTCAACATCGTAATTTACTCTAATGAATTCCACATGAATGGCATTTTGATCGCTGATTCCAGCCCCTTGATCAATGGTAAGCATGGCGTAGCATGCTCGTGCATCGCCATCTTTAGGTTTCCCGACAGACCCTGTATTAATCAGGTGACGGAAATGATCATTGCCATTTTCTCCGGAATTAATGACACGGTGATATGGCTTGTGCGAATGACCAAAACAAAGGATATCAGCGTTGAACTCCCTCACCATTTCCAGCATATACGGTTCCGGCAGTTCTTCCAGAAGATATTCATTTATACTACGAGGGCTTCCGTGCACCATAAGAAGATTGAGGCTGACATTTTTCAAATGGAATTCAAGCCGCAAATGTCTGGGGAGTGTGAGCAGGTAATCCCGCTCTTTTTTACCCACTAACTGATACGCATATTCGCTGTTATTCTCGGTGCTGCATTCTCCTTCGAAATTGGGAGTTTTGGAGACTTTGAGGTCGTGGTTGCCTGCAATGGTAGCTATTCGAAGCTTGCGAATTAAACTGATTACCTGATTTGGCCATACATTATACCCTACCAGGTCGCCCAGGCAATATACCGCGTCAGGCTGTTGCTTTTCCAAATTTTCAATCACTGCTTCAAATGCAGGAAGATTGGCATGGATATCAGACAATAATGCAATTTTCATGAATTAGAAATCGAGGTCTTGTAATATTTATCCCGAAGCCAAAAAGCCACATTTACCAAAGCTATTAAAGCAGGAACTTCAACTAACGGCCCTATCACACCGACAAATGCCTGACCTGAATTGATACCGAAAACACCAATTGCTACCGCAATGGCCAACTCGAAATTGTTTCCGGCGGCTGTAAACGCGATAGAAGCATTCTGGCTGTAATCCGCTCCGAAAGATTTAGCAAGAAAGAAGCTGACCAGAAACATGATTGCAAAGTAAATCACAAGCGGCGTCGCTATCAAAAGCACATCGCCCGGTAGCTGCACGATAAGTTCTCCTTTCAAACTGAACATAAGAATGATCGTAGCAATTAGCGCAACCAAGGTTATGGGTGATATCAGCGGAATAAACTTCTTTTCATACCACTCTTCCCCTTTAAGGGCAGTCAGGCTCAAACGGCTGATTACTCCCGAAGCGAATGGTATACCCAGGTATATGCCCACACTTTTCGCGATTTCAGTGATGGTAATATTAACCTCCAATCCTTTTAATCCAATTAATGGAGGCAGTAGGGTGATAAAGAAATAGGCATAAAAACTATAAAGCAGAACCTGGAACACGCTATTGAGTGCTACCAGTCCGGCGGCATATTCCCTGCTTCCTTCAGCCAACTCATTCCAGACCAAAACCATGGCTATACACCTGGCAAGCCCTATCAGTATTAACCCGATCATATAGTCAGGATGGTTTTGTAAGAATACAACTGCCAAAATAAACATGAGCACAGGGCCGATGATCCAGTTTAGAACCAGAGAAGCCGTCATCACTTTTGTGTTTCGGAATACTTCTCCCATCTTGTTGTATCTTACCCTGGCCAAAGGCGGGTACATCATCAGGATCAGCCCAACTGCAAGTGGTATATTGGTCGTCCCGCTGGAAAACTGGTTGATATATGCAGGGAGTGCGGGAACAAAATTGCCAAGACCTACTCCTACTGCCATGGCAAGAAAAATCCATAACGTCAGATATTTATCCAGAAAGCCAAGTTTTTTGCGCTTCGCTGCTGGCGCACAGTTGATTGCCGACATATTCGTTTATGTAATATTCTCTTTAACAAACTCTTCCGAATACTTCTTGATCATTTCCCGAACCGAGCGGAACTGTTCTTTTACATATTCCTCGGTTCCCACAGCTTTCGCCGGATCGGGAAAATTGTGATGGAATTTTTTCGCATCAGTCGGAAAGTATGGACAGCGCTCCCTGGCATTATCGCACACCGTTATCACAAAGTCGAAGTCAATGTCTTTGTATTCGTCAATGTTATTGGATGTATGCTTTGAGATATCTATTCCATCTTCTGCCATGATCGAAATCGCCTTTGGATTGACACCATGCGTTTCAACCCCAGCACTATATACGGTCGCTTTGTCTCCGGCAAATGCTCTTAAATACCCTTCCGCGATCTGGCTCCGGCAACTGTTGCCGGTACATAATACTAATATTGTTTTCATATTTGTTTTTAATTTGAAAAGCTAATTGCCCTAAGGCCAATAACTATTCAATTCCTATAATTTTACTTCGTCTTTCCAAGAGATTGACATTTCGCCAAACCCCTTTCATTTTTCCTATATTCTCACGGTATCCTATGACCCGGAAATTATTCTTGACATGCAAGTTTATACTGGTCAGGTTCTCGGGGAATATTCCTGCCTGTAAAGTCCAGTACCCCTTTTTCTCACTTTCACCGATCAGGTGTTTTAATAACATATCACCTATTTTCTGTCCTCTGAAATCGCTTCCGATATACACACTCACCTCCGCGACCCCGGCGTAAACGCACCGGCCCGAAACCGGAGTCAAGGCGGTCCATCCTGCGATTTCACCTGTATCCCTGACGGCGACAAAACGAAGATCAGGGATATGCGACTCGTCCCATACTGTCCATTCGGGAGGACTGGACTCTAGCGTAGCTTCGCCAGTGGCAATTCCCTCGGCATAAATTTTAGAGACAAATGGCCAGTCGCCCGGCTTCATGGAGCGGATCAAGATCATAGGGTTTTCTTTTGAAAATTATTAACAACATCCCCCTCCAGGCGTGCAAACCAATTCCTCGGCACCGACGATTTGTAGTTCTTTGACGTCTGGCTTGGCTGCTGTATCAACCTTGCTTTCAGAACCACAGCAAGGTGCAGCGGCTGTAGTCGTTCCACAACTTTCGTTTCTGGTCAATGCTTTACACTGCGTAAAATCCGGAACAAGATTAACTGTGAATGAATCTCCATCCGTTTGAAATTCGCCAGGATACATTTGACGTGTATCGAATTTTGAATTACCAAATTCGATTTTCACGGTTGCCTTAGGATTCAACGGAAGCGATTTTTCGACGAGATTGATAATCGATAAGGCTTTGCCGACTTTCATCGCCCTGTCTGTTTCAGATATGGATGGCTCCCATAATTGCACAATCACTTCCGTCCAGCTATTCATCACTCCGCCGCAATCAACCGATACGATGGGTGCTTGTTTGATCTCGGTTATATGATAAGACCCATCCACATATTGCCCTTCGGCGTACTGAAATTGAAGCACCTTGTCCGGATTTTCCAGGAGAGCGCTCTTAAAAGATTGCCAATTCATTGAGTTGTAATTATTCATTGCTATATTACGATTAATTGGAACATAAAAAAATCTATCAGTTCTTAACTGCAGCAAGAATCCGCCACTTGCGTTTCAAACAATTCACCAAAAATAGCCTTCGCCTCTTGCCAGACTGCTTCATTGATACAATAGCAAACCCTCGGCGGATTGATCTCACCATGAATAATACCAATTTGTTTCAATTCTTTTAGATGCTGAGATACAGTAGCCTGCGCTAATGGCAAAACCTCTACCAAATCTCCACAAACACACGAATTCACCTTCAATAAATGCTGAATGATCGCAACCCGGGCAGGGTGCGCCAGCGCCTTCGCCAAATCAGCGATTCGATTTTGTCTCTCGGTAAAAACTTCTGTCCTGGTAACTCCCATGTGTCAAAGGTAATAAGATTTTTATTTATCGCAATAATACGATAGATTTTTTTTGCCATACATCAAGGAAGGATCACACAAGGAGCTTTTTATAAATCTGTTCCCTCTATGTTTTAGCGCCTTAGCGGTGAAGTTTTGACTCAACTATTAAGGAGATAAGGAACATTGAGTCTTAACTTTTCTTAACGCCTCAATGATGAAAATACAAAAAAAGAACCCCAAGGTGCGTTAAAAACACCATTGGGGCTCATTGAACTTTAATTATTGCTTACTTATTCCACCACAGGTAGGTTGTGATATCGTCGTTACCCTGCGCTTTTACTGCGTTCTGGTAGTTCGCCAGATTTACACTTTGCTCCTTTACCGGATAGTACAATCTCAAAGGAACGCCTTCTCCAAAAAGAGGCTGAAATTTATATTGAATCGTCTGACCATCCACTGTTCTGTTCCAAACTACATCGCCGGGTTTTACAAGATAAGTGGGATAACCAGTTCGACGGATTTCGCTCCATGCTTCATCACCCTGCGTATAAAGCGCCAGATATTTCTGGTTCAAAACATTTTCCTTATCAGCCTTGGGAAGAGCCGCCAGATAAGTTGTGATATCTGCCTGAGATACACCCCATTTTTGCAAAGAAGCTGTTACACCATCAATATATGCCTGCTGATCCCAATTTTTATATTCAGATATCAGGAAGGAAACTTCAGCAAACTCCTGCAAAACCTCCCCGTAATTCGAAGCATTTACGACAGTTCCAGGGAGACTGACGTCGGTCGCTGTCAGCAAGCCAGCAGCCGCAACGGGCAATCCGTATGGCTGACCAACATATTCTCCAGCTGCATTCTTGATTGCATAAATCGGCAACCTTGGATCCTGCACTTTAACTGTTCCCAGCTGACCTTTCAGCACATTAATAATGATATGAGAAACCGCAAAATCCTTACGGTTGGCTGTCACTGTTGCGCGGTAAAGCGGTGCTTCGTTCGGTGCAAGTGTCTGATACTTGAATATCGCATTATCTGCATTTGAAGTAAAAACACCTTTTGCCAGCGCGTCTTCAAAGTGAGTGTTCGATTCCGCAGGAAGTTTAGTTCTGATACGCGTTGCGATACGCAGGCGAAGCGAGTTTGCCAATTTAGCCCATGACTCGTTTTTTCCTTTGTAAATTACATCGTAGCTACCAAATGTATTCGCTGTTTTGTATTTAATAAGCGTGTCGCCTGCCGCTTTCAATTCATTCAGAATATCCTGATATATCTTTTGCTGACTTGCATATGCCGGACTAAGGTTCTCCGGAGTTTGCTGCAACGCCTGGAATTCAGGATCAGGGTTGCCATAGGATTGATACGGAATATTGCCAAAAACGTCGGTCAAACCCTGAAAAACATATGCTTTCAAAATCCTTGCAATCGCGATCTGATTCTGGTTGGTCCCGGCTACACCCGCCGCGGCTACATCTTTTTTCGTTGGATCAGTATTCAGAATGATGATCTCGTTCAGATTGTTCAACGCTTTGTAGGCATTGCTCCAGTAGGTATCAGAATATGAGCGGGGTATATCGTAACGCGATTGATCGCTGTATATATTCTGGCTATAATACTGGGCAAACAAGACAGAGCCCCGCAAGGAGATATTTTCGTTACGAATATTGTCGATGACCTGTTTTTCAGCTGACAACAATATAGTTGTTGTAGTCACATTTGTTGGCCGGTTCGGATCTTTATTGATATCCTCAAATTTGCTGTCGCTGCATGATGCGAGCAATGTTACCGCGCCAATCGCGAGAGAAAAAATGCTTTTTTGATATATGAACGTTTGCATGATATTCAGATTTTAATCTTGATAAATAGCGCCTTAAAACTTAAAATTCACATTAAGTCCGTAAGTGGCTGGCAACGGAATATTTCCACCCTCCACACCTTGAATGTTACCACCGCTACTCGTGAATTCCGGATCGATATATTTGCTGGCGGTATATACATTCACCAGATTTCGTCCATATACTCCAAAGTAGATTTGCTTCAAAGCCTTGGTTGACAACGGCAAACTATATCCGAAAGTAACCTCTCTCAATTTCACAAATGTTGCGTCGAAGATTGTCTGAGGTGTCGGACCGCTATATTCACCGCGCGCCCATGCTTGTGCGGTAATTCGTGTGTCGTTTGCGGTGATATTGCTCACCGAATAAGTACCGTCGGAGTTGTAAGTTACCGTTCCTTTTACGCCATCGAGAATTACACCATTTTCACGAACGTTATTGGCCGCGGTCTTGTCAAGAACCCCCGCATACATACCGACTTTATAAGTTTGCGAAAAGAATTTCCCTCCCACTCGACCATCGATGAGGAAGCCAAGATTGAAGTTTTTGTATTTGAAACTGTTCTGAAACCCGAACAGATATTTCGGCAGAACACTCCCCAGTGGGGTCAGCTGCTGTCCGCGATCGTAAGTTCCGTCCGCTTTGATTACCTTTTGTCCATCTGTTGTATAGATGAAATCGTTACCAAGAATTTCTCCATATGGGCGGCCTTCACGCGCTACCAGCGTAACGAGACTGTTTGTTAACTGAAACGTGTTCACACCCGGCGCCAGTTGAATAACCTTGTTGCGGTTCCGTGACCAGTTAAGGGTAGTATTCCATTCAAAACCGTTCTGACGAATCGGTGTAGCGTTGAGCGTAACTTCAATCCCTTTATTGTTGATTTTACCCGCATTGATCACTTTGGAATCGTAACCAAAAGCAGAAGAAACCGGGATATTGATGATCTGGTTGCGGCTCACGTTATCGTAATATGTAACATCCAAACCAACTCTGTTTTTGAAGGCCTGAATAGTAACACCTGTTTCCCATGAACTTGTAATTTCAGGCTTCAGCGACTGGTTATTCAGCTGAGTTGGAAGTTTGTAAGAAGGCAGTCCGTCGAAAGATTGGCTTGCTTCATACGCGCGCTGCAATTGATAAGGATCCGTGTCATTACCAACCTGCGCCCAACCCAGACGAACTTTTGCAAAATCCAGCCAGGCGATATCTTTCACACCATTCAATTCACTCAGAATCAAACTCGTTGTCAATGAAGGATATGCGAATGAATTTTTCCCGATTGGCAATGTGGATGACCAGTCATTACGAAGGGTACCATCTACGAAGAGCAAACTTTTCCAGCCAAACGAGAAACTTCCAAAAATGGAGTTGATCTGTTTTTGATATGCATTGGAATTCACCAAAACCGAGCTCGCATTTTTAAGATTGTAATACTCAGGAATGATCAATCCACCTTGCGTCACAGCATCGCTGATCCGACGTTTCTGGTTCATAATATTTCCTCCGGCATTGACATTCAATGAGATATCTCCCCAGCTCTTGTTTGCAGAAGCCAATAACTCATAATTAAACTCGCTAAAATTGTTGTTGTATTCCTGATACTGCGACTGCGTACGTGAATATACAGCGATACGGTCCTGATATTGATATTGGTATATATCTCCATTCACTTTTCCGCTCAGTTTCAGCCAACTATTCACGTCATAAACAATACCTACGTTACCATAAAAACGATCACGATTCTCGTCCATATAGCTTTGATATGCAGACCAGTACGGGTTGTCGATAAACTTGGCCGCCTCCCCTGCCGGTGTATTCTGATAGCCGCTTCTGTTCCACAAAATCTGCGTTCCGTCAGCCCTTTTATAGTTTTTCAACTTGTCATAATCCACCTGCACCTGTCCCCATTGAAATGCTTCGAGGATAATGTTACGGTTCGTTGCGCCTGTCCACGGACGGCCGGTTGAAGTATTTTTGATATAGTTGAAATTGTTATAAATCTTGACCTTACCCAGTTGCGACGATCCCGAAAAATTGATCGAATTCCGTTTCAGAGACGAATTAGGAACTGTACCGCTCACGTTTTTATTGGTATAAGATAGTCGATAAGTGGAGTTTGCATTTCCACCGCTGATCGCAAGACTGTTCGTGTTGGCCACGCCCGTTTCAAAAAAACTGTGAACATCGTTTTTAGGATAACTCCAAGGCTGGGGTTTCAGATATTCCGCAGTATTTTCCGGGTCAAGGTTATACCAGTGTAACACCGGCGTTCCGTCCAGTTTCGGCCCCCAGCTTTCATCCACTGCATACTCAACAATGTTGAAATCTGTTCCGCCGATGTTCGCTTTTTGGAAGGTACTGGAAAAACCACCGCCATATAACTTCTGACGAGCTGGCAGTCGAACGATCTTTTCAAACTCGACTCCCGTGTTCAACGTTACGTTGACCTTGCTGTTTTCTTTTCCTTTTTTAGTAGTGATCAATATTACCCCGTTGGCGGCTCTCGTACCGTAAAGTGCTGCTGCAGAAGGCCCTTTCAAAACCGACACATTCTCAATATCATCGGGGTTCAGATCCTGGATCATATTCCCAACGTCTTTCCCACCACTTCCCGCACTGGTCGCCGCGCTGTTCAAATCTGCATTGTCGATCGGCGTACCATCGATTACATATAAAGGTTGATTGTTTCCTGATATGGAATTGATCCCGCGCAAAAGTACACGAGAAGAACCACCCATATTACCGCCTGAAGCAGTTACCTGCAACCCCGCCACTCTACCGGAAAGTGCGCTCAAAGCGTTGGTCGGCCTGGTTTGCAGCGCCTCGCTTTTGATCTCCTGTACAGAATAACCCAGGGCACGCTTTTCGCGCGAGATGCCCAAAGCGGTAACCACCACCTCGTTCAGCACTTTAGTATCGACCTGAAGAGCCACATTAATTTCGCTGCTGTTCCCGATAGTCACGTCCTGAGCCAGATAGCCGATAAAAGAGACCACGAGCACAGAAGCATTGTCATCCACATTAAGACTAAATGCACCATTCACGTCGGATAATGTACCGGCAGAAGTACCTTTTACAGCCACCGAAGCACCTGGAAGTGGCGAGCCGTCACCAGCATCGGCAATTTTTCCTGATATAACCCGCTGCTGGGCACTGACGTATCCTGTCATAAGAAATGTCAGTATCAATAAAAAGAGGAGTTGTTTTTTCATATTTGCATTTTTATTAGATTGGTGAGAGCTACTAATTTAAAAATAAACTTTTGTAAGTATTAAAACACACGGGACGATATTAGCAATATCGGAAATTATTCAATATTTTATTCTGTTTTATACACCATACAGACGACATATATTATGCATTTCAAATATTATTCTGCAAACATATTAAAAATGAATTAAAAGTCATATAATCTATCGATATTATAGAGTAAATACTTCAATTTGTCTTATTTTTAGAATTTGAATTCAGGAGAAAAATCAAAAGCTGATCGGACAGCGCTAGGTTTTCATCAACCTTTGAGAACCAATAACATATATGGAGGTCGCGATCGGGTCGGATATATGTCAAAAAACAGCCGAGTGTTCGAAATTGCTCGAATCGGTCGTTGATTTATAGGAAGTATGCGATTATTTGAATACTGAAAATTGGGAATAACGCCATGTCACCACCGAGTGCAAATCAATGCTACTTCGAGCCCCCCTTCTTAATATACTTCTCTGCAGATTGATCCAGCATTGCTTTCACTTTATTGTAGTAAGGTTCAGCGATTTTACTCGGTCTGATATCCCAGCCTTTGTCATAGTTCACAATGCATGAGCCTATGAAACTGCCTGTTGTTTCCAATACAACCGGATCGTAAATGAATAGCTTGAAGAGTCTGCCTTTATCTATTCCGTATTTGGCTGGCAGCTTTAAGACCATCGCCGAAAATTCGTATCTGCCCACTACGCCGGTTATCCAGAATGCGCCGGCGGTGTTTGGATCAGGTGTAAGTTCTTTAAAATCAGCACTGATCTCGCTTTCCTTGGGGGGGATGATATCTGTTCTCTGCTTACTTAAATATTCATCAATGGCCCTGATTGCGTGCTCGCGTGTGTCCAAGCCATCCAACTCACTCAGCTCCTGAAGCCGCTTGCTTTGGGCATCAGTAAGCCTGATGCTTTTAGGAAGTCGTTTTTGTTGGATCATATGGCTATTAGATGAGTTTATCTCAAAATTACATCCCTTTGGAACACTTGGCCATCAAAATCACGGAAATTGCATTTTCATTGGCAAATTTAGATTTATTCCTATTACAATCTGGAAACTGAGAATGTAAGAAAACTCACTATTAATAGCACTCAGGCACATATTTTGCTTCGGTAAAAATCAACACCAAAACGATTGGATAATGAGCTCACACATTGAATTTCTAAATCCGGATGAACTGCTGAAAAATCCGGCGTTTTCGCAAGTTGCGATCACAAAAGGAAGGGGAAGTACCATCTATATCGGCGGTCAAAACGCGATAACCAGCGACTTGAAAATAGTCGGAAAGGGCGATATCACCGCGCAAACGGAATATATACTGGGCAATCTTGAAATTGCCTTGAAGGCAAGTGATGCAACATTAGATGACCTCTTTAAACTGACCATATATATTGTGCAAGGCCAGGATGTACGGAAGGGTTTTGAAGGTGCTCAGAGTTTTCTGACAAAACTGAAAAACCCTCCCGTTGTATCTGGTATCGTCGTTGCCGGCTTGGCCAATCCCAATTATCTGGTTGAAATTGAAGCAGTTGCTTTCAAGGAAGAAAAATAACCTGCGATTACCTTCATATCAGATTCTTGCCATGAAAGGATCTGTTACGCTCTCCTTTCCGGTTTCAACGTGCCCTGCATATCGCCTGATTTCTCCCGACTGGTCGATTTGGATACTGATGTCATACCAATTGTGATGCTTGCCCAGTTTCATGGTGCCGGTGGATTTACCGCCAGCCACCATTTTCAACTTTAGTGGCTTATCGCCATAAACATTATCAACCAAAGATATATCGGTCAGTTTTCCACCATTATTGCTCACGGTGAATTGCAAATCACCTGAAGGTTTTCCCGCTTTGTCTTTATGATATGCACTGGTTACGATAATATCTGAGCCCCGCGCATCACCTGCAAACTCACGAAAAAATCCATTAGGGCCATATACCCTTAGATGATATTTACCGCCTTCGAAATCTGAAACCTGCCAGGTCTGTTTTAAAGTATCGCCCGCTTTAACTGCGTAATTCCAAACTCGTGACTCTTCATTTTGATACGGGTTCATGGCATAAATAATAAACGGAGCCCCGACGGATTTTTCTCCAAAAATCTTATTTCCAGCGTGCATTGTCACTTCAAAAGTTTTTTTGTCTTTGGATAAATTGCCATCTACATACAGCTCATATGGAATAGCGCACGAGGGCCGCGTGCCCGGTTCCTGCTTCGGCAAGTAGGGGCTGATCGATCCATTCTTATTAATCTCCCCTATCTCGCTCGATGATAACGCCTTAAAATTCGAAGGCGCATCGCGGAATTGTGCTTTATGGATGGTCATTACAAATTCGTCACGATTGACAGGTTGCGGCTTTTTGTAGGTCGACGGATCATATGGATGAAAAACGGAACTGATATTGCCGCATATGGTTCGCCTCCACTCTGATATGTTGGTTTCCTTTACCGTTTTGCCTGATTTATGGCTCGCAAATTCTTCCAGAAACTGAATTATAGATGTGTGGTCAAAGACCTGAGAACAAACTTTGCCTCCTCGCGACCAGGGTGAAGCAATGACCAGCGGCACCCGGAAACCCAGTCCGATAGCACCTTCCCGTGCGTTCGGCTTAGGCACTTGCGACTCATCCTGTTCCAGTGTTACATATTCAACTTTTATATCTATGCCATCTGAAACTTTTCCGGAATCTGGCTTAAACGGATTGGGAATCGAAAATGGCGGTACGTGGTCGTAGTATCCGTCGTTTTCATCATAACACAAAATGAAAATTGTCTTCTTCCAAACCTCAGGATTCTTTGTCAGGATATCAAGTGTTTCGGAAACGTACCAAGCGCCGTACCAAGGTGCTGATGGATGATCGGAAAAATTCTGAGGCGCAGCCAGATAGGAAATTGCGGGCAATTTCCCCTCATCAACATCTTTTCGGAACTGATAAAAAATATCACTTTTCGGAACCTGTACTCTTCTCTTTTCTCCGTTTTCCTCATATGTTATGGTGCTCAATTTGAGATAATCCGGGTCCTCGCGGTTGGAAACAAAGGCACGATGGTGCAAATCGCGTTCCGCTACCGAGAATTTTTTAAGATTTTCTTCACTATATTCGGCAAGGTCAGCTTCATATTTTTCGAGCAGATCTAACTGATTATCGTAACTTTTGGAAAGTTTGATTTTTTCATCAACAGAAGCGGTAGCCAGCTTTTCCTTTAACTCCGGCAACTCTTTTTTCAGCTTTTCAACCTCCAATTTTGCATAATGGATATAGTCCGCAGACGATTTGACGTGATATTGTTCATATCTTTCAAGGGGATTACAACCAAAATTACTTAACCAGGAACCGAGCCCGGGATGAAATTGCATAATCGCGCCCACTTCATTTTGATAGAATTTCCACGCTACATTAGCCTCTTGCAGACGCTCCGGAAATGATTTCCATTTGACAGGCTTGTTAATAGAAAAATAGCTGTTCCGCACCACGGCCAGCGAATTAATATCTGGATTTTCACGAATCGTTCCTGACCACAGAAAATAACGGTTTGGATGTGTCGGAGTCATTGACGAGCAAAAATTCTGATCACATACGGTAAATGCATCGGCGAGCGCATAGTAAAACGGCAAATCTTCGCGGTCATAATAGCCAAGGGTGAGCGGCATATCCGAATATTCCTTGTGCCCGGACCTTTTGGAAATCAGCCATTTATCGTACTTACCTCCATTATAAGCATCCACCTGCGATTCACGCGAATGTGGGAGATCGTGCATCCAGGTTGCTTTGGTATTTTTAATATCTAATCGAAAAGGCGCATATGTATCTCCCTTTTTATCGGTCTGAAGCCACACTTTATTCTTGTTCGGCAACGAAATTGCCCGGGGATCATTGAAGCCGCGAACTCCCTGGAGTTTGCCATATGTATGGTCGAACGAACGGTTTTCCTGCATCAAAATAACCACATTTTCGGCATCCAGATAGGTAGTGCCCGGGTCGGGATGAATGGCCATGGCGCGTTGCACCGATTCCGGCAAAAAACTTATCATTCCTGCGCTGCCGGTCAACATGGCGGCCTTTTTTAAAAATTCTCTTCTTGAATCCATGGAAAACTCTGTGGTTGTTCGACTACCAAAGAAAGCAAATTGGACAGTTTCGATACTTAGTATTAATGATATGATAACAGAAAGATTACAATAGCCTCTTTACGTTGGCACAGCGTATTGAAATCATTGATCTACCTGAAATCTCACCGATATACCCCATGAAATCTTTCATTTTCTGGCTGTTGCTTCTACCCTTTCACCTGTTGGCTCAGACTGTGCCTGACCAGAAATTTATTCAGGAAGTAGTAACCATCCATTCGCCTAAAGATGGATTTCCAGAAGGAAAAGTCTCCTGGATAACATTGAAAAATAATCAGCCAATAGCGCTGGTTGGAGAAAAATCGGTGCAATTCAGCAACGGAAAATGGGTGACGGTTCCCAATGAAAAAAGAGCGTCAAAACCCGACTTACCTGCTATGCTTGGGCCACAAGTTCTGTCGACCGTACCCTATCTGGATGGATATGCGATAGGCTGCAAAGACGGATTGTATTTTTATAAATCCGGAAAGGAATCGGAAAGAATATTCCCGAAAAATGCTAGGTACAACTGGTCACTTCGAAATGTGGCGGCACTGGCTGTCGATTCGAAGGGACGTCTTTGGTTTGGTGCGGAAGAGGGAGTTGGATATACAGATGGAAAAACATGGAATTTATTTACGGGCGAGGAAGGTTTACCGTATAATCAGTTCACTTGTGCCGCGGCCGGGCCAAATGGAATTGTTTGGTTTGGCACAAAAAAAGGCGCTATTGAAGTTGACAATAACGAATTCAAATATCGATTTAGTCGTCGATGGCTGCCTGATGATCAGGTAAATAGCATTGCAATAGCACCAAATAACGGGTCGGTTTGGATCGGGACGAATAAGGGTGTGAGCCAAATTGTTCCAACAAAATTGTCACTCGAAGAAAAGGCGAGAATTTTCACGAAGCAAGTGGAAGAGCGTCATAACCGAATGGGTTTTATTGCGCAAAGTCATCTGAAAGAACAGTTTAATGTAGCCAGTTCTGAGGTCGCAATTTCCGATAATGATGGCATGTACACTGCTATGTATGGTGCCGCGCAAGCGTTCAGATATGCAGCAACCGGCGATCCGGAGGCAAAAAAACTGGCTGACCGCAGTTTCAAATCCTGCAAATGGCTGGTTGATATTTCCCATGAAAAGGGTTTTCCGGCGCGGGTAATTATCCCCGTCGACTGGCACGAGCCTGTGAATGAGATATATAGCCACGAGGCTAACCTGCGCCATCAGCAGAATGATCCGATGTGGAAAGACATATATCCCCGTTTTCCAAAAAGCAAAGACGGGAAATACTACTGGAAATGTGACACGAGCTCAGATGAGTTGGCAGGGCATTTTTTCTTCTATGGGATTTATTATGATCTGGTCGCAAAAACTGAAGAAGAAAAGCAGGCCGTACGTGACGTGGTTGGGGATATCACCGACCATTTAATTCGCCACGGATATAAGCTGGTAGACCACGACGGGAAGGTAACACGCTGGGGTGATTTCTCGCCGGAGTATTTCAATTCGGTATATGGTTACGATCAACGGGGCCTCAACTCGATGATAATGTTGTCGTTTTTGAATGTGGCAAAGCATGTTACGGGCGACAAAAAATATGATCAGGAAGCAAAAATTCTGCGTGATAAATACAACTATCATATCAATGCTATGCACCCGAAGGAATTTTTCCCGCCTGAAAACGTCGTTCCCTGGGACAATAACCTGTGTCTGATGAGCTTTTACGGTTTGCTTAATTACGAGACAGATCCTTCATTGATATTGATGTACCGCCAGTCGCTTGAAATTGCCTGGCAGCATATCAGCAAGCAAAAAAACGCATTCTGGGATGCCATATATGCTTCGCTTGCCAATGGCTTTACCCGGCAGGCCGACGAGAAAATGTTTGAGAACAAAGGCCTATTCCCTGAAAACAGACTCTATGCCAGCAAGGTGGTCAAAACGTATTATAAAGGAAATCACCACCCCGAATTCATCCTCGAAAACCTGCAGAAAATTCCGCTGGATCTGATCGGATATACCATGGACAATACCCACCGACTGGATGTAGTTTTCGATACTTCCCCTATGCAAAAAGAAAATATCGGATGGCGGGTTGACAGCTATGCCTTGCCGATCGACGAGCGCGGCCATGTGCGTCAGGATCGTGATGGATTTGCTTTGCTGGCCTCCGAAGGAGATGGTCACGAGGAACATGAAGGTACGTTCTTTCTTCTGCCATATTATATGGCATATTATCACGGATTGCTGAAATCGGGTGACACGAAATAATAAAGCAGCGTTTCTCAATATCTTCGAAGCTTTCGGAACGGGGCCGGATTCAACTATTTTAACTTTCCTCTCGCGCTCGCAAATGTATGTGCGAGAGGCCCCATACCTAAACCGGCCAATCTCCCTCTCCGCCGCGTCCCTTTGGGTATATCAGGAACTGAGTTAAATTGTTTGACGATTTGGTTCTTGTTCACGCATTCTCATCAACGAGCTATTGAGTCATAGGCAGAACATTACTAACATTGCTTGTACTGTTGGAGTACCCCATACTGATGTTAAAATTCCTGCTGTTGAGGCGTTCCGTACATAAGAAAGTTGGCGGCCACACCGTGACCGCCAACCTCAAAAACTCTTGTCTCTAACTATTTTGACTTATCCAGACTTTTTACGTGTTCACCATGTGCTTTGATAACCGGTAAGGTCTTGTCGATAAAGGCTTTAAGATCCGTGTCTTTCACATCTTTCTGCGCATCCTCGAAAAGTTTCACCGTCTTATCGTGATCTTTCTTCATCTGCGATATGTAGGCTTCGTCAAAATCCTTTGCACTCTTCCCGCCCAGATCCGCAGCATCCTTTTGCTTTTCTTCATTTGGCGCCGAAGGAAGCGTAATATTTTTACTGGCGGCTAGTGCCTTTAGTTCATCATTTGCTTTCGAATGGTCTGTTATCATTTGCTTTGCAAATTCTTTCACTTTAGGATCAGTGGCTTTTTCCACCGCTATTTTGCTCAATGCAACTTCTGCCATTCCACCATTCGCTGCTTCCACTACAAATTTAGCGTCGTCTTCTACGCTGGCAGATTCAGAATCCATAGCATTTGAGTCGGCGCGCGCCTCGTTAGTACTGTCGGCGAACTCGGTTGTGTCTGTCGCTTCAGTCGACTTTGGCCCGCAGCCATATAACATTGCTACGGTAGCAAGTGTCATAAATATTGGTATGTTTCTCATTTTTAACGAATTGTTTAAGTGGTGATAAAATTTGCTGCGCCGTACAATGTCGTCACAGATACCACCTAAACATAAAAAAGCGTGCCCACTTGGATCTAGTGGTTTGGCTCACATCCCGGTTCGTCGCTCTTTCAAAACCGATCCATATTGGGTAATTTCTGCATCAATCGCATCAATAATAAGTAAATTTCGGATGACGGGCTCGGCGATGGCCGCAATAGTCCGGACTCCTTTGATATAAATTATCAACTACTGAAACACTGGTGTCTGTAATTTTGACGGAATTATTACCTTTAAAATCGCAGGAGAAAATATTCAAACCGAACATGGAAGCGAAGGAAAAATTAAAAGAACATGTGGCCAAGTTAACTACCTTAACAGACGACCAGTTTGATTATTTCTTTTCACATTTTAAAAGAGAATCATTTAAAAAAGGCCAGGCGATAATTACCGAAGGTGATCATGTAGAGCGTGAATATTTTGTGATATCAGGTTGTTTGAAGACTTTCTATATCAACGACGATCTGAAAATGTTTATTCTGCAATTTGCCATGCCAACATGGTGGGCGTCAGATTACAACGCGCTGTATAACAATACAAAAGCGACCATTAACGTAGACTGCGTGACGGACGCCGAGGTGCTCTACATCACCAACAGCGACCGGGAAAAGCTTTGCAGTGAAATTAGCACCGTTGAGCGTTTTTTTAGGTGGAGAACAAACAAGGGATATGTTGCCGCTCAAAAAAGACTTCTATCTTTTATGAACAACAATGTAAAAACCCGTTATGAAGAGCTTCTCAAACAATATCCCGAACTTTACAATCTGGTTCCTAAAAACCTTATTGCTGCGTATTTAGGTGTTTCAAGAGAAACGCTCAGTCGCCTGTATCATCCCTGAACAGAATTCAGAAATCCGGTTTCCGAAGCTCCGGTAAGCCGACTTATTCAATCTCCGCCAATCGCAGACATATAGGTCTGGCGTAGCCACCACTTATACATTTAGAGTCGATATTTAACTCTTCAGAATAACTACCGGTATTCCCCGATAGCGGCCTCGTCTTGGGCGCCATTTCCATAGATTCCAGTTCTTGATATAAGACGATCTGATCATTCTGACAATTCACTACCCATAATCGGCGGAAGTGATCTACATCACATAATTCAACCCTCCCTTCGAATGTGATCTACATCACACGACTGGCTCAAAAATGCGGGCGAAATTTGATGAACAATTTAAACAAAACAGAAAACATGGAAACTCAAAAATTTGAAATCGTAAGCAATGAAAGCAACATCGATTGGATCGGCAGAAAAGTTACTGGTGCGCACAATGGTACTATAACTATCAAAGCGGGTGAGTTAAGTTTAAACAACGGTCAACTCATTGGTGGTAAGTTCATTATCGACACAACTTCAATCAAGATATTGGATATATCTGACCCGGCATTAAACGCGCAATTCTTCGGCCACCTGGCATCGGATGATTTCTTCTCTTTGGAAAAATATCCGGAAGCAACGTTAGAAATTACGTCAGTTTCAGGTACTCATATCGAGGGCAATCTGACAATCAAAGACATCACGCATCCGGTGTCATTTGACGCAGCAATTCATGTGAACGACAACGAGTTGACGGCGACTGGCCAATTGATTATTGACCGTACCAATTATAATATGAAGTTCCGCTCTGGCAACTTCTTTAAAGACCTGGGCGATACGTTGATCTACAACGATTTTGAACTAAATGTAAGTATCACCGCAAAAGCTGCTTAACCGGCAAATTTTGCATAAAAAATCAAGGCCATGCCATACGTGAAAATAGAAGTAACCCGTGAGGGGGTTACGAGAGAACAAAAACAAAGCCTCATTAAAGGCGTAACAGAGCTCATTACCAACGTATTAAATAAAGACCCTCAATTGACTCACGTCGTGATTCAGGAAATTGAACTGGATGATTGGGGGTTTGCCGGAGAACAGGTTTCGGTATTGAGAGAAAAAGGTATCACAGCCGATAAAAAATAAAATGACGATGAAAAAGCAAACAATAATAGTGACCGGCGCCTCCTCAGGTATCGGGAAAGAGATAGCCCGCCACTTTTTGAAAAACGGTGATAATGTCGTGATCAATTCGACGACTGAAAATAAACTACAGCAAGTTTATAATGAACTGGGAGCTGGCGAAAACCTCGCGATGGTAGTCGGAAATGTAAGCGAGAAAAGCACTGGCGAAAAGCTGTTGGCTACTGCGGTTGAAAAATTCGGAACAGCCGATGTACTGATAAACAACGCAGGGATATTCGAAACCAAGCCATTCCTCGAAGTAGACGAAGAGTACCTTGACCGTTTTCTGGACACAAACCTGAAAGGCACCTATTTCACGACTCAGGCGATTATTCCACAAATGCTTAAGCAGCATGGCGGGGTGGTGATCAATATTGGCACTCCGCTGGTTAACCATGGGCTTGGTGGGGTACCGATCACTGCACAAATGGCGTCCAAAGGCGCTATACATGCACTTACGATCCAACTCGCAGCAGAGTTTGGTAAGGACAACATTAGAGTGAACACCATCGCTCCTGGTACAATCCGCACGCCAATGCATGGAGAAGATGCCGACAAAAGCGCTGGCTTACATTTACTTAACCGTGTAGGAGAAGTGGAAGATGTTGCGGAAATTGTATATACAGTTGCCAAAAGCAACTTCATAAACGGCGCGATTATCAATGTTGATGGCGGTTTCACCGCAGGGCATAACCTGAATTAATTCCGATATCCTTATTAACCGCTTTTTCCCAGGCTTTGCCGGAATTTAAAGCACAACATTTTAACGAAATGAAAACTAATCAGGAAGATTCATTGGCCATTACCAGGGTTCTGGAGGATTATTATTTTAAAGGTATTTACGAAGGTGATATTAGAATCCTTGGAAGCACGTTCCATCCCGGAGCGTTGTTGTTTGGCGATGTAAAGGAACAGCCTTATGCCAAAACGCTCGAAGAATATCTTGACGCCGTAAAAAACCGCCAAAGTGTGAAAGATTCCGGCAAGCCATTTAAAGGGACCATCATATCAATTGATGTGGTTAATTCTATTGCCGTTGCAAAGCTACATGTGAAAATGTACGATTTTAATTATGATGAGTTCCTGGCGTTTCATAAAATTGATGTACGCTGGGTAATCGTTACAAAGATGCTGACAGACGTGGCTAGTTAACTTTGAAAGTTATGTGGTATCAAACAAAAGCCTCGAATAAACTGGGTATTCAGTATCCTATCCTGCAAGGCCCGTTCGGTGGCAATTTATCGTCCGTAGCGCTCGTTTCGACGGTGTCAAATGCGGGAGGCCTTGGAGGTTTCGGCGCATATACTTTAAGCCCTCACGAGATCATTGAGGTTGACCGGCAGCTAAAATCGGCGACGAAAAAACCTTACAATATCAACCTGTGGGTTTCGGATTCAGACGCAATCGACGGAACGGTTTCAGACGAAGATTTTAAGCAAACGCAAGCATTATTCAAGCCCTATTTTGACGAGCTGGGAATAGCTCTGCCGCAGAAACCGGCTCCGTTCAAAACCCGGTTTGAAAACCAGGTTGAAGTAATCCTGCACCAGCGGCCGCCGGTTTTCAGCTTTATGTTTGGCGTTCCGTCGGCAGATATTTTAGAGCAATGCCGACGGCTTGGAATCGTTACTATCGGCGCGGCGACCACTTTAGACGAAGCCGTGGTATTGGATGCTGCCGGAGTGGACCTGATTATTGCTTCCGGCTTTGAAGCAGGCGGGCACCGACCATCGTTTCTCGCCTCAGCGGAATCGTCGACCTTTGGGACGTTTGTGCTGGTTCAATTAATTAAGGAAAAGGTTAAAACTCCGATTATCGCCGCAGGCGGTATTGCTGATGGAAAAGGTGTCGCTGCTGCACTTGCCCTGGGTGCAGATGCGGCTCAAATTGGCACTGCTTTTTTGGCTACGGACGAATCGAATGCAAGCGCGATTCACAAACAGATGCTTTTTTCGGATGCTGCTGCAAATACCTCCCTGACACGTGCATTCACGGGTCGGTTGGGAAGGGGAATAACCAGTCGTATTTCCAGGGATATGTATCAGAAGGAAAGTCAACTTTTACCCTTTCCGCTTCAGACACAGTTTATAGCGCCTTTGCGGCAAGCGGCTATCGAGCAGGAAAAGCTGGATATGATATTATTCTGGGGAGGCCAAATTGCTCCCGTTTTGAAACACACCAAAGCAGGCGAATTGATGAAGTCCCTGATTGAAGAAACCACAGCATATTTCGACAATTTAAAATCATGACGTTATGAAAAAAAATGTCAGTGTTATATACCTGGGCGGCCCCACGACTATACTGGAAATTGGTCGTCTACGCCTGATGACAGACCCAACCCTTGATCCCGCTGGCAAAATGTTTACCATCAATGACAAGCCCGCGTATCAAAAAACCGCGGGACCTGCCAAAGCGGATATTGGAAAAATTGATGCGGTATTGCTCAGTCATGACCAGCATGGAGATAATTTGGACAACGCGGGAAGGGAATTTCTAAAATCAGTCCCAAAAACATTCACCACCAAAGTTGGTGCCGACAGATTAGGCGACAACGCGATTGGCTTGTCGCCGTGGGAGCGTATCGTTTTAAATGATGAAGTCACCATTACGGCAACACCAGCAAGGCATGGACCAGCTGGAAGTGAGCATCTTACCGGAGAGGTGATTGGCTTTATCGTTTCTTCCAAAGGTGCGCAGATATACGTCACCGGGGACACAGTTTTCTATGACGGTGTAAAGGAAGTTGCTCAAAGGTTTAAGCCAGATTACGTATTCATTTTTGCAGGCGCTGCCAAGCCCCGTGGCCCCTTCAGCGTAACGATGAGCACTAATGACGCAATTGATACCGCATTTGCATTTCCGTCGGCGACAATCATCCCAGTGCATTTCGAAGGCTGGTCGCATTACACAGAAACTGGCGAAATGCTTCGTCAATCCTTTACCGCTGTGGGAATCGTCGACAGATTGAATATCCTGACCGCAGGCTTAAAAACTGAATTGTAAGATCAGAATCAGCGGGAAATTTTAGTCGAAAATCTGAGGGCGAAGCTTGGTTGGCCGATATGAACTTTTGGTAATATGTTCAATATCAAGCCAATAATCCTCCCATTTGTGCGATAGTAATACTATAATTTAATACGCATTTCAAAAAATATAAGTCATGCAAAGTGATCAAATAATTGTTGATTCGAGCTTCTCGGCTATCGTCAACGCACCAATTGAAAAAGTCAATATTCCGGAATGGTGTTTTACCCTGAGCGAAAAAGAATATCAGGCATGCTCACCAGCGCATATTGCTGCCGGTTTTACAACGTCACCCGAAGGCAAACGTATGTCGATAAACGTGGAAGTTCTTGGTGGGAGTTTGATGGTTCAACACTATATAGAAAAATTGGCCGAACCGACGCACTTGATACTGGAATCAATTTCAGATGTTTTCACACCCAACGGTCGTGTCACGATTCAGGTTAAATGGGAATTGAGCGTCAAAAAAATTGATGATAGCACATGCGAATTTACGAATCGGGTACAGTCAAGACCGACAGAAGAGTTCACAAGATTTCTTGATAAACAGGGATTGCCTTTTGATGTGTTCAAGTCGCAGCGCCAGCCGATATCTATTTATCACAACCAAACCGAAACGCCGCTATTTGCCCAAAGTATTGAACGTCATGCACTGAGAGCGTAGTCAAGTTTTGTCATGAATAGTCATTCAATTGCGAAGTAATGAAATTACAGCAACTGGAGTGAAATTAATGAGCTCAATCAGAATCTTTATCAGATATAAAATGAAAACACAAACTTATGAACGTGAAAAAACAGGATTGCTACTTATAGATCCCTATAACGATTTTCTGTCGGAGGGTGGAAAAATCTGGCCGAAAGTGAAAGGTGTTGCCGAGGCTAATAATCTGTTAAATAATCTGCGGACAATAGTAAAAGCAGTTCGCGATGCGGGTATCCAGGTATTTATCGTTCCTCATAAAAGATGGGAACCCGGTGATTATCAACATTGGAAATACCCCAACCCTACCCAGGTGGGTATCATGGATCGGCATACATTTGCCAAAGGAACATGGGGTGGAGAATGGCATCCGGATTTTGTTCCGCAAAAGGGGGATATTATCGTAAAGGAGCACTGGGCTCAAAGTGGTTTTGCCAATACCGATCTGGACATGTTGCTCAAACAACGAGGTATATCACATGTAATCTCCATTGGCTTACTTGCAAATACATGTGTCGAAAGCACCTGCCGTTTTGCAATGGAACTTGGCTATCATGTTACGCTTGTTAAAGATGCCACTGCCGCCTTTACACAGGAAATGATGCATGCCGCACATGAACTCAACGGGCCAACATATGCCCATGCATTACTCACTACAAGCGAACTGATCGAGGCACTGCCGAACATCGGTCCTCAACACAAGTCTCATCAGTAAAGACCGCAAATCGCCGTCTTCTCAAGTAAATCACACATAATCTCAAGCCATACTGACACGCAACTATATCGACTTCGGTTTAGTTTTGATCTGTTCTTAACCTCAATAACTATGGACCATCAAAAAACACTAAGTCGGCTTTATCAGGATTTTAACGAACGGGATATTGATGCGGTTTTAGCACATCTTCACGCGAACGTAATTTGGCCAAATGGATGGGAAGGCGGCTATGTTCAAGCACATGACGAAGTGCGGGGGTATTGGTTGCGTCAGTGGCAGGAGATTGACCCAAAGGTAGAGCCTGTATCTTTTCATACAAGGCTAAACGGGGATATTGCGGTGGATGTTCATCAGGTAATTAAAGACTTAAATGGTCAGGTGCTGAGCGATGGCCAGGTAATTCATGTTTACACTTTTGAAGAAGGGAAAGTTAGAAAAATGATTATTGAATCAAAATAAGCTATTTTTAATAGTGCAATTCAGCAATATCTTGCGGCCCGATTTGATACCTAACCAATAAATCAAAACGGAGATATTCACTTTTGGAATGTTTGCAAAGATTGATTAAACTCTTATATACCTGGCAACCAGCTTTACACCATGAAGAAAACCTACGCCACCGGATTATTAATATTATCACTGATTGCTACGTTAACCTTGTCATCATTAGTGATCCCCAAAAACAACCAGGAAGATCTTCCCAACGCGGGATTGACTACTCCTCAAGGTTTCAAGGCCGTCAAGCTTATTGAGGGTATCGGCAAAGTGCGACATCTGATTGTGACACCCAAAGGGAATATCTATGCGAGATTAGCCGCGCCTGTCAACGGTCAGGGGACATTGGTATTGAAGGAAAGTGATGGAAAAGCGGCAGTTAAATCTGGTTTTGGCAACTATGGAGGGACGGGTGTGCAGTTATATAAGGGCTATTTATATGTTTCCTCCAACTCAGAGATTTTCCGCTACAAGGTGGATGCCAGCGAGCAGGTGATAGATACTGAGGCGCCCGAAAAAATTGTTACGGGACTAGTAGACAAGGGCACTCATGAAACCAAGTCTATTATGATGGATAACGCGGGCAATATGTATATCCCTATCGGTTGCCCATCGAACTCATGCCAGACCGAAGACAGGAAGAAAGGTTCAATGGGACAGGCTGGTTGCCCTTTACTGGAGACTTCCGGCGGCGTATGGCAATTTAAACCCGATAAACTAAACCAGACCTATGCCGATGGAGTTCGATATGCAACAGGGCTAAGGAACGTGGTTGCGGTCGACTGGAATAAGCAAACAAACCAGCTATACGTAATGCAACATGGCCGCGACCAGCTCAACAACCTCTTTCCCGACCTGTATGACAGCAAACAGAATGCTGAGTTACCGGCCGAGTGTATGTATGCGTTGAAAAAAGGTGATAACGCCGGTTGGCCTTACATTTACTACGATCCGATGCAACATAAAAAAATCCTGGCACCTGAATATGGGGGTGATGGTAAAAAAGAAGGCAGTGCGGAATATATAGACCCGGTGGCGGCTTATCCTGCACATATGGCCCCGAATGATATCCTTTTTTATACCGGCGACCAGTTTCCTGAGCGATACAAAAATGGTGCTTTCATAGCGTTTCATGGCTCATGGAATCGTGGACCGGAGCCTCAGGCAGGATATTTCGTTGTTTTTCAGCCTTTCAAAAATGGACAACCCTTTGGTAAGTGGGAAGTGTTTGCAGATGGTTTTTCGGGATCGCCGGAAAAGACAGCATCCGGGCGTGCCGATCACCGCCCCTGCGGATTAGCCCAAGGGCCTGACGGATCACTTTATGTGAGCGATGATTCAAAAGGCGCCATATACAAGTTTACGTATAGCAAAGCGAATATAGGTCAAGTCACCGTTGCCGGCACCACTCCTACCACGGCTGCCAAACCAGAAAAGATCGAAAACAAAATTCCGGCAGCCATTAAAACATCCTATACAGCAGGAGCAGCGGTTTATACTAAAAACTGTGTTGTGTGCCATCAGGCTGACGGCGGTGGCGTTCAAAATTTGAATGCACCTCTTATAAAAACCGATTTTGTTTTAGGAAGCAAAAGTCAGCTGATCAATATAATTCTGAAAGGTATGAGCGGGGTTGATATCAATGGGGAGCGATATAGCAACGTGATGCCGTCTCATAGCTTTTTGAATGATAAGCAGATTGCCGACGTCTTGACTTATGTCCGAAACAGCTTTGGCAATAGTGCCAGCGCAGTTACCGCGGCTGAGGTTGCCACTACGCGAAAGGGAAAATGATATAACTCGCCATCAAATGGCTTCTGGTAGAGCGGGATTACTTAAAACAGAAGTATATTCAGACTTTTAACCTTGTTGAAATTAATCTACTGATACTTTAAATGACAACAATCAATAAAAAAAGCTTCCTGCTCGTACTATTCCTGACCGGATTTTCAAATTTCGGTTTTGCCCAGGAGCAGGTAAAAAATGACGGCCGTTATAAAAGAGAACTTCAATCGTTACAAACGGCGATTGACAAGAATTTTTATGATAAGGCGTCCGGTTATTATTTTGTCGTTGTTGATCCTGCTCAGCGTGAAAACAAAAACGGCTATCTGAGGGAATATAGTTATTTGTGGTCGTTATGTGCGCTTTATCAGGCTGCAAACGAGATCGAAAAATTGGATCCGAAAGCTAATCTGATGGGGCCTTTGTTGAAAAACATTAATTATTATTATGATCCTGCCCCGCCAAAGCCCGGCTATTCCGATTATATCATGACATTAAAACCGGGAGAGCGCTATTACGATGATAATGAATGGATTGGCATTACTGCTTTGGACGCATATGCACGACAAAACAAGAAATCTGATCTGGAACTCGGCAAGGCGATGTATGATTTTATTATGACGGGATACGATGATGTTTTGGGTGGAGGCATATATTGGAAAGAGGGCGACAAAACCTCTAAAAACACTTGTTCGAATGGCCCTGGTATTTTGGTGGCATTGCAAATGTATCAGGCAACAAAAAATAAGGCTTATCTCGATACTGCACTGAAAATTTACAAATGGACAAACGAGAAATTACAAAACCCGTCAAAACTGTACGAGGACAATATCAAAACAAAAGATGGGAAGGTCGAGGGTCCGGCATTCTCATATAACACCGGCACCATGCTGCAATCAAACGTGTATTTGTACGAAATAACGGGCGAGAAAAAATACCTTTTGGAGGCAAATGCCATTGCTGATAGCGCCCTCTCATTCTTTTACGGAAAAGATAAATTCAGAGACGATTACTGGTTTAATGCAGTATTGCTGAGAGGCTACCAGCATTTGTTGAAATACAACAAAGACACCAAATACATCTCGGGCTTCAAAAAAGCTTTGGATCACGCCCTCGAAAATGAGAAAAATGATCAGGGCTTATTCGTTGATAAAAATGGAGTGCAAAATTTGGTTGAGCAAGGCGGAATGCTGGAAATACTGGCTCGATATGCCTGGTTGGAAAGTCGGTATAATTTGAAATGATTGGGTGAATTCCTGGAAAAAACTGCGCCTAATGTTAAAGCATAATATATAGGAAAAGTAGCTAAAGGTCGAATATGGCTTTATATTGAGACGTCAGTTTCGGCTATCATATAAAACCGGATCTGGCAAGGCCGGGGCTATTCCTTGCTTTCAATATCAACCTGAATATTCAATTCTATGTTAAAATCATCTTTTTTACTTCTGACCGGCCTGGCTGTTGGTCTTTGTACAAACCTGAAGGCTCAATCAATTGATTTGAAACCTGTATGGGAGACTGATACCACGCTCACGACGCCAGAATCCGTTCTGTTTGATCCAGGTCAAAAAGTACTTTACGTGGCATGTATCAATGGAGGCCCTAAATTAGAAAACAAGGGCAGCTTCATCGCAAAGGTGGGCCTTGACGGGAAGGTGATCAAACTAAAATTTACAGAAGATCTCAACTCTACCAAAGGGATGGGTATACTCGGTAAAAAACTTTATGTAACTGAAATGAACCAGGTTGCCGAAATCGATCTTGGTAGTGGTAAAGTGCTGAACAGGTACCCAATTGAAGGAGCCCAATTTCTAAATGACATCACTGTTGATAGCAAAAAGGGAATTATATACGTGACAGATTCGAAGGATAGTAAGGTCTGGGCGATTAATAAGGGAAAAGTCAGTCTTGTATTGTCGGGCGATCCGCTTAAAGGCACGAACGGGTTGTTGTTCGAAAATGGCCAGTTGCTGATCGGTAATGGCGACGGAACGCTCTTGAGTCTGAATCCGGAAAGCAAACAACTAACCACAATTGCCAAAGTAGGTGGTGGTATTGACGGGATTGTAGCCCTGGGAAACAAAGCATATATCGTAACCGAATGGGGAGGTAAAATCTGGCACGTTTCGGCTGACGGGTCAACCCATCTTAAACTGGATACATCAGCCGAAAAGATTAATTCGGCGGACGTAGGATATGATCCAGCTGGCAAGGTGCTATTTGTTCCTACTTTTTTCCATAATACGGTAAAGGCTTATTCAGTTAAGTGAACTGTTAGTTTGAACTAAGCAGCAAGGCAGTCAAAAAATTAATAGGGAAGCGGGTAATTATCTCACTCGCTTCCCTATTCTATTTTCTGCTCAATCCCAACCGAAAAGATATGTTTTGAAATTCTCGACGATGGGGGTCGTTGCCGACTAGTACTATGCGTGGAAATCTCAGTATTTATTTCAAGTAAATTATGAAAACATACTCCTTAACTAAATTAAAAGGAGTCAGAAAAATCAAATAACAGACAGATATCTTTTGCAATAATTCGACTAAATCCAAATCCAAAATGAAAGAAATGAGTGAAAGTAATGAGTCAAACTCCTCAAGGAGAGACTTCATGAAGGCTGCCAGCCTATCGGCTGCCGGATTTATGATTGTGCCGCGACACGTATTAGGCGGAAAAGGCTATGTAGCGCCAAGTGACAAGCTGCTTGTGGCGGGTGTCGGTGTTGGTGGTAAAGGGACTTCGGATCTTGCCAATTTTGCAAAAAGTGGGAAAGCCGATATCGCCTACCTGTGCGATGTGGATGACCGTCGCGCTGTAACAAGCATTACCAATTTCCCTAAAGCCAAATATTACAAAGACTTCCGGGAAATGTTTGACAAGGAATCTAAGAACTTTGATGCGGTTTCCGTTTCCACCCCAGACCACACTCACGCAGTGGTAGCAATGGCGGCAATGCAACTTGGGAAGCACGTCTACGTTCAAAAACCGATGACGCATGACATATACGAAGCCAGAAAATTGACCGAAGCGGCTGCCAAATATAAAGTTGTGACCCAAATGGGAAACCAGGGTTCTTCGGGAGATGGCGTAAGAACACTGCACGAATGGTATGATGCCGGTATTATTGGAGACGTTAATGAGGTTTTTATATGGACTAATCGCCCGATCTGGCCACAAGGTATTCCCTGGCCAACTGAAAAACCACCAGTTCCAAAAGAGCTCGACTGGGATTTGTGGTTGGGTACTGCGCCTAAAAAAGATTATGTGGACAATCTGATCCCGGGAAGCTGGAGAGGCTGGTGGGACTATGGAACCGGCGCACTCGGTGACCTTGGCTGCCACTTGATGGAAGCTCCATTCCGAGTGTTGGGATTGAAATATGCAACTGATATGCAAGCAAGTGTTGGAAGCGTTTTCACTGCGTTTGGCAAAAGAGGTATCTTCCCTGACAGCTGCCCGCCATCTAGCCACGCAACGCTTACTTTCCCAAAAACGCCAAAAACAAAAGGCCCCGTAACCATGCACTGGATGGATGGTGGTATCAAACCGGAACGTCCTGAGGAACTGGGCGCCAACGAATTATTTGGTGATGGCAATAGCGGTATTTTATTTGTAGGTTCAAAAGGAAAAATGATGGCCAGCGAATATGCGGCTAATCCACGCCTGTTACCTTTAAGCAAAATGCAGGAAGTGAAGGTTAAACAGAAATTTGCCCGTGTGCCCGGAAGCGCTGATGGCCACTATGCACAATGGGTGGAAGGTTGTATCGCAGGGTACGGTAAAATGGAACTGAGTTCTCCGTTTGAACTCGCAGGTCCGTTGACAGAAGCTATTTTGGGAGCCAACCTGGCGATCCGAGGGGCAGATATGCCGAAGGCAAGAGAGGATGGAAAAGGATTCACGTACCCTGGCAGCAATATGAAAATGCTTTGGGATGCCCAGAATATGAAAGTGACCAACTTCGATGACGTAAACCAATATGTTCGACGCAACTACCGCGAGGGTTGGAATTTAGGAGTTTAGGTATTTAAGAATATTTGAAATGGGCTGTCTTCACAAAGGCAGCCCATTTTTTTTGCATTTCAATATTGGCCGTTTTACTCAGGTCAATTATACCAACTCCTTTTCGACTCCTTTCAAAATCGTTATCAACTCGATGAGATCATCTATAATATAATCAGGATTTGCCCCACGAAGTTGCTCGGTAGTATGTGCGCCGGTTGTAATACCAATGCTCAAACCACAGCCAGCGTTTTGTCCCTCCTCTATATCGATCGCAGAATCGCCAACTTTCACTACCTCGCTTCCGTCTGATATCCCGAATTGTTGCATCGCCTGAAGTATCATATCCGGATTAGGTCTGTTCAATGACACGTCCGAAGCGGTCACCAGACTATCGAAGTCAGTTCCCAACTTCCAACCTATTTTTGCTACCAAAGCTTCGGCAGTTTGTCGGTTGTAGCCTGTGTTTAGAACAACGGCTATATTATTTTCTTTCAATGCGTGGAATACCACTTTGGTATTAGGCTGTTCAAAAATTTCCTGGGTCCCATATGCATTGTCCAGAAGCGTGAGGAATCTCTCAAAAATTTCTTTGGCCAACTTTTCGTCCTCGATCTGTCTCAGTTTCAAGATACTTCTGATCGCCTGCAGCTTTTCCTTTCCGGCTCCGGCAGCCAGTACTTCCTCCAATGTTACATTCTGCCCGCTTTCATTGACAGCAAGCATCAGCGTCTTATACACCACATTATTTTCATCGACCGTGGTCCCTGCCATGTCGAAAACGACCATTTTAATCATTGCTATATGTTTATTTTGAATGGTTTATATTTTCAGAAACTATGTTCATAATACTGGTTTTATATAGTTCAGTCCTCCTATAATTTCAGGATATTAAGGTAAAGCGAGAAAAATTTTCCTCTTTTATTTCTGACTCTTTACATCAATGTTTTGTCAATTTTACTGTCTGACCCCTAGCGTGGAGGTAGCTGCTTCAACAGGTATGTCATTAAGTAATGCTTTCCTATTAGTTTGACCTGTTTTCTTAGAAAAAAACAGATATGAGAATCCTAGAGAAAGCAGCGCTATGACTGTCACGACGTAACAAAACTGCATCAGCAACCCGGACCAGTTCAGATCTTTCATGAAAAACTCTTTGTAAAATAAGAGCACAACGCTACCCATATAGCCAAAAGCATCGCAGATATAAACAAAAAAACCGGCGTTCGCTTTCATTTTAAACAAGGCAATCATGCGTTCAAAAAGTGCTACCTGTATGGGTGTATACGCAAGAAACATACCTGTGCCCAGAATGACCATCCAACTAAAAGGCCCGATCAGTTTATATGCAAAAGCCATTGTGCTGAGCCCGCAAATTGATATGCCAAACGCAATCAGTCCCTGAATGGCAAGAAAGCCTGTTGCGTTACTCCTGATGACAGACAGACAGCCAACTGTCAGCAACACAATAAGGCCACTTATAACTTCTGTTTGCGAGAACACATTCTTATTCCATCCCGGCTGAATTTCATTCCATATCTCCACCGAAAAGTTATCTCTGAAATCCCTCATGGTAGCCAGCAGAATATAAATGAGGACAAAACCCATTATCCCTAAACCATAGTTTTTGATTACCAGTCGCTTATCCGCCCTCGTCATGGGCAATCTTTCTGAACGGAGTATTTTATCCGAAGCAGTGGGTTCGGGAATAACCTTCAGCATCCATGAAAAAAATAAAAATGCGGGTAAAAATAAAAGACCAATTATGGCAGGAAGCCAGAACTCGGTGAGGCCCGGAAACATATTCTGGATCTGAAAGTAAACCGTTTTAAGAAATCCGGAAGAAACGATCAAACTGATACTCAACCCCATACCCAATGCCTCCGTAAATTTGCGACCCTCTAAATAGCTGAAAATTACGCCCCAAACCATCCCAAGCGGAAGACCGTTAAAGAACAGAAAAATAAGGTTATAAGGCGCAGGAACCAGTCC
This sequence comes from Dyadobacter sp. HNCC25DJ184, assembly GCF_056895215.1. Classification (NCBI taxonomy): domain Bacteria; kingdom Pseudomonadati; phylum Bacteroidota; class Cytophagia; order Cytophagales; family Spirosomataceae; genus Dyadobacter; species Dyadobacter sp. HNCC25DJ184. Next base: position 122,690 of record NZ_JBXHAQ010000014.1, on the reverse strand, counting down.
AAACAAAACAAGTGATGCCTCTGCAAAAACTATTAACCCTACAATAAGTGTTTGCCGGAAAGATGGCTTTAACTCCGATATTACTTTGATTCCCAGCCATTTGGAACACATATATCCCATGACCTGCGCTACAATCAGGATAGTTTTATAATGAAGTCCCCACAATTCGTAGTTGTTGTATGTCCCTGCAGTGAACGGTTTTCGAAAGGCATACATGCAGAAGTAAGTACCGAAAGCCGCCACTACACACCAGATAATAAAAAAAGCTTGGGAACGCACAAGCCATCCCTTGATCAATATCTTCATTCAGAGCTTAAAATTTAAGAGACAAAATCACAAATTGATATTGTGATTACTGATCCGGGTTGGAAATCTGGCGCGTACCTCTTCGGGTGTTTCTTTCATGTAGGTTGTGCTTCGGCCATCGATGGTCAGCTTACCGGCAGGATCGAGCGTGATGAATGCATATAGCGGATCTTTGTAATAGTGCGCTCCGCCGTTGGTGTACACATATGAGGCGCTATTGATGATAAAATAGTGCACTCCATTACGCTCGCCATAGCGGTCATCGTGATCGTGTCCCATAAAAACGGCTGCCACTTTATTGGCCGTTTTATTCTTTTCGGCGTTGAAATTCGCCTCATCGAAGATTTTCAGAATATCGTCGGCATTACCTAATTCCTGGAAAAAATCACTGAGAAATACTGGCTGGTGCATGAACACGATGACCGGATATTTCGCCTTGGCCAAATCCTGTTTTAGCCATTCCAGTTGCTTTAAATCTGTAAAGCTTCGTTTAGGAGACGGCAGCGGGCCCCAGTTCGACGCACTATAGTCCAACAGTGTCCCATCGTCTTTTTTCAGAAAATTCCGGTCCAGCACGACAAAGTGAAACCCTTCCCTGTCGAATGAGTAGTATCGCTCAGGCATACCCCACATTTTCATAATCGTCTCTTTATCACAGAAATCCATATCGTGATTACCCAAAACATGATATTTGGGACCTTTGAAACGATTCCACTGCTCCATAACGACCTCTATACCATCGGATTTCGTCGGCCGGCAAAAATCGCCGCATTGAACAATAAAGTCAGGATTTTCTTTCATAACCGCATCCATAAAGCCGGTCATTCTCACCTCCTCTTTTCTCCCGAACTGCAGATGATGCAGATCCGTGATGAATCCGAAGCGCAGCGGTTTCTTCCTTTCAATATTGCTTGACGGAATCGCGTAAACCGTTTGGTTCAGCAATATCGTCCCAGCCGCTATTCCGATATTCTGGATAAACCTTCTTCTGTCCTGCATGACGACCAATGTTATTGGTTAAAAATTTTTCTGATATTCTCCTGTGCATAACCTGCCGAGCATGTCATACCCTTTCCCCCGATTCCAACTGCAACAAAAATTCTGTCTTCAATATTATGTTCAAATATTTCCTCCTCGTCATGCAAGCCATAGTAACCCGCCCACGATTCGCTTAAATTGGTCATGTCAAAATCTGCGATTCGGGAAGCCTCTCGCAGCATCAGCTCGTTGATATGCTGATTCAAATGATACCCCAGATTTTCCTCCTCTCCTATCTTTCCATATTCATGGGAGTCGCCTATAATAATCGTCCCGTCGATCGCCTGTTTCAAAAGGATATGGATACCGTAACTTTCCAGCTCTTGCAAATGCTCGGGGGTTTTCATTCCTGCAAAACCTTCACAAGCGGTGAATGCTTCATATCGGCGTATACTCAGTCCAGTTGCTATATTTCCTGCAAGTGCTAATCCCGGATTCGGTTTTGTTCTGAGCATTTGCAACTTGCTTACTGACAGCTTCTGCTCACTAAATAATGTCGGAAAAAGCAGTTTGAATTCATGTCCGGAGGCGACTACTGCCCGCTCGGCCGATATCCTTTCACCACCCGCAATTGTCACCACCACCTCATTTCCTGAAATCTGGCAGTCGATTACTGCCGTCGACCGTTTTATAGTCAATGCAGGAAATGAGTCCTGCATATACTGGTGAACCTTATGAATAAAAAGATTTGGCTCGACACTCACTTCCTGTGGGAAGTATAGCGCTTCCCGGCAATAGGACGATTTTAAAACCGGATATTTCGCCAACAGCTGTTTTGATGACAGCAACTCTGATGCATAGCCGTTTGTATCATATCTGGCTTTTAGCTCATGTATCAATTGCTGCTCGTCGTCGTCTGAAGCAATATAAACGGAACCGTTGTTACGCACAGAAACGTCGAATTTCTGCTGAATGGATTTATACAATTCGGTCCCGTACACGCCGTAATCGAACCACCGCCCGGCCATACCGGAGGCGATTACCATTCCAAAATTCCGCACCGTAGCATTGACCGGCCGCTGATCTTTTTCTAACAACAATACCTTTAATCCGTCTGCTGCTGCGTGGAAAGCGTGAAACGTACCCAATGCACCAGAACCGACAACAATCAAGTCATATTTATTAGTCATGTAACTCAATTTAACGTATCCTTATGTATATCAATCTTATAAATTACTTTTTGATCGCGGTTTGAACCGGTTCTCCCACCGTATGATTTGCCGTGAATTTGAATCCCATAATCTGGGCAGCAGTCTGGGCAAACTGGTCCTGATATATCTGGGTTTTATCTTTCATTTCTCCACCTTTTGGCGTGTCCGGACCAATAATTGCGAGAAAAGTCTCGTTTGACCCTGGCGCCGAAGTTCCATGTCCCGTCCAGCTTTTACTGGTTCCCCGGCCGTGATCCGGATAAATCATGAACGTAGTTTTGTCCTTATAAAAAGGATCCTTTTGCATCGTCTCCCAAAGCGTTCCGATCATTGCATCCAGATAATGTGCCGCGTCCAGATACGAATCATATTCTCCTGCATGACCAAAATTATCAGGATCTGCAAAATCAATATGAACTACTTTCGGATGATTGGCATTAATATACGACTTCGTCAATGCGTAAGTGTGAACATCAAACCGGATATCCTTGCCGTAGTAATCAGGGATGAAATTTTGCTGTTCATTGGAAAGAATCTGCGCCTCCGATAATTTCTCCCCTTTCACAACCTCTCCGGGAATATTAACCAGCATACCATTCCGGTCGCGATTCACAATCCGGCCGACTGCATCCCATGAAGCAAATGTGACAACCTTGCCTTTGAACCCTTTCTGCTTTTCGAAAAATTCCAGCACATTTTCATTAGGGTTGTTGGGATAACCGTTGCTATTGATTTTTTCATCATAATAACCACAAAGCGTCTCACTTCGCCCGGGATATGAAAACCAGTATTTATTTTTAACATTTACGTTATTCCCATAATCTCGATTACCATAAAGCTGCCCCTGACCGGCGATCGCTTTCCAAAAAAACGGCATCAGTTTTTCCCTTCTCGCAACCGGGGAGGCATCCCAATACTTTTTAAATAGCATTGTCGAATCCTGTTTGCGATATTTCTTATTGTAAATCAGGATCGAATCGGCGCCGTGAAATATTTCCTGCCAACGGTATCCGTCAATGGAAATCAGTACAATATTTTTGGTTTGCTGGGCATACCCTGTGAGGGTAAGCACCAGCAAACAAAGAATCAAGAATCCAGTTCTTCTTAGCATTATTATTTTGGTAGGTTTAGGAAATAGTAAGTTTTATTTAATTAACCACATTTGCCCGTTCTGCGTATCCGCGCCGCCAAATTGTGATTGATTAGCGGTTTTCAGGTTGCTCTCATTGGTGGTGTACTCAGAAGTCGGATATGCCCAGCGAGTGGGAATTTGGTTATTATTCGCATTCGACAGACCAATATCGAAAGTTGGAATCCCTGTCCTGCGGTTATCATAAAATGCCTGTTTGCCAGAATTCTCGAAAAAGGCCATATACTTTTGTTCAAGTATTTTTTTAAGACCGTCAGCTGCCGAAGCCGGATATGGATTCGCTTTCAGAAAATCAATTACGGATGAGCTCGGAATACTGTAAAACTTCATCGATTCTTCGATTCCTTTCTGATAATAATCAGCTGCATTTCCTGAAACCCAGCCACGATTGATACCTTCGGCAATAGCAAAATTCACTTCAGGGGCACCGAGCTGAATCGCAGGCACTCCTGCCGCTGATGTTTCCCAAAAATCGAAATTAATCATCGACAAAAGACCTTTACTCGATTGGTCAAGTAATGTCGACTGCAGGTCGCCGGTTTTGCCACCGCCATATCTTGCAAATACGTCCGCATTACTCGCCAATGCTTCTGCAGGCAACGCTACAACCATCAAACGAGGGTCCCTGGTGGTTTTGGCGATATTCATGTAGGTGGCTGCAATCGTGTTCCGCTTGTCATTTTTAACGACAACACCATTACTTGGCCAAAGTGGATAAGTATTGAAAGTGTTATAAACGATCTGAAAATTATCAGCATTGGTAAGGATCAACGGATACTTTGCGGGGTCAGATACTATGGCTGAGAATTGCTGTTTTACGTTGAGCTCAGGTGTATCGTCTGCTCTTTTGCTAAGACTGATTAAAGTTCTCAAACGGAACGAGTTGACGAGTTTTTGCCATTTGGAAAGATCTCCGTTGTAAATGAAATCGCTGGGAAGGGTGACACGCTTTTCAATTAACGCAGGCAACTCGGCATTAGCTTCATCGAGCCATTTCAACACCTGAATATATACATCTTTCTGGCTGTCATATTTCGGTTTGAAATTTTGATCGCTTACACCTTTTATAGCTTCACTCATCGGTATATCTCCAAACATTTCAGTGGCTCTGCTGAAAAAATAGGCCTTGAAAAACTTAGCCATAGTCTTGTATGGAGCACCCAGATCGCCCATCTTATCGGCTTCGATTTCCATCTGATTTACGTTTCTCAAAGGCGTGTAAAACCCATCGAAAGACCCCGTAGTCCAGGAATATGACTGGCCATCATAATAAGCCTCATTTTGAGTCATATACTGATTGTGGCGCTGGTCAGTACTCCACGGCGAGTCATAAGATGTCAGCAGGATACCGGTCAATATAAGGTCAGCAGACGGTTTCGTTATTGCTCCCGGATCTTTTTGCAAGTCTGTGATATCCTCACACGAGGCCAGACAAATCGCGAGCGAAAGGATTATATATTTAAGATTTTTCATTGTGCTTGCTATTAAAATGTCAGATTCAGGTTTGCTCCGAAACTTTTCACAGACGGAGTTTGGAAGCTTGTTGTAGTACCGGTAAACTGGTCCAGGTCTATGTTTTTCGTGTACTTTCCTGTGAAATAAAACAGGTTTCTACCTACGAGTGATATACTTGCGGCTGTCGCAAAATGTGTTTTAGCCAAAAGTTTTGCTGGTAGATTGTAGCTGATCACCACTTCTCTCAACTTCACATAAGTCCTGTTTTTTGCCGCGACATAGGCAGACTGATAGTAATTGGTAGCCCAACCCTGCCACAAAACCGGCACATCATTTGGTGCAAATTCCCGGGTATCAGATATCACGTTTCCATCCTGGTCGGTATTCAACTGACCTTTTACGATACGCTCTCCGTCTGTCATCACACTTCCTTTATAGCCTTCCACATCTCTGTTATCCCAGTCCTTCCGGCGATATTCGCTCGCAGATTCCGGCGCAGTTCCGCTACCAAACTGCTTGGTATACATATAGTTGTTAACCTTCCCTCCAAAACGACCATCAACCTGGAAACTGAATACGATGGATTTGTATTTAAATGTATTGTTGATTCCCGCCGTGAATTTATTGTCGTAATACCCGATTTTGGTGTTATACGGATTATAGGCTGGCATACCATTGGTTCCTACAATCATTTTGCCTTGCTCGTCGCGTTGGAAATCCTTGATAAAGTAGCTGTCTGCGCGGTCGCCAAGTTTAATATTTCCATCACGAGTCTGTGTGCCATTGATATTATCCAGCCACCTGTGGTTGGTTGACCAGTTAGCCGCCACGTTCCAGGAGAAATTTTCCGTTTTTATAGCTGTTCCTTCAACTGTCAGTTCAGCTCCCTTGCGAATATAAGTATATGCGTTCTGCTGGATCCCTGATACCCCTGAGGTGACAGAAGTCGGAACGCTTACGATGCCGGGGCCTTCCACATTTCTGAAAACTGCCGCGTCGATAGCTAACCGATTTTGAAAGAAACGTATCTCTGCACCCAGCTCAAACGTCTTAACCCTTGCAGCCTGGAGGTTGTCGCTATATAGGGTTCCTGTATAGCTGACACCGGTGTATGAATTATTCCACCGACCTGAGTTTGAATAGGTTGGAATTAAACTGTAAATCCCGTATTGGTCACTTTCATTCACGAAGTCACTCGCCACATTGGCATATGAACCTCTTACTTTTACGAATGAAATTTTCTGCGGAAAGGAAATTACTTCTGAAAGAACAGCGCTTAAAGAGGCCGATGGATAAAAGTAAGTATTGTTTTTGATCGGCATCGTACTCGATTTATCAACCCTTCCGGTGACGTTCAGGAATAAAAAATCTCTGAAATCCAGATCAACAAAACCATATACACTTCCTACCTGCCGTTTTGCATAGTCGTTGGTCGAAGTGGCTGGTTGTACGGAATTCGAGAGCGCATATACACCCGGCACGATCAAGCCTTTTGTCGTTACTCCATACAATGAGCTAACTTTCACGGTACGTAAATTTCCATAAAGAGAAGCGTTTACGCCAAAATCCTTGTTGACGCGTTTCTCATATTTAACAGAAGCCTCCGTATTGTTTTCAAAGAATGTATCATAAGTCTCCGAGTATCCACCTGCCTGGTTGGGAAAACCGAAGTTGTAAAGGTTTGACGATATAGGTGCTCTGGTACTGCGGTTCCGGTTCCATGCACTCAAATTCGTGCGAAAATTGAATGTAAGGTTATCAGTAGCCTTATAATTCATTTGCAAAAAGCCGTAGGTATCGGTCTTATAGTAAGTTTTCAACGCCTCATATGCGGTCATCCACGGATTATCGTAAATGGTATATTCACGGTTAAACTGCTGAAGATTTTCTTTTCCGGGCTGCCAGTAATTACGCAGATCATTCACGTCATAGTCAACACCTCCCCAAACTGTGAAAATGTATATAGGGCTGGCCGGACCATAGTCGAGCGTTGGATAATTGGGAGAATACTGACGATTGTAATTAATACTCGCATCGAAGCGAAGCTTTTTACCTGCATTAATTCCACCGGCAATGTTCACAGTCGTACCACCCAGTTTGGTATTTGGTACCTGCCCGCGTTGATATAATTGAGAGACAGATAAACGAAAATCGCCAAAATCACTTTTATTGGATATAGCGATATTGTTAGTACTTAACAGCCCATTTCTCAAAAAATTTGTAAGGTTATCCTTACCTCTTGCCAGCCAAGGCAGAGGAATCAGTTTGCCTGTTTGAGGATCTCTTTCGCTATTATATTGTGTAATGGGCTGGCCTTCGAAACGGGGTCCCCAGATGTTATAGTCATTATCGTTGATACCACCACCACGACCGTCTACAAACGAATATTGAAAATTACTTCCCGGACCATATTCAGTTTGGTATTTAGGTATGGCATTGAAACCGGTTTGGAGCTGCGTGCTGGAGTTGAAGTCAACAGTAAATCCTTTTTTTCCTGAAGAACCCTTTTTCGTCGTAATGATGATAGCGCCATTCTGGCCTCTGTTCCCATATAGAGCTGCCGCACTGGCTCCCTTTAATACAGAATATGTTTCGATATCATCAGGGCTGAGATTCCAGGAATCCGTATTGATTGGCACTCCATCAACAACATAGAGCACCCCGCTGCGGCCCCTTAATGTAACAGTTGGGTTAGAAAACAAATCGGGACTTTGAGCGATCGTCAGACCCGCAACTTTACCCGTCAGTGAACTGATTGCGTTCGGTTCACGGGCTTTTACCATTGTCGCGCCTTTCACTTCCTGAACCGCATAACCCACCGCCTTTTTCTCTTTCTTGATACCCAACGCCGTAACAACGACCTCGCTCAGCTGTCTTGGATCAGTGTTTAAAGCGATATCGACGACGCTTCTTTTTCCCGGTTGAACCTCCTGGCTCACAAACCCAAGAAATGAAAAGATCAGTACGTCGGCGTCGCTACCCATATCAATCGAATAGGAACCGTTCGCATCGGTAATTGCTCCTTTTGAAGTTCCTTTGATCAATACGTTCACCCCTGCAAGCGGTTCACTGGTAGCAGCGTCTGTGACTTTACCGGATACCTTCTCAACGGCGTTTGGCAAAAATGAACCTGTAGAAGTATACGCTGATGACGTTGTAACGTCCATTCCGGCGTATGAAGAAATTGCAGGAAAGCAAAGCCCGGCAATCAGAAGCAAACTGGATGGCCCAAAACCCGTTTTCCAGTGGGGGTTCTTCAAAAAGTAAACCTTGTTTTTCATAGGATAGAGTTAGATTTTTACTATCCTTAATCAAAAACTGACCCAGAGGCCGGTGTGCTCAAAATCAGTAAGTTAACTGACGTAAGTTTTTAAATTTTGATGATTTAATGAATTTTTGATGATATTTAGTCAAAAAATTGACATTCGATTCTTTTAGTTAACATTAAGATAATTCTGCGTAATTAAAATTTACCGAAGAATCCACCTTATTATCTGTAAAATTCAATTGTTTTTTTTGAGAAATTAAAAAATACTGGAAGTAACTACTGATCACAAAATGATCACATGATAGCAAAGAAGATATACTGATGATTATTCATCAATACCGTCAGGACGCCGGATTTGCAATTTTCGGATGCGTGACTGAAGCGTTCGCTCATTGATTTCCAAGAGCCTTGCTGCACCCTGATCACCCGTAACCCGCCAGTTGGTTTGCTGAAGCGTCCGGAGGATATGGCTTCGTTCATTTTCTTCGAGAGATTTGATGATTCCGTTTTGGTCCTGGCTTTTTGAAGAAGCGGATGGATCTTCCAGCAGCCAATTATCGACTTTGAACTTGTCACCGGTACTCATAATGATACCCCGCTCTATGACATTTTCAAGCTCACGGATGTTGCCCGGCCAATTATGCGCCTGGAGAAGCTGATATGTCTTCTTCGATATTCGACGGATCACTTTTCCATTTTTAACGGCATACTTTCTGACAAAATGCCTCACCAACAGGGGAATATCCTCTTTTCGCTCACGCAGCGGAGGAGTATGTAGCGGGAAGACATTCAAACGATAGAACAAATCGGCACGAAACCTTCCCTGCTGAACTGCGGCTGCAAGGTCAACGTGCGTAGCGGCAATTACCCGAACATCCACTTTCGTCGTCCGGGTCGCGCCCAGTCGATCAAGCTCCCCTTCCTGCAGAACCCGCAACAGTTTAGCCTGTAGTTCCAGTGGAAAATCGCCTATCTCATCCAAAAAAATGGTTCCCTGATGGGCCAACTCAAAGCGACCCGGGCGAGCTGAAACGGCCCCAGTGAACGCTCCTTTTTCGTGACCAAACAACTCGCTTTCAATCAATTGAACAGGAAGAGCTGCACAGTTGATTTTTATGAATGGTTTTTGCCGACGATGACTTAGCCGGTGGACAGCCCTTGCAAGCAGTTCCTTACCAGTCCCCGTCTCACCAGTTATCAGCACCGTTGCATCAGAAGCCGCCACGCGCTGGGTTCGGTGTAAAACTTCTTGAAAAGCCGGACTGGAGCTTACGATATCATCGAAATTGAACGACTGGTTCACCTCTTCCCTAAGCAGCTGATTTTCTTCTTCCAGCAACATCGTCAGTGTCTCCACCTCTTTAAGTGCCGTACTGAGATTTTCATTGGTTAACTGCAAATGCTGGATAAGCCGCGCATTTTCCCGTTGTAACACCCGAATTTGAAGAGCCCTTTCGAACAGCTTATGTAGTTCGTCTTCCACCCAGGGTTTGTGAAAGAAATGGAAAATTTTGCCTTGATTAACTGCGCGAACAAGCGTTTCCAAGTCGCCATATCCAGTCAATAAAATGCGGGCAGGTTCGGGATTTAATTCGTAGATCTGTTCAAAAAATTGAACTCCCGACATACCTGGCATCCGCTGATCGGCCACCACAAGATCGACCTCCTGTTGCTTGAAAATTGCTAAACCTTCCTCTGCTGAAATCGCCGTCAGCACATTATACTCCCATGAAAACGTTGCAGCGAAGAACTTTAAATTAACTTCCTCATCGTCAACATACAAGATCGTATAGGGTTTCAGCTCCATCCTTATATCTGTTAATAAATATTAAACTTAGCTCCTAAAATACGTATATTAGTTAAGCCAGTGTTAAATTTGTTGGCAGACTGATAAAAAATGTGGTCCCGCGTCCAGATTTACTTTCTACCTCGATGGACCCATCATGTTTTCGGATAATTCCGTAAGTGATAGACAAGCCGAGCCCGGTACCCTCCCCCACCTGCTTGGTGGTAAAAAATGGATCGAAAATTTTGTCCAGAATGCTTTGAGCAATTCCTATACCGTTGTCACTAATTGTGATCTCAACCGCCGCTCCGTGCTGTCTTGTTTTAACTTCGATATACCCTTCCGTCTCATCCGTTTTCGCTTCGATGGCCTGAATAGCGTTTGTAATCAAATTCATGAAAACCTGATTCAACGGTCCTGGATAACAAGCCATTTCCGGAACTTGATCATCATATTTCTTTATAAGTCGTATATCGGAGTCCTTGAATTTGAATTGCAGTAAGAGCAACGTGGAATCTAGACAGTCATGGATATGGGCCCGGGTACGTTCCGATTCATCAGTGCGGGCGAAATTGCGTAAGCCACTGACGATATCAGCCGTTCGTTTAGCGCCAAGCCTGATTCCATCTATAAACTCTCCCAAACTGGCTTTTACAATTTCGTAGCGGTTATTTTTCTTGACTAACGCAACGCTATCCAGAAGACTGGCCTTATCAATGGACGAATCTTCCATTTTCTCCATCTCAGTCATCACCGCCATGAGGGCTTTTATGTTTTTCTCCAGACCATTGATGCCCGTAAAAATGAAATTAACAGGGTTGTTAATTTCGTGCGCAATGCCCGCTGTTAGCAGACCAAGGGAGGCCATTTTCTCCGAGTGGATCAAGGTATCCTGTGCGAGCTTTAAGTCTGAAAGTGCGCGCTCAAGCTGGTGATTCTTCCCAATTAACTCCTCGTTCATTCGCTGTTTGGAACGGCTTGCACGCACTACAAGGGTAATAATCACAATGATGCCGATTACTAACAATCCTAATAGATATAGCGATAACGTCTGAGTTTTTATCTGGATAATTTGCTTGTCCAATATCTCTTTTTGCTGTTGAATTTTAGAACGCTGACCGTCGATCAGCCCATCGCCTTTTTCCAGTTCCAGCGATTGCTGCGCCAGACGCTCCTCATAGTAGTTCAGGAAATAAACCAGTTTACCTACCTTGTTAGCAGCCTCCTGAACAGAAACAAAATCCGCGTCAGATGCATCGACAAACCGAGCCGGATTGACCGCACCCCAGTTCTCCTGAACATGGTGCCATATCGCAGGATCTTCACGATTCAGACTGAGAAATAAACTCCTTAAATGTTGTTTCAAATTGTCGGGTAAATCTCGACGAATCACCACCGGACTTTGCATGATCGGGTACGAAGTCCAGATAATCTTTACTGCATTCTTTGACAATTCGCCGCTCGTTTGATAATTGATTAAATCATCATAGGAAACAAACGCCGCGTCGGCCCGCTTTTCGATCACAGAACGGATAGCAGCAAGATGCCCACCCGAAAAATTGACGCCTTCAAATTGAGCTTCCGGATATTGTACTCCCATTGTAGCCAACTGCATCCTCGGAACAATGTGTCCCGAAGTAGAAGCGACATATGCGAAATCTATCTTCACTTTACCCGCTTCATTTATGATATCATAAAGATCGCGATATGGGCTGGAAGGTCTGACAATCAGACAGCTTCTGTATGTTTTAGCTTTCCCGCTGCTATCACCTAAAATTACGAAGGGCTCGATATTCGTGATATGGTCGCTCTTGGCAAAAACATACTGGAACGTATTCATCATAGCCAGATCTACCTTTCCCTCCCGAAGCAATTCGTGCATTCGTTTCGTTGAAGGTATATTCTCATATTTGACCGGGATCTTAAGTCTGGCAGAAATATATCTACAGAGCAGTAAAGTCCGCTGTTCATCAAAATACGACGAACCTGTGATTCTGAGTGTATCTTGCTGCGTCAGCGCTACCCTCGGAAAGCAAATGAACAATAGCATCAAAGCGATTACCCGCGAAAGTAATTTATTCATATCAATTTAACAGACAAGCAGAAAGATAGTCACCAAAAGCGATTGAGAGGCCGTTGTAGCCGGAAAATTATTAGGAATCACTTCTAATATGGTGAATTACCCGTGCTTGTCGTATGATAAAAATTACTTTCAGCCAACCTAATTTACTAACCAGCTAACACCCCTTACCAACGCAAGGACAAAGAAACGTCGCCCCGGAACGCGGGTTTGCAAAATATAGTCGTTCCCTGGTTTCCAGTCGAAATCTGGCACGATAGAGAGCAATTCCAACTCATCCATATCAGTACCAGCAAGATGCGAAATGCAGAACTGTGTACCAACGAACGAAAACAACAAATGGCGACAATCATTATAAAAGCCTACAGAATCGGATTTTCAACAAGCTTGTTCTTTTCAAGAAAAATTCCATTAAAACGATTCTTCCATCCTTCAATGATGGTGTACATGACGGGCACAAATACCAGCGTGAAGATCATCGAACTTGTTAAGCCTCCGATAATTACCCAGGCCATTCCGTTCTTGGTTTCGGAACCCGCATCCGACGAAAGTGCCATTGGCAGCATGCCCAGAATCATGGCAAGAGTTGTCATCAAAATTGGGCGTAATCTCTCCCGTCCTGCTTCAACCAGCGCATCTTTTACAGACCTGCCCTTCTCTTTTTCTTGATTGGTAAAGTCCACAATAAGGATGGCATTTTTGGCTACCAGCCCTAAAAGCATAATAATACCTAATATGGAGAACAGGTTGATAGTATGTAAGGTAAGCGCCAATGCCAATATGGCGCCGATAATAGCAACAGGTAAGGAGAATAATACCACAAAAGGGTATACAATACTCTCATACAATGCCACCATAATAAGATATATCAGCAATATGCCAATACCGACCGCCATAAACAGGCTGCTGAATGCCTCGCTCTGGTTCTTCCCGAACCCGGCCTGTACCACCGCCGTACCTGCGGGAAAATTCACTTTTTCAAGCTCCTTTTTGATATCATCCGAAATACTGCCTGAAGGGCGGCCTACCGCAATGGCATTGATAGTAACCGAGTTGAGCCGATCTTTTCTTTCGAGTACTGATTGGCTCGATGTTTCGGTAATAGTGGCAATCGCTTCCAGCGGAATGCTTGCTCCACGTGAATTTTTCACATTGAATCTTCTTACATCTTCAATGGACTTGGTATTGGAACCATCTAGTTGCAGGTTGATCGCATATTCTTCTCCATCATCCCTGAATTTGGCGTTGTCATTCCCACTGAATGCATATTGCACGGCACTGCCTACATCGCCTACCGTCACGGCGTAGTTGGCCATTTTGTCGTGGTCCAGCATGATAGAAACCTGAGGTTTGGCTTCCTTGCTGCTGTACTGCACATAGTCGGTACCGGGTGTTTTTTCAAAAATACCTTTAACAATAGCCGCCGCCTTCATGATGGAATCCCTGTTCACGCCGCGAACGTCCATCTGAATATCGAAACTTGCATTGCCTGTCATGCCCACTGTTTTTATGGTGGGCTTCACACCAGGTATCTGCATGATTTCATCTCTTACCTGCCTTCCAAAATTTACAGTACTTACCGAACGTTCGTTTACATCCGTAAGCTGGATGGAAATTTCCGCAAGATTGCTGTTGGATGATGCGTTTGCTCCCATTCCGGCACCGCTTTGCGTGCCTACTTTTGAAAATACATTTACCACCTCAGGGTGTTTGAGTATGATGCTTTCTATCTGTGCAACCTTTGAATTTGTTTCTTTTAAAGGCGTATTACCCGCCAGATCAATTTGTATGTTCAGTTCACCACGGTCAGACTGCGGTATAAATTCGGTACCCACAAAGCCGGCAGGAATTAATGCAACAGAACCGATAATCATCAAGAAAATCGCAATAATCACATATCGTCTATGATTCAATGACCATTTCAGAATGTTTGAATAAAACTCACGGAAATCGTCGATCAGCGATTCGAACCAGCGATTGGTCTTTCCCCATAAGGAAGTCGTGCTCAAATGCGGAAGTTTCGCCCAGCGGGATGCTAACAAGGGCGTAAGTGTAAAAGCCACAAACAAACTCATCATCGTAGAAAATACCACTACAAGTGCATATTCTTTCACAATATTGCCAATCATGCCGCCAACGAATCCAAGCGGTAAAAAAACAACAACGTCTACCAGCGTAATGGCCACAGCGGTAAAGCCTATTTCATTGCGGCCTTCCAACGCAGCGGTACGCTTATCTTTTCCCATTTCCATGTGGCGGAAAATGTTCTCGAGGATCACGATGCTGTCATCTACCAATACACCTACTACCAGTGAAAGGCTCATCAGCGTCATCATATTCAGCGAAAAATCAAATACCCACATCAATATAAAAGTGGGTATCATCGCCGAGGGCAATGCCACCAATACGAATGTTGAACTGCGGACGCTGTGTAAAAAGAACAACATCACAAATGCCACGATGATAATGGCGAGCACCAAATCGTGAACCACCGCATCTGCGGAAGCCTGTGTATATATGGACTGGTCGGAAGCGATATGATAATCGAAATTATCGGCGGCATAGTCCTTTTTAAGTTCCTCCAGACGCTCTTTAGCCAGCTTGCTTACCTCCACGGTATTGGCTTCTGTTTGCTTTTTTATTTCGATACCGATAGCAGGCTCGCTGTTCAGCCGGTTTAATTGCGTTACCGTTTCTTTTCCATCGGTAATAGAAGCTACATCTTTCAATAAAACCCTGCTTCCATCATCGTTCTGACGTAAAACTATAGCTCTCAACTGCTCCACGGTTTGAATCTTTGCATTCAAATCGAGTGAATAACGGTTGTTTTCACTTTGAATTTTACCGGACGGAAATGAGGCACCACTGGTACTTACAACAGAGTTTACGTCGAGCAACGACAGATTATATGCTTTCAGTTTATCATTATCTATTTCAATATTGATTTGCCTTTGTGTGCCACCGATCACGGTTACATCGGATACGCCGGGTACATTCGTAAGTAATGGTTTTATTTCATTATCGATAAAGTCATACAGTTCCGTATCGCTCATGTCGGAACTGATACTTAATTTCAATATGGGATCATCGTCTGAGCTCATTCGGCTTACTACCGGGTCGTCAACGGCTTCTGGCAGTGTGGCCAGTATCTGGTTTATTTTTCTTTCCGCATCCAGCTGCGCGTCGCTTGTACTCACACTGTTGGTTAATTCCAGCGAAATGGATGACGAACCTTCCTGAGAGCTGGAACTGATGGCATCAACGCCTTCAACGGAAGAAAGGGCGTCTTCCAATGGTTTCGTAACGCTGGTAAGCACTTCCTCTGGCGACGCGCCTCTGTAAGTGGTATTGACCGAAACCATATTGGTCGTAAACTTGGGAAGCAGGTTCAGGCTAAGGGAATTGTAGCTGATAATGCCAAACAAGATGAGCGTTACAAATATTACCGTTATCAGTAACGGACGTTTTATGCTTAATTCTGTGATACTCATTTTTTCTAATTTCTTTTATGATATACAATAACACAACCCGGCCTTCCGACTTACTTTACCTGTATAATTTGCGCTTTGCTGCCGTCTGATAAATTGATCTGGCCATTGGTTACCACCAATTCACCAACAGACAAGCCCCTCTTTACTTCTATGTAATCGCCTTGCTCAACACCTGTAACCAGACTCCTTTTTTCAACCGCGCCATTTTTAAAGACAAAAACAACCGGGTTTTTCACACCTTCTGTCAATGCGTTTTTATTAATCATAATGGATGATTGCTTTGTCGCCTGACCTGTAAATTCAACGTTCACATATAGCCCGGCTTTTAATTGCAGCGAACCAGTGTTAGCTATGGAGAGCTGGACGGTATAGTTGTGATTCTCGTCACCCTTGGGGCTTATATATTCCACTATACCCGTAAAAAGGGCACCGGAATAAGACGCTGACGTGATGTTGGCCTTCTGCCCTTTCTTTATATTCAAGATCTGGCTTTCTGGTACACTTACATTGGCCTTTAAGTTATCGACGTTGGTTATAGTCGCCAAAGTTGAACCGGTCGTAACATACTCGCCGGCTTTCTTTTGTCTTTCGGTAATCACCCCATTCGCCGGGGCTATGATACTCGCCCTGCTTATTTGTGTACGTAGTTGGGCTGCTTCCAGCTTCTTTGCATCCAGTTCATATTTTGCATCCGTTACCGCATTGGCATTGGTGGCGTTGCCCGCCAGGAGCACTTTATTTCTTTCGTAATCGGAAGTAAGTTTGGTAATGGACAGCTCAGCTGCTTCCAGTTTTTGCTGGCTCTCAGTAACGTCGATGTGCCCGACCACCTGACCTTTTCTTACATATGTGCCCAACTGTAAGTTAAGGCTGCTGATCTTTCCGGCGGTTTCCGCAGATATACTTGCGTCGTCATCGCTGATCAGGGTAGCAGGCTGCATAACAGAGCCGTTCATCGTTTTCGACGTAACTGTATCTACGGTTACTTTAATGGCTATATTGCTTCTGTCGACCGGCTTTTTGGCATCTTCCAGCTTGTTTTTATTAGCCATCAATCCGATAGTGATGGCTATCGGTATCAATGCAATGACTAAGATGGTTATGATTCTTTTTGATTTCATTGGATGATAGTGTTATTTAAGTTGGTTTACAAATTGCGAGATAGTACCGGTACTCTTATAGTAGCTCAACTGGGCGTTAAGGTAATCGAGCAGCGTGGTAGTGTAGTTGGTCCTTGCCTCCTTATAGGAATAATCAGCGTCGAGCAGGGAAGATAATGTGGTCGTGCCTTCCCCGTATTCCACCGTTGAGGCCTCCATCATTTCCTTGGCAAGCATCAGGTTTTCTTTATTCTTTTTTAGATTGATGTATGTGCTCGCAACATCGGTAGCGGCATTTTCCACATTAAGTTTATAAGTCTGCAGATTCAATTTGTTGGTGAGCTGCTGAGACTTGAAACTGAACTGGCTCTGAGCCAGTTGACTTTGCTTTTTAAAACCGCTAAAGAGCGGTATGGTAGCTTTCACTCCGATCACCGAGTAGTCATACCAATGAGTGAGCGAAGGAACAAATTCGGTACCGAATGCCGTACCTCCATACTTCGCGTATACAGAAAACGTCGGCAGGAAGGCCGCCTTCTTTTGAAAAACATCCAGATTTTTCAATTCAAGATTTTTCTGGTCGATCTGAAAATCGACTAAATTGTTTCCGTCGAAGCCACTGCCTTTGGGTAGGTACACCTCGCTCACATCGATACTACTAACGCTGTCGCCGATCGTTATGGACGTCTCGAGGTCAATACCCATATTGTTTTTCAATTTATTTATGGCCAACTCGTAAGCGTTTCTGTTCGCCATTATTTCCGACTGCACATTGTTGTAATTGACCCGGGCGCGATCATACTCACTCTTCTTTACTACACCTTGTTCGTACCTGAGTTTAAGAATACCGACCATCGTCTCATACTGCTTTTCACTCTCTTTAAGCAACCTACCCTTCTCCTTATACGTCAGCGCCTGATAATAGGAGGAAGCCGTGTTATAAACTAGCGTTTCGTTTTCCTTAGATACCGTCAGATCGGCTACTTCTCTGTTCACCTTAGAGGTCTTTATTCCAATTGAAGCACTTTTATCAAATATGCTTTGATCTGCCTGTAGGGATGCCGAGTTACTAAACTTATTTCCAAGCTGCAGTTTGGTCTCCGTGGGAGAGAAGCTTCCTGCCGGAATCACGTTTGTCTGGAGTTTCAGATTGTAATCCAGGCCAATGCTGCCCGAAACTGACGGCAAAAATGCAGCCTTGCTTTCCCTAACCTTTTCTGCAGCCGACTGCGCAGCATTCTGGTAAATTGCCGTACTGGGATGGTTCCGTAATGTATATTGGATACAACCCTTAAGCGATAACGGCTGGTCCTGGGACCTGGCCTGTCGTGAAAGGAGGACAAAGGCTAATGCAATCACCATGCATTTTCCCATTAAATAAAACTTCATATATTATTTTTTTAGTTGACTAACAAGAAAGTTGATTTTATCAATTATTCAGACAAAAAAAATTATTCGGTTTTTGCTTTCATTTTATTCAATACCGAATCAAAAACTTCGAGATCCTTCTGCGAAATACCCTCCAGCAAACCATTAAAAATATCAGCCTCGATCTGCCTGAATGTCTCGACTTTTTTCAAACCAGCCGGGGTAAGTACAATCGCTTTTCTTCTTCTGTCCTCATTGTCAGGCACCCGTACGACCAATTTCAGTTTTTCGAGAACATCAATTTGCCGCAGCACGCCGGATTTGTCCTTTTTCATAATGTTTGCCAGATCATGCTGAATTACATCCTCCCGTCCGTATAATATGTTCAGCAGAAAAAAATATTCCATCGACAAGGCAGATTCTTCACCACTTAACGCCTCATCAATGCGCTTGCCGATCGACTTAATCAATTCTCCCATTTTAAGACCTATGTTCATCCCTATCTGGTATGTGGTTCGTTGCACATACAAAGGTATAAATAATGTTGACAAAGTCAACTATCTTAATTTGAGTATATTATTTTTTATCGGTGTCACCCGCTTTAAACAATAGGGCACGAATTGAAACCAAGCTAATATGCAACCCATCATTTAAGTTTTGATCATCTTGAGCATTTATAAATCTAGTCCTGTAATACGAATCCCGTCTCCGATCGAAAGAACTATTATTCTGTCAGAAATTGAGTCTATGATGATTTTCAAAATTTTTATAGTCGACTCAGGAACAACTGTCGATGCTGTCAAATGGTCTCCGATATGCCAGAAGTGAATACCATTTCCCTGCCCATTTATTCGTAATCTGTTATTATCCAACATTATCCGGTAGTTTCCATGTTCGTTTTTTGACACGGTCGTAAGATACTTTGACAGCGCATAAGTACTTAACGATATTTTTACTTCCATGATAAAAAGCGTCTTGATCTGTAAATTCTGATCCACGGAACAGCCCAATGTTTGTTTGTTATCCCCGACCTCAGCTTAAGTTGCGTTCGGAAAAAAACTTGCGCTGGTGGCATCATGAAAAGCTGCAGATTAAATATCATAGATTCGGAATAAGGTCTTGTCACCGCTTCGCGATTCTGTTTTCTGTTAGGCATATTCAGCTATAATAATCTCAGTCCTTTGGACTTTCCAAGATCTTGTCGCCGTTCAATGTCAGACAACTCCCAACCTGCACCATTATGCTTTTTGCAACTCATAAATAGTCTTAAAGCCATCGTAAAACTGGTTTCCTACAGGTATCTCCTTTTGAGCCACCCATATTTTTCTTTTTTGGTATGCTTCTATTTTTTCAACAGACACAATGTAAGACTGATGAACCCTGCAAAAAAGATCAGGTGGTAAAAGCGCGTAGATACCTTTCACATTCATTCGGGTTAGCAGCGGATTGCATCTTGAATTGGTGAATATTTTGACATAGTCTTTCATGCCCTCAATATAAAGAATGTCAGCATACAAGATCTTGATTGTCCGATATTCTGACTTGATATACAGTGCCCCCTGCTCATCAGTTGTCTCTCTGGCGGTCACTCTCAACTGATGCATCGAAAGTGCTTTCCCGGTCGCTGAAACGAGCCTTTCGAACGAAATCGGCTTTAATAAATAATCAACGACATTTAGCTCAAAGGCCTTCACAGCGTATTGTTCGAAGGCCGTCGTAAGAATGACCATCGGAGGGTTTTGCATCTGAGAAAGCAACTGCAGACCTGAAAGTCCTGGCATATGTATGTCCAGAAAAATCAAGTCAAAATCTACATAATCCATTACTCTTCTTGCATCAGCAGCACTTCGACAGGTCTTAACCAAATTCAAAGTACCAATTTTGCGAATGTCATCTGACAAAATCTCCAGGGCAAACGGCTCATCATCTACCGCTAAACATTTCAACTTATCCATGCGTCAGGCTTAGTTTAAGGACGACACTAAACATATTTTGATCTTGATTGATCGTTAAAGTATGTGTTCCGGGATAGTGAAGTTCAAGTCTCTTCCTTACATTCGGCAATCCCTGCCCCGTGCCCGGTACCTGCTCATCGTTCGTTAAGTCGAAACACTGATTTACACATGTAAATAACAATTCACAACCTTTCACTATGAGATAGATTGATATTCGGGAAGGCAGGTCAGAATGGACACCAAACTTGAACGCATTCTCAACAAAAGGCATCAAGAGCAGCGGTTCAATTTTAACACCCTGGTAGTAACCGCTGCAGGTAAAGTCGACCTCCGCATCCTGATGAATCCTTAGTTTTTGTAAATTAACATACCTGTTAAGATAAGTTACCTCATCGGTCAGGTCCACTTTATGAAGGGAAACCTGGTAGAGCATATACCTCAGAATCTCAGACAGTTCCATCACCGAAGTCTCAGCCAGGTCGGACTTAATTCGGGTAAGCCAGCGAATATTGTTGAGCGTATTAAAAAGGAAATGTGGGCTGATCTGAAGACGGAGAACGGCCAATTCAGCACTGGTTTTTTCATAAAGTATTTGCTGACTGAATTGTTGTTGACGCAATCTGTCTGTTAAAACGGCCCATAATGAGCTGGAAAGCACAATCAGTGCAAATAGTATCAGATTTGCCAAAATCTGTCGTGGATTTGGAAGACCATTTCCTGACAATTCCTTTAAAAAGGGATCATAGGTCTCCGTTTTCGCAAAGTACACCTGTAGATCAGCTCTGATCGCCTGAAGCAACAAATGATCCAATAATATCACCGCTAGGAACAACAATATCAGATATGAAAAGAACCCAAATAAGTTTTTTGTTGATAATAATCGGGGTGTTAAATGATAGAGGTTCAGATAAAATACGCCAATCAGGAGCACATTGATAACGGTCCTGGCGATGAGCAGGTAACTGACATAATATTGGGGAAGTTGTTTGAAAATTGGAATTGGCAAGATCAAAGGAGAAGCAAAAAACACAAGCCATCCGGTTACATGCAGCCAAAACCGATAATTTAAAAGATAATTTGGCCGGATAAGTTTTAGCATGGGTAGTTTGGCTATAATCGAAGTTGTTCTCTTGTGTATACTGATAATTAGACCCTAGCGTTGCAAAAGCAGGGATATAGCTCTCAAATGAATAAATTTCAAAACTTCACCCGATAAATTACTCCAAAGTTGAACCTGTTCTCTTGAATACCAATCAACTGATAGTCTGTAAAACCATATAAATCAACGGATTGTCTTTTGGTAATCTCCACTTCGACGCCTGCTTTGTTGCGAATCTGATCAAAACCTGTTCCTGTTCTATAAAAAAGATCCGCTGACAGGTATGGCTTAAACCTGCTATGGTTGGGGTATGAAATTTCAAGCTTATTTCGGACATAGCTTTTGTCCTGCCCCTCACCGTCACTATCGTCCTTAAACTGGTTTTGGTATCTTAACCGGTAGTCAAACTTAACCTTCCACCATTTCTGGTCATATGACAAATCTGCGTAGAACCGATGAAAAGGTTGGTAAGTATATTTGTAAAATTCGTCATTCCATTTCCTCCGGGAAATGTTCCGGTAATAACCAGTAATCTCCCATCTCTTACTGATCTTATACGACAATCCGAGCTCCCCCAGTAATGCACTTCTGACAGCCAGATTATCTCTATAACGTACCTGAGCATTCATATGAATAGAAAATGAACGCGTTATATTTTTCTCAAGATTGATTCCCGTCCACAATCCCATTTCGGGAGCCTGTGCATAGTTAAAGCTGTGTATGCCAACTGTGAAGAGGACAATTAAGAAAAATTTATGAGGCAAGTACTGTTTCCTGCTGCGTAGTTTCAACATAGCTGATGGGTTCACTCTGGTGGTAGTAAATGGTAATTTGTGCCGAATCTTTAAGAAAGTCGAGGTCTTTGATCTCGACCCTGTGGATTACAAGTCCGGTCCTTGCAGTCAGGTCGCGAATTAAATCCGGTCGCTTGTCTGGCATAATCAATTCGATGCGGTCGTAAAATACGGTCTTGGCATATTCCCTTTTAATGAGCCAATTACTTTCCAAAAGGTATATACAAAATAAAATCATGGAATTTATGAGGGCGATCTCATCCCAGCCACCTTTGATAATCGCAGCGATAAGCCCCACTGAAATCACCACAAAGAGATAGGTCATGTCCTTCGCCGACAATCCCTCGGTTCTGTATCTCAGCATTGAAAATACTGCGAATAGCCCGAAAGCAGCACCTATCGACATCTGGACTTTATTAAGCAGATAGGTGATCAGGAAAATAATCAGATTGAAAGCAAAAAACGTGAGGAAGAGATCCGCCTTTCGATAAATTCTGTAATAGATGACACGTATCAGTACAAAAATTGTCAGCAGGTCGGTTCCGAGCCTGAGAAAAAATTTGGCAGAAAGTTTATCGAACCATTGGAACCCCGGAAGTGCGTCCTGAGAAAGTATTTGCTGGAGTATGTCCATAACTTGTTTTATTCAGCTTGTAAAAATCATTGAATCTTCTTTTGAACCGATTGTATCGAATTTGAGGATATAAACTGATGATACCGATACAATATTTGCTTAAAGAGCCTTTCTTGAATTGCTCATTTTTCATCAAATCAAGAAATGGCGAAGGGCAGTTCCTATCTTGTTTTACCTCTGCAACGACAACCTGAGAATATGCACTACACACGAATTGGTTGTGAAAACAAAGGTTCAGGTCAAGGGTGACCCGCTCAGTCCCTTTGTGATTAACCAATGTAATTCTTTGGTAATCCACGCGTAGCACAGCCCTCAGAGCGCCAGGATCGAAAGGAAGAACACCGCTTAAAAAACAATTGCTTTCCAGGTCGATACTGGGCAGATCAGATATCCTCCCCTTTGATTTGATCCGGATCCGATTTTTGATCGTACGCCCTTTGTTATTTTTGAATTTGACTTCGGTAAAAGATAATCCTGACTCCACATAGCTTCGCTGCCTGACCTTATACCGGTTGAGCCTGCCTCCAAGATGTTCCTTATAAAGCATCAAGTCGGGAGTGTCATAATAGAGCGTTTGATACTGGCAAATTCTGAGCTGGTCAATCTCAACTACCCGGTAATTTTCCTTTAAGCTGCCAAGTATTCGGGGCAGTCGCGCCGCAGGGATTACAAACTTTGAATCAATCCTATCCATCAGCCTGACGTTCTCCATTTCAGCCAGCGTAACCGGCGGCAGGTCTTCAACTTTCTTCCTGATATCATGTATCAATAATTCAGTCATTGTAGCGATACTTTTTAACCAGGATGAGTTTTCCGGAAGGGTCGAATGTTTTCTTTTCTTTTTTCAATCCCCTACGATCCAGTATATACGTAGACTTGCTAACCAGTGCAAGTTTTCCGTCGTACCGCATTTCACCTATTCTTTCGCCTAGCTCGTTAAACTGATAAGTTTCTTTTCGAAGAAGCTTGTTGTCGGCATCTACGACAATCTCCTCGGACTTATCTTCAAACTGATTGAATTTGCTTATTATTTTTTCCTTTATCTTCCCGGACTTATCATATTTGATCTCCTCGACCGTATTTCCATGTTTATCAAATTTTTGGTGAGAGTCATTGCGTACAATCTCCTTTTCTCCGGTGTAATCCGTAATTGTGATGGTCGTGGCAGCAATGTTATACTTTTTCACTTCCTTTTTCTTCTGAGCGGCACACAAAGTGACACTTGCGAGGGTTAAAACCAACAGCAGATATTTCATCTTTCGCACGTTTATGTTTAAAATTACTTGAGGTAAGTCTTTACGGCCTCGTTACGTTTGGAAACGTGCTCTTTAAGGGTAGTGAGTTCCTGTTTAAAAGCCGTTGCAGTAGTATAACTGTAATTGGTTTGTTCTACCGCATCGGGTCCTATCACATACGGAGAGATCAAATTCGAGTAGCGGTCAAACAACTCTGACATTTTCGAATAGGTAAACACCTCATCGTTAAATGCGCGCACATATTCCTTATAACTTTGCTGATAAACGGCATCGTCCATCATGTACCTGATGAGCGGCCAGCTGCTGTTCACCTCCGACAAGGATAACGACAGGCCCTGTCCCACACCTCCTATTCCTCCCCCGTTGCCGCCGGTGCCTCTGCTGCTCATAGCTTCATTGTTATCCCAGGGAATCCAGGTGAGCCCTTTGCCTGTCAAGTTATATAAATAGTGATTATGTGCCATACTCCCGTAAGTGTCCCAATTGACCATCGTTGTATTGACAGCAAGCCATTTCATAAAATAATCTGCATTAAAAGTCTTCTCCAGATTTGCCCGCCAGGCTGTTGGATTACTCGTTCGCTCGCTGCTGTTAAGCGTGGCAATAGTGCTCTCCACATCACTGTAATCGTTCTGAGTTTTGTTATTTTTCTTTTCGAACTCGCTCTGTGTAAAGCTCTTGAAGGTTGACTCCGGCTTATAAATATTTCCTGAACCCTCGCCAAACTGATCTTTCACCATGGTGTCATCAATAACCTCAACCGCTGTGTAGACACCAAAATACTTCAGGCCGTCGCCAAGGTCGATATATACCTTGTAAAAAGCTGTTTTTGCAGATGCTACGCCTGCCATCCGAAAAATGTCCGATGCAACCTTCTCCCTGATCAGTGAGTTGTCGTTATAACCCGGAGAAAACGAAAGTTCGTTAAACCCGTAAAAACGCTGATTTTTGATCTCCGGGTATTGGTCTTCAAATTCATCAAAGTCGAGGCGGAACGGAAGTTTGTAATTACCGGTTCGCCACGCGCTCGACAGGCTTGAGTTTCCTTTGAGCCGGAATCCGACCTTATACCATTCCTTATCGCCGTAGGTTAACGATACTGCAACGTAATTGGGATCGCCGGTTCCGAAGTTGCCATTTCCACCGATATTCCCGTTTCCCCCCGGAAAGTTTACATTAGTCGTGTCCATACCCGGCATTGGTCCTAACCCGGTTGTGTCAACAGGTATTTCTCCTCCAGGAAAATCACCACCGGGCGTCTGTCCGCCTCCTGCTCCAAAATCAGAACCAAATTTGCTCTGCATATCGGTCCTTATGGCTTGCCAGTCGCTGGAAGTCATTCGTATCTCAATGGTGTTAACCTTCTCTTGAGGAAGGACCTGCTCATAATCAGGAGCTGTTTCATTACCGTGACTTTCACTGGTCCAATCCGGCGTAGCACTACCCGAATCCGGCTCTTTGCACGAAATAGCAAGGCACACTAGAAATGCGCCAAAACATAAATTGAATCTCATCATAATTGGTGTTTGTCTGCTTAGATTCAATTACGATGTATGATCATGTCTTGTTGCCAGTGCCGCCCGATTGTAGAAAATGAAGTAAAAACTGTATATATTCAGGTTTAATATCCAGTTTAGAAATAAAATTTCTTCCCTCTGCCGGATACGGCAGCTACATTAAAAAAACCCACCACGGCTGATCCGTTAGCATTGGAATTTACGATGTTGGTTGACACGTTGGAAAGCGGAGCAGAGGTAAATAGCTCTGATATACCGCCCATTCTATCGGCCTGAGAAATAACCTCTGCCAGGTAGTTAAATGATACCAGGTTAATTGAATGAATCTCGACATACATCGAATCCCCGTTGACCAGAGGAGAAACAGGTCTATCGTCATCATCTACATCGTCTGCATTCATCCCCACTCTAATGGGCGAAATGAATGTCACACCATCAAAACCGCTGCCTGACGAAGTTCCAGCATCATACGCCGTAATAATTTCACTTGCTTTATTAAGTAACTGTCCATCTTTGTAAGCCCTTATCCAGTAAGTATCTCCTTTGCCCATCGGATCTGTTGCCCAAAATTCTGCACGGTAGATATCGTCCAACATGCCCGGTCCCTCCTGATAAGATAAGGTAAGACTGTCTACCGGTGGAACACGGTTCATTACAGATTTGGCTGTATAAGTTTCTCCCTTGTAGACCACTTTTAGCGTATAGCTTGTCCCAACGACGCCAAGTGTCTCCCCCTTTGCAGGATGCCAGCTGTAAGCTCCGTTCACGTTGCTACTGTCTTCCGTAAATTCAAATATCCTCCCATCGTTATCGGTAACCGTTACAATAGCCCCGGAAACAACGGGCGGCAGGTTTTTATTGTCAAAATAATCCTGGGTAAGTGTAAGATAAATATGCTGAGTTTCAGGCTTGTTATTAATCCAGGCATCTATATTCAGTATTGGATCGGCCGAGGAAGTTTGTAAATCAATTTCATCGTCACACGCCCATAAAAGCAGGGTCCCGAATAAGCAAAAGTATCTCAAACAGGTTTGAATGGCTGTCGATATCATATTATATTCCACGCTTTTTTTAAAATTTAAAGTTGTACGAAACGGACGGAACCATAGATCCTATGATAGATACCCGGTGCGCCTGAGTCTGTATTGGCTGATAGGCAGTAACCCGGTCGGATGATTGGGTAAAATAGGTTGAAAATGCATTGCGACGACCATATACGTTATAAACTGAGAAAACCCAGTAATCACGGTTTTTCCTTGGTTGGCCATTGTTTTTCAGTATTTTGCCTTCCATTCTCAGCGAAAGATCAAGCCGGTGATAAGCTGTTAACCGAGCGTCGTTACGGGCGTTATTTGTATTGTAAGGAATTAGAATACCCTGTGATATATAGCGTTGATTTGGGTAAGTTGTAGGTGTACCGGTTGTCAGTGCAAAATCAGCAGTGGTGGACCATTTTGGATTAATGGTATAGGAAGCTACAATTTTCAGATTATGGGTTTGATCGAAACGGGTGGGATACCATTTTCCATTGTTAATCCCATCAACTCTAAGTTCCGAGCGGCTCAATGTATAACTCACCCAGCCGGTAATCAGCCCCCTTTTCTTTTGGAGGTACAGTTCCAACCCATATGCCCGGCCATTACCACTCAGCAGATCACCTTCCAGGCGGTCATTGTTCAGAAGTTCAGCTCCATTGATGTAGTCAATCTCATTGACCGTATTGCGATAGAAGGCCTCGGCCGAGAACTCATAATCCGCATTCCGTCCAAGATCGCTGAAATAACCTACAGTATACTGGTTGCCCACCGCTGGTTTGATGTTATTGGTACTCGGTGTCCAGATATTAAGCGGGTTGGAGGCGCTGGTATTGGAAATAAAGTGCACATACTGCGCCGTGCGGCTAAAACTTGCTTTGACCGATGTCCTGTCGTTAACCTGGTATTTCGCGGAGATGCGAGGTTCCGGATTGCTGTATTTTGCGATCGATTGCCCGCTTTTATATTGTTTTTCGGCAATCGCGGTTCGTTTTCTGCCTGGAATGGTATCGTTGTAAGTATATGCCGTGCCAGGCCCAAGATAATTAAAAGACGAAAATCGGAGGCCATATTGCATTTCCAGCTTCGAGCCTAATTTGAGCCTGTGGCTGACGTATCCGGCCAGCTCCAAAGCATATTTTTTGGGCTGGCTGCTATCAACTGTCTCTCCATTGGTAGTTCCCACTGTATTGGATGGACTGAACTGATAATACGAACTTTCCAGACCGAATTTTACTTCTGAATTACTATTGATGAAATAGCTAAAATCAGGTTTGAATACGTAATTGCTGATTGAGGAACTCCAGCTGTACTTATTGTTCTCGTCCTGATTGAAACCCAGGTTGTAATTGTAATTACTGAATACCGCTGAGACATTGGCAAACAACTTACTATTGATAACCGTGTTCCATCGTAGCGTGCCCGATTTGTTGCCCCAGTTGAATTTCGCATCGTCCGAAAGCCCGAAATTGTCACGGCCAAAGAAACCCGAGAGATACAGGCGGTTCTTCTGGTTTAAAGTGTAATTCGTTTTAAGAGTTATATCATAAAAGTTTAATCCAAAATTGTTGCTGGTCAGCAGCTTGGCGAGCCCGTCAATATAGGATCTCCGGACGGCTATTAGATAGGAGGCTTTATCCTTGACCAGCGGTCCCTGAACAGCCAGTCTGCTGAAAATAAACCCAACCCCGCCATCAACTTCCGTCTTTTTGTTATTTCCCTCCTTCAAACGGACATCAAGTACCGAGCTGATCCGTCCTCCATATTCAGCCGGGATCGCCCCCTTGTAAAGTTTTACATCCTTAACCGCGTCAGGATTAAAAACCGAAAAGAAACCGAGCATATGTGAAGAGTTGTAGACCGGCGCTTCGTCGAGCAACACAAGGTTCTGCCCTACACTTCCTCCGCGGACGTTGAAGCCTGATGAACCCTCACCAACCTGGCTGACTCCAGGCAGAAACTGAAGACTCTTGACAATATCAACTTCGCCCATAAGCGCCGGGAGCTTTTGAATGGTTTTGATATCGAGCTTATTCACACTCATTTCAAAGTTGCGGGAAGTGGATATCCGGCTTTCGTCAACGATCTTGACTTCATCAAGAGTCCTGGACAAAGCAGGCAATTCGATATCCACCGTAACATTGCTGGTCAGCACCAGCTCTCTTACGATCTTTTCATAACCTATATAGGAGTATTCCAAAGTATACTTACCCTGGGGTAGAGTTATGGAGTAGAAGCCATAGACGTTGGTAGCGGCACCAGATGACTGGCTTTCCTTCACAAAGATACTCGCCCCGATAAGAGTTTCGCCGTTGGACTTGTCCTTCATTGTTCCGCTGATTGTAAATTTGCTTTGTCCAAAGGCCGTAGTGGCGGCTGCAATGAAAAGTAGTAAAATACCACTATAAGTACTTAGGGAAAAAGACATATAATACTTGTTCATTTTTTATAGCTAAGGGGAAACGGAAGCTTTTTAAGGCTGTTAGCATTGATGATATAGCCTAACCCGAAGTTAAGATTCAGACCTCTTATCGCATCGACTTCACCAGCACTCTCAAAATTTGCAGAATGCAGGTACCGAAGGTGGGCTCCGACCGTGAAACGCTTTGTAACCCGTAGATCAATGCCGGTCCCTATGGTAGTATGAAATACCATTCTCATCTCAGAATTCAGGTTAGGTCTGACTCCCGAGGTCATTGAACCCGGATTCATCTTGCCCCCAAACACCATTACCTGCATGACACCTGATCCCAGTAAAAAATAAGGGCGGCCCCTGACCCTTGGAAGCGCATATTTAAAACCTAATGTGAGAGGCATGATCATTCCACCCCCTGTTCTTATACTACCGCTAGCCGTCATTTCCTGTGTTTGAGGTACTTTCAGTCTTCCAATGTCGATGAACCATGCCATAGAATCATTCATCCATTTTGTCAGATGTATATCCAAAAAGGAGCGGGAATTGTATAATTTAGCGTAGGTTCCATCCTTAATTCCGGTCTTCACAGAACCCAGCATCGCGAACCCGCCGTATCTGACCTCGAGAATCAAGCGGTTATGTAGCCGGTATCCTTTAAGAGAATCAATCGGATCCATCTTTTTTCGTACCGCTGGATCGTCCCATAGTGAATATGTAGAATCGGCATGAATGTTTTTCGACAGCAAATTCTGAACGCTGCTGAGTGAAGTCAGACTATCATTCATACTGGCCTTCCAGGTTTCATGATCGGTTAATACCTTGGGATACTGCTGCCGGAACTTTTGTACAATACATTCATTGTCTTTATCACTTACAATGAATACCCGGTTTCGGTTATGGTGGAAATTGTTATAGGTATCCGTAAGAATGAATTTTAAAAACCGTACCTCTTTATCGGCCGCAGCTTCGTCTTTACAATCCCAGACATTTTCGACAGCATTGGGAAAAATCAGGATTACTGGTTCTTTCATAGATTTCCAGGCCGCTTTAGCAAAAGCATCCCGAGCAGTTTCGCTTTTTTTATGCAAAATGATTACAACAGGCCTGTTACTATTGTATTCGTTGTTAGTGCTATTGGAATAATAAAGGAAGCTACGGCTTACCCCTTCAATGGTATGAACAAAGACACGCTGTGCAGAAGATTTAAGGGAAAAAAGAAGAAGTAAAGATATAAATATTCCGACCTGTTGCTTCTCTAAAAATAGCGGCATATTAATAAGGATGTAGTATTGCTTAATTCAATATCTACCGATACTTCCTTTTAATTCCGATTAGTGAAAAACCGCATACAAATAGAAGTTTTGTGTAGATAAACGAACCTAGGTGATGGGCCGGCCCACTACACTGATCCGGACCAGTCGGTCATCCTGTCCGGTGCAATTTCACTAACGCCTGGGCAAATCTTGCCGTTAATACTGTACAGGCCTTAGGAGTCATTCAGAAAAACTGTTTATCCTGGCGGCCGTGCGGACGCTTCTGGTATTCAGCCCTTCGATGCTCAGAGCCCCGCCGTACCCGTGGAAGGCATTGGAGATACGCCTGGGAAAATGTACGTGATCATAACTTATCAATTACCTTTCGACAAATGATGAAAGTGTCCCGACAAATCGGAAAGCCGGCTATAAGCAGTCAGGTGGTTACTTTGCTAATTGTGAAGATGCGTTTACCTTTGGACCTCAAAAAATCTTTGTAGAACTTCATACCTCTTGTGAAAAACGCATATAGTTTTCTATTTTTTTCTCTTTGCCTGCTCTGTTTGTCTTGCAAAAAGAAGCCTAACCTGGACGTAAACCCTGATATACCTGCAGATGTCTATGTCACTTTTTCAAACACATATAAAACATATGGCCAATACTGGAAAAATGGTGAGATTGTAAATCTGGCCACCCCTAATAATTTTGCAAATACCAGGGGAATTTTTGTATCGGACAACGACATATACGTTGTGGGGGACGCGTCAGCGAGTGGCAATGTCATATATTCCCCTTTTACTGGGCAATATTGGAAGAACGGCGTTGTATCAAATGTTGAAAATGGGATACCTGCGAAGCTATTATATGATGTTGTAGTTTCAGAGGGAGATGTATATATCACTGGAGATGGCCTTAATAGCGTGCAATCAAAAATGCAGGCTGCTTATTGGAAAAATGGCGTAGCAGTACCATTGAATGAAGCTAACGTTAGAGATTCCCGCGCACGAGGAATTTTTGTTGCTGGCAAAGATGTATACGTAGCAGGTTCACTTAACTTCCAAAATGAAACCGCCGTTTATTGGAAAAACGGGACAGTTGTAACCCTGGGCGACCCTCTGAACACTTCCTTCGCAACCTCAGTTGCTGTATCAGGCAATGACGTATATGTTGCTGGAAGTGAAAGCGGCAACATCGTTAGAAGAGCCAAATATTGGAAAAATGGGGTCGGCACTTTCCTCACAAATGGCTCAGAATTCGTTTCAGAAGCAGTTGATATAGCCGTTTCAGGTAAAGATGTATACTGCGTTGGAAATTTGCAGTATTACGACAACACCAGAGCTGCAAAACTCTGGAAAAACGGCATACCCCAAAGCCTTCCCGGGGCCATTCTGGTCTCCAGTGTTTTTGTGTTTAACAATGACGTATATGTGGCAGGTGAAGGTCTATATAACTCTATTAAGAGTCCTACGTATTGGAAAAAT
Source organism: Dyadobacter sp. HNCC25DJ184 (assembly GCF_056895215.1). Lineage (NCBI taxonomy): Bacteria > Pseudomonadati > Bacteroidota > Cytophagia > Cytophagales > Spirosomataceae > Dyadobacter > Dyadobacter sp. HNCC25DJ184. The sequence continues at coordinate 91,058 of NZ_JBXHAQ010000014.1, read as the reverse complement.
GGAGTACCGGTTATATTGCCCAATGAGGGTAATGGGCAACTTGCCAGTTCAATATTTGTAAAAAAACGATAGTCATTACACGGATGCAGCAGGAATATTCCAAACGATTGCCACAAAGTCCTGTTGGAAAGGCGAAAGGATTGGCTATTCCGCTCCGTGCCTCCCCTAATACCTCGGTTTTTAAGTGCAAATTTAACGAGCGGCACGCCCAGCAGTGAATATTGCAATGCATAAACGGTAGAGCAGCAGCGGGAAAAAATTATTCCCGCCAACGAAGTGCCTGTATAATTCGCTTCAAACAGCTATTATTTTTCCACAAGATCGCAATCCGTAACCAAGCCGTCGGAGGTCAGATGGACGAGTATATAGGTGTCCGGCTGATTGGACTTCAATTGGTAAGTTACGATTTCGCTTACGTCGCTTTCATGGCGTTGAATTCCCCGGCCAGCGACGTTTTCTGAATGAATAAAAGTTAATGATTTCAAAGTTTCCGGCTCTCGCATTCCTCCTGCAAAATCGCGTTTGGCTCCCAAAGTGAGGCCTGATGCCTCTTCCAGTATTTTACCACCTTTTACCATAGCCTGCAAAGCCGCCATGATTTTGGGTGTGCGCGACGGATCAGGATCGGCATTGATTTTATGGGGATCCGTAAGCGGCCCGATACGTGGCACTGTTCGCTCATAGCCTTGTTCTTTATCTTTAAGCGTGAAGCCGGTTACATTTCCATTGGCGTCGGGAATGAATGTCACAGAAACATTACGGTCAGTCGATGTAAACGTATTATTTGCGACGGGCAGAAATTCTTCATCAACAAAACCATCTTCTATGGTAAAAAGTCGCTGATTCTCTGCTTCAAAAGTGACAATTCGATTATTAAATAATTCATACCGACCTTCGAAGGCCGTTAAAGTTTGGGAATCCACAGCTACTGCGGCCGGTTTGGTCTTTACAGGAAATCCATCCCAGTGGTAATAGCCAGCGATAAAATCAACAATCCTGTTCATCATATGCGAGTTGTCGTTCGCATTGATCATGATCACAATGCCTTGTCCTTTGCCCACGCTAGCGGTAAGCAACGCATCAAACCCCTCGTCGCGCCCACTGTGACCGAAGCGGAGCGTAGTACTGTCACCCTGCAAAAAAACACCAAGACCATCCCTGTTTTTCTGTTCTGTCAACATCTGGCGGGTCATGGACTGAGATAATACATGTCCTGGTTTTCCAGCATAAGCACTCTGAATACCAATCGCGAATAAAGCCAGATCGGACGGTGTAGTCCACAATCCTGCTGCTGCCATCTCAGGATAAACGTGCCAGCGACCTTCTACTACACTTCGATTGTTGTAGTGACCGGATGCCGTCAATTTTGCCAGTTCTGGAGGTAAAGGTTGTTGGTAGGTACTGTTTTTCATACCAAGTGGCGAAAGAACATTATTTTTCATAAAGCCAGGAAAAACAGCACCAGTCACATCCCCTATCAGTTGTTGCATGACGGTGTAGCCACCACCCGAATACCTCCAACGGGAGCCCGGAACAAAGTCAACGCGAACCGGAGGCGTACTGGCCGGAGTTGTTCCATCCAGAATCTGAACTACCGAAGGGATCGTCACCCCTACAGCGTATCCCGGGAATCCGTGCACTGTAAGGCCGGTGGTATGACTTAGTATCCCGCGCAGTGTAACCTTTTTGTCATTTGTAAATTCATTATCAGGAACTTTCCAACTTTTAAGTTTTACATTAACGTCTTCATCCAGAAAAAGTTTATTATGTTCAACAAGATACAGAGCGCCCATAGCCGCAACCGATTTACTGACCGAGCCTGCCTGAAATAAAGTGCTCGTCGTGACAGGTATCTTTCCTTCCTTATCAATAAATCCATACGCCTGCGCCTTCAAGATTTTTCCGTCCTGAATGATAGCGAGGGACAAACCGGGGATACCCCGCTTCTGCATTTGGCTCCGGATGAAATCGTCCAGATCATCCGCGTTGACGTGAAATACAACTAATAAAAAGGAAATAATCAAAATGAGGCGTTGCTTTTTCATGGATGTTTTGGTCGAAATGGTCATTTATCTCAAATATCAATTAAAAAATTGTCACAGAAAGCATCGGCAGTCCAAAAGGTATCGCGTAGCGAAATTAGAGCAGTATATACGAATACAGTTCTTTCATTTCCTTTTTTGCTTTCAGGGATTTCAACCACAGCGGTGGCCCCCACTGCGGTGGCCGCAAAGCTAAAAGTTGTTATCCTGGCGTGTGTTAAGGATCGGTAAAAGAAGGTTAATGAACCGTAAAAATCTTTGCTTTCTTGCCATAAAACAGAATACTTAGTCTCGTTTCCATACACTCAATCTTATTTTTGGTTATCAAATCTACATTTCAATCTGGCTTCGGTCAAGATGTTCATTTACCGAACAACCTGCTGATTAATTTATCCCCTAAGGATTGAGAGAATTTGAATAATTTGAGCGGCGGGAGAAAAACAAAAAAGCTTGCAAACCTATGATTTTCAAGCTTTTAACTAATTTTGATTTGTTATCTGGCGGTCTGGACCGAACTGAATCTAATTCACAAAACGCTTATTTTCAATACTTTAAATGCTTTTAAAAATCTGTACTCACCAGATTTTGATTTTGCCGTCAATCTGGATTGAAAAAAAGACGAATTATTATTAACATTTCAAACCCTAAACATTTCATAATCCAAGCAAAGGGAGGTGTCGGTAAATTTCTTTTGATATATCTATTTTGCCCTTAAACACAATATAAGATCAGAATGCCTTTTCGTTGATCTGGATGCTTCAACACATACTGCTAGACGTCCGATGACTTTTGTAGATCCAGATCAGTTTGATATAGTAAGTCTGATGGATGAAAAAGGACTGCTGGTACGCGACAACTTGATCAACTATTCGCAATCAGCCGCTGAAAGCGAGTTTGAAGAAATGTATTTTGATGTTGGTACTCCGGAAAACGAACAGCTGCCATCGCTAGTGGAGTTTGATATTCCTTTCAAAATATTTGCCGAGCAGCTTGATTAAACACATATTTAATGGAAATCCTCTTGTAGAATTAATTTTTATATATTGTGTGAATTATTATAACGAACTTCATTTGCAAAAAGGGAACAATTTATTGGATCAATGCATATTTTGTACGCCAGATCAGACGCCCATATCCAAATCAAATGAAACAGGCAGTAGTTATCGCGTTTATTTGTTGGGTACTAAATATAGTTGTTCATGCCCAGAGTGTAAAATTCACCCACCTTACCACAAATGAAGGACTCGCACAAAGCCACGTCTCGGCAATACTGAAAGACAAAAAGGGTTTCATGTGGTTTGGAACTGAAGATGGATTAAATAAATATGACGGTTACGTTTTTACACATTACAAACATGACGCTTATGATAAAAACAGTATTTCGGATAGTTATATCCAGGATTTGCTAGAAGATAAGCAGGGCAATTTGTGGGTTGCGACTTCCAATGGGCTGGACAGATTTGACAGAAACAAAAACAGTTTTGTTCACTACATAACTCTGGATATCAACGACATTTTTGAGGATAGCAAAAACAGGATCTGGCTGGCTACGCAGCAAGGGTTGTTTCTGTTTAATCGGCAGAAAAAGACGTTTACACTGTTTTTACGCCCCGGGCACACGCAGGACAGCAAAACTAAAAATCCTGTCTACCGCATTGAAGAAAATAGCGAAGGTTCGCTGTGGCTGGGAACCGGAAACGGGCTGTACCAGGTCACAATCCGCAACGACAGGTATACCAGTAGAAGCATTGATATCAACTGCAGCAACTGTTCTCCGAAACCGCCAATCAGAGCTTTGAGTATGGACCATCGTGGGAATTTGTGGATTGGCACGAAAGGGGAAGGCATGTTTGTTTACAATCCTAAGAATAAGTCTTTCCATCACTTTTTCCATAGACCGACTGATCCCAATTCTATTGCGCAGAACGACATTCTTTCCATTCTTGAGGCCAGGGACGGCAAACTTTGGATAGGGACTGAAAATGGGGGAATCAGTGTTTACGACAGGCGTAAAGGGCAATTTCTGAATTACAAACACAAACCCAACGATCATGCTTCCTTAAGCAATAATTCTGTATACACAATCTATCAGGATGAAGCGGAAAATATTTGGGTGGGAACCTATGCCGGTGGCGTCGATCTCTTGCCGAAGTTTGGTGAAAAATTTCTTTCTTACAGGCACATACAGGGGGACCCGGGGAGCCTTACCGATAATGTAGTGCTCTCATTATGTGGGGACAGTTCGGAGAATAAAATATGGATTGGCACAGATGGCGGAGGCCTGAATGTATTTAACTATGACCAGAACACTTTTAAAAGTTACCGGCACGATCCCCGAAATGCAAATTCAATCAGCAATGACTATGTGATTTCTATCGTACGGGTTTCTGCCGATGTACTGGGATTGGGATACCACGAAGGCGGCTTCGATCTTTTTAACACCAAAACAGGCATTGCGAAACACCATTTGCCAAATACCAAGGATGCAAATAGTCTTTCCATTGCTGATGTCAACAACCTTTTTACCGATATAGACGGGAATTTATGGATCGGGACCTGGGGCGGTGGATTGAACTATTACAACATCAAAAGCAAGAAATTCAAACATTATCGTACTGACCCCGGTGACAGTACGAGTATTAGCTCGGACATTGTGACAACTGTTTTCCAGGATAAGAATCGGGTAATCTGGGTAGGAACCTATAACGGGCTGAACAAACTGGAAAGTGACAATCAGCATTTTACACGTTATCAGCGCAACCCGAAAAATATCTCTGGCCTGTCCCATAATAAGGTGCAGTGCATTCGGGAAGCGGCTGGCGGCAATTTGTGGATAGGAACTGTGGGGGGAGGGCTTAATTACTTTGATACCCATAAACAAACATTCAAAGCCTTTACCGAAAAAGACGGCCTGGCCAGTAACGTGGTTTTTGCAATGCTGGAAGACTCAAAGAAAAACTTGTGGCTGAGTACAAACAAAGGAATCTCGCGGCTCAATATCGCAAGCAAAACCTTCCGGAATTTTGGGGTGAATGACGGGCTTCAAAGCAATGAATTCCGTGACAACTCGTGCTTTGTTACCAAAGCCGGGCAGATGTTTTTTGGTGGCGTGAATGGTTTCAGCACATTCTTTCCCGACAGTATCAGGTATAATGCCTTCATTCCCCCGGTTTATCTTACCAGCTTCGAGATCTTCAATAAAACGGTTGCCGTGGGTGATAAATCCGCCATTCTGAAAAGCGATATCAGCGATACGAAGTCTATTACTCTTTCTTACAAACAGTCCGTATTTACATTTCAATTTGCCTCACTCAGTTATACTATTCCTGAGAAAAACCAGTATGCATACAAATTGGAAGGGTTTGATCCAGATTGGAGTTATGTTGGAAACAAGCGGACGGCCACTTACACAAATCTTGACCCCGGAACTTACACTTTCAGGTTCAGGGCATCCAACAACGATGGGGTATGGAATAACAAAGGCAATTTTGTAAAAATTATCATTACCCCGCCGTTCTGGCATACCTGGTGGTTCAGGCTGATTTCGCTGATTGGCATTACCGGCCTGTTGATCCTTACTTACAAACTCCGCACCCATTCCAGCCGCAGGCAGAAGAAATTGCTTGTAACAAAAGTCAGACAGCGCACCATGCAACTCGAAGCGGCGATCGAAGAAGAAAGGAAAGCAAAACAAGTCGCGGAAATCGCGATTGAGGAAGAAAAAAAAGCGAAGAAGGAGGCAGAGTTGGCCAGCCTTGCAAAAAGCTCCTTTCTGGCTGTCATGAGCCATGAGATCCGGACTCCTATGAACGGGGTAATTGGTATGGCTTCGCTGTTGGCGGAAACCGACCTGGATGAAGAACAACTCAATTACACAAGAGCTATACAGGCTAGCGGTAGTAGCTTGCTCACTGTGATCAATGATATTCTGGACTTTTCCAAAATAGAGTCCGGGAATATGGAACTGGAAGAAAGAGCTTTCAATCTCAGGAACTGCATCGAAGATGTGATGGATGTTTTTATGCCAAAAATGGTCGAGTCGAGGCTAAATCTGTTGTATAAAATCAGTCACGATGTGCCCGAGCAACTGATTGGCGACGGGCAGAGGCTTCGTCAAATTTTGATCAACTTGATAGGGAACGCCATTAAGTTTACCAACGAGGGCGAGGTGATGTTGCGTGTAAGCCTGGATGGCAGGTCAGATGACAACCAGGTCGGATTGTACTTTGAAGTCAGGGACAGCGGGATTGGTATTTCCGAAAGCAAGAGGAATCGCCTGTTTAAGGCTTTTTCACAGGTAGACTCTTCGACAAGCCGACAATACGGCGGCACTGGCCTGGGTCTCGCCATTTGTCAAAAGCTGGTGAACCTTATGGGGGGAACCATTGGTGTGACCAGCAATGAAGGCGAGGGCAGTACGTTCTATTTTTCGATTGTTGCCAGGAAGCAGATTTCACTGGATCAAACCCAGCCAGGCGATCAGCCCCATTCTGGAGCAACCGAAATCCAGGTCACGGACGATAATAGCAGTAGTCGTAAAATTTTGTATCAGGATTTTTCCAAAAAATATCCTTTGAAGATATTGGTTGCAGAGGATAACAAAGTGAATCAAATTGTGATCCTGAAAGTGTTGGGTAAGCTTGGCTACCAGGTTGAGATGGTTACCGATGGCCTGGAAGCTGTGAAAAGGACGATGCAAAAAAAAGAGTTTGACTTAATATTAATGGATGTACAGATGCCTGGTATGGATGGTCTTGAAGCGACTAAAAAGATCAGGGAAACTAACCCTGCCAGGCCTTACATAATTGCTATGACGGCCAATGCTCTGCAGGAAGATCGGCAGCAATGCCTTGCCGCAGGGATGAATGATTATATCAGCAAGCCGGTAAACCTGGAAGAACTAATGGAAATGCTGGAAGAATTGTCACAAAAAATACAAGGATGACAAGTTCCCTGGCAAAAACGTGCTCCGCTTTAGGCCGCCCAGCCCTGCGCTTGGAGAGTAGGTCAACCAGTCGTCAAACGGATGAACTGGCAGAAACAGGTACACATCCGCGCTCGCTTTACCGCTTGTTGCGGTTTGTGCTAGTGTTGGCATTTTTACAGAGGATGCAACCAAACGCTTTGGAATGACTGTACCAAAGCGGAAGATGGCCTTGAGGCGATCAGGACACATCATCCCCAGGTCGTCTTTCTTGTTATTGAGATGCCTAACATGAATGGATTTCAATTGCTGGATACCCTGGAATACATCGATTTTACTAACGTCTTTGTAGCCGTGTAAGACAAGTTTGCAGTAAAGGCTTTTAAATTCAGTGCGCTAGACTACCTTCTTAAACCTACCGATCCCAAAGACCTGATGCTGGCGGCACAAAAAGCAGAGCGTAGCTTTGGGATCAGCCAGCAGCAACTTGATTTGCTCCGGCAACAGATGCAGACAGCCTCACCTTTTCCCGAAAAATTTGCTTTACCCTACGTAAACGGAATTATTATCGTCGAGCTCAAAAACATAATCTGTTGCCAGGCTGATGACAATTATACCTTTTTCCATCTGGTAAACGGACAAAAGTGCTCGTCGAAAAAACTTCAACGAGTTTCCTGATGTAAATTTTGCTGACCCAATGTTAAAATATGCTGACTTATCGGGTGATGGGCTTCAGTATCTTGTCCTCTGATATCAACCTTTCAAAAGTGACGAGCTTACAGGCTAACCGGATCATGTTAGGCAAAATTGAAGTTCCATTGGGAGGCAGCCATAAGCATGAATTCCTCAAAATATTGGGTGTTTAGCCTAAAATTCAAACCCTGATCATTTTTTTAAACGGTCGATAAGATTATAAGTGTACCGCAAAGGCGTATCTCTTCCGTTAACATAGTCAAGCACATTCGGAATTACCTGATAATCAGGAATAACACCCCTATCAGTATAAAAGGATGCTTCGACTTGATTTAGATATTTTAATCCTGGAATAATAACCTGAACGCGGCTGTTCGGCAGTTCTATTTTCATTGTTTGACCTGATGTATTTCCCAAATACCCTCCGCCTGTTTCTTCACCTATGAATATCGCTCTTTCATTACTTTTTGCGATCGCGCAAAATTCGGCAGAGACAGAAAAAGTCAGACCATTGATCAGGACAAATACATTACCTGCAAATCTATTTACCTGCGGAGACAATGTTCCAAGTAACAGATTCTCTTCCCTTTTAAAAACCTTGCTGGTCGACTCTATCGACGCATAATACCTGAATGGTTTACTTGTCAGGTATGAATAAAGAAGTGCCCCATACTCATCCTGACCGCCTGCATTGTCACGCAGGTCAATTACCAGATTATGAATCCTCCTTTCGTTCAACTCTGAAAAGCTCTTGGCAAGAAACTTCTCAAAATCCTGCTCTGCTGCTTCCAGTCGGCGCCTGTCAAAGGTTTTAATAGTAAGCAGCCCAACACCCTTCCACGGATATTCCATACTTAGCATCTGAGTGTTCTTGCGGTAGGCCCCGATTTTGCACTCGAAATCGCTGGCGAGTCGTGCTGGGATCTGGACTTTGCCAATTTTACCATTGCTCTTTTTATAGGTTATTGAAAAAAAGTCTTTAATCCCAAAAATCCAGCAATACAAAAACGGGAATGCTCCATTATTATTAAGGGTCTGGCTTTTCTTGGTTTCAATACTTCCATCGGAAGGGAGATAGTTGAATAACTTCTTTCTGACTTCTAAAATCGGCTTGTCGTCAATCGATAAAATTTCAGTTCCCACTGGGAGGCTGTCGGTATTATTGCAGCTAACAAACGCCTTATTATTAACAAAATACAGATATAGCGGGAACAGTTTTGTCGATTCCAAATACCTTTCAACCAAAATGGAAGAGATATTCGAACCCGTATGCCCGTCCTGAATTTCACTGATTGCAAACAGTACCATTTTGGCAAATTCCAGCCTGGTTTGTGGTCCTGTTATCGAAAGCAAGCAGCTATCAAGTACAGCTTCAAGCATCTCCCTTGACTTAAAGCGGTATAACCCCGGGTGCTCGCGATGAAGATAATTACGAAAAACGACAAAATCCATCGCCAGCATTTCCGGGCTGATCAGTGCCTCAAAGTCGCTGATGCCTTCTTTTTTGCTTTCTGGTCCCATAGAGGAGATGCGAGTAAAACAAGAATCCTTCCCATTCAATAGCACAACAAAATCATAGCTATTATCGGGAACAACTTGAAAGGATATCGAGTCGATATCAGTGTAAAATGTAAGATTGTGTTTGGTTTCAGGCCTCAAAACCTGGTAGACATCGGGCTTTTGCTCTGGAGAAAGGCTCCAGATTCCCTCGCGGATTACATATCCGTCTTTGATCTTTACATGGGTGGCGCTTGCTTTGATAATTGGCAAATTATGCTGCGCATTGCATATTATTGACAAGCTCAACAGAAAAAAACAGATAATACCTACCCCTACCCAAAAAGGGTTAACTCCGATTAGTTTCATAATTTTATAGGATTTGATTTCGTACTATTTTTCCGAAAAATGGATATAGCGGTAGTAGCCTAGAAATGCAGCTGCCAAACTGAATGCAATTATTGCAAATGAAAGAGTGCCCCAGGGAAGCGTATAATTGATTAGTGTTAAGCCAATTCCCAGCCCGGAAAAAATGAAAGTCCATTTGATGCTGGATTTCCTTTCCTTCCAAGGTTTGTCATTTAAAATTACGGCGGCAAGTTCTTCCGGCACCCTTAGCTCCAACGCCTTTCTTTTGATCTGATAATCAAAAAAACGGCTGAACATTTCCAGGATAAACACCATCGCTAACCCAAGGCAAATGATGGCAAGGCATATTTTAAGCATATCGCTATCAACAAAAACCTCACTGACTGTTTGAGCATTCGAGTTCCAGGGAACTATACCGGCAAAAATCGTAAATGTTATCTTTTTCATATTTTATGCTTATATCGGATTAGACAGCCGCGAATCCTTTTTGTTTCAAAATTCAGTTGAAATTTAATTGCCTCAATTCCCCCTGAAATTCCCGGTAATTCTCGATGACCAGAAAGAGGGTCAAAGCGGCGACGAAAGCTGTCGCCGCATAAAGCGTGATTGAGCTCTCACTGCTAAGAAGATCGAGCAATGGTTTGCCAAAAAGAAAAAAAGTAGTCCCCAGAACAATAACTGAAAACATCCAAATACAGCCAATGATTAATCTTTGCCTAATTGGGTTGGTTTTAGGTTTTATCAGTTGGCTCATCACCAGCTTAGACAAATCGAATTCCAATTGCGGTTTGGATTGCTGTCCAACTACATTAAACAGCAATGTATACTCCCGGACTCTCATCTGACAGCTCTCACAATGCCGGGTGTGCTCTTTCGCGTCCTGACCAACAGCCTCCTCATGAAAGACGTGCTGCTGAATTTCGATATCGGTTAAATGAATTGTTTTCATAACATCCCGTTTTTATACGCAGTTAATAACTGATCCTTTAATACTTTCCTTGCCCTAAAAAGATAACTCTTAACTGTTCCCTCTGGAAGGCTTACAATACGACCGATTTCGATGTAGCTCATCTCTTCCTGGTGATATAGTGTGATGAGGGTTTTATAAAGCGGTGAAAGTTTATTGATCTCATTTTCCAATATTTTTGACCTTTCACTATTTATCAGTTGCTTTTCCAGGTCACTCTCAAAAATATCCGAGCCATCGGCAAACCCGTCTTGCCAATCCTCAACTTCATTTTGCAAACTTGGATGGTCAACAACGGTTAGTTTACTTTTTTGCAGATAATTGGAGCATGTGTTAAATGTGATCTGCCATATCCAGGTAGAAAGCTTTGACTGGAATTTAAAACTGCCAAGCTTATAAAAAACTTTTAAATAAACGTCCTGAGCAATATCACGGCGGTCTTCCGAATTAACCACCATTTTAAAAATAATCTGCGTGACCAATCCTTGAGTGCGATCGATCACAGAACGGAATGCCTCAGTGTCGCCATGTAATATACGGGCCACTAAAAGCTTTTCGGCAAGTCTGTCATTCGCATCGTCGTCCATCGATTGGATTAGACAGAGGGCTTGTAAAAAAGTTGCAGATCAGACAACCAAGCTATCCTTGGCGGAAGAATTTGACAGCCCGCTTTTCCTGAATTTGGAAACAAAAAAGCCAAAGGAAAGACAAAAAAGCGTAAGCAAGGAAACGTTAATGAAGGATTCAGGATAATGGGTGATGCGCAGGTCGGGTTCAACGAAATGCACAAATGCGGCAAGACCGGCTAGGGATAAAAATAAAAAAGACAAAAAAGACATCCGGAAAAAGTCAAACCCTTTACATCCCGAAATCCTCCGTTTCCACAGCCACCTGCCAGCGTAAACACTGCAAATAACTATCGAAAACCCAAAAATGGCCATAGCTTCCCTGTTCTGAGACAAAGGTAACGACAGGCTGTACAAAAAGAAAAGCAGCAGAAGGCAGCAAAACGAAACATGGACCGCAGTCCGTGTTCCAAACCAGTTGCCGAGACCTGTTAAAAAAGTTTTCATTCGCGTTCAGTAAGTTAAAGTACAGAATTCAGTTTCACACTTTTGCCTTAATGCAAGTTTCGTCTTTTTCGCATTTTTTCAAAATCGTGAAGTTCCCTGCATTTATTCCTAACCGTTTTATTCCGAGAGGTACCGGAAAGTGTTACAATATTGCGATTTGCAAAAACAACGCCTTTATAATCGGGATCAAAAGCTTAAAACCGCCATTTTGACCCATCATCTTTTGCATCACCTGATACTCAAAACCGGACTCTGGTGCTCATATTCGCACAAATCGATCGCATTTTTTTTATAGCCATTGTGACCTTGCTCCTTTCAGCATCTGGTTTGTTTGCGCAAATTTCATTGAATACAGACAAGCGCAGCAAAGAAATTGGCATGCGTAAAGTTCTCGGGGCTTCCTTATCCCAGATCATTGTATCTGTAAATCAGCAGTTCGTGCGCATCCTTTTGGCTGTATTTGTGGCTGGCTCGACTTTCGGTATCTGTTTACCAGCAAGTTCATTTTTCAATTCATCTTCAAATATCATCCCGATGCAGGGCCGGAGCCATATATTGGGACATTCCTGGCCGTTACGCTTTGCTGCTCCATTATCATAGGTTCGAAAGTGTATTATGCTGCAACGGCAAATCCGATAGAAAGCCTACGTGCAGACTAGTCCCTTTTTTAATATCTCAGGCTTGACGATTAACTTTGCGACATAAATTAAGTATTAAACACCCTGAACAAGATTGGGGTGTTTTTATTTGTATTCGACCCTCGGTTTTCTTTCGTTTTAACATAAGAGAGATAAATCAAATCTATGAAGAAGGCTGTTTTCATAAAGTGTTTTATTAACTTCAATTAGAAAGGTTTAAATATTGCCAGTTAAATTCTGTCGATTAAGTCTTTTTCCCCCTTTATACTGGTGGGTCCAGTAGGCAACCTTCATAGACACGAACCCTACTCCAGCACCGACCAAAACGTCACTAATATAATGTCGGTTATTGGCAACCCGGAGAATCCCTACCGAGGAAGCTACAGTATAGGAAGCATATGGCATCCATTTATATGTGCCTTTGTATTCTTCGCTCAGGAAAGTTGCTGCCGCAAAGGCCTGTGTGGTGTGCCCGGAGGGAAAAGAGTTATAAGAACTCCCATCCGGCCGCTGGATATGGAATGCCTTTTTCAAAACCGTAACCGTTGAAATGGCCAGGATCTCGCCCTTCATAAGAATTACCGAACGGTTGACAAAATCCGTTTTGGATTTAACCCCCGCTGCATCCAGTCCATAGGCAACTGCCAAAGGAGAGAACTGAAGATAATCATCCAGCCTTGTTTTAAACCTGGGAATATGTTCATTCCGCTCTTCGGCTATTTCATTTTTGATCGACTCCCGAGAATGGCCATTAGCGATGAAGCCTGCCAGTATAAGAGCAGAGGGTGCATATAGCTGACGAAATGAAAAACGCAGCTCCTTCCGGGTAGAATCTGCGGATTGCGAAAATGCTGAAAAATGTAATACAACCAGAATAAGAAGCGTAGCCTGGACCTTTTTCATGATAGGAAAGGAAACAATTTGATTTTTATATACCTATTTAATCTCAATTCTGGCTGTAATCATCACATCTGCTTCACTCAGCTTTAAGCCTTCGGCGTTCTTTTTTTCATTTTCAGACTATCCGCAGGATATTTATTTTTCAGCATCGTCATTTGCTGCTTTGCCCAGTTGATCATCACCTGGCGTTGCTGATCGGTCAGATTTGCCTCTTGATGCAGCCCTAAAAATGTATAGGATTTCAGCGGCATTTCCTTTTCATCTACCATTTCAATGATCTCATCGAATTTATGATTCTGGACGGCAACCGGAAGTTTTGTGAAAGTGGAGAAGTTCAATTCTCTTTTTCCCTCCTGAACGTGATCATCCAGAAACCAGGCGACTGGCTGGATATTGACATACCAGGGATAAGCTGTTTTATTACTATGACAATCATCGCATGCCACCTTTAGAATTTCCTTTACTTCACCGGAAACCGGGTATTTCAACGCAATGTTGTGCGTCTGATCATCGGAAAGATTTTTCTCCGGCCTGAAAAATTGTATGATCACCAGAATGGCAAACAAACCGAGTGCTATTTTTTTGAACATAAGAGAGATGATTTATGGTGAATAAAGGTGAATGCTATTTAACCTGCTACGGAAACACCAATCAGTCTTCCGATTCCAAAAGTGACAGCAGCGGCTGCAAGTCCGAAAAGAACCTGCCTGAAACCAGAATACCAGACACTTTTCCCGGTAAATAAGGTGATGGCTGCCCCGATCAGAAACAGTCCGAATGCACTGAAAACAGTACTTGCCAGTATCGCCTGAATACCGCTTAGAAAAAAGTACGGAGATACAGGAATGATTGCGCCAACTGAAAACAAAAGAAAGGAAGTCACGGCGGCTTCCATCGCAGAACCTTTCAGATCTTCCACATTAATGCCGAGCTCTTCTTTGATCAGAATTGCCATTGTATCGTCCTTACTCGCCATGATGTCACGAGCCATTTTCAGGGCTTGTTGCTGCGGGATTCCTTTTGCCTGATAAATGAGTGCAATTTCCTTTTCTTCACCGGCGGGATTGGTTTCGAGTTCGTCCATTTCCAGCTGCATCTGATTCTCACTGAGCTCCTGAGAACTTTTAACAGAAATCCACTCGCCCAGAGCCATCGATAAAGCACCCGCCAGAAGACCGGCGAGGCCTGTCAGCAGTATTTCCCTTTGCCCTATGGCAGCACCCGCAATTCCCATCACCAGACTGAAATTGGAAACAAGTCCATCATTTCCGCCTAATACCGCAGCCCGTAACGCATTGCCTCCGACTGACCTGTGTCTTTTTTCAAACCGGGTAAGCGTTGATCCGGCAATCTTGGGATTGTTATCCAAAATATTTTTCAATATCGCCACATGCGCTGTGTCGGAAATTGAACTTACAGATTTGTTCTTATTTCTAGCACTGGCAACAGACGACGAAATACTCTTTTCCGTATCCAGAAGCACCCCCAATATGTAGTCATATCCAAAAATTTTACCGATCGTTTTCAGGATTTTCGCTCTCGCAGACGGGCCCGGTAGTTGCGACAAATGCAGCTCATTCTTAGCCATAAATGCCAGTGCATGGCCATGCTCTATTTCACTCATCTGGCTGAAAACGCTTGCCACATTTTCGTCTTCCTCGTTTTTTGCAAGAATTCCGTACAGGAAAGATGCGTCAATTTCGGTTTGAATGTTTTTAAGACTGACCATGGTTTGTTTACAGTTTAAAATTGATGTGCAAAGTGGATTGTCCTTTGCCAGTTAAATACTACTCTTCCGATTTATTCTTCAAATACATCAGAAGCGAATATGCACCGTTGACCACACAGAGCTGGTTGTCAAGTTTTTCCTTTGAAATAATTTCCGTAAATCCGTTCTCAGATGTTCCGGTTTGGACCTGCTTCATTTCAAAGCTGCTTTTGCCTTTTGGGATAAAAATGTACTGCCTGTTTTCATACGTCACAATGGCGTCGTCGGGCAGCACAAGCACGGAGCGGCTGTTGAGCTGTATGTCCGCATTCATAAACATACCGGGCAAAAGTTCGGGCTCGTAACTTTCAAAGTGCGAATGCACCTCGGCGGTTCTCTCAGCAGACAGATCCTTGCTGATCAGGATAATTTCACATTGATATTTTTTATCTGGCGTGTTGTTAGTGTAAGCCAGAATCTGCTGACCAATCTTTATTTTATCCAGATCCTTTTCAAAAACTTTAAGGGCTAAATGGATGTCAGTCGGATTGATCAGTTCAAAAAGCACTTCTGTAGGCGAAACGTAGCGGCCGATATTGACATTCACCTTGGACACGTAACCACTAATGGGTGAATAAATGCTGATGCTTCTGGTAATATTATCCTTTGTTAAATGATCGGGATTGATGCCGGCCAGTTTAAGTTTTTCATATAGCGATTTCATCATCACCTGCTGGCTCTGGTAATCAGACTCAGCCTGCTGAAAGATCTTATCACTGCTTGATTTGCTTTTGTTAAGATCTTTCTGGCGTAGATAGTCACTTTCCAGAAAAACAACCCTTGCTTTACCGGTCAGGTAATCCTGCTGTAACTGGATGTACTGCTGATCTTCCATGACAGCCAGAATTTCTCCTTTTTTGACACGGGTTCCGGGCAACAATTTTGTGGTTTTCAGGTATCCACCTAAAGGCACGCTGATCGACACGATGTTTTGCGGCGGAACATCAATTTTTCCATTTAGTTTCAGAACCGAGGAAATCTGTTTTTGCTCTGGCAGTGCGGTTTTAATATCCGCATTTTTAATCTGCTTGTCATTCAGTGACGCAACATTGGAGTCAACACTCTTTTCAGCCGTTACGTTTCCATTTTCAGCCTTTTTGGTACAGGATGGAAAAAGTAAAATCAGTAAGCTATATATCAGATATTTCATCATGGCGATGTTAATTTTGAAGGTAATAATTAAGTTCAATGGCTTTGCTATTCAGGTTCATCACCGCATCCAGATAAAGGCTCCGGATGGAAGTGGCGTGGCCTATAAGCTGCACCCATTGCAGATAATTGATGCTTCCGCCTGCTAATTGCTGATTGGCGGTTACAGTAATCAGGGCAGCATTTTTCAGTCCACTCGTTTCGTAATACTGCACGGCGGTCATGAATTTCCTGTATTCTGTCAGAGCTGAAAAGTACTGTGATTTCAGTATCTGGGCACCGGCCTGATAACTTTGCCGGCTAATATCCTGGTTGATCCGGGCAGAATTTATACGTGCCTTCTGAGCTCCTGCAAAAATGGGAATACCAACCCCGATCTGCCCAGACTGGAACCGCTGAGAACTGCCATAGGTTTTGTCATCCGCACCGGTTCCACGCATGCTCATGTTGTTGTAACCTACAGTCAGCTGCGGTAAAAGTCTGGCCTTTTCAACATCAATATTGGCCGCAGCAATCTGCTGCTGCTGCGAAAGAAACCGCATCTGAGGGTGATTTTCGAAATGAATTGAATCAGGAACTGCAACCGGATTGTACAGATTACCATGTAATTCCGGCTCTGGATTATCCGGCGAATTGAGCAACAATTGAAATTGCAACCTTGATAATACTATATCGGATTCGAGCTGCTGACGCTGCATTCTGATATCGGCAAGCTGGGTTTCCACGGTGGTTTTTTCAAGAATATCGCTTTCCCCCTTTTCAAAACGCTCCTTTGCCCTTTGATAAAAACCAGAATAAAGGCTATCCAGAGAAATGAGCAATTCTTCCTTTTTCTTTTGGTATAAAAACATGTAAAAAACCTGCGCGACGTTTTTTCGCAGTTCATTTTCTCTTACCGCCACATTGAGAACACTGGCCGAAAGTTCGCTTTGCAAAAGCGTTTTTTGTCTGGCGTAAACAACTGGCAGACTAAGCGATTGTGTAATGTTAAAGCGCGTGTCTGTATAAAAACTGTTGATTTGTCCGGCCTCCACCTGAACGCCCGTTTGAGGTAATACCACCGCCGTTTTTATAAGCGCTTTCTGGTACTGGGTTCTGAGTTTTTCCGTTTTTAAATTCTGATTGTTGGCCAGAGCAATGTCTGTGGCCGTTTTCAAATCAATTTTATTTTGAGAAAAACCGCTTGAAATTCCAAATAGTATCATGGCCGGAATCAGCAGTGAGACCAGTTTTGCTTTACCATTCATTTTAAACTTAAAACCATTTTCAAAAAACAGATACAGCACCGGAAGTACAAAAAGTGTCAGAAAAGTTGCGACCAGAAGTCCGCCGATCACGACAGTGGCCAATGGCCGCTGCACTTCCGCCCCTGCACCATTACTGATTGCCATGGGAAAAAAACCAAGTGAGGCGACAAAAGCAGTCATCAATACCGGACGTAGCCGATGTTGTGTACCTTCCAGAACAGCTTGTTTAATGTCCTTTTGTTCTTCTTTTCTGATCCTGTTGAATTCTGCAACGAGTACGATCCCATTTAAAACCGCGACACCAAAGAGCGCAATAAAACCAATTCCGGCACTGATACTGAATGGCATACCGCGAAGGGCCAGAAAAAATATCCCGCCAATAGCAGATAGCGGTATGGCTGAGTAAATCAATAATCCGTCTTTTACTGAATTAAAAGCAAAAAATAAAAGCACAAAAATGAGCAGTAGTGAAACCGGCACAGCGATCATCAGCCGCTGTTTGGCCGCGTTCAGGTTTTCAAAAGATCCACCGTAGGTAATATAGTAACCCGTCGGCAGTTTTAGGTTTTGGTTGACCTTGATTTGCAGTTCGTTCACGATCGTTTGCACATCCCTTCCAGCAATATTAAACCCGACCACAATCCGTCTTTTTGCGTCTTCCCGCTGGATCTGATTTGGGCCATCCTGGATTTTTACATCCGCGAGTTGATAGAGTGGAATCTGTATTCCGTTGGGCGCGGCTACCAGCAGGTTACGGATATCTTCCAGACTTTTCTTACGTTCACCGCTGAGTCTCACCACCAGTTCAAACCTTTTTTCTCCTTCAAAAACCATCCCGGTACTCTGCCCGGCCAGGGCGGTATTTACGGTTTTATTGATGGCAGAAATATCCAGACCGTACTGCGCCAAAGCGTTGCGGTTATAATGAATTGTAATCTGCGGCATACCGGAAACGGCTTCAACATACAAATTTTTTGTGCCTTCAACCTGGTTAACCATCGCTCCGAGTTTCTTTGCATAAAGCGCAAGTGTATCAAGGTCTTCGCCGAAAATTTTGCAAACCACATCCTGTCTTGCGCCTGTCATCAGCTCATTAAAACGCATCTGGACAGGAAACTGAAACCCGGCTGTAATGCCTGGAACTTCTTTGAGCGCTTCTCCCATTTTTTCGGACAGTTCAGGAAAAGTTTTCGCTGATGTCCAGTCTTTTTTGTCCTTCAAAATCACCATCATATCGCTGGCTTCCATTGGCATCGGATCGGTCGGGACTTCCCCGCTTCCTATTTTGGTAACCACTTTTAACACCTCAGGAAACTGCGTTTTCAGAATATGGGCTGCTTTCGTTGTATTTTCTATCGTCGTTGTCAGGCTGCTGCCGGTGAGAACACGAGTGTCTACGGCAAAATCACCCTCTTCCAAAGCCGGAATAAATTCGCCGCCCAAGGTAGTAAGCAGGTAAAGCGCCGATCCAAAAAGGATCAGCACCGACATGAGAATCATTTTAGGATGACCGATTACCCGTTCAAGTGCGTAGCGATATTTTTTGGCAAGTTTGTCCATGATCCGGTCAGAAAAGCCGGGCTCCGTTTTGATTTTTTTGCTCAGAAAAACAGCACTCATCATCGGAATGTAAGTCAATGACAAAATGAACGCACCGAGTAATGCAAAGGCAACCGTTTGCGCCATAGGTTTGAACATCTTCCCTTCAATTCCCTGCAAAGTAAAAATCGGCAGGTACACGATCAGGATGATCACCTGGCCGAAAACCGCGCTGTTCATCATCCTGTCTGCGGACTCATTCACTTCTTCGTCCATCTGCTGCTGGCTGATCCGTGCCAGACCGGCAAATTTTTTGTTGTGCGTTATCTGGTGCATCACCGCTTCTACGATAATAACGGCACCATCAACAATCAGTCCAAAATCCAATGCTCCAAGGCTCATCAGGTTGCCGCTCACACCGAAAGTATTCATCATAATCACCGCAAAAAGCATGGCCAGCGGGATCACCGAAGCGACCAGCAGACCGGCACGGAAATTTCCAAGAAACAGCACGAGCACAAAAACGACGATCAGCGCACCTTCCAGCAGATTTTTTTCAACAGTTCCAATGGCATTGTTTACCATTTTGGTCCGGTCCAGAAAGGGTTCTATTACCACACCTTCGGGCAATGTTTTCTGAATTTGAGCGACTCGTTCTTTTACATTTTTAATAACCTCGCTGCTGTTCGCTCCTTTAAGCATCATCACCACCGCACCGGAAACCTCTCCTTTGTCATTGTAGGTCATTGCGCCATATCGGGTTGCAAAGCTGGTCTTCACATCGGCCACGTCGCGGATAAATAACGGCTGACCATCGGTCAGGGATTTAACAGCAATATTTTTGATATCATCCAGGTTCTCCACCAGTCCTTCGCTGCGAATGTAAAGCACGGTCGGCCCTTTTTCGATGTATGCTCCACCTGTATTCTGGTTGTTATTTTCCAGCGCCGTAAAAACATCATTGATCGTAATGTTATAAGAAAGGAGCTTTTGCGGGTCAATTTCAATAGAAAACTGCTTTAATTTCCCTCCAAAACTGCTCACTTCCGCAACGCCTTTTACCCCAAGCAGCTGACGACGCACAATCCAGTCCTGGATCGTCCTCAGATCTGTTTCGTTATAACGGTGTTCAAAACCTTCTTTCGGGCGAACGACATACTGGTAAATTTCTCCAAGACCGGTACTGATCGGCCCCAGCTCGGGCGTGCCGATACCAGGCGGGATAATTGTCTGAACTTTTAAAAGCCGCTCTGAAACTTGTTGTCGTGCCCAGTAGATATCGGTGGCATCATCGAAAACGATGGTAACCAGCGACAAACCAAATCGGGAAAAACTGCGGATTTCTTTTAGTCCGGAGATATTGCTGTTGGCCTGTTCGATGGGGAAAGTGACTAATCTCTCGATATCCGTTGCTCCGAAAGATGGTGCAACGGTAATGACCTGAACCTGGTTGTTGGTAATATCGGGCACCGCGTCAATCGGAAGCCGGGTAAGCTCATAGCTTCCGTAGCCGATCAGGGCTACGACGAGCAGGCCTATGATGAGTTTGTTGCTGACAGCGAAGCCAATAATTTTATTTAGCATGAATTGTATTGTTAATCTGAAATGTAATCAAAATTGGATATGAAGTTATTGTGCTAGCAATTGGGTGCATATCCTTTTAAAAAACGGGGATCAACAAAACTTTGGTGGCTGCCAGATTCCCGACAAACAAAATGTGCTCCTATATGCGTCTCGATAGAAACTGGTGTGTCTCAAATGATAGCAGAACGAGTCAGGCTGAAAGAGAAATGCAGACTGTGGCAGGATGGGCGCGATCCAGATCGCAAAATGATCCTGACCAGACAGGAATGGTAGTTTTTTGTCCAGATCGTAGTCCGGATGTCCGGATATTGCTTGCTGGTAGTGCAGGACAATAAAATCAATAAAAGTAGATTTTTGATTCCATTTCTGATGCTGGCCGTAATGCTCAATGAGCATAGGTATTTTTACCAGTTCGATCAGATGAAAGTTCGAGAACAGGTAAATGACCAGCAACAATATGGAAATCTGCTTTTTCAAGAGAATACTTTTGGTTAATCTATTGGTGAGATTATGCTTAAAGCAACCTTTCTAGTTCGTCAGGCCGCTTTTTTAGGAGTCAGCACAAACTTGTTTTTAACGGCAATAGACTCTGCAATTTTAGCCAGCACCAGCGTCGGGACTTCAATTTTATGGTCGGTAAGTTTGACATCAAAGCCGCAGGTAATCGTGATTTGCCCACCTGATACAGCAAGCTGACCTTTGAGTGTCCGGCTTTGTTTCACGCCATGCATGTCCATGATCCCTTCTACACTTACTGCATAACTGCCGTCTTTGCTGTAATCTACTTGCTCCTTAATTTTTCCGGTAAAAACTGCCGCCGGATATTTCTCTGTTTCCATGTAGTTTTCATTGAAGTGTTCTTCCATGAGTTTATTTGGAAAATGAAATCCGCGCTGTTGCATTTTAATTGCAATTTCCCCATTTGCTGTGTTCAGAATAACCAGCACCTGTTTGTTAACAGCTGCTATGTTTTCGAGCGGTGTTTCGGAGAAAAAACTCGTCTCGCCAGTTTTGGTCATGTACAATTGTCCATAACATGTAACGGCTATGAGCTGGCTGGTCATGACGATCAGCATCAGTTTAAATGTTTTAGTATCCACTGGCGTTGCGTTTTTTACTTTTGTCAAAACTGAATGTGCGGGCTACGTTGAAGCCATAGAAAATGTCCCCGCTGTTCCACTTTCCGGTTGTTTGTCCAATGAACTGTTTCTCGATCATTCCTCTTGAATTTGTCAGGTGCAGCTGGAAAACGTGTCCGCCAGTTTCGATATCAAAACCAAGCGAAAGGGTGTTTGTAAATCTTGGATCCCGCTGTGTTGTACCTGCGAATGTTTTTGGTGTATACCAATATTCGACGTTGAATGAAGTCCGTTTGGTCAGTTTGTAGCGTCCTCCCATCCCCAGCGCATACAGATTGTTGGCATCGATCTGGTTTTCTGCCAAATTCCTGTGCATGATTGTAGGTGTTAATTGCAGCGACAATTTCTCGCTGAACTTCCGTGCAATCAGTGCCTGAAAAGTGTAAGTCTGCCTTTGGGCGATCGTGTAAAAAGGAAGATCTGTTGATGAAGTGCTTGAATTATGTGCATCGCTGGCAAAAAGCGTAACTGAAACCGGCATATTCCTGTATCCCGATGACTGTTTTAAGAGCCGGTATTTGGCAAAAACATCGATGGTTTTCTGATAGCTGCTTCTACCGATCCCGACCATCAGCCGGTCTGTGATGCCGTATTCCAAAGCCAGCCTGATCTGGGATTCGTCCAACCCAAAGAAATTATTCGCACCCGAATTGACTGCGCCAAAACGGTGGGAAATGATAAAATCCATATTGTTTTTCCCGACTGTTTCTACGGAATGCCCGTTAATGATGCGGGTTCCTTTGAAAGTAGCCGCACTGTAAACGGTCGCAGAATCCTGAACTTGATCTAATTGTTTCAATAAATCATCCTGTGCAAATACAGATGAGCCCGTGAGCAACATGGCAACGGCTATAAATTTTTTCATTCTGGTGTTATGTTATGCGGTAATGGTCAAAATATTGCCTGTCAGACTGGTTGTATAGACACGGATGCCCTTTTTCCCTTCACTGTTCAGTCCTTTGCCGGAATTGTCGTATTTGGCTCCATGCGCAGGACAGTAAAAATGATCTGACTGGTACATGATCTGATTTTTCCCTTCGTGGCTGCATGTAAGCGTAGCAGCAATATATTCCGCGGTGTTACTTTTGGCTATTACGACACCGTCTTTGACTACATAACCTCCATTATTTTTCAATGCAGCATTTTCCGCTGCGGTTAAATCCAGCGTCAGGTTTGTAGGTGCCGGGCTCACACGTTCATTTGTGCAGGATTGCAGGTTTGCCCCAAAATAAACAGCGGCCAGGGCAGATCCTGCAAAACCCAGTTTTCTCAAAAATTCGTGACGGTTTATATTATCGGCTTTAGTGTTATGCTCCATGATCGAAATCGGGTTGATGTCCTATGAATAATTTCTCAAATGTATTCGGGGCTGCCTTAGTGTTTCCTCAAGATATTCTTAAGGTTTGCTTAAGATTTCAATTATTTGAAGTAATCCCGCCTAATTGAAAAGTTTAATCTGCCTTATTTAATCTTAACAAATGTCCTGAATAACACATGTTAAAGATTACACACAACAAACCATAAGTTGTATAGATCACAGATATTACTAACAGAGGCAGAAGACTTGGGGTCAGCCTTTTAATGTTAAAAAAGAAGTTCGGCAGTGGTACCGTGACTGATCTCGCTATTGATCTTAAAGCGGATATCCAAGAGCTGACACATTCTTTTCACGATAGAAAGCCCTAGCCCGCTGCCTTTAATCTGGGGATGCTGCAAGGGGCTGGCGCGATAAAAGGGTTCCTGTATTTTATCTATTTCATCGGCGCCAATACCAATTCCGCTATCGATCACAGAATAGGTCACGTTTTGACCTATCTGACTGATCACAATTTTGATACTTTCTTTACGTATCGAATATTTAACGGCATTGGAAATCAGGTTTTCGATGATGATATCAAGCATGTACGGATCAGCATAAACGTTCGCGTGATCATCGGTTATCAGTTCTACCGACAATTCCTTTTCCAGAATTTGCTGCTGCTGACGTTGCAGAATGGAGCTTGTCAATTCCGAAAGGTCCACACGCTGATGATCCATCGCCTTTTTCTGACTTTCAAATCGTGCCAGAAGCAATAATTGATCAACCAGATAACTGATCCTGTCAATCTCTTTGATCGACAAAGCGACTTTTTCGACATATTCCTCTGCAGTTCTTGGCTTCCTGATCAAAACTTCCAGCGTGCCTTTGATGACGGCCAGTGGTGTTCTCAGCTCATGGGAAGCATCGGAAGTAAACTGCTTTTCACGTTCAACTGCGTTTTCGATCCGATCCATCAGATCATTGATCGTGATCACTAGTTTTGTAAGCTCGTCTTTTCCGCCCGGCAACGGAACGCGTGCTTTAAGATTTTCATTGGTTATTTTACCGGCCGTATCGATCACGCTAAGGACAGGCTGAATACTCTTCCCGGCTATAAATCTTGTCACAAAAAAGAGAACGATCAAAACAAAGGGGAAAGCAGTCAGCAGCACTGACTTAAGATTGTCCAACACCCTTTCAGACTCGGTTATAGGAATCGCAACGATCAGATAACCAGAGGGTTTTCCATTTTCTTTTAATGCCACCTGGATCTGGGCAATGGCCAGTCCTTTCAATCTGGTTTGAAAAAACACCTTGTCTTTCTTAGTCAGATCTGCACTCAAATAATCCAGCTTCAGGTTTGGAGACTTTTCAATGACTGCTCCGTTCCTATCCGTTATCTGCACAAATACCGGATTAACTTCCAGTTCACGGTGTTCTTTTTCAAACCATTCCTCTTTATCGGCAATATAAGGCACACCATCCTTTACACCCACCTCGTAAAAGTGTTTATCCGCCTGGAGATTGATATCTTTTTCCAAACCGTTAAAAACCGTAAGGCTTACAATATGATAAATGACAAAAAAAATAACAGCCACCAACAGCGCCGTGCTTAGTGTAAAGTTGAAGGCAATTTTATTTTTAAAGGAAGTCGTCATATTTTCCTATTCAAATCTCTTTTGCAATATAACCGATACCACGGATGGTCTGAATGTAATCCTCTTCCTTTGCAAGTTTGAGCTTTTTCCTCAAAGCGTTCATATAGACATCGATCACACCCGTGTTATAGTCAAAATGAATATCCCAGACACTCTCGATAATCCGGCTGCGCCTGCAGACTTTCCCTTTGTTTCTCAAAAGATATTCCAGCAGTGCGAACTCCTTTTGTGTAAGTTTTATCTCTTCCGTTTCTCTGAAAACCTGATGCGACAGCGTATCGATGCGAATGGGGCCAAGCGTGAATTCGGCCTGCTCACCCGTGACTGGTCGCAGCTGAACCTTAATCCGCTCTAAAAGCTCGTCGAAACTAAAAGGCTTTTTGATGTAATCGTTGGCTCCCGACTGCAATCCAAATATGGTATCCTGAACGGTATCGCGGGCTGTTAGGAATATGACAGGCGTTTTTGCAAAATGTTTTCTGAATTCACGGCAGATCTCCACGCCACTTTTCCCAGGCAACATCCAGTCTATCAATAACAAATCATATTCGCCGGTAAGCGCCATATCCAGGCCCGTTTTACCATCCGTCGCAGTATCCACAGCATAAGACTCCTCCTCCAAACCCTGTTTTAGAAAATTTAGTATTCCGATTTCATCTTCTATTATCAGGATTCTCATAGGTTTTCATTCAAGTCTGATTCGATGATTGCATGTAAAGCTAATTGATTGTAATTAACTCCGCCTGTAAATTAATAGCCGTAATCCTATAAATTGACTTAAGGATTTCTTAAGATCGTCTTAAATTTTGCCAGAGTTATCAAGGATTTTTAGCGGAATTTGGGGAATTATGGGGTAGCAAATTTGAAACATTGCCTTGCTAAAAATTTTGTTTTAAGCGCCCCCCTGGAGCAGTTTATCAGAACTATATACAAGCTAAGTACCAAATAATATAAACATTTCAAAGCATAAATTACTTAACCGCTCTCGTACACGCACCTACCCCACTCCAGATATAGATCACCAATTTTGTCAAGAAAATAGCAATCATTGGTGGTATTGTTTTCCTGATCGTCTGGGGGATTAATTTCTTCCGCACAGGTCAGTTTTTAGAAAGTCTGCTAAAAGCCTTAACGGTTGCGAGGGTTCATTCAAACCGTGGTTTTAAAGTAATCATCTGTTTGGAAGAAAATAATCTCTAATTGCTTAAAGTACAACATTTTGTATAATGATCGTTTCAACAACAGGCACGTTAAACTGTACTTCGGTTTGCAGTGCTTGTGGGAGGTAAACCAAAGCCGCCCAAGTGCTTCATCTTTTTTATTATTAATACGAAAAGAGCCGATAGGCTCGAACCGCAGGCCATACGCTATCTCAATGGGCGATAAAATAGTGCCTTAGCTTCAAAATGATCGCAGCTACCATTAAAGATCCAATTATGCCATAAAGAATTATCATCAAAACTGACGGCCTTGGTTGTTTTGAAACCTTCATGAATGAGCGGTATGGAGACTTCGCCGGTTTGCTACGATTAGACGAATTTGGGATAACCTTTTTGCTTTTCATTTGGCACTGAAGTACGAATCCAATGGGTGGTCACAAGTAGACCTACAAAGATGGCTGAGATCTTATTTTGTTTTTGCCTACCTGTTGCACTTTTAATTGAGCTAATTTTGCAGTATTATGAGATTAGCTCTTTGCATATTAGCTTTTTACACGGTAGTACTTTCCTGCATTCCATGCCAGGACGAAGTATTGCGTGTCTCATATGAGCAAACTACCACTACCCTCAATACAAATTCCGATCATCAGGATCAGGGCATTGTTGACCTTTGCTCCCCATTTTGTATTTGTGCATGCTGTGCTGGCATAACGCTCCAAGACCCCGTTATGTCTTTGCCGGAAGTAGCATCTACTCCTTTTTTTAGTGACCCGGATTTTACCTACGCTGCTCGCAACGACGGCGGCGAGATGACATCTATCTGGCAACCTCCCAGGATTTAGTGTAACCCATTTATTTATGGTTTGCTTTATAGCTGTGGCTTCTAAGTCATGGTTATAGGCTCATTCTACACTAATTCTAAGTCCAGATGTTAGATAAGGTCATTCATTTTTCAATTCATAATAAGCTTGTTATCGGCATATTTACCCTGGCACTTGTCGCCTGGGGCATTTATTCGCTGACTCAGCTGCCCATTGATGCCGTGCCGGATATTACCAATAACCAGGTACAAATCATTACAAGCAGCCCTTCCCTGGCCGCGCAGGAAGTAGAACGTTTAGTTACGTTTCCTGTTGAGACGGCCATGGCCACCATCCCGAGCACGGAGGAAATCCGCTCAATTTCAAGGTTTGGACTGTCAGTCGTAACCATCGTTTTCAAAGATAATATTGATGTTTATTGGGCGCGGCAGCAGGTCTCAGAGCGCCTGCAAAGTGCTGTGGAGCAGATACCGCCAGGCGCCGGATCGCCCGAGCTTGCGCCGGTAACAACCGGTCTTGGCGAAATATACCAGTATGTCCTGCACACCAAAAAAGGGTACGAGAAGAAGTACCCACCTATGGAGCTGCGGAGCATCCAGGACTGGATTGTCAGAAGGCAGCTTTTGGGCACCGAAGGGATTGCAGACGTAAGCAGCTTTGGCGGTTTTTTGAAGCAGTACGAGATAGCAATCGACCCTTTCAAATTAAGAAGTGCCCAGATCTCGATGGCTGAGATATTCTCGGCACTTGAACGCAACAATCAAAATACCGGCGGGGCTTACATTGACAAAAAGCCCAATGCCTATTTTATCAGAAGCGAGGGACTGATCACAAACCTGAAAGACATTGAAAGTATCCAGGTCAAAGAAACTTCAAACGGTCTTCCCATACTGATCCGCGATATCGCAACGGTGCAGTACGGCACCGCCGTGCGGTATGGCGCAATGACCCGCAACGATGAAGGCGAAGTGGTAGGCGGGCTGGTATTGATGCTTAAAGGAGCAAACGCTGCCAAGGTGATCGGCAATGTAAAGGAAAGGATAGAGCAGATCAGCAAATCGCTTCCGGAAGGCGTGGTCATCGAGCCTTTCCTGGACCGCACCAAACTGGTCAACAATGCCATTGGCACCGTTTCAAAAAACCTGATCGAAGGCGCTCTTATTGTCATTTTCGTGCTGATCCTGCTGCTAGGTAACCTTCGTGCCGGGCTTGTAGTTGCTTCGGTAATCCCGCTGGCAATGCTTTTTGCGGTAAGTATGATGAACCTTTTTGGTGTGTCAGGTAACCTGATGAGCCTGGGCGCAATTGATTTTGGCTTGATTGTCGATGGTGCCGTTATCATTGTTGAAGCTACCCTGCACCACATCATGGGAAAGAAATATACCCACCGGCTTTCCCAGCAGGAAATGGATAACGAGGTATATGAATCAGCCTCCAAGATCCGGAATTCAGCTGCATTTGGTGAAATCATTATCCTGATCGTTTACCTGCCGATCCTTGCCCTGGTAGGCATTGAAGGAAAGATGTTCCGCCCCATGGCGCAAACCGTCAGTTTTGCCATACTGGGCGCTTTCATCCTTTCGCTGACTTACGTGCCGATGGTGTCAGCTTTGTTTTTAAGCAAGCAAAATGAGCATAAACCCAATATTTCAGACCGCATTATTGCCTTTTTTCACCGGCTCTACCTGCCTGCATTAGCCTTTGCACTTCGTAGAAGGGTGATTGTGGTCGCGAGTGCTCTGGGACTTTTCGGAATCAGCCTTTGGATGTTTTTGAATATGGGTGGCGAGTTTATCCCGCAGCTCGACGAAGGTGATTTTGCTGTTGAAATGCGCGTGCTGACAGGTAGTTCGCTTTCCGAGTCTGTGGACGCCGTGCAGAAAGCGGCTGGTGTATTGCGAAAGAATTTTCCGGATGAAGTCGTGGAAGTGGTAGGCAAGATCGGTGCTTCCGAGATACCCACAGACCCTATGCCCGTAGAAGCCGCTGATGTAATGGTCATATTAAAAGAAAGATCCATGTGGACAAAAGCCAAAGGGCGGGAGGAGCTCGCAGAGAAAATGCAGGCCACCCTTACCCAGACCATCCCTGGTGTAACATTTGGCTTTCAACAGCCAATCCAGATGCGTTTCAATGAGCTGATCTCAGGGGTAAAGCAAGATGTTGCCATTAAGATTTTTGGCGAAGACCTGGATGTCCTGGCCCAGCAGGCAGCGAAGATAGGCAAACTGGTCGCCTCTGTTGAAGGGGCCGAAGATCTGTATGTGGAAGAAGTCAGCGGCCTGCCACAGATCGTCGTTAATTTCGACCGTGCCCGCATGTCGCAGTTTGGCATTAGCATTGAAGATGCGAACCGTACCATCAATACGGGCTTTGCAGGAAGCAGTGCAGGCCTGGTTTATGAAGGTGAAAAAAGATATGACCTGGTAGTCAGGCTAAAAAGCGAGAACCGGCAAGCCCTTGAAGATGTGCAGGGATTGTTTGTCACCACACCGCACGGGGAGCAAGTCCCGCTGAGCCAGATCGCTACCGTAGAGATGAAAACTGGTGCTAACCAGATCCAAAGGGAGGACGCCAAGCGGCGCATAACAGTAGCTTTCAATGTCCGTGGCAGGGATGTAGAAAGCATTGTCAAGGAGCTTCAAACTAAAATAGATAACCAGATAAAATTGCCTACGGGTTATTATACCACCTATGGAGGCCAGTTTCAAAACTTGCAGGAAGCCAACACCCGTTTGGGTGTTGCAGTGCCCATCGCGCTGCTGCTGATCTTTGTACTGCTTTATTTTACATTCAACTCGCTTCGTCAGAGCCTTTTGATCCTTTCAGCGATCCCGCTGTCAGCAATTGGTGGAATCATTGCCCTTTCACTTCGGGGAATGCCTTTCAGTATTTCAGCCGGCATCGGCTTTATCGCCCTTTTTGGCGTGGCCGTATTAAATGGCATTGTGCTGATTGCAGAGTTTAACTCACTGCGCAAGGAGGGGATGACCGATTTAAAGCAGGTCATTTTTCAAGGTACTGAAACCCGTTTGCGCCCGGTATTGATGACAGCACTTGTGGCATCACTTGGATTTTTACCGATGGCCTTGTCTAATAGCTCTGGCGCGGAAGTGCAGCGCCCACTGGCGACTGTGGTAATCGGGGGCCTTGTGTCGGCAACATTATTGACGCTGCTGGTACTGCCGGTGCTCTACCTGATTGTCGAGAAGCGTTTTGGCGGTGCTGCAATGAAACAGGCCGGGGCACTTGTGCTTGTTTTTGGTGCAATTACTTTTTCTGCCCCAGCTGTAAAGGCGCAGGACTCCACGCATGCAAGCCGGAAAATATCCCTGGAAACAGCCATCAGTGAAGCGACCGGCAAAAACCTGGAAGTAAAAGCAGGTATTTACCAAATCGATTACCAGCGTTCATTGATTGGTACTTCTGTGGAGATCGCAAAAACGGATCTTTCCTGGATGGGAGGGCAATACAACAGCAACCGGTTCGATAACCAGTTTAATATTTCCCAAAGTTTGCCCCACCCAAAGGTAGGCGCAAAAAGAAAAGCGCTGTTGTCTGCCCAGATTAACGGCGCGCAAGCCCGGCTTGAAGTGACCAAGGCAGAGCTCGTCCGGCAAATCAAAAGCAATTATTATCAGCAGGTACGCTTTAAGCAGCAGCAGCAGCTATTGATTGCCGAAGGGCTGCGGGCAGACCGTTTTGTCAAGGCCGCAGCGCTGCGCTTTAAGACTGGCGAAACAAGCCAGCTTGAATACTCGGTAGCCGAAAGTGAGCAGGGTGAAATCCAGGCACAGATCATTCAAAACCAGGGTAATTTGCTAGTCTTACAGCGGCAGCTGCAGACATTGATCAATGGCGCCGGACCGGTGGAAGCCCAGACCGATACACTGGAAAGACGTGATCTTGGTCAGCTCCTGACAGATACATCGGGCATTGGTTTAAACCCCTATTTGCAGTACCTGAGCCAGCAGGTTGCCATCGAAAAACAGTCTACAGCTCTTGCACGCACCAGCCTGCTACCTGATTTCAGCATAGGATACTTCAACCAATCTTTAATCGGTGGACAGAATATCAATGGTACCGAAGTTTTTTATGGGGCCGGAAAGCGTTTCCAGGGGGTTCAGCTGGGCGTGTCGATCCCGGTTTTTAGCGGTGCTTCCAAGGCACGCATAAAAGCCTCGGAGCTCAATGAAAAGGTGGCCCAGAACCAGGTGGAGCTTGCCCGTGTGCAGCTAATAGGCAGTTTTCAGCAGGCCATGCATACCTACCAGAGTGCGAGCCAGAGCCTGGCTTTATATGAACAAAAAACTTTGGTTTTGGCCGGTGTCATTGCAGGCAATGCCACAAAGGCTTATGAAGCAGGCGAGATTGGTTATGTCGAGTTTTCCCAGGCACTTACCAGGGCTTTAAACATCCGGTCTACTTACCTGGACTTACTGGACAGTTACAACCAATCGGTCATTGAAATTGAATTTCTGTTAGCCAAACAGCAATGACCCACTTTAAATTATCAATCATACTAATGATCCATACGATGAAAAATATATTAATTGTCTTGTTTCTGCTTACAGGGATTTGGTCCTGTGGTAAAAAACAGGAGGAAAGCCAGCAGCCAGCCCATCAGGATGAAGAGCACCATGAGGGGGAAGAAGGTAATGTAGTTGAGCTCACAAAAGCGCAGTACGAAACGGCAGCTATTCAGCTGGGCGCGGCCAGTACCCGCAATTTGAGTGATGTTGTCACGGCTAATGGTGTGATCGATATCCCGCCACAAAACTTGGTAAGCATATCAGCACCACTGGGCGGGTTTGTCAGAAAAACCGAGCTCTTGCAGGGGATGCGCGTCAAGAAAGGCCAACTGCTGGCCACAATCGAAAACCCTGACTTTATCCAGATCCAGCAAGACTTCCTGGAAACGGAAAGTAAGCTCGAATACGCGCAGCAAGAGTACAGCCGTCAGCTGGAATTGAGCAAGGAAAATATCAATGCCCAAAAAGTATTGCAGCAAGCAACATCGGAAGTAAAGACCCAGAAAGCACGGCTGGCGGGGTTAAGAGAAAGGCTTGTTACGGCGGGCATCAACCTGACTACCTTACAGAAAGGAACTATTGTCAATAGCGCCACGATACATTCCCCTATCAGCGGATCGGTGACGACGGTGAATGTGAACCTGGGTAAATATGTCAACCCGACCGATGTCATGTTTGAAATCGTTGACACCGACCACTTGCATGTGGAGCTTTCCATTTTTGAGCAGGATATCCCTAAAATCAAGCTAGGACAGCTGGTGCGCTTTACGGTCAGCAACAACGCAGGCAAAGAATACCTGGCAAAAGTTTACCTGATCAACCAGAAGATCAATGAAGACCGGACCGTGCGTGTGCATTGCCACCTCGAAAAAGACGAAGCCGGCCTGTTGCCACAGAACTTTGTGAAGGCAGTCATCGAGATCGGAGCAAATCCTGTGCTTGCGCTCCCTGATCAGGCCATTGTTGATTTTGAAGGTGCATCCTATGTTTTTATACAGCGCCCGGAAGCTGCTGGCAGTGATAGTAGTTCCGAGCAATCTGAGGGAATGGCTTTTGAGATGGTCCAGGTGACCAAGGGCGTATCAGAAAACGGGTATACCCAGATCAAATCCCCACAGGGATTTGAGGACCAAAAGATTGTGCTTAAAGGTGCCTATGCGCTGCTATCAACACTTA
Source organism: Dyadobacter sp. HNCC25DJ184 (assembly GCF_056895215.1). Classification (NCBI taxonomy): domain Bacteria; kingdom Pseudomonadati; phylum Bacteroidota; class Cytophagia; order Cytophagales; family Spirosomataceae; genus Dyadobacter; species Dyadobacter sp. HNCC25DJ184. The sequence continues at coordinate 58,882 of NZ_JBXHAQ010000014.1, read as the reverse complement.
AAAATTCTGAGGAAGAAGAAGGAGGCCACTAACCTATGAACCAGATCATCCTTGGCAGTATTGCACTTAGCCTAATCCATGCGCTGATCCCCAGCCATTGGCTCCCATTTGTGACCATTGGCAGGTCAATGGGGTGGAGCAGGCGGCAGGTTTTAAATACAACCTTTTTGGCCGGGGCGGCGCATACATTAAGTACGACCATCTTTGGTTTGATGGTCAGCTTTGCAGGCTTTCAGCTTTCAGAGAACCAAAGCGTCATCGCAAGCAAGATTGTACCCTTGTTTTTACTGCTTCTGGGGACCTGGTTTATCATGCAGCATTACCGCCATCAGGCACATAGCCATATCGACGAAAAGTTATTGAAATATGGCAGTCATCGCAGAATACTGTTGTCACTGATGCTGATGATGTTTCTCTCACCCTGCTTTGAGATCAATGCCTATTTCTTAAACGCGGGGGCCATTGGATGGTATGCGGTTTTGACAATTGTATTGATTTACAATGTGTTGACCTTGTCAGGTATGATGTTGATGGTAAGCCTGGGAAGTAAAGGCGTTAAAAGCATCAATATCCATTGGCTGGAACATTATGAGCAGCTCATCACCGGGCTAACGCTTATTAGCCTAGCCATATTAAACTTTATTGTAGAAATCTAAAAGGGACTATATCATGGAAAAAAGCCAAAACAACGAGCCTGAAAAGCAGGAGCCAATTGATACAGAATTAGCAAAAAAGCAGCAACACGAAGGCCATGATCATGCAGAAGGGGAAGATCATGATCAGGAAGATGATGATGACCACGACCATAGCGAAGGCGATGGGCACGATCATAGCGGTCAAGGGGGTAGCCAGAGCCTGATCAAAAGCCGGTGGGCATTATGGCTGAGCCTTGTAATCCTGCTTAGTTTTTTGCTGGTAAGCAAAGTGCTCGAAATCCCGGTAACAAAGCCCGTCGAGATAGGGTTAATGGTGGCTGCCTATGTGCTGGCAGGCTACAAAACAATTCAAATTGCGTTCAGAAGGGTTAAGCGCGCAGATTTTTTCAACGAGTTTACCTTAATGACAACTGCCACGCTTGGGGCGTTCTATATTGGTGAGTTTGCCGAAGGTGTTGCGGTGATGATCTTTTACGAGCTGGGCGAGCTCTTCCAAGACCTGGCTGTTAACCGCTCGAAACGCTCCATTAAAGCGCTACTGGACGTTCGTCCCGATAAGGTAACAGTCAAGAGAAGCGAGGGTAACAAGGTTATTAACCCCTCTGATGCTGTAATTGGCGATATCATCATGGTCAAGCCAGGTGAGAAAGTCGCCCTGGACAGCGAATTGCTGACAGAATCGGCCAGTTTCAATACGGCTGCGTTAACAGGCGAGTCTAAACCCGATACAAAAGAAAAAGGCAGCCCGGTCCTTGCCGGAATGATCAACCTGGACAGGCCAATCGAGATCAAAGTGACGACCGCTTTTAAAGATTCGAAGCTTTCCAGGATCTTGGAAATGGTGCAGGATGCTACGGCCAGAAAAGCACCGACGCAGCTTTTTATCAGCAAGTTTGCCAAAATTTATACGCCTATCGTTTTCTTTTTGGCCTTGGCTATTACGGTGCTGCCGTACTTCTTTGTAGATGACTATGTGTTCAACCAATGGCTTTACCGCGGGATGGTTTTCCTGGTTATTTCCTGTCCATGCGCGCTGACAATCTCTATTCCCCTAGGCTACTTTGGTGGTATTGGCCTGGCTTCCCGTAACGGGATTTTGTTTAAAGGGTCTAACTTTCTGGATGTGATGACCAAGGTGGATACCATTGTCATGGACAAGACCGGCACGCTTACCAAAGGGGTATTCAAAGTACAGCAGGTTGTTAGTGATATGGACAAGGAAGAATTCCTGAGATTGACCGCATCCTTGGAGAATGTATCCACGCACCCGGTAGCAAGGGCAGTCATTGACTACCAGCAAGGTAAAAAATTAGAAGATCCTACTGATGTCGAAGAGATAGCAGGGCATGGCTTAAAGGGCAAGGTTGCAGGTAAAGAGCTGCTAGCCGGTAACCTGAAATTGCTGGATAAATTTTCCATTACCTACCCCCAGGAAATCAAGCAAATCCAAGAGACAATCGTTGTTGTAGCTGTTGACGGCAAATATTCTGGCTACATTACCATTGCCGATGAAATCAAGGAAGATGCGGCCCAGGCCATCAAGGATATGCATGCCCTGGGCATTAAGACGGTAATGCTCTCTGGCGACAAGAATGCTGTTGCCCAAAAAGTTGCCAAAGAACTGGGCATCGATGAAGCATATGGGGATTTGTTGCCGGAAGGCAAGGTTGAGAAAGTACAGGCCTTCAAGGATGCCGGTAAACGTTTGGCCTTTGTCGGGGACGGAGTCAATGATGCCCCCGTTGTGGCCCTTGCCGATGCAGGCATTGCCATGGGCGGGCTGGGATCTGATGCGACTATTGAAACAGCGGATGTAGTAATCCAGAATGACCAGCCATCCAGGATTGTTTCCGCCATCCGGGCTGGTAAGATCACACGTTCCATTGTTTGGCAAAACATTATCCTTGCCATGTCTGTGAAGGCAATCGTGTTGCTTTTGGGTGCAGGCGGGATCGCCACTTTGTGGGAAGCTGTTTTTGCGGATGTTGGCGTGGCGCTACTGGCGATCTTAAATGCCTTCCGAATTCAGAGAAAGGAGATCTAACTTACTGTAATGCAACTAGAAAACCTCCGAGCGACATCCGGAGGTTTTTTTATGCCCATTATTTGCTTTTTAAAAATTTAAACTACCTTTATAAAAAGTTTAGGCTTATCTAAAACTTTGTTAAGAATAATCTAAATGAATCAACGGTTACTTATTTTTGCGATCATTCTCGAAGCCATTTTAATCGTATCCTGTGAGCGGATTACACCAAAGCTGCCAGCTGACGACCAGATCCTGGACGGTCCGATTGATGGGCTTTCATCTGCGGAAAAGACCCGCTTTTTAGCAGGTGATGTGGCTTTCAATGATGAGATATTTACCAGGGAAACCGGTTTAGGTTCTGTTTTTGTAGCTACGAGCTGCGGAAGCTGCCACGCCGGTGACGGCAAAGGGACATTGTTTACGACGCTGACCCGGTTTGGCCAAACTGACCAGACCGGCAATAAATTCCTGCACTTGGGTGGGCCACAGCTACAAAATAGGGCGATCCCTGGCTATACACCTGAGTCGATACCGGCTGGGGCTACTTTTTCCAGGTTCACGCCCCCTTCCAATACAGGACTTGGGTTTATTGAGCTGGTTTCCGATGAAGATATTTTGGCAATGGCCGATCCCTCTGACATGGATAAAGACGGGATAACGGGAGAGCCCAGTTATGGTAACCTACCTTCATTTATCAATGCCTTGCCCAATGCAATCCCTAAGAATGGCAAATACATCCATCGTTTCGGTAAAAAAGCAGCTACTTATAACCTGCTTCACCAGACTGTAAATGCATACAGCCAGGATATAGGTATCAGCTCGGCTTTTGCACCCAAGGATGTCTACTCAGGCCTTGAAATTGACCCAGAGATTTCAAACCTGACGATTAACAATGTGGTCTTTTATTTACAAACCTTAAAAGCGCCAATCCAAAGGGACCAAAGCGACGCACAGGTACAGCAAGGAAAGCAGACGTTTATAGACCTGGGTTGCCAGGGATGCCACCGGCAAACCCTGAAAACAGGGCTTTCCCCAATAGCAGCCCTTTCCAATAAAACTTTTAATCCCTATACTGATCTGCTGCTGCATGACATGGGCAGCGGGCTTGACGATGGTTACACCGAAGGAAGCGCGAAAACATCCGAATGGAGGACGCCGCCCCTGTGGGGGCTTGGTCTGTCGCCCAACTCCCAGGGCGGCCAGTACTTTTTGATGCACGATGGCCGGGCAAGGAGTATCGAGCAGGCCATTGACATGCATGGTGGGGAAGCGGAAGGGAGCAAGAACCGTTTTAAAAAACTGGCTCAGGGTGAGCAGGCAGATCTTATCAAATTTTTAAAATCTCTGTAAAATGGACAGAAAGCAATTTATTAAAGCGTGTGGTATTTCATGCCTTGGATTATCAACGGCGACTTTTTCCCTGACAGGGTGCGCCAGCGTCTATTCGGTACAAGGCACTGTAGCAGGCAAAACCATTTCATTTCCGAAGGATTCGTTTTTTCAAACCAAAAAGTCAGGAGAGAAGATAGCCCGCCAGGTCGTGGTCGTCAACGTAGAAAACCTGAAATTTCCTGTGGCCGTATATGATGATGGTAACGATAAATACACAGCAGTTTGGCTCAAATGCAGCCATCAAGGCAATGAAGTCAGTGTGCACGGTGACTCGCTTTCATGCTCTGCACATGGAAGTGAATACGACCGCAGCGGAAAAGTGACCAAAGGTCCTGCAAAAGAGGACTTGCGCAAATTCAGTGTCCGCAGTGATGAAACATCGGTATATATCCTACTGGCATGAAGAAACTTCTATTCTCCTTTTATCTGGTCTTTTTTTGCCAGCTTCTTTACGGCCAGACTGATACCAGCTTTTTCTTTACCCGCGTCAAGCAGGATTCCAGTAAGTTGAAGCTGAATATGGATGCGGTTTACAACCGCCCGTTCTTGCAGATGGGAAAGTTGCCGGTTTCAATAGGCGGGTACCTGGAAGCCAATAGCAGCTATTTCAGCACAAATGGGGTAAGTGAAGGCCTCTCTTTTCAATTGCCACGGCTCACCATGTTTATGTCTGCCAGCATGCGGCAGCGCATCAAGTTTATGACTGAAATAGAATTTGAGGAAGGTGGGCGGGAAATCAATATCGAATTTGCCGCACTGGACCTGGAATTCAATCCGCTATTTAACCTGCGCGGCGGGGTGATCATGAACCCGATCGGTTCGTTCAACCAAAACCATGATGGGCCCAAATGGGAATTCGTAAGCCGGCCGGTTTCATCGACGACCATCATACCCAGCACGTGGAGCAATGTAGGCTTTGGGGTTTTCGGTAAGTATTCCCGAAAGAACTGGGTTTGGGCATATGAGGCCTATCTTTCCAACGGCTTCAATGATAAAATCATCAACAACAACCAGAACCGTACGTGGTTCCCGGCCAGCAAAGCAAACGCGGAACGCTTCGAGGAAAGCTTTAATGGTGTCCCTTTGAAAACCATTAAAATGGCCATTAAACACAGGAATATCGCAGAGATTGGCCTGTCCTGGATGGGGGGTGTCTATAACAAATTCAAAGATGATGGTATTGTCCTTGATAAGAAAAGGCACCTTAATTTTATTGCAGTTGACGTTAATTCGACCATTTTGAAAGACACATACCTGAACGGGGAATGGGTTTGGGCTTATGTGGATGTGCCGGATACTTACATACAGCAATTTGGCAACCGCCAGCAAGGTGGGTTTTTGGATATTGTCCAGCCAATAAAAAAAGGCAAAATGCTCGGCTGGTCCGAAAGCGTGATCAATATTGCCCTGCGCCTGGAATATGCAGATTACAATGTTGGCAACTTTCAGGAGCTAGGTTTAAGGATCGCCGATCATGTGTACGCGCTGGTTCCGGCCATCAGCTTCCGGCCATCTGCGCAAACCGTCATCAGGGCCAATTACCGTTATGAACGGCACACTGATTTATTAAGGAACCCGGCCTCGCAAACTGCCGGGTTCCAGTTTGGCTTTTCAACCTATTTTTAATCGATGGTAAGTCCCTAACAATTTAGATAGTTCATACCTAAATATTGTAGTAGCCTGCAAGTCATTGCTGTCCTTTATACCGGAGTAGCCATTTCTTCACAAGCCTTAGCACAGTTACGACAAGCTTCTGCACATTCACGGCAATGATCCATGCCCATTTCTGCATGTTTTTCGCATTCTTCTGCACAAGCATTGCAGGCATCTGCACAAACACGGCATAGGTGCGCACTAAAACTGCTGCCAAGGCTCATTACTTCGGCCGCACTACGGCAGATAGCGGCGCACTCTAAATCAAGCTGGATGCACTTTGCCATATGTCCTACGTGCTCTTCTTTCAAACATTCAGTTGCACAGTGGCTGCAAGCGATAGCGCATGCCACACAAGCTTCGATACATTCTTTAAATTGCTGATGTGCCATAAGAATTAAGGTTAATTGGTGGTTAATTATTTCTGTTAGCCAGCAGCCAAGTCTGGAAATCGGCTATTTCTTTGTTCTGCTCTTCAATGATCATAGAAGACATTTCTTTCAAGCCAGCATCTCTACCCATTAATAATTGCATCTGTGCCATTTCAGTAGCACTCTTGTGATGCTCGATCATTAAGGTGGCAAAGTCCTGGTCTATGTTCCCATTGATGATTTGAAGGTCCGATTGTTTACCCATACGGTCCATCCCCTCCATCATTTTCATATGGAAGTCCATGTTCATATTTGCAGGTGTAGCCTTGGTCAGGAAAGAATCCAGCTGAGCAATTTCTTTTTGTTGTGCATCGATTATTGCTTGGGCTTTGGCCTTCATTTCACTGTTGTTTCCAGATGCTAATTCCAGTTTGGCCATATCAATGGCACCCATGTGATGCATTTTCATCATGGTAGCAAAATCAATATCTGGGTCCTGTGTGGCTTTCATTGTTTGCATTTCATCCATCATATCGTGCATGATAGTCATCATTTGATTTTTGTCATGGGCCTGGACTTCAATTTTGTTGTCGTCGTCGTCGTCGGAACATGCAGTTGAAAAGGCCATCAGGGCTGCAAGCCCTAGCATTTTGTACGTTGGTTTCATGGGGTTGTCGTTTAATTTAAAGACTCAAATTAGCTGGTATTCAGTCCCATGATTTTAAAACAACTATGCCAGCGCGATGGCAACTGATAATTAGTCGATCTTCTCAATCGCAAAACCGGCATCCTTAACAGCTGCGACGATTTGATCTTCCTTACTGTCGCTAGTTACAGTAAGGATTTTTTCAGGGTTATTAATATCAACTTCCCACTGATCGATCCCGGCTGTTTCATTTAAACCAGGCGTAACCTTTGCCACACAGCCCCCACATTTGATATTTGTTTTGAATTTTAAAGTTTCCATTGGTTATTTATTTTAGATTATATAATCACTCTACTAATTCAGATACTACAGTTTTGCCGCTTTTAGCCTTAAACTATTGCTTACAACAGAAACTGAGCTGAGCGCCATTGCTGCTCCTGCAATCATTGGGTCAAGTAAAAAGCCATTAAACGGGTATAACAGCCCCGCAGCAACAGGTATACCTATCAGGTTGTATATAAAAGCCCAGAACAGGTTTTGTTTGATCGTTTTAACTGTTTTTGCTGAAAGTTTCAGCGCTTTAGGCACCATGTTCAAATCGGATGTAATCAATGTCATTTTTGCTACGTCCATGGCAATGTCCGAGCCTTTGCCCATGGCAATGCTGACATCGGCCTGCGCCAGGGCATGACTGTCGTTAATCCCGTCCCCGACCATAGCCACAATTTTTCCTTCTGCTTGCAGTTGTTTTACGAACTCTGCTTTTTCAGAGGGCATCACATCTGCTTTATAGTGATTCAAGCCTACCTGCTTTGCTACGGCAGCTGCCGTGTGTTTATTGTCACCGGTAAGCATGTAAACGTCGATCCCCCGGTTTTGTAGCGTTTCAATGGCCTGGCGGGAAGTAGGTTTGATTTTATCGGCAATGGCAATGATTGCAAGGACCTTCCGGGAGTCTGCAAAGAAAATTACTGTTTTGGCCTGCTGTTGCCATCCTTCTGCTTCATGGGAAAGCTTATTGCTTATGCTGATCGTGTTTAGCTCCATCAGTTTGCGGTTGCCAATGAAATATTGGCCTCCATCATAAAATGAGCTGACTCCCAAACCAGTTATACTTTCAAATTTTTCCAGACGCAGGGCCAGGAAACTTTCTTTTTGGAGATGAGCAACCACCGCTTCCGCTAATGGGTGCTCAGATTGGCCTTCCATTGCATGCAGGATTTGCTTGTATGACCTTTGATCTTCGTTATTTTCATTCCAGGAAATGTCTGTGACAACGGGTTTACCCTCCGTAATCGTACCTGTTTTATCAAGGATAACCGCGTTCACTTTATGGCCTAATTCAAGACTTTCGGCATCTTTAATCAGGATGTTATTTTCTGCACCTTTACCGATACCTACCATGATTGCGGTAGGCGTTGCGAGCCCAAGTGCGCAAGGGCACGCAATTACGAGCACCGTGACAGAGGTGAGTAGTGCATGTGTAAAAGCGTTTTCTGATCCAAACAGCATCCATGTCAGAAAAGTCAATACAGCAATACCGATCACGATTGGCACAAAAATACCAGCTATCTTATCTACAAGCTTCTGAACCGGCGCTTTACTACCCTGAGCCTCTTGAACCATTTTAATGATCTGGGCAAGGATCGTATCACCTCCTACCTTTTGGGCTTTGAACTGAAAGCTACCCTTCTGATTAATTGTCCCTGCAAAGACAGACTCTCCCTGAATTTTTTCAACTGGAACCGGCTCCCCACTGATCATGCTTTCATCCACAAATGATCTTCCATCTGTTACAATGCCATCAACCGGGATTTTTTCACCAGGTTTTACCAGTAAGATATCATCAGGCTTTACTGCCGCAATTGGTATTTCCTGCTCTACACCATTAACAATAGCCCTGACAGTTTTAGGCTGCAAGCCAATCAGTTTTTTTATCGCCGACGAAGTATTGGACTTTGCTTTTTCTTCTAACAGTTTTCCCAGGGAGATAAAAGCGATTACAACTGCTGCTGCCTCAAAATAGACGTGTGCATGCAAACCTTGATTGTGCCAGAATTCCGGGTAAATCGTATTAAAAGCACTAAACAAAAAAGCAATCCCGGTGCTTAGTGCCACAAGGGTATCCATATTAGCTTTCCTGTACCTAGCTTGTTTAAAGGCATTGGTAAAAAAGCTTCGTCCCAGATAAAATACAACCGGCGCTGACAGGGCCATCATGATCCAATTCCCGTAAGGCATTGTGTCCATGAAAAACATTCCGATAATTACAATTGGTACAGACAGCAGCGCTGCCCACAAAATGCGCTTTTTTAACTGCTGGTAATGTTTGAGCTGGGCCTGATGCTGCTCCTGTTGCGGATCCTGTGAATCGACAATCAGATCATAGCCCACAGAGCGGATTAGATTTTGTAAGTCAACAGCCTTAAGGGTCTGGTCATATTCAGCCCAGGCTGTTTGATTGGCATAATTAACGCCGGCATCGTGGACTCCCTTGGCGGATTTAAGCATGCTTTCCACACTTACCGCACAGGCAGCACAAGTCATGCCCAGGACCGGGAAAGTTTTCTTTATATATTTATCCGAAGCTTTTTTAATGCTTGCTTTATCTGAAATAAGTGCTTCCATTGTCTTGATTTATATATACAAAACTAAGCTGGAGCACACAAGATTTCCTTACACAATTAGGTATGATATATGCATAGTTTTGTGAAATCAACTTCATCAGAAACCGCTTCATGCAGCTAACATACAGAGAAATGCCACTGATCTTACCTTGACGGCTTTCCTTTAGTGCGTCCGGCTGTATAAGAAGGCCTTGGCATTTTATTTGCACGTCTTTCCAGCCGCTCATTTAATTCAAGCCAGTCCCTGCGCAGGTAAACAGGCCGGAAAGATTCCAGCCTGCTCTTAATAAGCTCATCAAATTGTTGATTTGTCATTGCCATAGCATTTAATTTACCCTAAGTAGCTTAGCATTAATGGCAACCACGATTGTGGATGCACTCATCAGGACTGCTCCCATCGCAGGGCTTAACATAAAACTGGGATATAGCACACCGGCTGCCAAGGGGATTGCTATGACGTTGTAACCGATTGCCCAAGCCAGGTTTTGGACCATTTTTCTATAAGTGGCCCTGCCGAAGGTGATCATTTGTACTACATCCATCGGGTCGCTGTTGACCAGGATAATATCGGCGGTTTCAGCTGCCACATCGGTGCCCGAACCAACGGCAATGCCTACATCCGCTTGTGCGAGTGCGGGCGCATCATTAACACCATCGCCAGTCATGGCAACAATCTCTCCTTTATCTTGAAATTCCTTGACCTTATCCTGCTTTTGATGGGGCAATACATTAGCCAGATACCCATCCATGTTCAGCTTTCTACTGACCGCTTCCGCAATTTTCTCATTATCACCGGTCAAAAGAAAGGTTTTGATATTCATTTTTTTCAGCTCGGCAACTGCCTGTGCTGCGCTCTCCCTGATAGTGTCCGCAAATGTAATTATGCCAACCGTTTTGCCGTCGATAAGAATAAAGTTTACAGTGTCAGTCGCCTGGTCTACCTGATCCGGAATAGCAGGTACAGGGTTGTTTTCCTGTATAAAATAATTGGGGCCGGCAGCCACTACCTTTTTATTGTTTACTGTACCTGTTACGCCAATTCCCTGCATGTAGTTGAAGTCGGCCGAAGCCCACAGCTCTAATCCTTTCTCTTTAAGCTTGCGCATGACCCCATGTGCAATATGGTGTTCGGAGTTTTGCTGAATTGCCGCCGCATATTGCAATATCTGATCAGATGAAAACTGATCTCCAATGGGTATGATCTGTTGAATCTCATGAGAGCCTTTCGTAAGCGTACCGGTTTTATCAAAAATGATGGTTGTCAATTTACGGGCATTCTCAAAGGCTGTACGGTTGCGGATCAAAAGACCGTGCGTTGCAGATAGTGTGGTTGAAATAGCGATCACCAGGGGAATGGCGACACCCAATGCATGCGGGCAGGATGTTACCATAACGGTAACCATCCTTTCCAGGGCAAATGCAAGATTCTGACCGCCAGTATACCAAACAATAAAAGTGACCACGCCAACAGTAATGGAAACCAATGTTAACCATCCCGCCACCTTATCAGCTAAATTCTGTGTATTTGATTTAGCCCCTTGCGCAGTCTTGACCATGTCAATTACTTTTTGTAAGTAACTTTCATTGCCAGCACCTGTAACCTGGACTTTCAGAACACCATCTCCGTTGATTGCTCCGCCAATTACTTTATCGTCTTTCTGCTTTTGGACGGGCACGCTTTCCCCGGTGAGCATGCTTTCATTCACATAAGAATTACCTTCCAGGATCAATCCATCTGCCGGGACCTTTTCACCGGGTTTGACAAGCAATATGTCATCACGGCGAAGGTCTTTTAATGGGATGTCAGTTACCTGATGATCTTTTTCAACATGGACCATTGAAGGAAGCAGAGCAACCAGCGATTCCAAGGCCTGCGAAGCCGCCATTTGCGATTTCATTTCGAGCCAATGCCCGATCAGCATGATGTCAATCAGAGTAGCAAGCTCCCAAAAGAAATCCATCCCTTCCAGCCCAAAAACGACAGCTACGCTATACACATAGGCGGTAGTAATAGCAACTGCTACCAGGGTCATCATCCCTAATTTCTTGCTTTTCAGCTCCCTGATAAGGCCTGTCAGAAAAGGCCAGCCTCCATAAAAGTAAATGATCGTACTTAGTGCCAAAAGCACATATTGATCACCTGCAAACGTCCAGTTAAATCCGGCCCATTGCTGGATCATATGCGATAGCAAAAGGATCGGGACAGTGATGACCAGACAAATCCAAAAGCGCTTTAAAAAATCTTCGGTGTGATGCCCTGCATGTTTATCATGGTCGCTATGCTCATCAGCCTGCGCAGTGGGTCCGTGGTGCCCATGAGAAGATCCAGTCATTGACGGCATGCTTTCTGCTGGCTTTTTGGGATGATGCTCGTGGTGGTGGTGATTTTCCATTGATTTGATTTTGTCTAAAAACTGGAACTTTAAACGCACTTAGAGGCAATAACCGCAGCAACATCTTTGGTCGGCCCGTAAAACTTGGTATACTGCCAGGATTTCAACCTAATGGGAAAAATCCTGGCACATGGTAACGAAATCGCCCTTATTAGAACCTTACTAACAAGCCCCCACCCAGTTTGTACCTGGAATCATAGCCACCCGATAGGGAAATGTATTTTCCGAGCATATATTCCAGGTCCAGATGGTACTCTTTATCGGTGTTGATACGCCAGTTGAAAAACAATTTAGGCAGCAGCCATTCTTCTCCTTCCAGGGCGAAACGAACCCGGCCATTGGAATTTACACGCAGATCAGCATCGATGAAAAAAGGGAGTGTATACCGAACTCCAATTACCGGCAAGTCAAAATCCTGCTCAAAGGTTTGCTCCCCGTTGAATATATTGTAGTACCGCTGTTTTACAGCACCAAAGCCAATATAGGGGCGCAGCCAGTCTCCAATGTACCTTTCATAACTGATATTGGCCTCATATTGAGAACCATAGTTATAATTTCCTTCGAACCTGATGGCGCTGCTTCTATTAATAAAATTGGCCTTCGCTTCTGCCATATGCGATTTAGCTGCAATGCTTCCGTAAAAAAACCACATCTTATCCTCCTTCAACAAATTTTTGAGGGGATATCTGGCCAGAGAAGTATCACGGCTACTTCCCTGATATTCGACGATGCGGGCCATCCCGCTCATCATATGGTACAGTATATGGCAATGAAAAAACCAGTCCTTTTCCTCCGTTGCGTCGAACTCGATTGTAATGCTTGTCATTGGAGGCACATCCAAGGTGTGCTTTAAAGGAGAGAAATCCTCGTTTTTATTGAGTACCCTAAAATAATGGCCATGTAAATGCATAGGGTGGTTCATCATCGTAGTGTTTTCGAGCTCAAACCTGACGACTTCCCCTTTTTTAATACTGATTTTATCCGCTTGGGAGAGCACTCTGTTATTTATAGACCACACGTAACGGAACATACTACCAGTCAACTTTAAATGGACAGTTCTTACAGGTTTTGAGCTGTCAAAGGTTGATTTCTGGGTTGCACTTAATAAATCATAATTGAAGATGGTCAGTGAGTCGGTCTTACCCATCTGCATCCCATCCATGTTCATTTTGCTATGGTCCATTTTGTCCATGTCCATACCTTCATTCCCTTTTTCAGTTTTGCTGGCAGGCTGCTTGTTTTGGGAGGGTTCCATGTTCATTTTGCTATGGTCCATTTTGTCCATGTCCATACCTTCATGCCTTTTTTCAGTTTTGCTGGCAGGCTGCTTGTTTTGGGAGGGTTCCATGTTCATTTTGCTATGGTCCATTTTGTCCATGTCCATACCTTCATGCCCTTTTTTAGTTTTGCTGGCAGGCTGCTTGTTTTGGGAGGGTTCCATGTTCATTTTGCTATGATCTATTTTACCCATGCCCATACCCTCATGCCCCTTTTCGGGTTTGCTGGCAGGCTGTTTCTTTTGGGAGGGTTCCATGTTCATTTTGCTATGATCCATTTTATCCATGCCCATTGCTGAATGGTTCATTCTATCCGGGAAATTAACAGCCATGCTCATCATCATCTCATCCATATTCCAAACATTTGGCCTGGGAATGGGTGCAGCAGATAGCGTATCCCCTTTCCCAAGATATAAAGAAGCAAATCCAGACACGTCCTGGGCAGTTGCCCTGAATTCCATGGTTTTATCCTTTGGTACAGTCAACAGAAAATCATAAGTTTCAGCGATGCCCATCAGCAACCGATCTATTTTGATTGGCTTTACGTCGATGCCATCAGATGAAATCAATTCCAGCTTCCCTGCCCCGCCGTGCAGATAAAAATAGGTTGAAGCCGAGCCGTTAATGACACGTAACCGGACTTTATCGCCCGGCTTTAAATCCGGAATACTTTCTTTGCGCTTTCCATTTGCCAGAAATGCGGCATAGTAAACATCAGACAGATCCATGGGCGGCATACGTTTCCAGCCGTTTTTTAGCCTGTTGCCCAGTCCTTTATGCTGTATTAACTTATCAAGGCTTTGGGCATACCCTTTTTTAATTGAATACCACTCACTAGCCGGGTCATTCCTTTTTAACGCATTCAGTACACGCCGGGGGTTCTCATCGGTCCAGTCCGACAACAAAAGCACAAACTCCCTGTCTACTTCATACGTTTTCTTTCTAGGCTGGATCACGATTGAACCATACAATCCGCTTTGCTCCTGGAGCATGGTATGGGAATGGTACCAAAACGTTCCGCTTTGAATAAGGGGAAAGGTAAATGTGTACTGCCCGCCCGGCTCGACCGGGGCTGTTGTCAGATAAGGAACGCCATCCTCTTTATTGGGCAAAAGAAGGCCATGCCAGTGGATTGAAGTTTCATGGTGCATCAGATTATGCACATGGATCACGGCAGTGTCACCCTCTGTAAAATGTAAGGTCGGTGCAGGGATCTGACCATTCATGGCAAGCGCTGAGACCTTTTTTTTGCCACTGATGTTAGCCAATGTGTCATTCACATACAGGTGGTATTCGACCTTGCCACCTTTTGAATTTTCTAAAAGCGGTTTTTTAGCAGGTGTCGGTACGGGTGATACAGCACCGTGTTGGTGCTGTGCGAAAGCTTCCCCAACAGGCAGCAATAGTAGTAGTAGTATAGTGATTAGTTTCATCAGAAGTGTTTTTAAATGTTGTTGAAAATTGGATCAGGGCTATGTCCTGATCCAATACATACCACTGTTAATTTATTGTCTCCTTTACCTCTCCGCAGGAAATCATCTTATTTCCCATGTATGGGTTTTTAATTTCTTTTTGCGCAGACAACCAATAGCCACCTTTGTCTTTGTTTGCCATTGGACAAAAATCAACATACAGTTCGCCGCTGTTCAACCCGGCTTTTTTAACCAGGGGTATAAACTCATCACTTAGTGCAGAATATAAAGTCCTTTGGGATTCAATGCCTTTGGCCTCTGTAATTTGAGAAGCTGTTTTAGCGGCCTGGGATCCTTGCGGAATCTGGCCTAAACCTGCTTCTATGGCACTGGCGGCTATTTTTGCTTCTGCTTCATCTGAATTAATTAAAGCCGTGGTCAAATGAATATAGTGCTGGTAAACTGCATCAAGCTTATCATCTTTCAATACGACTTTACTTGTTTCTTTGCCACCCATATCCATGCCTTCATGGTGCTCATGGGCTGTTGAATCCTGATGGGAACCGGTGTTACCTTCTTCATTTTTGCTGCCGCAGGCCGAAAGAAATACTATCATTGCCACCGGCAGGGCCCATTTGGTTGCTTTTTTCATCTTACTAAAATTTATGGTTAAAAATTGGTTATTCATGTTGATGCAGCGCCATGGGATCCGACCCCTTTTTTAATATGTATTCACTATATAAAAGATAAGCACCTGTAACAACCACTTTTTCGTCTTTGGAAATGCCTTCCTTTATTTCAACCAGGTCAGCATTCTGGATTCCGGTAGAGACCATTCGTGCCAAAAAAGTACCAGGCTTCGTTTCAATCCATACATGTGCCCCTTTTGCATCATGGATCACTGCATCGACAGGTAAAGTCATGGCAGTCCCGCCCTGGGCAACGGGTAAAATTAGATTAGCTTGTAGTCCTGGCTGCCACCGGCTGCCTGGGTTTGGAACAGTTCCCCGGGCCTGCATCAACTGGCTGCCACTCTGAATTGCCGGAATAATGAAGTCGATGCGCATGGGCTGGGGATTATCTTCCCAGCCTGTAACCTGCACTTGTACCTTTTGCCCCGTTCGGATGCTGGCCGCTTCTGCTGGATAGATATCGGCTTCAACCCATAAAGAAGAGTAGTCTTCAAGGCGCAGTATCGCGCTCCCCTCACTTACATACTGGCCTTCTGTTACTGACAGCTCGGATACTGTGCCGCTGATCGGTGCGCGGTAAGTAATGTATGGTTCCAGGTCCTGGCTTGTCGTTAAGCCTTGTATATCTTCTTCACTTTGATCATATAAACGCAGTTTTTGACGGGCGGCCTTTTCAATGGCTCCAAACCGCGCGTCGGAAGGGAACTGCTTTATTTGGGCATATGCCAACAAATATTCCTGCTGCAATGCCAAAAGCTGTTCAGAGTATATTTTGTAAAGGGCCTGTCCTTTCCTTACTGGTACACCGGTTTCTTTGATATATAGCACCTGGATACGCCCTGCCACGCGGCTGGATACAACAGCAGTTTGGTCAGGGTTTACAGCAAGACGGCCATTGAGCCTTTTGGAATTTGACAAAAGGCCACTGTCCATTGTCATAGTCGTTATGTTGGCCAATGCTATTTGACTTTCGCCTAGCGTGATAGAGGCATCCTTATTACTTTTATCGAAGATAACCAGGTCCATCCCACATATCGGACAGCTGCCGGGTTTGTCCTGGACTATTTGTGGATGCATAGGACAGGTATAAGTCTTCTGCCCGGCTTCTGCCGCTTGCTTTTTTTGATCATCTTTACAAGCAATCAAAAGCATCCCAGGAGCAAAAGATGCAAAAGTGGCTAGCTTTAAAAATGCGATTCTTTTCATATTTTAATTTTCAACTATGCTGTTTTCTTTAATGAAGCTTTCACTGTCTATCAAATAAGAGGCATTGGATGCTACCTTCCAATCCTTGATATCCGATAGTATTTGCACCATCCCATCAACAACTGCCCCGGCTTTAATTTGCATAGGTACCAGTACTTTACCTTGTCGCTTAAATACAATAGACTTGTTGCCGCTCTGCCAAACCGCTTTTTTATCCAGCCATAACCCTTTTTGAAAAACAATGGGAATACTCGCTGTCAGCAGTTGCCCGGGCGTTAGCTTTTTTCCTGGAATATAAACCCTGGCCAAGGTGAAATTCTCGCCACTTCGAAGGACGGGTTGGATCAACCCAATCTGGCCACTGGCCATCGTTTCCTTGTCATTGCCCGCATAAAAAAGCAACTTTTGTCCTGTTTTGATTTGGGAAGATATAGCTGGCGATAAGGCGAATTCAGCAATCAAGCCCTGAGACGTATAAATAGTAAACAGGGTTTGTCCGGCTGTAACATATTGCCCGGCACGCAAAAGGACGGGTGAAACCGCCGCCAATGGCCTTGTAGGAGCTGCTGATGCAGCTGAGCTGCCAGCCATCTCATCCATTGCCGCGCCATCACTGCCGGAAGGCGCTGTCATAGCCGCGCCCGCCTGCGGCAAGCTGGCTGATTGTTCCAGGATGTATCCATTGGCAGGACTATATACCGGTACCTTATAGAGGATATTTCCAGACTTGAGAATATCCTCAATCTGCCCCGGTGTCACTCCCAGCAACAGCAGGCGCTGTTTTGCTTTTAGTAATAAATCCCGGCTGCCTTCATCGTTACCAAGCATCAAAAGTTCCCTTTGAGCTGATGCCAGATCTGGTGAATAAACCTCCATCACCAATTGTCCTTTCCTGACAGGCTGGTAGTTGTATTTGATCAGCAGCTTTTCAATACGGCCACCGACTCTGGATGAAAGTGAGACCTGGCTCCGGCTGTCATAAGTTACAACGCCTTGTGCCTGGGCTGAAAAAATTCGCATCCCGCTTTCGGCATTGATCAGTGGAATGTCGGCAATCACCTGGGCATTCACCGGCTTTAACAGTGCATTGAAACTAGTATCAACAATCAGCTCATTATTAGCCTCTTTTGCTACCAGGCCCATGCCACAGACCGGGCACTTGCCTGGTTTGCTGCTAATTACCTGCGGATGCATCGGACAGGTATACTGCTCTGATTTCCCATGAGCCGTATCCCCATCTTTTTGGGGTTGACTCTCACAGGCGCTTAAAAATACGGTAGCCAGTAACAGCACGATTAGCTGGCTAACGATATACTTCTTTTTCATAATCCACAATCATTTCATAGAGTTTCAATTTTTCGTCCAGCACATTCATTTGCATCATCGTCAAAGCTTCCCAGGCATCTATTACAACAGGTAGCTGGGCTTTATTCTCCTGATAATTGGCAAAATATGCGTCCATTGCTTTTTGAAGGGCCGGGATTATTTTTTCCTGCATGGTGCTGACCCTGGTTTGCATGGACTCGATCTCTGACTGCATACCATAAAGCATTCCCTGGGTTTCTACCAGCATGGCAGAACGCTCCTTCTGCATCCCTTGGATATTGAGCTGCATTGCTTTGATATCGGACTTGTACATCTTAGATGACCAGGGAGCTATCGGGATACTAAGCATGCCCATTACGCTGTAAGCATTGGGCATCATTGCGTCCAATGGGTACATGTGGTCAAAGCGGATTTTAAAATCCGGTTTTTTTTGCTGTTTCATGCTTTCGATATTAAGCTGCATGGACCGGATACTTTGATTCATTTTAAAAACATCCATTCGTGCGTCAGCCAGCGTAGCGGTATCGTAGTACATGGCCGGCTGGAAGGAAGGTTTATAGGTCGTGTCAATTTCAAAATCTTGATTACCCACTACATTCATCAGGCTATTGAGCCATCCTTTTGCCTTTCCAATAGCGCCTTCCTGCATACGGATCATATTCTGGTTTTCCAGGATTTTCGATTCAGCCCGGAATACCCCTCCAAGTTGTGACTGGTTATACGGGTAGCGGACTTCCTCGATTTTTTTCATCATGACCATAATTTTCTCATTCTCTTCAAGCACGCTTATACGCTGGCGTGCTATGAGCCAATTGAAATACAGTCGTTTTGCCTGTGCCTTATACGTATTAAGGGTAATATCACGGTTGGCCCTTTCCACATTGCCCTGGGAAGCGATGTACCTCCTTTTTGCACTGAGCTTTGCCGGATTTGGTATATCCTGCTCGATCTGCAGCATCAGATTGCCTTTGTCGCGGGATTCCATGATCATTTGATTGGGATAAGGGGTCATGAAAGTCCCCAGGCCTACCATTGGCGGCATCCATGCTGTGGCTGCATCACCACTATGTTTGTAACTGTCCGCTTTGAGCCCGTAGGACTGCAGCATCAGGTTGTTGTTATCAATTCGTTGTAAAATAGTATCCAGTGTAAACACCGGCTTTTGCGCCCAACTTGTGAGCGGCAGCAAAAACAGGACCAGCCATTTTACATATTTAATGCTGTGTATCATGGATTTGTAGTTTTCCGTATTTACGTAGCTCATACTCCTTTGTCATTAAAAAAATCAGTGGTGTTACCAGAAGGATGTGCGTAGATGATGTAAGTACGCCTCCGATCATCGGCAGCACAATAGGCTGCATCACATCTGTTCCTACCCCGTTGGCCCAGAGTACCGGCACGAGCCCAAACAGCGAAACGCACACGGTCATTAGCTTGGGCCGCAGCCGTTTTACCGCCCCATGGATTACGTACTCGCGCAGGTCATCCTTGGTAATTGATTCAGCAGAATTCCCCTTTTTAGTGACCAGTTGCTGCATGGCATCATTCAGATAGATAACCATTACGATACCGGTTTCTACGGCAATACCAAATAGCGCGATGAAACCCACGGCCACTGCAACCGAGAGGTTAACACCCCAGAAATAGATCATATACGCACCACCGATTAAGGCGAAGGGCACAGTGATCAAGCTTAAAAAAGCTTCGCGCAGGGAATGAAAAGCGAAATACAGTGAAAAGAAAATAATCAGCAGCACCACCGGAGCAATCCATAGAAGTGTCTGCTTGCCGCGTATCAGGTTTTCATACTGTCCGCTCCATTCCAGATAATATCCCGGTGGAAGCATGCCATTTGATTTACTGATCTTTTCTATGGCTTCCTGGACAGTTCCGCCCAGGTCACGGCCACGGACATTGAACAATACTGCGCCACGCAGCATGGCATTCTCGGAGGCTATCATCGGTGGGCCGTTTTCGAATACTACATCAGCCACTGCTGATAGGGGTACTTCCCCCATAGTGGCCGACATTAATGGTAACCTCTTGATGGTTTCTACGCTGTTCCGGTAATTTTGGGCAAGCCTGACGCTGATTGAAAACCGCTTTCTGCCCTCAATAGTGTTTCCTACCGGCGCACCTCCCAATGCAAATTCTACGGCCTGGTTTACATCATCGATATCGAGCCCATATCGGCTCAGATCTTCTCTTCTTGGGTTGATAGACAAATACTTTCCCCCTGTCACGGGTTCTACATAAAGATCACTTATACCTGCGGTGCCTTCGAGCGCTGTTTTAACCCTTTCAGACACATTGGCGATGGTATCCAAATTCTGCCCATACACTTTAACGCCTACGTCAGTGCGGATCCCGGTCGAAAGCATGTTGATCCGGTTGACGATCGGCTGGGTCCAACCGTTGATCACGCCCGGTATCTGAAGTTTAGCGTCAAGCTCGGTAATGATATCTTTCTTTGTAATCCCGGCCCGCCACTCGGACTTTGGTTTCAGTTTGATGATCGTCTCAATCATGCTGATGGGGGAGTTGTCGGTAGCAGTACTTGCCCTTCCAGCTTTTCCCAATACCTTATCAACCTCAGGAACGGATTTAATGATTTTGTCCTGTACCTGCAGGATCCGTTTGGCTTCTGAATTCGATATGTCCGGCAGCGTTACAGGCATGAAAAGGATGCTCTGCTCATCGAGTGGTGGCATAAACTCTGACCCAAGACTGGCCAGCAGCGGTATAGTGACCAAAAGCGCAATGATGTTGATAGCCAGTGTAGTCTTGCGCCATTTTAAAACGCCCCTGATCACCGGCTCATAAACACGTTCGAGAACCCTGTTGACTGGATTGGCATGATCGGGCCGGAACTTACCTTTCATGATAAAGGATATCAGCACCGGGGCCAGCGTGATGACAAGCAAAGCATCCACGATCAAAATGAATGTTTTCGTGTAAGCCAAAGGGTGAAACAGCTTACCCTCTTGTCCGGTCAGCATAAATACGGGAAGGAAAGATGTAATAATAATGACTGTCGCAAAGAATACTCCCCGGGATACCTGTTTGCTTGATTTTTCAATAATGGCCAGGCGTTCGGATTCTGTAATCCAGTCAGGCTGTTTATCTTTTCTTTTCTTAAACCATTTCATAATTATGTCGTTTTCTGCTGATGCTGCCACTGCTCATACCGCTGGGAAAGATGCTTATAGGCATTCTCACTCATAATAATGCCGTTATCAACGATTACGCCGATAGCAAGGGCAATACCGGTTAAGGACATGATGTTAGATGAGATCCCAAAGGCATTCAATAAAATGAAGCTGGCCGCCAGGGTAATAGGAATCTGGATGATAATACTTAGTGCACTGCGCCAATGAAAAAGAAAGATGATCACTACCAGTGAGACTACGATCATTTCTTCGATTAATGTGTGCTTGATAGAATCTACGGACTCCTGGATCAGCTCGCCCCGGTCATAGACTATATCGAATTTGACGCCCTTGGGAAAACCTTTGGCAGCTTCGCTCATTTTTGTCTTTACTTTTTCAATAACAGCAGCCGCATTCTCTCCATATCGCATGACCACAATGCCCCCAACCCGCTCTCCTTCCCCGTCCTGATCAAAAATGCCGAGCCGGGTTTCGCCTGTCATCTGCACGGAAGCTATATCTGAAACTCTGATGGGGACACTGGCTTGGTTTTTGAGCGGTATATTTTCAATTTCCTCAATGGATTGAAGATAGCCCGACGTCTTGATAATGTAGCCAATATCACTTAATTCGAATTTCCTTCCGCCTGATTCATTATTATTGGCGCGGACTGCATTTATTACCTCTGGGACAGATAAGCGGTAATAAAGCAGCTTATTAGGGTCTAGTGTAATTTGATACTGTTTTTGAAAACCACCAAAAGAGGCGATTTCACTGACCCCATCTACGTTCTGCAAGGCAAACTTGATATACCAGTCCTGCAAAGCCCTTTGTTCCCCCAAATCCATTTCAGGTGCGTCGAGTGTATACCAGAGTATATGTCCGACCCCTGTCCCGTCAGGGCCGAGCTGTGGGCTGACGCCGGTGGGCAACGACCGGGATACTGTACTTAATCTTTCCAGCACCCGCTCACGGGCCCAATATACGTCCACGTCATCATTGAAAATGACATAAATAAAACTCATCCCAAACATGGAGGTGCCACGTACATATTTGATTTTAGGAAGCCCCTGAAGATTGGTAACCAACGGGTAGGTAATCTGGTCTTCAATTAACTGGGGCCCCCGGCCCATCCACTCGGTAAAAACAATCACCTGGTTTTCGGATAAATCCGGAATGGCATCAATAGGGTTTTTCTTAATGGCAAACGTGCCCCATACGAGCAGTCCTGCCGATAAGACCAGTACAATGAACCGGTTCTGTAATGACCATTCTATAATACGATGTACCATACTTAATTCTGTAACCTACCCTTAGCAGGTCCTAATATTTATTAGTGATGATGTTGTTCCAGTAAATAACCTTTTGCCCCAACGCCATGCTTATGGACCAGTTCTGCACCATGATGCCCTGTATAGGCAACAAAGAATGCGGCCGCACTCATGAGTATAGCCATGGAAGCGTTAATCCAAACATTTCTTTTCAGGAAAAACAAATTAACCGACTGTACCAGTAGTGCGATCCCTGACAGCCATTGTGTATAAGACGCATACTTTTCATGCTCTTCCAGAACAGCTTGAACCGCCGGTGGCAACTGGGCTGTGTGGGCATGGAACCAGGTCGATGATGCGTAAGCACCGATAAAACCTAATAGTAAGAGTGCCCAGGCAACGATGGTTATTTCCTTTTTGTATACCAACAATCCAACCCATTGGAGAAGGGCTGCAAAGATCAATAGGACAATTGGGAAGTGTACGACCAAGGGGTGTAGTGTCGGAAACTCACTAAGGCCATGCTGATGATCACCATCCGCGCTCACAGCCACTTGCATAGCTGTACTATCATGCCCGCCATGCTGGTGCTGGCTAGCAGGCGCAACCGCCTGGACTGAGTCTATCTTAGCTTTACCGTGTTTTTTTCCGTTGTGGGCAAATAGTAACGAAGCTGTCAGCAGCGACATGCATGTCAGCAAAAAGAAAACTTTGCTCATTGTTTTCATTGGGATGATCTGTTAAAGTGAATGTATTTGACCTATTTTTTGACCAGCTTCATATGGCACTTTGAGCAGCTATCCCCTTCTTTCCCGGTGATCTCCGGGTGCATTGGGCAGGCGTATACAGTAGAAGCAACCGCTGGTTTTTTATGACTGGCATCCAGACCATTCTCAAAGCAATGTAAAACACAGGCCATTCCTTTATAACTGGAATGGACATTTCCGATTTTATTGCCGGATGCATCTAAAATATCGCAGGTTTCCCCTTTGTCCTTTACCGTTAAATAGATTTCGCCATTTGCATCGTAATAGGTCTTTCCGTTTTTACCAACCCGCCCCATTTTTTTGTTGGTTTTGGCATCGACCAGGTTTCCTTCCCCATCCACAAAGGCAATCTTATGGCCGTCATGATCCTGTACAATTTTGTCCTTTGTAACCAATCCGATGGTTGTTCCGCCTGCATCAGTGATCTTCCCATCTTTTGCAATGCTCATAGGTTGTTTATAGTTAGCCTGGGCAAATAGGATGACCGGGAAGGCAAAGATTGCTGCAAAGAGCAGAGCGGATATCTTGTTAAATGGTTTCATTGTTCTGTTTGGTTTTCTGTTAAAAATCACTTGTAATTATTGTTTCAGTACGATCCCATTCGGTTTTTTGCCGACCGGAATATCTTTGATTTTGGTATGGGTGGAAACATTGATAAGCGATACACTTTGCGCCATTTGGTTGGTGACATAAGCAGTATTGCCATCCGTTGTGAAGCCGATAGCATGTGCACCCGCCGCAGCATCAAAGACTCCTCCATGCATCCAGTCTTTCATAGTACTGTCCCATTTCCAGTAGTGCACTTTGGCGTTATCCGGGTCGGTGACCCATAATTCTTCTTTTTTAGCAAGATGTGCGGCACTGCCGGGCATAAAACCAAGTTCGATGGTCTGAACAACCTTGTCTGTCGCTACATCAATTACACTAATACTTTGGCCTTCTTCGTTGTCCACATACATTTTGCCATCGTAACCGATCCATGCGGCAACTGGGTTATCGCCCACAGGAATGGTGGTTATTACTGCTTTGCTTGAAGGATTAATGACCGAGACGTTATCATCGGCGCCGTTAGCGACGTAAACCTTAGAGCCATCTGCTGAAAATGTCACTTCTGCGGGCTCCATACCCACAGCGATTGTATTTTTCAAGGTGTAGGTAGCAGCATCATAGACAAGTACTTTACCTTCCATATCCATTTGAGATGTCCATATCTCTTTGCCATCAGGAGAATATACTGCGTTGTGATTCATGACAGGTACTTCCAGATCTTTTAAAACAGTACCCTTTACAGCATCCAAAACAAGCACCCTCCCAGTCATGCCTGCCATGCCTCCTGCGTGGCCAGCGCTCAAATCCATTCCAGGAACTGCAACGGTCAACCTATGCTCACCTAAACTTTGAAGATGATAGATGTGATGTGGCCACATGATCATTCCCGCAGAACCGGTCATCAGATCCAAAGTTTCGGAAACTTTTTGATCTGATAGCCGGATCACAGAAATCGTGGCATCTTCTCCATTGACCACATAAGCAGCGGGATAATCGATATTTTTTTCCATAGGCATATCATCCATAACATGTTTACGACAGGCAGAAAACGAAGTAATAGCAAGCAGCAGAATTGCGCCATAGGTAATGCGTAGCATAGATTTTGTGTGTTAATAAAATGAAAGAAAGATTGATCAGTGCTGACAGGAGCGCAACACAAAGAGCCCGGCAAATACATTTGCCTGGCACAGAAAGGACACAAAATTTTAAATCAGATAACTGCAGTGTAGAATATAAACCGGGACTGGTTTACTTCGGGGAGGAGCATTACTTTGATTGCCCGCCCCTAAAACATTCGGGTAAGATGCTGCGTAAAAATCATATATTAACACTTCGTTTAACACTGCCACAGAAAGCAGTGGGTTACTAAGTGTATTTTCTGTCAGTTTGTAGGAATCGTCGGTCTTTACTTTTTTAAACTCGTCTTTGCAGCACCCGTTTTTTGTGGACTTGTTTTTATCCATCCCACAATTTTCACAGTGCCTATGATCTACTTTTGTAACCTCCAAATTGACCACTTCCCCCATGCAGTAATGCAGGTGTAAGGTAACACCGGTTGCAGTACCCAGGTATAGAAAGGTCAAGAAAAGTACAGTAAGCTTTTTCATGATGGACTCAAAGTGCAAAGCTTGAAAATATTTATCTTACTTCATTATACAATTTTGGCTCAGACTTACATAATTTTTGGATTGATAAGCATTAATCAATAATGCCTGTCAATTCTTACTAAATTAGGTAAATTTAAGTAAATGTCAACCATGAACATATTTTTAGCGAAGCTTGGACTTTTGATTGCCCTTCCCGTCTTTTTGATTTTTCAAACAGATCCGCCCGGGCCTGGACCGGCGGATGCAGAATATAATTTAGGTATGGGTAGTCAGCCCGAAATCGCTATTGATCAAAATGGAACGGTCGGGATTGTATATGGAGTCAAAAATGGCGATCAGAGGGACCTGTATTTTGTATCTTCAAATGATGGGGGGAAATCATTTTCCAAACCTGACCGGTTAGGCAACTTTTCGAAAATGGGCCTCGGGATGGGCAGGGGACCGCAGATTTCAACAACAAAGGACTATACAGTGGTTACTGTCGGCGACCATCATGGTGATTTATTTGCAATGCGACTTTCCAATTCAGATAATCAATGGTCTGCCCCTGTGAAGGTCAATGATATGGATACTACCGCCAAAGAAGCTCTTTCTGGGCTAAGTGCTGGTAAAGGCAACGATGTATATACTGTTTGGCTGGATACGCGGCTGGGCAACAATAATCTATACGGGTCACTTTCCAAAGATGGCGGATTAACCTGGGAGAAAAATCAATTGATCTATCAGGGAGATCAGAAAGGTATTTGTGACTGCTGTAAGCCATCTGTGTCTTTTGATCAAAACGGCAGTATGCACGTTATGTTCCGGAATAAGCTCGATGGAGCCCGAAACATGTACCTGATCAGTTCCAAGGACAATGGCAAGCATTTTGGCAAAGCCCAAAAACTTGGAACAGGTGATTTTATGATTGATGGCTGCCCTATGGATGGCGGCGACTTGGCAGCTGATGAGAATGGGAGAGTTACCACGGTCTGGAGGCGCCAACTGGATGTCTATGTAGCCGAGCCCGAAAAGCCGGAAATAAAACTGGGAGTTGGCCGTACCCCTGTAATTTTGCAAACTGGCAAAGGAGCTGCAATTGCCTGGCAACAGGATGGGGCTATTCAATTTCGCAGTGCTAACGGGCAGAATACCGTTTCGATAGGTAAGGGTCAATATCCCAAGCTTGCCCTGATAGCTGATAAAAAAACCTCACTTTGTGTTTTTGAACGCGATGGGCAGATTTTGGTGAAATCCATTTTATTGTAAATTTTGATAGTAGAGAATACTTAGGCATACTTATTGAGCAGTATTCCATTATAATTTTAACCACCGAGAACAATGAAAAAATTACTTGCCTTAATGGTAGCAATTCTTTTTTCCGTTACTGTATATGCACAGGATAAAGAAAAGAAAATGGATAAAATGCATCATGCATCTATGAAAGATTGTGTTATGATGCACGATGGGAAGATGATGGTCATGAAAGGCGGTGAGATGACTACGATGACCGAAGATATGACGTTGAAAAACGGAACAATGATTATGAAAGATGGCACCGTAATGATGAAGGATGGTACCAATAAGCCGCTTAAAGAAGGAGAAATGGTCGATATGGATGGGAAAATGGGTAAGATGGACATGGACATGAAAAAACATAAACCTAAAAAATCGGGTACTAACTAAAAATCTGTCCCGCATAGGTCCCTTATATACTTATCAACAGTATGTAAGGGTTTTTTTTGCAATTTTGCCCATATCCCGCGGCTTTTGCTAATAAGCTTGCTGCCAATCGTATAACCTAATAATTAATAAACACACGTTTGGAAAAACCGTTCGATCTTTCCCCGGCCTTGAGATCTTCCTATTTGTTTCTGAAATATATAGGTCTTCAATAAATTTACTGTCTCATTAAGAATTTGAAATATTTACTATTTGTGGGAGAAGTATGTAACCTCACGTTCAAGTCACAAGAGAGGTAAAAGAGTCTTGTATTTAACAATTTGCTTAAATACTTAAATATGCCTATATTTACACATTAAATTATATGTATATGGGCGATCAACAAGGCTGTATTCGGGTTTACGAGGATCAGGACAAAATCCAGCAATACGTAGAAACCATAAATGAATTTCAGCCATTCTTTGGGCGGTTAGCCCAGGTGATGGACTTGGCGGGAAATGAGAACCGTTTGAAAATCATCTATCTGCTGCGAGAAGAAAACAATCTATGCGTCTGCGATTTATCTGACATTTTAGCCATGAGTATTCCAGCCGTTTCCCAGCACTTACGTAAGCTTAAAGATGCACAACTGATCCAAGCCAGAAAGGTTGGACAGACCGTGTTTTATTCGCTCCGGGAAGAATCCTCAGATATTTTGCATTTGATTTTAGCACATCTCACCACTTTACAAAAGTCGTCAGAGCTAGCGGTTAGCCTGGGTTAAAAATTGAACTATGAAAACGACAGGATTGATCGGACTTTTCACTGCATTTGCTTCTTCGCTCTGCTGCACAATTCCGCTGTTAGCTGTAATTCTAGGCACTTCTGGCTCAGCGAGTGGATTAGTGTGGCTTGAATCCGTTCGCCCATATAGCATTGCACTAACCATTGGCGCATTAGGCTGGGCTTGGTATGAACAATTTAAATCCAATAAAATGAAAGACTGCGCTTGCGATACAAACAAAACCTTCTTTTGGCAAACCAGGGGGTTCTTAGCCATAGTAACAGGAATAGCGTTACTATTGTTAACCTTCCCATCTTATTCAAAACTGCTATACCAAGAGAACGGCCAGCAAGTTTTACAACCTGCACAACAGGGGACGCAAAAGGTTGCCTATGTAACAATCAAAGGGATGACTTGCGAAAGCTGTGAACATCATGTTAAAAAGGAGGTTGCTAAATTGAAAGGCGTTTCACAGGTTGATGTCTCGTACTCTAAAGGGGCGGCCACCGTCAAATTTGATAGTAAGAAAACCTCAATTGCTGATATTAAAAAAGCGGTCGATGCGACTGGGTACAAAGTAACAGCCACAAAAACACTTTAAAAATGGTCGCAACACTTGAATCTGTTATTACATGCCCGAATTGTGGGCATCAGCAAACAGAAATTATGCCGACAGACGCATGCATGTATTTTTATGAGTGCAGCTCTTGTAAGCTCCTGTTGAAGCCTTTGACCGGCGATTGCTGTGTTTTCTGTTCATTTGGATCTGAGAAATGCCCGCCTATCCAAGAGCAAAGAAGCTGTTGCCATTAAGCCTATAATCAATGAACTATATTGATACAGATGATCCTCTTGCGGTTGCAGTTGCTAAGGCTATTCAAACAGAGGATATCTTGGCCCTTTCCCGATTACTGGCCGATAATCCTGGGTTGTCAAAAGTCAGGCTTGGTGATAATGACCCTTGTGGCATGTCCCGTACATTGCTACACGTTGCCACAGACTGGCCTGGTCACTTCCCTAATATCGCACAAACCATCAAAACGCTTGTTGATGCCGGAGCCGATGTGAATGCACAATTCACCGGTCCACATATTGAAACGCCCCTGCATTAGGCGGCTAGTAGTGATGACATCGAAGCGCTTGATACTTTAATTGATGCCGGCGCAAATATAGAAGCCGAAGGCGCGGTCATTGCCGGGGGAACCCCGCTTACTGATGCAAGAGCTTTTGGACAATGGAAAGCCGCACACCGGCTTGTTGAGCTCGGCGCACGAACTAATTTAACGGATGCTGCTACGCTTGGCCTGATGGATAGATTAGAGGGTTATTTCACTGAGAATTCAGGACCCGAAATGGGAGAGATTGACCGCGCTTTTTGGAGCTGTTGTCATGGTGGACAGAAAACAGCAGCTGCTTTCTTACTTGAACAGGGAGCCAATGTAAACTGGATACCCGACTGGGAAAATCTATCACCCCTGGATGCTGCACAGCGGGAAGGAGCAGACGAGCTGGTTGAGTGGTTACGTAGGCAGGGCGCAAAATCAGCGAGCGAGTTAGCATAGATTCCTGCCAGTCTTTCACAGATGACGCATGCAATTCTCGGCGAGCGGAGCAACATTCTTCAGTCCCTGTTCCAGGAAATTTATTAAATCGTAGTCTTGCGGCATCCCGTCCTATTTAGGGTAATGAAATACTTATCACCTTTTCACTTTTGAAAAGACATACAGTGTTTCAGTTGCGATCTGTTTGCAACGCTCGTCGTATTTGGCTGTCTCCTGCGCGCTGCCATCAAAGGCTTTGGGGTCATCATAAGGGACAGCAACCCTGGCAGCTGCTCCTTTTACCACAGGGCACGCTTTATCAGCCTGCGAGCAGGTCATGATAGCGCAGAAATTACTTTGCGGGTTGCTGGCATCATCATATTTTTTTGAAAATGCCTTCATAGGTTCAGTTCCGGCCCCGTAGCTGACATGATAAACCGGGTTTTTGCCCTCTGATGTTTTCGTTACATCAAAACCGGCCCGCTTGCAAGCAGCAACCGCCCGCTCATTGAACGCGCTGGCCTCAGTACCACCAGAATATGTTTTCACATTAGGGATACCGTAATATGCAGCAGCAGTTGCGCCCCAAATTTGGCCGAAATGACTGCGGCGCGAATTGTGGGTACAGATGTAGGTGAGCTGCACAGGCTGCGCGGCTTTAACCTGCTTTTGGATAAATGCGGCTATTTTGTCAAGCTCTTGTGTTCGTTCGTCCGGAATTTTTGAGAAGTCGTCTTTGATAGTTTCGATGTAGGAAGAGAGCTTTGGGTTTAGTGCTTTTTTGTTGTCAGAGTTGATAGATGGCATGATTGCGGCAGTGGTAAAAACAGTTATAAGTAACAGATTGATTAGGTGCATATTTATCAGGTAAGTTGTAGTTGATCGTAAAGATACGATAGAAATTAGAAGACAAAAAAATATTAATCGTAATATTGCAATTGGCTAAATGGTATCTATATTTGCAGCATGGGAGTAACTAAAACCGAAATATTCACCGAGCAGCAGAACCGTATCGCGGATCTGGCCAAGGCGTTTTCGCATCCAGCCAGGGTTGCGATCCTGCAACTGCTGATTTCCAGAAAAGCATGTGTCTGTGGTGATTTAGTAGATGAGCTCGAACTTGCCCAGGCAACTGTTTCCCAGCATTTGAAGGAGCTTAAAAGGATTGGGATCATCCATGGCGAAATCAATCCACCAAGGGTATGCTATTGCATTAACCCGGTCGTGTGGTCAGAAGCGCAGAAAACATTTGGCTTGCTGCTTGATACATTTGCCCTAAGTGAATCTTGCTGCAATTAGCAGGGCATTTTTTTGAAAATATCAATCGTAATAATACATTTAACCAATAGAAACCATGAGCCAATCAAATCCGTTAACCTGGGGTGAATTTAAAAATGCCCTTAAACAAAATCCAGATCTACACCTGCAATTCCAATATGAGGAAGGCAAGTTTGTAGACAGCTCTTACCACATTACCGAGATCAAACAAGCACCGATTGTTTCAGTTGATTGCGGTGGGGTAATGAACAGCTGGACAGAAGTGATCGTGCAGCTATGGGAACCCTCAGAGAAAGAAGTTGACCGTTCAATGAAAATTGACAAAGCGCTAAAAATTGTTGATCTGGTTGAAAAATCTCTTCCCCTGAACCCAAACGCAACAATTAAAATTGAGTTTGGTAATTCCAAGTTTGATACACGCCAGATGTACCCCGGAGAGTTTGCTTCCGATGGTGAAACATTCACTGTTAACCTGGTCCCGGACTTCACCCAATGCAAAGCACTTACCCGTAACCAAAGCTGCGGCACGTCGCCCGCCGAAGCATCGTGCTGCGCACCTTCGCCTGTTAAACAGGAACTTGAATTGGTTACCTCTGATGGAGACAGCTGCAAGCCTGGCTCTGGGTGCTGCTAATCAAAACAACCAGCTATGAAACTACAAATTGATAAAGCAGGGCCAGCAGACAGAGAACTAGTAACCAGCCTGCTGAAAGAAGCAGACCTTCTTACTGATGACTTGCCTACTGGTTTAGAACATTTCATTTTAGCCAGAAACGAAGGAGCACTTGTTGGTGTCGCCGGAATGGAGCTGTTTGAACAAGTCGGACTGTTACGCTCAATTGCAGTTAGCCCCGATCATCAGGGTAAGGGCATTGCCCGGAAATTGGTCGAGCAGCTTCTGGCAAATGCTGACAAGCAAGAAATTGAAGCGGTCTACTTGATCACAACCACAGCTGACCATTATTTTGACCGCTATGGCTTTGTGGTCGTAAACCGTGAGCAAGTGCCGGAAGCCATTCAGCAAACCAGGCAGTTTAGCGGTCTTTGCCCAACATCTGCTGTCGTTATGAAAAGAGATTTAACGCATACAACCGCATGAATAACCCACGTCTTTCTTTTTTAGACCGCTACCTGACTTTGTGGATCTTTTTGGCCATGCTGATCGGTGTGTCAATTGGCTATTTCTTACCCGGCACACCGGATTTTATCAACCAGTTTAATTCGGGGTCAGGCGTGAACGTTCCACTGGCCATTGGCCTTGTGCTGATGATGTACCCGCCACTGGCCAAGGTGCGTTATGCAGAGCTGCCAAAGGTGTTTAACAATACCAAGATCCTGGGGCTTTCGCTGCTTCAAAACTGGATCATTGGCCCGCTGCTGATGTTTGGCCTAGCCGTCATCTTCCTTCCTGATAAGCCAGAATACATGACTGGCTTGATCATGATCGGCATTGCCCGCTGCATTGCCATGGTGATTGTCTGGAATGAACTTGCTAATGGTGACCGCCTGTATGCGGCAGGGCTGGTTGCTTTCAACAGCATTTTTCAGGTCTTGTTTTACTCTGTCTATGCCTACGTTTTTGTAACGGTATTGCCACCACTTTTCGGACTGAAAGGATTTGAGGTAAACATTACGATTGGCCAGGTTGCCCAAAGCGTCTTTATCTATCTGGGCATCCCGTTCTTGGCAGGTATTATTTCCCGGATCGTATTAACAAAGCTATTTAGTAAGCAGTGGTATGAGACAAAATTCCTTCCAGCCATCAGCCCAATCACATTAATTGCCTTGCTCTTTACGATTGTGGTCATGTTTAGTTTGAAGGGCCAGCTGATTGTCAGTATCCCCTTTGATGTGCTGCGCATTGCGCTGCCACTGACGATCTATTTTGCAATCATGTTTTTCTCCGCTTTTTACTTGTCCAAACGTGCAGGCGCGGATTATGCCAAATCAACATCGCTGGCCTTCACAGCCGCAGGTAACAACTTCGAGCTTGGGATCGCGGTCGCTATCGCTGTATTCGGGATTGATTCGGGGGCTGCATTCGCTGCTGTAATCGGCCCACTAATCGAAGTGCCGGTATTGATCCTGATGGTCAATTTTGCACTCAAACAACAGCACAAGTTTTCCAATTAACTACATATTAAATGAGAATTGCCCTTTTTTCTGACATTCACGCCAACCTTCCGGCTTTGGATGCGTTTTTCAAAGATGTTGAAACCAGAGATACTGATGCTATTTATTGCCTGGGTGATTTGGTTGGTTATAACATATGGCCTAATGGAGTTATTGACGAAATCAGAAAGCGTGGTATTCCTACTATTGCCGGTAATTACGATTTTGGCATCGGAAGGAGCAGCGATGATTGCGGCTGTGCATATAAGACAGACGATGAAAAAGAAAACGGCAAAGTGTCGATCGCTTACACAAACGAAATTGTCAAAGACGAGCAGCGGGCTTATTTAAGAACCTTGCCGGCACACATCCGTCTGGAATTTCAACTTAATGAGAAACCGTTATCAGTTCTTCTGGTGCATGGCAGCCCGCGACGGATCAATGAATACTTGTTTGAGGACCGCGATGAAAAAAGCATGTTGCGGATTATGGAGCAGGCCGGTGCAGATGTCATGCTTTTCGGGCATACCCATAAACCCTATCATAGGATCCTGGGCTCAGTTCAGTCAAACGGCACAGACCATTTCCGCCATGCGATCAATATTGGTTCTGTCGGTAAGCCAAAAGATGGTGACCCAAGGGGCGGCTATGTGATCCTCCATATTAATGCAGATGCACTGGCATCAAGCAAGGAAAGCATTACGGTAGAGTTTATACGCTTTGAATATGATATTGAAAAGGCAGCCAAGGCCGTAGAAGGCAGCATCCTTCCCAATGCCTATGCAGAATCATTACGTCTGGGGAAATGAAAATAGCACTACTATCTGATATCCATGCCAACCTTCCCGCTTTTGAGGCGGTGCTAGCGGATCTGGAAATCAAGAAGCCAGACGCTGTTTACTGCCTTGGCGATCTTGTGGGCTATAATGTATGGCCTAACCAAGTAATTGGTTTGGTGCGCAAACACGGCATTGCAGCCATTGCAGGAAACCACGACCTGAAAGTTGCAAAAATACTGCCTTCCCAAGGCGATTGCAGCAAAGAAGAAAACAGCGAATATGCTTATAAACTGGTTGGAAACAAGGAAAGGGATTACCTGTTAACACTCCCCAGGCATTTGCGAATAGAGTTTCAGCTTAATGATCAGCAGCTGCACATGCTGCTTGTACATGGTAGCCCGCGCAGCATTAACGAGTATTTATTGAAGGAGCTACCTGAGCAGTACATGCTGGGGCTAGTCAAGGAATTTGAAGCGGACATCCTTTGCTTCGGACATTCGCACAAACCATATCACCGCGTCATCAATTCCGGTGAGAACGGCAGTGAGCATTTTCATCACCTGATTAACACTGGTTCTGTCGGTAAACCCAAGGACGGTGATGCGCGCGCTTGTTATGTATTAATTACCATTGATCACACAGCCAGTATAGCAGATCAAGATGCTGTTCAGGTTGAATTTGTAAGGGTTAAATACGATGTAGAAAAGGCAGCGCAGGCCGTAGAGCTGAGCCTACTTCCTAATGCTTTTGCAGATAATTTAAGAAAAGCATATTAACCTTTATCCAGATGAAAGGTTTGATGGTTTTGTTCCTTCTCTTTTTTACCACAGTGGCAACTTGCTATTCTTTAACAAGATGGGAAAAGCCATATGAAATAGGCAATCAATTATCCTGCCTTCTTGACTATCCTGCTGTTCTTGGTGAAAATGGCGGTATAGTTGTAATACAGTTTTCTGTTGGCGAAGATAGCGCTATAGGGAAAGTGAAAGTATTTACCCGCGATGATAAGCTTAATTACGATCTGATCCGGCAGCTGACTGGAAAGAGGATATTTTTGCCTGATCATCATCCAGCCGCAAGCTACATAGTCAGATTAAGGTTTGTAAGAGCTAAATAAACCGAATTAAGGGAGGGATGAGAAAGAATATTGCCGAAATGAAATTGCCCATGTATGCGTCTTTCAGCTTGAGCTTCGCTTTGATGGGTGATGCATTTCTATATTCTTTTCTGCCAATAAATGCTTCCAGTATCCACGTTCCAATCATTTGGATTGGCACCATCCTGTCAATTAACCGCTTCACACGAATCTTGCTTAACCCGCTTATTTTGCATGTTTTCAGTCTTAGAGGTTTTCGTATACCTGTTGTTGTTGCGGCGATTGTATCCGTATTAGCCACAGCTGGCTATGGTGCAGGTTTTGGCATTGCAACTTTGCTGCTTCTTAGGATCTTGTGGGGCATATCCTATTCTGTCCTTCGCGTTGGGGCAATTACTTATGCCATGGATTATCCTAAGAAAGGCTTGGCATTGGGGGTTAGCCAAAGTATAATTGAGTCAGGGCCGCTGCTGGCGTTATTGATCGGCCCGATGCTTTTTGAAGTAATGAATCCTAGCTGGATCTTTTTGGTGATTGCACTGCTTTCGATTCCAGGAATATACTTTGCCTTAAAGCTGAAAGAAAGAGACCGGTCGCTAGCTCGCCCATTTAACTTCAAAATATCATTTCCAACAGTCTTTAACCGGCTAGCGTTTTTAGGTGCTTTTGCAGTGGAAGGAATGCTCGTGGTTTTGATTGGGACCCTGTTGATGAGCGCGCAGCCTGATTGGTCACCGGTTGAAATCACCGCCGCAGCTGCCGGGTTTCTTTTCTTCCGGAGGATATGTTCCCTTTTAATTTCGCCTTTTGCGGGTTGGTCCGCTGACCGGTATGGGCTTGCGGATATTTACTCAGCTTCTATTTTGCTAATTTGCCTGGGTTTGCTGCTGGCAACAAGTGGCTGGGTAATGCCTGGATTGATCCTTGTATTTACCTTTTATAATGTTAATGCATCACTAGCAGCTGGAGCGGCATCCGCTGGGAAAGACGATGTGACACACGCAGTATCAATTAATGCCACTTTCCGGGATGCGGGGTCGGCATTTGGCGCATTAGCGGGCGGCTTTTTATTGACCAATAATCATTTGAGCCTGATCTTCACGGCTCTCACTTTGGTTCTAATATTTCTTACCTGGGTATACTACCGAAAGGCAACGGCACTCCGTGTTTAACGCAACGTTATAGATATTGTCGATACCGAATACCTGCCAAATTAATCGGTGGTATAAACGAACTTTGGTAAAAATGCAACATTATTCACTTCTGAGATACCATAAGCTCTTTTGGTACATATAATGGTTTGCCGTACACGTTAAATCGTATTTTATAAATATTGACCCGTCCTAAAAAGCGTTGACCATTCAACCGACGTTTTGGTTGAAAAAGACAACTGGACAGGGTTATGCAATGAGTTGACCTGCCCGAAACTTGAAAGTGGGGTAAAGAGCATCTGGCACCTTTGATAATAAACCTGACTGGTACAATGTTGGGAAAGATAATTTATGTATGATAACATTTAGTTATAACACATGCCTTTTTGTGATGAAAATATGAATCCTAAATCCAGGACCTTTGAGTATCAAAACAGAAAAGTCATGAATACTCAAAATCAGATTACAAAGCAAACGAGTGGATTACTTGTTAACCTAAGCGAAAACGGCAGAAAAATAATATTCATTGTTTGTGTTGTGCTTAGCATTACACAATTGGTAAGTCCGGCCATGGCCTTACTGATGGGCTTGGTTGTTGCTCAGCTAAGCGGCCACCCATACCTGCACTTAAACCATAAAGCAACGCACTGGCTTTTACAGGCTTCTGTTGTTGGCCTGGGTTTTGGCATGAATGTGCACAGTGCGATTAAAGCAGGCAGTGAGGGCATACTTTTCACATTAGGGTCAATCAGTATGACCTTGGGCTTCGGTTATCTGCTGGGAAAATGGCTGCGTATTGAAGAAAAAACGTCCTTTTTGATTTCGAGTGGAACGGCGATCTGCGGCGGAAGCGCGATTGCAGCAATTTCTCCCGTCATCCAGGCGAAAGAGAAACAGATATCTGTAGCTCTTGGCTGTGTTTTTATTCTCAATTCAGCTGCATTGATCATTTTTCCGCTAGTCGGACATTACTATAATTTGTCCCAGGCTGAGTTTGGCCTATGGTGTGCTTTGGCGATCCATGATACCAGTTCGGTAGTAGGGGCGGCCAGCAAATACGGCGAGCAGGCACTTGAAGTAGCCACCACAGTAAAGCTTGCCAGGGCACTGTGGATTATACCGGTTGCCTTTGCTTCCACCTTTATCTTTAAGAATGAATCTAAAAAGATTAATATTCCTTACTTTATAGGATTTTTCATACTTGCCATGGTGGTCAATACCAATGTCCCTCAGATCGCCCTGGTAAAGCCCTTGTTAACCGGTATCGCTAAGGCGGGGTTAACGCTTACTTTGTTTTTGATCGGTGCTGGCCTGTCACGAAAAGTGCTTACATCCATTGGGTACAAGCCGTTACTTCAGGGCCTTGCACTCTGGATCGTGATCTCGGCCGTTGCCTTGTATGCAGTTGTGCATTGGGCCTGATAAAGGACTTTATAAAAATAAAATATAATGAACGGATGGAAAATCCGGCTAAACTAACTTTAAAAAGAGCTATGCTATTCGATTTTCGTTTGCAGGTATTTCAAGCAGTTGCTACCAGGCTTAATTTTACAAGAGCAGCTTCTGAGTTGTTTATATCCCAGCCTGCTGTGACCAAACATATCCATGAGCTTGAAAGCCAGCTTAAGATAAAACTTTTTGAAAGAGACGGTTCAAAAATCACCCTGACCCAGGCCGGACAGCTGCTGCTGGTGCATACCAAGCAGATACTTGAAGCCTACCGGAACCTGGAATTTGATATCAATGCGCTGGCTGGACGGCATAGCGGTATACTCAGGCTAGGTGCCAGTACCACGCTTGCACAATATGTTTTACCTCCTATTTTAGCCGCATTCCATAATAAGTTACCGGATGTGCAGGTGACACTTACGGTTAATAATACCGAGCAGATCGAGCAGCTGCTTCAGAACAAAATAATTGACCTGGGCGTGATCGAGGGTTATTCTAAAAATACAGCCATCCGGTATTCAGAGTTTCTGAAAGATGAAATCGTGCTGGTTTCCAGTTTGAAAAATACATTTGTAAAATCAGGGTCTATTCTGCCGCAGCAGCTCAAAGAAATTCCGCTTCTTCTTCGGGAGCCGGGTTCGGGAACACTGGAAGTAATCGGACATGCACTAAAAGCGGCAGGCATGAGCCTGTCTGATTTAAAAAGCGAAATGCAGCTTGGAGGAAGCGAAAGTATAAAATTATACATGCTTCATTCTGATTGTATGGCATTGCTTTCGATCCATGCGGTATTAAAGGAGCTTCAAAACAAGGAGTGCTACATTGTCGATATTGAAGGGCTTAACATAGAAAGGTATTTTTATTTCACACAGCTTCATGGTCAGCAAGAAGCGCTTCCTGAACTGTTTATGAAATTTGCCTGCCGTAATGCCGGATTACCCAGGTGATGAAAGTATATGAATGGTACGCTCTTCTATAATGAAATGTTATGGCACATTACTTTTAATGATTTCTATTAGGGCTGTGTTCACCCTATCTTTGTATCATCAATCAGCAGAACGTCATCATACCCTTGAATCTGCCTGAACAATAATTTTCTAAACCTAATAAATATGAAGGATCCAATAACCTTTCTGAAGTTGCTGAAAAATACTCTGACTTGTCTTCTTGGATTGGCAGGTCTGTTGCTGCTGATCACTGGAATTCTACTGCCTGGCCTGGCGCAAAGACCGGCTAAAATTCCATCAGCCAGTGCTGCTAGTGCCCCAAAGAAAACGGAATCAGTGCGGCCGCAAAATCAACTCTGGCAGCCGCCGAAGACAGATTCTATTCCCAAAATCAGCGAGATAGAGCTGATCCGGTATGGAAAAGAGCTGATTGCACACACCGCTGACTACCTGGGGCCAAAAGGAACTGTGATGCAGATTAGTAATGGGATGAACTGCCAGAACTGCCATCTTGACGCAGGTACCAAAATCATGGGCAATAATTATGCGGCGGTATTCAGCACTTATCCCAAATTCAGGGCACGTTCGGGCACAGAAGAGACCATCATCAAACGCATTTCAGACTGCTTTGAAAGAAGTTTAAACGGAACGAAACCCGACAGCGCCAGCAAGGAAATGACAGCGATGATCGCTTACATGAAGTGGCTGGGGAAGGATACTCCCAAAGGTATCGTGCCGAAAGGAACGGGGCTAGAGAAGCTTGCCTACCTTGACCGAGCCGCAGATCCTAAAAATGGGCAGATTATTTACAAAGCCAAATGTGAAAGCTGTCATGGTGTTAACGGTGAAGGAATACCCAATCCGGAGAAAGGGTCTTACATCTATCCGCCGCTTTGGGGTAAAAACAGCTACAACGACGGGGCAGGACTTTACCGGCTTTCCTCCTTTGCAGGCTATGTGGTAAACAACATGCCTTTCGGTGCGAGTTATGAAAACAGGCTATTGACTGAGAAAGAAGCCTGGGATCTTGCCGCATTTGTCAATTCACAGCCACGCCCGCACAAAGACCAAAAAAATGATTGGGTGGACCTTACCAAAAAACCAATTGATTTTCCGTTTGCACCCTATGCTGACGAATTTACAGAGAAACAGCATAAGCTTGGTCCATTCAAGGCTATTGCAGATGCAAAAAAAGAAAGAAAATAATTTAAACAGTACCCTAATCTTTTAAAACCAAAACAGATGAAAACGTTGAAAACAATGATGTATGTAGCAGCAATGCTTATTTCTGCAGGTGCGATTGCGCAGAAATCTCCCGTAAGTCCAGCAGATTTTCACGGAGCTATTGCAGATCAGAAATCCTATAAGGTGGTTTATCAGCTTAATAGTGATGACGAAAAAGTAATTAAAGCAACGATGAGAAACATTATGAATGCGCTGGATGACCCGCGTTTAAATGGAAAACTGGAAGTGGAACTTGTGGCGCATGGCGGGGGAGTGACCGTGTTTAAAAAGGACCAGCCCTATGAAACCCAGCTAAAAGCTTTGCAGCAGCGAGGGGTGATTCTGGCTGAATGCGAGAACACGATGCGAGAAAGAAAAATCAGCAAAGATGAGCTCTTTGACTTTATTTCTTATGTGCCCAGCGGAAACGGAGAAATCATTATCCGTCAGCAGCAAGGCTGGGCCATTGTACATCCATGATCATCATCAACCTATTAACAACAGATATGAAACATTTAGTAATCATCACCGCACTCATTTTGAGTTTAACAAGCCTAAGTCAGCTTCATGCCCAGCAGCAGGAACACCGTTTTGACCCACCCTGGAACAAACCCTGGAACGAAGGCCTTTCCTTTACCGTAGCGGGTGTTGACAATGTGCCTGATCTGTACGGAGATATCGTTGATCCGCAGCTGGTTGTGTTTTTTGCCGGAAACCAGTTTATGGTCATTGATGACCTTCTGGCCGGCTTTAAAAAAGCCTATCCTGATTACACCCGCATTTTTGCTGAGACACTTCCGCCCGGTATTTTGGCCAAGCAAATTAAAAGTGGATCAATAACAGTTGGCAACATGCGGATTTCGCATCAGCCTGATGTTTATACGGCGGGCAAATCCAAGATCTCCGAGATGCAGGATTTTTTTAGCCGCAGCGAAGTATATGCTAAAAACAATCTGGCAATCATGGTGCAAAAAGGTAATCCTAAAAATGTAAAAGGGCTCTGTGATCTTGGAAGGGCAGATGTGATGGTGAGCATGCCCAATCCTGAATGGGAGGGAATTGGAAAAAGGATAGAAGAAGCCTATGTGAAAGCCGGTGGCGAAATGCTACGAAAAAAGATCATGGAGCTAAAAGTAAAAGATAAAACAACGTATCTGACCCAGATCCATCATCGTCAGACGCCCATGCGCATCATGTACGGACAATCACAGGCCGGGCCCGTGTGGTATTCTGAGGCCTATTATCAGAAGATGATCGGCAATCCAATCGAGATGATCCCGGTTCCGGAAAAGGAAAATATCCAGGCAATCTATATGGCCGGGCAGCTCAAAACCGCGCCACATCCCAAAGCTGCCGAAGATTTTATGAACTTTCTGGTCAGCAGCGAAGCAAAAAAGATTTACCGCCAGTATGGCTTTACAGTGGATTAAGCCAATGGTCTATGAAAAGACTTTTTTAGCCAGAGGCTTCTGATAACAGCGACGGCAAATGCACAGCCCGGCACGTGCTATTTAACAATCCGGGAAGCCCGTTTTATGCTGTTAACAAATGTGCACAATAGGCTAGGGTTAAAATAACAATCGGACCTGAAGAAAAATGACAGAAAAGTGCAAGGGTACATGCAGGAATTTTTTGGAGGATCTGAATTTATGCTGGCATAGTTTGTCATAAACCATCAAAGGATATGTAACCAGGAGGTGGGGATGAGAGTAATTGTTTTATTTTACTTACTATCTGCTGTCCAGCCAGTTCAGGAATGAGCCAGTTTTATCTTTTCCGATTAGTAGTTTATC
Organism: Dyadobacter sp. HNCC25DJ184; assembly: GCF_056895215.1. Lineage (NCBI taxonomy): Bacteria > Pseudomonadati > Bacteroidota > Cytophagia > Cytophagales > Spirosomataceae > Dyadobacter > Dyadobacter sp. HNCC25DJ184. Next base: position 18,067 of record NZ_JBXHAQ010000014.1, on the reverse strand, counting down.
GGGAGTGTCAACGGATAAAGATACGACCAGTTTGCGGGTAAAATAATGCTCTACTTCTTTAACAGCCGTATAGTTTACCAGGTACTGACGGTTAATGCGGAAAAACTGATGTGGTGCCAATTGCTGGTAAATCTCATCCAAGGATTGGTTTACGGGAAATTCCTGGCCATCAAAAGTCGTTATCGTGGTGGTATCATGATGGGTGTAAAAGAACGCAATATTTTCTGTTTGTATGGTTAGATATTTGTTATTCTTAAATACCAGAAAGCCTTTTTTACCACGGACTTCAATTTTATTCAGCAGAACTTCCAGATCCGGCAAAGCATTGTCATGTGTTTGAAAAAAGTTTTTCAGGTGAACGACTTTATCCAGTGCTGCCGTTAAACTTTCCCTGGAAAACGGTTTAAGCACATAATCTACTCCGTTAGCTTTAAAAGCTTCCAGTGCATATTCATCAAAAGCGGTACAGAATATAACCGGCGAAACGACTTTAACCAGCTTAAATATGTCAAAACACAAGCCGTCCGCCAGCTGAATATCCATAAAGATCAGGTCAGGACTTTCATTTTCCCTGATGTATTTAACTGCTGCTTCAACACTTTGTATAGTAGCCAGGATTTTTGCAGTTGGATTGATAGACAAAATTAATTGCCCTAATGCCTTGGCTGTTTTAATCTCGTCTTCGATCAACAGGATTTTCATAAATAAGAGGTAAAATAACCTTAAAGGAAATTGTATTCTGTTCTATTCTGATTTCTTTCTGAGTAAGATGCTGGTAACGCTGATTGATATTTTCCAGTCCCATTCCTGTTGATGCTTCCGGATTTTTCTTTAACTGCAATTGATTTTCAACAATCAGCGTATCATCAGCGGTGTACAATTTAATATTTAAAGGATGTTCAAGAGAAATCACGTTGTGTTTTACACAGTTTTCTACCAGTAACTGCAATGTAAAAGGAGGAATGAAAGTAAAAGCTGCGGATGTCTCAATATTGATATTCAGGTTGATGCCTTCTTCAAACCTCGCTTCCAGTAAAAACATATAAGCCTGCAATATATTTAATTCTTCTGACAGCGGAATAATATCCTGTTGTCTGTTGTTCAGTGTAAAACGGTAAAAATCAGAAAGTTTAAGAACAAACTCCACGGAATGCGCATCGCCAATCTCAATCATCGATTTCAATGTATTCAGGCTGTTAAAAAGAAAATGTGGATTGACCTGCTGTTTCAGTAATTCATATTGTGCCCCGATATGGTCTGCTTTTACACGTTCCAGTTCTATACCGATCAGCTGTGTATGATAACTTTGATAAAGCAGGTATAAAAACATATAAATGGTCAGGTTGATGAGTATGCCGCGAAACTCATACATCATGATCATCGACTCAAATTTATAATGCGGAAACAATAGCTGATGGGCACTGACCAGCAGAAACATTAAACCAATGCCCAAAAGCAAACTGTAGAGCAGTCTGAGATTGAAAAACCGGCTGGTAAATTGTCGGTTTGAAAATTTAGGCAGACTGTATATATTAAAATACCATACAAAAAGGGAAAACAAAAAAGCAACGGATGCATCCACAGCCAGTTCGATAAGCGTAATATGCAGCTGAAGTATTTTCGGTATAGACGCCAGAACGCCCATAAATAAAGCACTGAACCATATCACTCTGGCAGAGACACGAAACACAGTGCTGTTACTCAACCGGACATTGTTTTTGGTAATCATAAAATAGTTGACAGTCGGCCAAAGATAACCTTAAAAAATCATAAGGGCTTATCAAACAGTCTGTTGTAAATCTACTTTTTAAAGTTGATCTGATAATACAACATTCCCGGTTTTAGTGTCGGTTAAAATCACATGACGGAAAGACTGACTATCAACACTGTTAATCGTTTTAACCAGCCCGGTAGACTGACCCATGTATTTGCCATTCGCATCGGTATCAAAAGTATTGATCTGATAATCAGAAGAAAACGGCGCTTTATCTGACCTTGATAAAGCCAGGGTATAAGAGGTGTTCGGTTGTAATGAAGTGAAAATCTGCTCCACCAGATCAGCCAGGCCAATGCTTCGCACAGCAATTCTGCCATGTGATTTTTGATTTGTGTTAACTGCATTTAATGCAATTACCTGTGTGGAAGCCGTATCATTCAGGGCAGAAAGACCGGATTTAGCGTTGATATTAGTTACCGCATTTTCAGCATAAACCAGTGCCTGCGGACTTTGTCCAATCTGGATCGTGCTGATTATTTTCATTGTTTGCAGGTCAACAGCCTGCACCTGGTCAGCGAATTCCAGGCCTACATACAGTAATTTTCCATCCGTCGAAGGCCACAGGCCATGAGGCAAAGCTCCGATATTAACCGTATCGGTTTGTTTAAAATCCTGAGCTGCATCAAATACCCGCAGTTTGTTTTCACCGCCAACTGTAACGAGCATCATCAGTTTATTTTTCACATAACTGAAAGAAACATGATTGGTTATCGCGCCGGTCGTAATCACTTTGGCAACAGACTGAGAAGCGGTATTGATAATGGTAACTTTCCCAGTATCCTTGTGCGTCATGGCTATCCATTCACCTTTGGGACTGGTAAATATATTGGGTGAAAAGGGGCTGGTAACCGGAATCTTTTTTACAATTGTATAAGTTGCTGCATCCACAATATCTACCTCCGGCGTAAAGCTGGAACATATATAGGCCAGTTTGCCATCCGGTGTAAAGGATACCATGCCCGGTCCGTCTGCAACGGGTACGCGCCTGATCTCTGCCATTTTTTCAACATCAATGACACTGATGTATGCTTCTCCTCTCACAGACACCCATATTTGTTTACTATCGGGCGTAAACGTCGGCTCGTGCGGGGAACGGCCAACATAAATGGTCTTCAATATCTGGTTTGTTTCCGTAGAGATCAGGGTAACAGCATTGGAGCCGATGGACACCACAGCCAGTATTTTTTTCTCCTGTGAGTATCGAAGGCCATGCACCAGCGCCTGGCCTTTGTATAAGGGACTCAATACGTTAGGGTAGGGTTTACCCAGTTTAATTTCTCCCAATAACTTATTCGTTGATGGGTCTACAACAGAAACGGTATTGGAAACCTGGTTACCTGTATAAACACGGTCATGAGCATACGGACTTTGGGCAGCGGTAATTAAACCAACAAGATTTAATATGACTGCAAGCGCTATTGTTTTCATTTTCATTTATTTAAGAATAAGGACATTTGTTCAATTTCAACCTGCTGTAAGGAAATAAGTTGTTTGGCAAAACCGGTAATCAGCTGATCACCGGAATATTTTAATATGATTTTGGCCATATCAACAGCGGCCTGGTGATGCGGGACCATCACAGCTGCAAAAGCATGATCAATATCTGTCAGCTGCTCATTTGAAGGCATGGTGTTCATCATGGTCTGCATCGATTGGTTCATAGACTGCTGGTAACCGGAGGGCATTTCTTTGTCCGTTGCAGAAATTTGCTTTAACCACAGGTTCATCTGCTGGATCTCACTGGTTTGCTCAGTCAGAATACTTCTGGCGAGCTGTATCATGTTAAAATCTTTGCCATGCTGAATTTCATACTTTGCCATGGCTACGGCACCTTCATGATGCGGTATCATCTGCTGTATAAAATCAGATTCCGGTGAAGTGGCTTTTGGCAGTTTACTCATTTGTACCATCATGGAATCCATCAGGGTAAGGAGCATGTTTTTACCTGCCGACGAATGCTGATGATGCATCTGCATAGATTGCGCTTTAACGGGCCTGATGGCTGTAAGCAACGCTAATACCAGCATTATTTTGAACGTATTAAATATTTTATTTTTCATGTCTTTCAGATTTAATAGTAAAACTAGGAGGATGAGATTTATTTCCTGCAGCGGCTTTTGTTAAAACCGGCACATTGGAAGCTAAAAGCGGCAGAATTCAGGCTGATTACTATATTGGAAATGACGGAAGATCCAGATGTGCTGCGCATTACGCATGGGAGTATGCAGGATTATCAAAACCGTCCCTGCCGTAGATCTGATGTTCAGATAAATTGACCGTACAGGAACCATAGCCACCCAGAAGCGAATCCAATCATCCACCAGCCTTGGTGCAGACGAACGATACGAACAGATTGCAAAAACATATTCTGAATTTATTAGGCGCTTTCCCCCAAGCCTGATTCCTTCCTACCCGGGGATTTCAGCTGAAACACTGAGTCGGATTTGTTTTTCTATACTTACTACACGAGCCTGTTCCATAAGTGCAGGCTTTTTTGTTGGACGTTCACATATAGAAAATATCTATGTGAAATTTTAGCTAATTTATTCGGTGGTTTTTCCGTACTCTTTGACCCTTCTGTTTTTCTCACCTTTGATTCCTAAAATGCCCAATCACTATACTTCGAAATTACGATTTAGTGGTACACCTAAACAAATTACTGTATAGTGCAAAATGGCACGTTAAATTGTACTATTTGGAATGTGACCAGTCCTGAATATTGGTACCTATATCACGGCAATTTAATTCTGAAATTTTCGTGCAAAAGAGTCCTGAAGTTTACATTCTGGAACTTACGAGAAAGAAAAACCGAAAGGCCTGAGAGTACAGAAATACCACCTTGGCCGTTTTAATAGACTCATGAACCGAGTGCCAAATTAAGCCAATCAAGAACTTTAAAACGTTGCTCTATGATTGGTAATACTGAGTGATGGTGTCTATATTAATTTCTTCAACAACGCCCCCACGGCCTAAGTCGAACCTATAACTATCCCATTCAACTAAAAATTGACAAATAGACTTGGTAAAAATTGGAAAGAGCCTCTAATCCTAGAAATAGACGCTTTCCTCAATTTGTAATCTTTTTGGAGGTTCTACTCCTCAATCACTCAAAAGGAATTTTGGAATAAGCACCAATCTTAGCCTTCAACAGATTCATATCCTCACCAATCTTCTTGTCTACAATTTTTGCATAAATCTGCGTCGTCTTGATACTGCTATGACCCAGCATTTTTGATACACTTTCAATCGGAACCCCATTCGTTAATGTAACGGTTGTCGCGAAAGTATGTCGGGCCAAATGAAATGTAATTGGTTTATTTATTCGGCACAGATCACTAATTTCTTTTAAATACGAATTCATTTTTTGGTTTGAGAGTACTGGAAGCAGAGTGCCGGTATTCTGACATTGGGGATGGTCCTCGTAGGATTTCAATATTTTGAGTGCTGGCGCAAGCAAAGGAATCCTCGAATGACTATCTGTTTTCTGACGACTGATCGTCAGCCATTTTTCGCCGCCGTAACCGTCAATGATGTTCTTCGAACTCAATTTAATGACGTCAACATCGGCAAGACCAGTATAACAGCAGAAAACGAAAATATCCCGCACTTGATTCAACCTGGTGTTCTTGAAATCCTTCCCCGCAATCCTTGATAATTCCTTTTCACTTAATGCACTCCGATTGACATTTTCACGGGTCATTTTGTATTCGGCAAACGGATCCTTGGGAATCCATCCTTTCTTCACTCCTATTAAGACAACCTTCTTAAAATTGATAAGGTATTTCATAACCGTGTTATGTGCACATTTCTTCTGGGTTTTAAGCCAGAATTCGAATTCAGAGATGAATTCGTAATCGAGGGCTGTTAGGTTGATATCCTTCTGTTTGTATTTCCACTGAATAAATTGATAGGTGTAATCCCGGGTTGTTTTGTATTTGGTAAGGGTTACGGGGGCATAGCCATTTCCCAACAACTGCTTCAACTGCTCGTTGTGTCTGTCAAATATCTCAAGCAGTTGAATAGGTCGTTGTTTCTCACCAGTCCATTTGTCCCCGAAGTTTTTGATATTGACTCCTTTGCTTTCATTGATGAGTTCCTGCCGGTAAGCATACACTTTTCCAAGCAAGCTGTCCAGATATATGTTGATCGTCCTTGCCGCTGCGGAATTACCTTTAACCCGGCTTGCTTCAACCGACCACTTTTCCGGTTGAACATACCGGTGGGCACTGGTTTCAAACCTCTTCCCTCCTATCGTAACAGGTAAATAAATTGGCATCAAACCTTCTGTGGTAATCTTTGCCTTCTTGCCATAAAACAGAATACTCAGTCTCGTTTCCATACACCCCATCTTATTTTTGGTTGTCAAATCTAATATTCAATCATGCTTAAGTCAAGATGTTCATTTATCGAACAACTTGCTGACTAATAGATCCTTATAGCAAATTCGGTTACCCGGACACAGTACCCGTTTCGGGTAACCGAATTTATCCCCTAAGGATTGAGAGAATTTGAATGATTTGAGCGGTAGGAGGAAAATAAAAAAGCTTGCAAACCTATGATTTGCAAGCTTTTAACTAATTTTGATTTATTATCTGGCGGTCTGGACGGGACTCGAACCCGCGACCCCATGCGTGACAGGCATGTATTCTAACCAACTGAACTACCAAACCAGATTTCGTTTCCGTTGAAACGTGGGGCAAAAGTACGCATTGAAATTTCAATTACAATCTTTCTGCCTGTTATTTTTTGATAAAACACCCAACTATTTTATAATCTATTGAATTCCAGACCTTCAATAAGAATCTTTAATTATACTTTTTCAAGCCTTTCCACTTTTCAATCAGCATTTCAGCGATGATTTCATATCCTTTGTTAGAAGGATGCAATCCGTCATAAGTCATATTCGATGCTTCGCGGGGATATGGATAGTAGTCTTTTTCCGGATCGAAAGGAATGTTAGTATACTCCGGATAGGTGTAGTCCTGATATTCGCCGGTCTTAGGATTTTTCAGCCTTTTGAAATTGACCATGTTCTCGTATTTAATGCCACTATCGTGGTAGAGGTCAACGACAGGCATTTTTTCAAGCTTCCCTATCGCTACTACTGCATTTGCAAACTCTTCCAAACTACGCTCATTCTTAGTCTTGTAAGATCCAAAGGCATTATTTTTCGGATTATTGATATAAACAAAATCACCTCGCTGCATTGGTGTGATCAATATAATTTTTGCTTCACTATTCAACTGCTTCAGCTTGTTGGTAATAATCCGGAACGCACCATTTAGCGTCCCTGAGCCTGTATTGTTTTGATAGTCAGAAATGGTTCCCAGATTTTTTCCCTGCCACCAGTCGTTGGTACCTAAAAAAACAGTATATATATCTGCATTTACCAACCCTATTGCATCGATCTTGTCTGCAATATTGACAGAAGTCCACCCATTATGTCCCTGATTGATATACTCCACTCCCGGATACTTGTCAGTTATCAAGGTCAGGTATCCGGTAGTGACGCGATTTCCAGTTTCGTCCTGATGATCATTCAAATAAGTGATGGAATCCCCGATTGCCACCCAGGTTAGCTTGCGGGGCGCGGACGCGAAACAAACAGAAATTAGCAGAATAAATAGAAATAGCCTTTTCACAAACACCGAATATTTATGTTGAAGTTTCTTCTTTAAAGGGAATCCCAACTAGTTTTTAACGATTCTGCCGAATATTTTCTTTGAGTCATTAAACAAAATGTGATTGCCACAAAGACTCGGAGACACAAATGTCCAAGACTATTCTTCTCAAAAGTGTAGATTCAGCCACACCGGAAAAAACGCTGTGTTAACTCAGCGCCTAACTCCAATAACTCTGCGTTTAACATAATTTGGCAACAAACTCATTTCGTCATAAACTCCCAGGTAACGTTATTGTATTGGAAAATCTTCCCTGGTATATAGCTCCCTGTGAGAACGCCATTGTTTTGAGTAACATTCAAAGTTGTCCAGCCAAGCTGCCCTTTTTCATAGTCAAACGTTTCCCCGTCGTCATCATATATCCTGCTTGCGCCGGGTTTTGTACCATAATGTCGCAAGGTTAACGGTAATACTACACCCTTTTCAGGAGTATTTAAAACAGGAGGAATCATCGGGATAACCGCGCCATCCGAAACAAAAAGAGGTATGCTCCTCATATCATTTGCGATTTCAATAGTTTCCTCTTCCCCTGCGAACTTGCCGGTATAGAAATCATACCATTTACCTTTTGGTAGAATTACCTTTCTCGACTTTTCACCAGCGAACAACGGAGCCACCAGCAAATAATCGCCCAACATATACTGATCCTTCATGTCCTTTTTAATCGCCTGAGCATATGGATTGTCTGTCGAATTCAGTTTCCCCTCCACCATTTTTTCATCAAATGAAAACCCAGCAACCAAATTCATGGCCCTGATCGGTGGCTTTCCATCGAAGTGATATTGTGCAAAAGTCGTATACAAATAGGGCAAGAGTCTCATTCTCAATAACATTACCTCTTTGACCTGGCCGGCAACATCCGGAAATGTCCAGGGTTTCGTACCATCCGCCCATGCATTGAGCATGGCCATAGGTGACAAACAAACTGTTTGCATACGTCTCAGCCATTCTTCTGAGGTCTTTGAAGAACGGGCTTCGGGCGTCCAAAGTACCCCGATAAAACTGCTGTTGATCAACGCGGTAATAAAATCGTTGTGATTATAATAGTCGTTGTATATCACATATGGCATCGAAGACGCGCCTGCATTCGACGCACGCACCAGGCCATACGTTCTGACATTCTTTTCATGAAACCAGTCCGCCGACATTCTTTGAAATTGCAAACCGTAAGTTTGCCGCACTTGTTCTGCGCTGAAGCCTGAGGGAAATTTAGCCACATCCGGCCACAGCCAGCCATCGTACCCATCTGTTTCGTCTACCTTATATCCCATCACTCCGATGTCCAGATGTTGAGAGCCAAAATGCTTTTTATATGCATTTCTTGCCTGCGGCATATTAAAATCCGGCACCTGCCCTACCCACACCATATGCGAAGCTGTGTATGGCTCTACCTCCTTGAATAGCGGAGAAAGTTTTGATACATAAGGATTTATCCACAAATTGGCTCGAATATTTTTTGCTTTCAATTTTTCTAAAAACAATTTCGGCTGTGGGAAACGGGTCGAATCCCAAACAAAGCTGTTAGGATATGATCGGGTTTGCCAGCCTGGTTCAAGCCCAACAAAACTTAATGGATATCCATTTTTCTCAAAATCAGCAACTTCCTGCAGCACCTGCTCGTCTGTAAACAGGGTCGGTGTACGATGCGTAAAGCCAAGTCCCCATTTTGGAGGAAGCGTCCCGCCGCCGCAATAAAGATTATATCGCTGAACGACCTCCATCGCATCCTTCCCCGCGAAAACATATACTTCAGTTCCAACTGCAGGTACTAACACTTCAACTGCGTCAGAATACGGTTGGGAGTTCCAATCCTTTTGGGTGTTCCTGTTCATTTCGGGAGGCAAATCACCACTCTCCTTTCGAACTCCCGTTCCAGCATAAACTGTGATGTATCTGGCAGAATTGATCAATACGCCATATCCCTTATCAGACACATAAAATGGAACCGGAGCATGTGTCCGGCCATCGTCCTTGCCATTGTAATGATCCACATGTAGCGTTTTGATACTTCCCCGCTGTTGCACCGACTTGAAATTCAGTCCTAATCCGTACAATTGCTCAGCCCTTTGCAAAGGAAAACGCAGATATGTTTTGCCATCGGTCAGCTGGTTCTTACTGTTTTTTAACAGTATCGGAAAAACAGGATTTCCCAGACCATCCAACGCCTGCATTTTTGGAACGATCTGTGCAATACTCAGCGGAGATATCTTTTCCGGCTGACCCACAATCGCTTTCCAAACTCCCGGAGCTACCTGTTTCCACTGAAAATTCTGCTCCTGAGCAAGAGCACTATAAGACAGAAAAAATAAAATGATTAACGAAGAAAACGATCGGTTCATAACTTATGGGTTGATTCACTGACAGATAAAGAAGTTCGGGAACTATAATTACTGAATTTGGAGATCGGAGTACCTATAAATTTGAATATTGCAATTTTTTAGTAACGATACTCACTCACCATGATGCCTATATTTTAATTTGTGTATCTTCGTTGGCGATGCTAATCCGTTGGCAATACACTTTCAAGCCCAACCTCAATCAGACATATGAAAATTAACTTCATCCTATTTTCAACAATTCTATTTCTCGCTGGCTGCCAAGAAAAACCCGGTAAAACCACTGTTGTTTCCGATTCATTTTATCTGAATGGAACCTGGCAATTGGTTTCAAGTAAAATCATTACAAAAGGAGATACCACGGTCACATTTCCGGTCGCCAATCAGGAGATGATCAAGATTTTCAATGACAAAGATTTTGCTTTTTTCAAACATAATATCAACCGCCAACCTGGCGACAGTTCTGTATTTGATGCTGGCAGCGGATCATACACTTTGAATGATGAAACTTACACGGAACATTTAGCTTACTGCACCGCTCGTGAGTGGGAAAACCGGGATTTCTCTTTCAAGTTACGTGTCCAAAACGATACGCTTACTCAGACGGGAATTGAGAAAATCGATAGCCTGAATATCAATCAGGAAATTGTGGAAATTTATGTAAAACGGCGATAGTTCTTTAATCAAAATATTAAGCCATATGAAACTCGATATCAGTATACCTTGCATGATATCCATTTGGCTTTTTGTGCTGATGGCTAGCGATGCATTTGGACAGACAGATGCATCAGCCACTTCCAAAAGATACCTGTTTTACTTTCATGGTCAGGTTGTTACAGAGTTGGGAGATAATGCGGTCAATAATGGAGCACCGGAATGGGGGCCCTATGAATTCTCTAATATACTGGACTCCCTTCGAAAAAGAGGATTTATCGTGATCAGTGAAATCCGGAAAAAGGGTGTTGAAAATGAAGTATATACTTCTAAAGCTTTGGGACAAATTGATAGTCTGCTTAAATTGAAAGTTAACCCAAAAAGCATACTGTTAGTTGGTGCATCCGCTGGCACCGATATAGTTCTGAAAGTCGCATCCCGGCAAAAGAATGATCTAATTAATTACGTGATTATGGGGGGCTGTCGGGATTACACTTTTAAGGATTATGAGAAGATGAGTTTTTCGGGTCGTTTTCTTTCAATTACTGAGAAGTCGGATGAATCACGTGGGTCTTGCCTGCCGCTCTTTACTGGTAAAGTTGATTCAAAAAAGCTCAAAGAAGTACAGCTCAACACAGGTTTCGATCACGGATTTTTTTACAAAGGCAGAAAAGACTGGATTGATCCGATTGTGGATTGGATGGGTGCAAGGTAACGAGCATGGAATGAAGAGGGGCGTGGCAGCAGGGCGAAGGGAATCTTATATTGAATGCCCATCAATACCAATTTGGATAATAGCCGATATACTCATGTTTTCCTCCAAATATCAACTTAAGCATTCCTGAATTAGAGGTTGCTCCGACCGAGCCCGTATTTCTCAATTAATCAACAGGAAAGCCATTATTCATTGAAGATATTGTTCCGCCGAACCTTACTTTCAAAGAAATTAAAATATTACTAATCAGATATTTAAGGACTTTTCAATTCTTCAAGGCCTGATATTCCTCGTAACATCCGTGGTATGAATATTGAAGTTAAATAATCATCGCGTTGAATTAGCGCGATAAGGAATGTCATTCCACTTCTCCCGTAATAAGCCATTTCCCGTAACTAAACTTCCCTTTGTAGCAAAAATGTCCTTTTAATTTAACATCCGAATATGAAAAAATTACTACGACACGCCTGGATATCCGAAAGAGATCTCCACTTTGCCCTAACTTTTCTAATCCTTGTTGCCGTGGGTGGCAAATCAGCTAATGCACAGCCAGGTTCATTAATTTTTAAAGACGAATTTAGCAGCAACACTCTCAGCAGCGACTGGCAGGCTGACAATAACTGGTCTGCGGCTAATGGTTTTGCATATAGTATTTATGACTTTGGCGAACTAGTAACCACCAAAAAATACGATTCGGACTCCTATATAATTGAAACGACGGCAAAAGGTTTCACGTCCAGCTATTGGCGTGAGTTCCGTATCATTTTCGGGCAAGTAGCCCCCGATGATCAACGAACTTATGTTCTCACATATGCCCCTGATTTAGGAGGTCAGCTGATATTGGGGAAGTCTACGGACAATATTTACTATCCTCAAACATTAGATGCTGTGGGGATTTATCCGAAGTTGGAAAAAGATAAGCCCTATAAATTGAAAATCGCACGTTACAAAAGCGGACTTTTACAGATATATATGGACAAAGGAGCCGGATACGGACAGACGCCCCTCCTCGAAGCTATCGACAATTCCTATCAACAACTAGGGCATTTTGGGTGGCAGGTAAGCACCCAAACCGCCCCGGAAGCATTTTACGTAGATCGCATAGAAGCTCGGGTACCACAAACTGAAAAACCAGCCATTCCTGAAAGACCCGAAGATGATAATCTGATCACGCAGGTTTCCGCTGCGTCTGGTAAAGCATATCAAGTGGGAAAATTGAACAGCGGTTCACAACTGTATACGGATCGAGCGTTTCAGGCTACCTCCGTGCCAGACTATCTGGCTGGAGCATCCTTCGTGCTAACTGCGATGGACGATAAGAAAGAGGCTGACAAGTTCGAGCTCGTTACCTATATGAAAAAACAGGCAGTCGTATTCGTCGCTTACGATCTCAGGGCAACAGTCCTGCCCGGCTGGCTGAACAGCTGGCACAAAACCGGGGATATAGTCGGTACGAATGATCCGCAAATGAAACATCTCCAGCTGTACAGTAAACTAATTAATTCCTATCAATCTTACCCATATCCTTTTGTGTTAGGAGGAAATTTGGCTAGCCCCGCCGTGGGAGCGCAGTCAAATTATATCGTCGTTGCAGTAGAAACTCCGGGAAGTCAAAACCTTCAAGCCGAAAACGCGTTTGTCTCCGGAGCGAAAGTTGCGAAAGACCGGCCAGGTTATTCGGGTACCGGGTTTGTCGATTTTATTAATGATAGCAAGGACTATATTGAGTGGACAACTCAGATAAAAGTGGCAGGTACCTATTCTCTAAGCTTTCAATTTGCAAATGGGTCTGCAAAAAGCCGTGCCGTGGCTATTTCTGTGGATAATAATATTGCGCAAAATGCATCTTTCCCGTCTATCACCAACTGGGATAATTGGGCCACATACTCTGGACCAAGGATATTTCTGAAGGTAGGAACACACAAAATCAGGATGGCGGCTATGGGTCAAAGCGGTCCGAATATCGACTTTCTCAACCTGTCTTATTTCGATGCGGCACCAGAAGGCACGGCAGGTAACTCACTCGCCAGAACTGGGATTATCGATTTTGAGGGGACCAGTAAGACCATCGATTCTTCACCAAAAGCCTACCCCAACCCATTTGAAAGCTCAGCCAAAATTTCTTACGAACTTCTGGAAAAGAAACAGGTCAACCTAACTATCTATTCAACGAATGGCCAAAAACAAGCTGTGTTAGTCGACAAACTTCTCGAAAGCGGGAAATATGAAACAGAAATCCCTGCCAGCAGCCTGCCGGGAGGGATATATATTTATTCGTTGCAAGTTGGCGATGAAGTGTTTTTGGGAAAAGTCGTTAAGAAGTAGGATTCAAAAGGCGTCATATTTTAGTGCCCTCAAATTATAAACTGTTACTAAAGGGTAACACCTGTAAAGGATTGATATTACCTACTTTCCGATACAAAAAGTAATCAAACCGCTCAACAAGCTAATTATCAATATTTTACATTTCGTAAACTCTACTCAGGTAACAAGTGGGTAACAAAATTTCAAATTTTAATAATTTCTCCCATAATTTCCCCGGTTATTTCTCCCAAAACTCGCGACTATCTGCTGGACAAAATGTAATCACTGATTTCTATTGAGTACACTGACAACCAGTTTCTTCACAGTTTCCATCTCCTCCGGTTTGCTTGCGGCGGCAAATAAGGTTAGGCTGGCAAGTGCTTCGTTGCTAATTATTGGCTCCCCAGACCTGGACTCTAAGAGAGAATTTCTTTCTAAAAATAACAAGAAACACGCAGCTGCAATCCGCTTATTACCATCCACAAAACCATGGTTCTTTATAATGAGATATAGCAAAGTCGCTGCCTTTTCCTCTATGGATGGATAAAAATCTACGTCACCAAAGCCTTTACTGATTTGTATCACTGCGCTTTGGAAACTCTCATCTTTTTCCTTTCCAAAAACATCAGAATCAAAATCGGCTTTCATGATTTCGACGATTTGCTGGTAGTCGGATAGCTCCGGATAAATTGCCTGTGTGGTGCTGATTCCTTTACGGTCTAATTCTTCATGGTCATAATCGTCCAGTAATTCCAAACCCTTTGCAAATTGACTCAGCCATGCAAAATCAGTATCGGTAATCTTACTTTCTATCGCCCTACCTAAAATCCGAATACCGTCTTTCAGTGTTTGCACTTGCTGTTGTTTTTGAGCCAGTCGTTTCTCATTGATTGAGTACCCTTGGACTAGGTAGTCTTTCAAGCGCTGGGTTGCCCATTGACGGAATTTTGTTCCTTGTTTAGTATTTACTCTATATCCAACAGCTATGATGACATCTAAGTTATAGTGAATACGATCCCGCTCAATTAAACGATTACCCTCCTGTTGAACTGTTCGGAATTTCCGAACAGTTGCCTGTTCATCCAGCTCATTGGATAAAAAGATATGTTTAATGTGCTCACTTATGTTCGCCTTGCTCGAAGCAAACAATGCAACCAACTGTAAATTGGTTAGCCATACAGTATCTTCCTGGAAGGCTACTTCGATTTGGGTCTGTCCATCACTACTCTGGTATATTTCGATTTGGTTATTCATATTTATTATATTCTCTTCTCAGCAGCGTCAACATACAGTAATAATCAAGTTTAGAAAATCCGAGGTCAATAATAGACAAAATAAATTTCACTACTCACCAACAGCAAACAACTTCCATCCCCATTGATTTTTCTCCTTATTAAAAGATTTAATGGCTGAACCCTTAACAAACATACCGTTAACCATTTTTCGACTCGAAACGAATGTTGGGTGAACATATGCGTCGCTTACAAAACCAAAGGATTTCCCCTCAGAAATTCTTAGATCGCCCTCAATTTCTTTAACAAACTGATTTCGGAAAGTAGGATCGTCAATTTTTTTCACTGTGTGAACTTGATAGATACCTCCTAGCGTACCCGACTGAAAGCGAACTCGGAGCGTGTCACCCACTTGTATCTGTCGAAGGAATCGTTCATATTTAAAAAATCCATACTTTGACTCTGACCCTATAAAATTCAACATCTTACCATCAGAATTGACAAATTCGACAATTACAGTTTCCTCTGGAGCGTCCGCAAACAATAATGATTCCGCAGTATCGAGGCCATTTTTATAAAAGTTAATATTAGATGAACTTGACGTCGCCTCCGTGTACCAATTTTGACCTAACCAGTTACTAACTTCATTCGGTATTGGCCAGTGATTTTGAGTACGAGCAGCTAATAACAGTTGAATTTCTGTTTTCGCTTCGTTATGTAAGCCCTTGCGTACGAGAATTGAAGCCATTTTTTGCCGAAGCTTCACTAACATTTCATCCTTGGCAAAACAACTCAATGCCTTGCAATAACAAGCAAAAACAACTTCCGGATTATCTTTGTAAATCTCTGCAAAGATTTCCCATACCCAAAAATCATTCTTTTTACGTCTAGCAAATGGAAGAAATGACGCCAGAACATTATTATCACTATCTCCCAGAGCTAGCAACAACTTGGCCTTAAAATAGGCTGGATACTGGAACTTAGGGTAGTTTTCAACAATCGAATCAATTAACGGCAGGAAGGATTCCACTTTTGATTTGTCAAAAATCAAAATACCTGAAACAGCTTTCTGAGGCAATAAATGTTTGGCATAGGCAATGTAAACTTGTTCCACCAACGCCATCACTTCTTGGCCATTAGGTAATTTTTCCTTTTCAAAATCCTCGTCGCGAAAACTACTCAGGCTCCACCAGTCAATAAAAGCTATATACTTGTTAGTATCCTTAAACACCTTATGGAACGCCTTTAATAGAAAACTGTATCCTTCTGAGGGTTTTGAGAAATAAAAAGGCTGTATGGTTTTGAATAACAAATCAACTTTACTAATCGGAACAGCACTCAGCTTAGCCAATGAAAACACAATGATACCAACCTGAAACCCTACCGAATCAAAGATTATTTTTTCATCCTCGGGAAGGTCTAACTCTACAATACCGTTGAGTTTATCCAGGAAAGCATCAAATTGCTCAGCATGGTTGTTAACCTTCAAGTACTCGTAATAAACCCAACCAATATTCCGCTTTGCCCAAATGTTATCCGGATCGGCATCCAATTCGGACTGTGCCATTGCCAGTGCCTCATCCAACTTTCCGGCTTTACGTAGCTCCTTTATTTCCTTAGACGGCATGGGCTGCAAGTTTACTTATCAGAAGTGTAAGTGAATCTGTTGGTTCACCCTGAAATGCTTTTGGTTGAGCCTTTGTTATTTTTCCATTTTTATCAAAATAGAATTGCAGTGAGGCAAATCCTGTTTTTGTCTGGAAAATATAAAGCACGTAATAACTCAATTGATATTCTTTAACACCTGAAATAACAATATCCAATTCCGAGCAGGCAGTTGAGATTTTGGTAAAGAGCTTTGAAAGAGGCAAAGTGGTCGGAGTGTAAACCACCTCAACTTCAATCCTTTTAAACAGATTAACGATAGACAATAATCTCTCGCCAATACTGGCATCTCCTTTCACTAGTAAAAATTTACCAAAGATACCCGCTCCATCATGATTCGCCTGAATTCTTATCTCCTGTTCATCGTGCACTAAATGATATATCTCTAGATATGGTTTTGATTCCGCTGTCCTTAATTGAAACGGGGTATCCTGGATCTTTTCCAATATTTCATAATACTTCGCACTCTTGCAAGGATGTGAACCTGGTAAATGATATGGAGAAACTGAAACATTCAAGAAATGAATAGCGTCGGCTCCAAGTGAGTTTAATAATGTAATTGGATCGAAATTAATGGCGTCAAGAGCACCAAAACTTGGAGGAGAAATATTGTAGCACACCCGTTTTGCTCTGGTCAAAGCAGTGTAGCACCAGCGAAGTTGTGCATCTCTAATACCGACCTGACCTCGGTAATCTACAAAGGTGGTATCCCACTCGCTACCTTGCGCTTTATGACAGGTAATAGCGTATCCGTATTTTACACGTAGAGCATTAAAATACGGATCCTTTTTCAACTTATCCTTAAATTCCTCAGAGCCTTCTCTAAAATGTGGAAACCCTTTCTTCCTATGCTCACTTTGTTCCTCGTTGAAACGAATTATAAAATTAATGTACAATGCTTTAAGCTCCGTTACAGATAATGAAGGCAAAGGGCTATTGAGCAACGATTCAATAATTTTACATGGCACATCCTGGTCGTGATGGGGGAATCTCACAACGATGTTTCTGAATTGTAGCTCTACAACTTTTCGAATTCTCTCTTTTCCTTCTGTCACATACACAGGCGCCGATATGGACTCGACCGTATCTGAAACGGACACTACTGTAGCCATGTCACCATTGTATAGTTCTAAACCGTAAGCATGGTAATTGTTGCTATTGATAAGAAGGACGTCTCCGACAGTAATTGTTTGATACTTGCCCGGAAAAATTTTCTCCCGAATAGACTGGTTATATGAAAGCGCCTGAGGGTTAGAATAGCAAATAATCACTCCGTTCCCTATCTCAGGGTTTGGGAACAATTCTGTATATCTGGTTGCGGGTAACTCATCACTCAAATGAATAAAATTGTCGTCATCAAATTCAAGATTCAACTCTGAACGTTTTTCAGTTGCAAGAAGCTCCCTAAAAACGATGGCATTCCTCTGAATAGGATTTTCCTTTACCTGACGATGTACTTCTTTCATCTCTGTTGATTCCACTACAATGTCTGCTTCCAGAAAAAAGCTTTCTTCAAGTGCCAAAGACTTAGAGTCCGCTACAGGAGGCAACTGTGCCGGATCTCCTACGAAAATAATTTTATTCTGACTAGTCTTTATTTTAGCATACGTCAAGAGATCATTCAGCAGCTTGCCCGTCCCAAAAGTGAAGAGCTCATGTTCTGTTTTCGAATTGGAGATCATAGAAGCCTCGTCGACGATGAT
>NZ_JBXHAQ010000013.1:0-220285 GCF_056895215.1 Dyadobacter sp. HNCC25DJ184 | reverse complement strand
GCCGCGGATAATAAGAATTTGAAGACCAATGGTTGTATCACCAATTATACGTGCAATTGGTACAGCTATGATTGTGGGGTATTCGTTACTGTCACTTTTGGGGCAGGCCTTTGTCCGTACCCCTCTTACAATCCAAACTGCACCAATGGAATTATAGGATCTTGGCAAATTAGTGACAGCAGTGGAGAAACCGTTTGCAACGATAGTCCGGACACTTATTTTCCGATTCCGTCTTCCACATTTTATAGCAATTATGTCTTGAACGGCCCTGAAAAGCCAATTAATAATCTGGCGGCCAGATTAGACTGCTTTTTGGAGCCAAGGGTTCCAGGTCGAAGGTATCAAAATATAGTCCGACTTTATGTTGACCAGCCGGTTAATGGATCCAATCAGTTGTTTAAACTTGGCGGAGGTGGCAGACGGTTGGGTCATTCATATATCGAATTAGAAGTTTATGACTACACTTTGAATAAATATACTAGACTAGTGTTTGGTTTTTATGTACAAAGTGAATTTAGAGCAGTTCAAGGAATAAACACGTCAAGTGTTTGGGGTGACGATGGTAATACGCCATATGATATGTCCATCGAAACGACAGTTAGTTCCGCTACCTTTGACACCTTGGTCCAAACCTTAAAGCAGACAGGTCGACCTCAATACAACCTCCTCAATAACAATTGTGTTTCCATGATTTATAGTATATTTGGAGAGATCTTTGCTCCATATTACGGCGGGCTACCTAATGCTGATCAGCAAATTGGGCCTTTGGGCACAGGAAAGACCCCGGCTCAGTTTGGGCAAAGCTTAAAATCAACTTGGGGAGTTACAGAAAATAGAAAATTTAACCTAAGCAATGGGGCAAAGTCTCATTCTAGCACAAACTGCAATTAATGACCAGGAAACGAAGGAAAATTATAGGTATTATTTCGCTGGCTTTAATATTTATATCGAATACGACTCCAGTTTCTTTCTTATTGGGGTTTCTCTTCCAAGATAAGACTTTTTATGGATATGATTATCATTACACAAGCGGTATGTGTGGATTTTCAAACAAAGGTATTTTTTTTGAAAATCATGCAGAATTAATAACTGAATTTGAAAAATACAAAAAATCAAATCCTTCTGATACTGTATTATATAGAACGTTCAAAATCAATCCATTGAAATTTTGGGACTGGAGGAATTACGTTTTCGATCCCAAATATTCCTTACCTTACAAAGAACCTTGTTTGGTTGACTAAAATAAAGAAAAAAAACATCTTGATTAACTTGATAATCGAGATGTTTTTTTTATCGTTCTAACTTTATTTTGGGAGGCGGATATATGCAATATTAAATCGTAACAAAAAATAAGCTTCAGAATAAAGTTCGAAAACTAAAAATATTTATGGCAAGATATTCGTGTTCAGTCCATTCAATATTAACGATAAATCCATTTAGTATGAAGCGAATTGGTATGTAATTAATCTACTTCGAGAATTTTGATTTTGTGTGCAATAATATCACTAAGGCATCTCGTCATAAACTTCTATATCTTCTTTATTTTCTCACTTTTTTAATATGTTATAAATTTATTTGTGAGATTTTCATGGCCCACTTATGCACGCCAGTCGTTCGGAAATCTCAATAACAAAAAAGAACCGTCCCCAATTAGAACTATTCCTTAATAATTCGAGAAAACTTACCCCCTAAACTGCCCCCAAACTAAACGCCAGTTTCCTAATCCTCTTCCAAGTCAAATCAAAAATCGCATTTATAAGCGCCGGGGCGAACCATCGTAATTTGAATTGACTTCCAGAAGGTTAGTATTTTAAATAACACAAAGGTAACTCATTCCCCACGCAGACTTTTAACAGGGTTCAAAAGCGCTGTCCGAATTGCCTGATAGCTGACCGTCGCAAGGGTGATGGCGAGTGTGCCGAAACAGGCAACCGCAAAAATCCACCATGAAATGTGGGTGTGATATGTATATTTTGCAAGCCAGCCTGCCATGATATACCAGGCAATGGGTGAAGCTAAAAGACAGGAAAGGATAACAAGTATCACAAAATCTCCGGAAAGCAACTGCCATAAATTGGCAACGGAAGCGCCCAGCACTTTGCGAATACCTATTTCTTTTTTCCGCTGCTCGGCCGTGAACGATGCCATTCCAAACAGACCAAGGCAGCTGATAAATATGGCCAACCCTGTAAACACAGAAGCCAACTTGCTGATCCTTTCTTCTGCCGCAAACTTTAATGCATATTCCTGATCCACAAACTGGTAGTTGAAAGGTGAATCAGGATCATACTTCTTGAAAACGGTTTCAATATTTTTTAGTGCCGCGCTCACATTTGTATTCGGGTTAAGCCTGGCCGTAATAAACCTCCCTCCTTTGGGAGCAATAAAAAATATCGACTTTTTGACTGGGTCATACGGCGACTCCATGACCATGTCCCGGATCACGCCTATGATCTGAAAACGCCTGCCGTCCCAGGTCACTGTTTTCCCGACTGCGTCATTTATATCCCGATTTCCTAATCCCATAAACTTCACGGCCGCTTCATTCACGACAAATCCGGCTGAATCACTGGATAATACCTTTGTAAAATCACGACCAGCCATAAACTCCCAACCGACTGTTTTTCCATAACCATGAGAAATACCGATGGTCGCGAATTCGGACTGCAGGCCGGGATCTTTCCCTTTCCAGTTGAAACCTACATTGGCCGAGAAAACTTCAGTGGGCGGAGCTGCTGATTCTGCCAGTGACATTATGCTCCTGGTATTTAACAACTCATCTGATACCGCATCGAAATGCGAATGGATATCCCGGGTAGTCGAAAGCATCGTCACAAGACCTTGTCTATTGTACCCAATCGGGCGATTTTTTGCATGAAGGATCTGCCTGTAAACGACAACAGTCCCAATAATAAGGGTGATTGACACTGTAAATTGCAGCACCACCAAAATTTTCCGGGGCAAGGTTGCGCTTAGTCCCAATGGCGTCCATTTCCCTTTAAGAGCTTTGATGGGCTGAAATGACGACAGGTATAAAGCCGGGTAACTCCCCGCGAGGAGCCCCGTAAAGAGGGTAAACAGGATACCGCTAGCCATAAAAATAGGCTCGGTCCAGGGAATATGCATCTGCTTATCTGCAATTTCATTAAAAACCGGCATCACCAACCTTGCCAAAACCAGTGAAAGGGAAAAGGCAAGGAATACGATCAAAATAGATTCCGAAAAAAATTGGCTGATCAGTTGAATTCTTACCGAGCCCATTGCTTTTCGGATTCCTACCTCACCTGCTCGTTTTTCAGAACGGGCGGTACTCAGGTTCATGAAGTTAATACATGCCAGAAACAATACGAAAGCACCAATAATACCGAAAAGCCATACAAATTGAATTCGCCCTCCTACATTGCTTCCGTTAACCCATTCAGAATATAAATGCCAGCGGTTCATCGGCTGAAGCAGGATTTGCGGCTTAAACTTTAATTCGTTTACGCCAGCTTTCCCCAACTTGATATTTTTTATTTTATCCGAAACCGTATTCAAATCGCTGTTTTCTGCGAGCTCCACCAACATTTGAAAAGAACTACTCTCCCACTCATTATTATCCATCGCACTTTTCACCCATTCAGTATTAGAAGCGAAAAGATCGAATGGCGCTATGAATCCCAATTCATGAAATTCAGAGTTGTAAGGAATATCCTCATAGACTCCGACCACTTTAACATCCAGATCCTTATTGATTTTCATCATCTTATCTGTCGGGTCGGCGTTCTTGAAGATCGACCTGGCCACGGACTCGGAGAGCAGGATCGTGGCAGGATTGTTTAGCCCCGAAGCACTTCCGCTAATCATTTTTAAGGAAAGCATTTCCGCGGCACCGAGTGACATGAAGTTGCCAGGCTTTGTAAAACTAGATCCACCATATGTCAGCAAATGCCGTTGGAGCCATGATGTAATGACCACCCGCGGAAAATCCGAGGCGAAGTTGGTTTGCAATTCCTTGTACAAAGGAGCCGGAACGTTATATCCCGTATTAACTTCACCGTCCAAAGTCTGCTGCTGCATTACCCTCGCAATGCGCCGGTAATTTTTATGGTAATGATTAAATGAGAGTTCATCATAAATCTACAAACCAATCAGAATAGCGACTGCCATGCCAACGGCAAGCCCACCAATATTGATCAGGGAGTATATCTTGTTACCAACAAGATTTCGCCAGGCTATTTTAAAGTAATTTCGAAACATGCTGATTATGTGTACAGTTTATAAGAAAAGGCCGTAATAAAAGATTGTTACTTGGCTGCTTTCGGATTTCTGAAACCTATGTACGCAGCGCTCACTGACTTTTTATTTGATATACATTAAAAGCAAGTTTTTATCATTTACGAGCGAAGGGCGACAGACTAAGCTCATCGATCCTGCCTTACCACTCCGAGGCCCAAAAACCAATTCTGAAAGTTCAAAATAACTCACTGAAAAATAATACGTTAACAGCCCGTTATGCAAATACAAGTATGACATCCTGTACTAAGAAGTTAGTCATAGAAATATCACATTTTGGCAACTTAAAGCACAATAATTTAAAGTTATTATTATTTAATGTTGTCGAACACGCACACATTTATTTAACAATAGTTCATTTTATTCTATATTCGTTTTTTTCAAAAACTTATGCCGGGATATAAACAATTTTGTGATGAGGAATTAGTAATCTTCCTGATTGAGGGAGATGAAAAAGCTTTTACAGAATTGTATCGCAGGCATTGGCAGAACATGTTCAACTCTGCCCATAAGAGACTTCAAAATACCGCGCAGTCGCAGGATATTGTTCAGAACATCTTTGCTGACTTATGGGAAAGAAAGGGTGACGTATATATTGAAAACATTCAGGCATATCTGCATACGGCTGTCAGATTTCAGGTTTTCAAACAGTCCAGCAGGCAACCGGATAATTCCAGTCTTTTTAACACTTTTGAAACAACAATCGCGGCGTCATGTCAGGCTGACGATGCGTTACTGGAAAACGAAGCCCTTCATTTACTAAAACTGTGGATTGCCGCGTTACCCGAAAAACGGAGAGAAATTTTCCTACTCCATTATTTTGAAAACCACCCCACAAACGAGATAGCCGCACTACTTGATATCTCACAGAAAACCGTACAGAATCAGCTGAATACCGCCGCCAGTGCAATCAGATCACGTCTGGAAAGAATTCTGTTTCTTGACATGATCGCCTTCTCAATATTCTTTGATTAACGACAAGCTCAGCAGTTAATTTGGCCGATTAGAAAAAAAAATCACATTTTTCGCGGTCACGCTTGGGAGTTCTCGACATTTCTGGTACATGGTATATAGAGCGCCTTACCGTTCGAAATCTGCGCTCGCAAGAAAGGTTTCCATGATACCATTTTATGACACAATTTAACGGCAGGCTGGATTTTTTAAAAATGGTGCAGAACTATCTGGACGGGAAAGCCACCCCGGAAGAAAAGCTATTCCTCGAGACCCACTATGATAATCTGGAAAATGAGCCTGAAATCTTAAATCAATTCAGCGACCAATCGAAAGAAGATCTTGAAGATCAAATGGAATCTTTTCTTCTTGACCATATAGAAAAGTCTAAAAAACAGGCAATACCAATCTGGAGAAAAGCATGGTTCCGGTCCGCCGCCGCGTCTCTTTTCATTCTTGGATGTGTAGGTGCCGCACTATTTGTTTTCGATCAAAAGAAAACTGAAGTAGTAATCAAACGTCCTGAAACGCCATCCGATTTTGCCCCTGGAGAAGACAAGGCCATACTAACCTTGGCCGACGGCTCGTCCATTACTTTGGATGGAAAATCCAATGGTCATATTGCAGATCAGGGCTTCATCGAAATCAATAAAAATGAGGAAGGGCAACTAGTCTACGGTTACTCTTCTAAAAATAATACGGACATAGATCAGGTTCCACAGATGAATACGGTTTCCACGCCAGCGGGTGGGCAATACAGGATCATCTTACCAGATGGCAGCAAGGTTTGGTTGAATGCCAGATCTTCGTTGCAATTCCCCACATTCTTTGCCGGAAGTGAGCGGCGAGTGATCATTTCCGGTGAATGTTATTTTGAAATTGCCAAAAACAAAAGTAAGCCATTCATTGTCGACGTAGCAGGGAAACAGGAGGTTTTTGTAACCGGAACGCACTTTAATATTAATTCCTACCAAGATGAACCTGAAATCAAAACTACGCTTCTTGAGGGAAGTGTGAACGTGCGAAGTTTATCAAAGCCAGAAACCCTGACTTTGAAACCCGGAGAACAATCTTCTATGGCATATGCAGGCACCTTCCATGTAAAAAATGTCCATCTGAATGAGGTAGTGGCCTGGAAAAACGGGCTCTTTCAATTTCAAAATACGAGTCTAGAAATGGTCATGCGACAGGTTGCCCGCTGGTATAATGTGGAAGTTACCTATGAAAAAGGCATACCTCAAAAGACGTTTTCCGGCAAAATTCATCGTGACGTGAACGCTTCTCAAATACTGGAGATCCTCAAATTTGTCGGGGTCAACTTCCGAATTGAAGCGAGCGAAAAGACAGGGGCTTCCGGAAAGATTGTCGTTATGCCCTGATATCAAATAATTACTCTAAACCTATATAAACCGCTCTCACCCAATGAAAAAACATCTGCGAGGCCCTTGAAATTGGAAATCGTTGACAAAAGAAACCGCAGACGTGTTCGAACCACATCCACGGCAAAATCTGAGTCAACACGCCCGTAAACGGGAAGTAATCCGACAATCACAATCAATGTTTTAACCCAAATCATGTAAAAGTATGAATTTTCATTCTAACGGGAAAGCTGTGCCTAACGCGCAGCGGTTTTTCGGGGAGCCTTTTCTTTATGATATCCGAAAAAAGACCTGGGTATCCCCCCAAGTTAAAAGACGGCTGATTATGCAAATGAAACTTGTCACTTTTTTTCTAACGGTAATCCTTGCGCGAGTAGAAGCAACAGGCTTCGGCCAGCAGGTGACGATAAGCGAGCGCAATGCCCCGCTGGAACGAGTACTTCAAAAAATTGAAAAACAGTCGGGATATGTATTCTTCTACGACAGTCATGATATTCAAAAAATGAATGTCAGCCTTACCCTGAAAAATGCCTCGATTGATCAAACTTTGAAAGAATGTTTTCTCGGGCTTCCATTGGCTTATAAAATTGTGGAAGGGACTGTTGTGATACGAAGAAATGAGTTAATCACACCTAGGCCGCGGGAAGAAGCAAATACTGTAGCTCCTGCTAGGATTCCATCAGCCGAAATTCATCTGGCAGGAACTGTCAAAGACGATAAGGGCGACGGTCTGCCGGGCGTGAGCATTCTCGTAAAAGGCACCAGCCTTGGTACCCTTACTGACGTTGAGGGAAAATGGCAGCTATCTGTTGCAGACCCAAACAGCATACTGGTTTTTAGTTTTGTGGGATTTAATCCTCAGGAGGTTCCGGTCGGAAATAAAACGGTACTCGACATTACGATGACGCCGGATATTAAAGGTCTTGAAGAACTGGTCGTAGTGGGATATGGAACGCAAAAAAAAGTAAACCTGACCGGCGCAATCAGCAGCGTTAACGCTACCGAGCTTAACACACAGGCGGCCTCTAACCTGTCCAATACGCTTGCTGGCCGCGCACCTGGCGTGAATGTAACCAATACTTCAGGTCTTGCCGGGGCGTCTTCATCGATCAGGATACGCGGGAGTTTTGGTGACCCTTTGTATGTGATCGATGGAATAGTGAGAGACAAAGAGGCTTTTGATATGCTTGAAGCCGCGGAAGTGGATCAGCTTACCTTTCTGAAAGACGCCGCTACGGCCTCCATATATGGTTCAAGAGCTGGAAACGGGGTTGTAATGGTAACCACCAAAGGCGGTGTTAAACAAAAACCGACCTTCAATTTTCAGTCAAACTATACGACGGGCAGACCCACCCAAACCCTTCTTTCTGACCTAACTACCGCAGAAGACGAGCTGATTTACCAAAACCGTGTTGCTCAATTTAATAAAACACCGATTCCCAACGGCCAACGGGAGTTTGATTATTTCAAGGACAAAAAATATAACGTAAACGATTTCATATGGCAAAACCCTTACAGTCACAGACATTCGCTGAGCGTATCCGGCGGAGATAAAAAGATTACCTATTACTCACTTCTCAGTTATCGTGGTGAAGAAGGCTCTTATAAAAGCCTAGAACATAACAAGTTCAATATGCGAACCAACGTAACTGCAGAAATTTCTGACGCCATAAAAGTCAACCTGAATGTATCTGCCACTCAACAAAATCACGACCGTTTTTACTGGCCTTTTACAGGCGAGGATGATTTCGACGTGTCGGATTTGTACCGCGTAACATTCAACTGGCCAAAGACATATCCATTTTATACTGAACAAGACGGTACGCCGGTTAACCACGTCACAAAATACCCGGTTCAAACTCCGATGGGAAGCTGGCAGGCATGGAGTGTAATCGATCAGGTGATCGGCGACCGGTATATCAAGACCCGCCGACGAAATATGAATTCCATATTGTCGGTTGACATCAAGCTGGATAAGCTCATTCCGGGTCTGTCCACTAAAATTGTTGGAAACTATCTGGCGGAAGATTTTATGAGAAAGAAATACCTTACTTTCCAAAAGAATTATGTTTTCAATCAGGCCGATCCCAATGGCAACAGGTTTGTCCCCGGCGCACCCGATGAAAACAAAACCAATATCTTTACTTTTAGTCAAAATCAGCCATTCCTGAACTACAACATCAGCACTGGCTGGAGCTATCAGTTTGATTGGTTTGCCAACTATTCAAGGACTTTCAATAAGCATGGAGTAGAAGGACTTCTCGTTTTCGAACAGGCGCAAAATGGAGGATATTCCGCAACGGCCCAGCTCGAAGATCCGCTCACATCATATGACCAGTCGTTTGTATATTCAACTGATACCGAACGCCGTAATGGAAGCGCCGAAGAGCTGATCGGGGCCAGACGTTCATGGATCGGCCGTTTTAACTACAATTATGACAGCCGGTACATCGCTGAGTTCTCGTTTAGATATGATGGAAACACTTTATTTCCAGAAGATAAAAGATGGGGATTCTTCCCTTCTGTTTCGGCTGCGTGGAGAATTTCGGAAGAATCTTTCCTGAAAGATAAAACCTCCATTTTCGATGATCTCAAACTCCGAGCGTCTTACGGAACAACCGGTAATGACCTCAACGTGCTGAACCAAAAAATTACCGCCTTTAGCTACAATGCTGTTTATTCAAACTCAGGCAGTTATATCTTCGGAGATAAACTTTATCAAAGCATTGCTCCGGGAGCAACACCCAATCCGAATCTGACGTGGGCTACTTCGACAACTTATAATATCGGGCTCGATTTCGGTTTTTTGAAAAACAGGTTATATGGAACACTTGATATGTTCCTCAAAAAGGAAAAGAATATACTCGGATCAAGAATAGTGACGCTTCCTGATAATTACGGACAAAGTCTGGCACCGGAAAATTACGCGGCAAGATCGTGGCGCGGAGGTGAGTTTTTCATCGAATGGCGCGACAAGGCGGTGGATAGTAAGGTAAACTACTCTGTGTCAGCCAATATCGGATACGCGATCGACCGTTGGGACGTGCTGGATCAGGGCGCTGCCTATCAGGAAGGTGGTAACCGCTATTTTCAAAACCAGATTGGTCACCCAAATGACCGTATCATAGGTTTGAAAACCCTTGGGATGGTGCGTACGCAAGACCAGCTTGATAATATTCTGGCTACAGGCCTGAAGCAATATGGAAGAACACCTTATCTGGGCGGGCTTTATTTTGAAGATGTTAGAGGGGACGGATTCTCCAGCGGGCCGGATGGCAAAGTCGATGATAACGATGTTCAGGTTTTGTCTAACAACGCTGCGCCGCGAATCAACTACGGCATAGGAATCAATATCTCATATAAGGGTATTTCAATTAACTCTCAGTTTCAGGGTGTTGGCGCTTACGACAGAATCATAAGCAACCAGGAAGGTGCAGGTATGCGCCAGCATGGAGGAACTGTGCGCCCCTACTATCCAATATGGGCATCAGATGTTTGGACTCCAGAAAATACCAGCGCCGCATATCCAAGGCCTATCGGTCAAAACTGGTATGAATCGGGCACAGGTTCAAGTTCTTTCTGGATCAGAAATGGTGCTTATATGCGCCTTAAGGTTCTTAATGTAGCGTACAATTTACCGAAATCATGGGTTTCCAAAGTTAAATTGGCCAGTGCGCAGATCTTCCTGAACGGAACCAATTTGTTTTCAATATCTCAGGTAAAAGAATTCCACGATCCAGAGCAGAAAAACTATGATTCGTTCCCGGTTATGAAAACATTCACGGTCGGTTTAGACTTTAAATTTTGAGGAAAAACGATATGAAAAAGATATTATATTTAGTAATCTGCCTGACAGGATTTTTGTATTCCTGCAATGATGTTCTTGATATAGAAGACATTAATAATTACAATCCGGAACTGGTTTGGAACGATGAAAACCTGGCCAACGCATATATGGCCAATTTATACCCCATGTTTGAGAACTGGAACACAGGAGCAGATGCCTTCAGCCAACAATTGGCCGGAATTCCATTTTATTCTGACCGCATCACGATTACCAACTCCGAATTCAAGCTATGGAGTTATAATAGGATCAGGCTGATCAACCAGGCTATCGTGGACGTGAACAAAGGGACGCTTCCGGAAGCAGTAAAAGCCGGTATCACCGCGCAGGCATTGTTTATGAGGGCATTCACGTACTTTCATATGGTTCGATATCACGGTGGAGTTCCGTATATCACTGTTCCTCAGGACCGTTATGAAGACGATTTGTATGTGGCGAGAAACTCGACAAAGGAATGTTTTGATCTGATTATCAAAGACCTGGATGAGGCGATTGCCAAGTTACCAACCCGTATTGTTGCAAGTTCAAAGAATTTCGGGAAAATCGATGGTAATTTTGCGCTGGCTTTCAAGGCAAAGGTTTTGCTAAACAAAGCTTCTCCTCAGTTCAATCCTGTGACGCCTTGGGATAATCAGTATTGGAGCGATGCCTATACGGTCAACAAACAAGCATATGAAAGCCTGAAAGCTCAGGGATATGCGCTGGCCACAAATTTCGAAGACATCACGCTGGTGGAGCGTGGCCCGGAGTCAATTTTTACGGTTATCAATTCTTACCCGAACAAGGTTGCTTCGTGGGACAATGGTGTTCGCCCTGGTTCTGAAAGCCGTGGTCCTGCGTCGGCCGTTCCAACTTGGGAGTATATCAAAGAGTTTCCGATGAAGGACGGAAAAATGTTCAATGATCCAGGTAGCAAATATTTCAAGTCAGAAGCCGACCTTTTGCAAAGTTTCTGGAAAGATCGTGACCCGCGTTTCGACAAATCAATTGTTTGGAATGGTAAAGTTTATGAGGTTTCCGGGAAAACCGGAAAACGGCAATATACCGCGCTTGGCATCGCTCATGAACTCGACGATTTCGGCGTTAATCCAAAAGCGGGGGTCAATTCCACGAATCTCGATAGATACACTGGTTTTTTCATATTGAAAAATAGCCTGCTAAAATTAGCTCAGGCCGAAGTACAGCAATATGACGTTGATTTCGTGTATATGCGTTTTGCGGAAGTAATGATCAATTATGCCGAAACGGCTAACGAAACAGGTAAAATGAAAGAGGCGCTGGATATATTGAAGCAAATCCGTAAGCGTGCAGGTATTGAACCGGGGCTGGATGACAGTTATGGAATAACGGCCAAAACGCGCGCAGAATTAAGGGAAGCGATATTGTCGGAGCGTAATATTGAATTTGGTTTTGAAGGTCACCGGTTCTGGGATCTTCGCAGATTGCGTATGTTAGACAGACTCAACGGTATAACAAAACACGGTGTTGAAGCGATAGCTATTCTGCCAAACGGTCAGGATATGCCAATTGGCGATGCCCGGGCGAAAGCCGATAAATATGAGCTAGTTGAATCTGATTTCAAATATAGCGTTCTGCAAGTTCCGCGTTCCGGTGTACAGGTTACGGTAGTTCCTGACAAGTATTACTTTTTCCCAATTCAGCAAGATTATCTTGACAGAAACAAGAGTCTGGAGCAAAACAAAGAATGGGGAGGAACATTTAACCCTGCGCTGGAATAACTCTGGTAACTGATAAAACTGTGAACCATCAAAAGTCATCTTTTTCAGCTATTCGTGAAAAAGATGACTTTTGATTTCTGGCCTATTCCTGCGCTGATTTTGAAGCAGTTGTCTCTCTGATAAAAACAAGAGCGTCAAAATCGCGTCCCGGAATTATGGGTAGCGGTCTTGGATCGCGCCAATTAGAATAATGGTTCGTAATGAGGTTTGTAGTATTTGCCAATGGGTTTGAAACAATATGAAAATCGATAAAAAAAGACGCGAACTTCGCCTTACTGAATAATGCGGAAAATGTATTTTCGGTCCCTTCAAAATCGTGACTTTCAAACTGACCGTCATTAAGGACATTCACACTTCCTTTGAAAGTATCAAAGCCAATCGCGTAGTATTGTCCCCCATATGCTTCTTTGATATGGAAACCCATTGCCTTGTATTGCGCCATGGTCGTGTCCTTTGCAAGATGAAGATTGTGAGACCACAGGATGCTCTTCCGATTGTCTGTCCTGTGTTTTTTAATGAAATTTTGCGCCATCAGCTCATCACGACTTAACGGATCACCCCAGTACTCTTCGTCGTCAAAGCCAATGATTTTCACTTTTTCATCTGCAGGTTTCGACATATTGAACGACTTCAGCCACTCTCCGAGTTTATATATCTCGTCCGAGTTATACAGTCCCATCGAGACCAGCATATTTTTTAAATTCCCCTCTCCAGTTTGAATGTAATTGTTGATGGGTTCAATATAGTTTGCCAGGGATTCAAAAGCGATTACCCTGATGTTTTCAACGCCCACCAGATACTGCACGATGCGCCTTTTCTGAAAATAGAACTCTTGTGTGCCATGCGAAGCCTCACCCAGTCCGATGACCGTCTTGCCTGCTAATTTTTTCGATAAAAAGTTAAGGTCCTTTAAAGCAGAATCCGTTGTCAGTTCATTGGCATTCTTATTAATCCATTCCAGGTTCACATCCTGGGCGTATATTTCGAATGGCAGTATTAAAAAATAAGATAGTTTGATTGCGTTCCAGACGTTTTTAATTGAGATCATTGAGTTGCTCGTTTTATTATCGCTTAATGCCAAATCGATGGGGATTAAACCTCTAAAGATTGCGACATTAAAAGAAAATGAGTTTATATAATTAACTTTAATATAAAGATAATTATCATAACCATTTAATCAATAGACATTCGAAAATAATAAGTCCTCACATAACCCCTCAACCACTGCATACCTTCCCTGATCTTCCGATTAATAATATCAAGCTTAAATGCAGGTGAGGTGGAACGCCTGAAATTGTTGGAAGAAGAGCGATATCCCGCCATTTTTCTGAAAACAGTGCAATGGGGACAGGGCAAAATAAGGATGTATGAAAAGATATACCGACGCCATTCGCTCGCTTTCGTCGTTATCTGCGTTCCAGTTTCAGAATTTTGCCTGACCCGTGTTCGCAGATGTAAAGTTCACCGGATTCGTCTGTACCAAAAGCCGAGATTTGTCCAACTCCTTCGGCTATTATAGTGTTCCTGACGAACTTGCCATTTTTTGTTTCCAATGCGAAAACACGTCCGCTAACATAGTCACCGAAAACGTATTTACCCGTGAGCGACGGGACATTTTTGCCCCTGTATACAACGCCACCAGTAATGGAATGTTCTCCCTTTGACTGAGGCATATCCAGTATTGGGTCAATCATATCGCCGCCGTCACAATCTTTTTTTGGATTGTAGCAGTCTACACTCTCTTTTTTACGCCAGCCGTAGTTTCCACCTTTAACAATCACATCAATTTCTTCTCGCGAGTTTTGTCCGACATCCCCCGCCCAAAGAGTATTTGTTGTTTTGTCAAAGCTGATTCTCCATGGGTTACGGAGTCCGTATGCATAGATTTCTTCTTTAAAGCCATCTTTATTGCCTACAAAAGGATTGTCTTTCGGAATTCCATAACTTCCTTTCTCAGTACCATTCACGTCTACTCTCAATATCTTTCCCAAAAAAGAACGCTTATTTTGGCCATTGTTATCAGGATCACCCCAGCTCCCGCCATCTCCCGTTGAAATATATAAATAACCATCTCCACCGAACTTTACGGCACCGCCATTGTGATTATCAAACGGTTGATCAAAAGTAAATAAAATGGTCTCACTGGCCGGATCAGCCTTGTTTTTGTCCGAAGCACTTACTTTATAGCGGACAATAGCCGTCTTTAATTTTCCAGAAAATTTTCGCGTATAATTCAAAAAGAAGTATCCATTGTGTTGATAATCAGGATGAAATGCCAATCCCAGCAGTCCAGCCTCACCACCATAGCTCACTTTCTTTCGAATGTCCAAAAACTGGTGGGATATGGCCGCATTATTTTTGTCAAAAACCCGGATTACACCTTTCTGCTCTAACACAAATAACCTTTCTGACCCGTCTCCGGCGTGCGCTAAATCGACAGGCACCTCAAATTGCAAACGAGGAAATGCCGCTATGACCTTAACCGTTTCGTTGGCCATCAGCCCGTGGTTATCTGGCACTGAGGACTTGCATGCGATAAGCAGCAATACGCCAACCATGAATTTTCGGGATATCCGGTTCATATGAGGACAGGTTTAGTTAGTATGTCAATATGCAAAAGAGATACTGGTACTTTATTCTAACACCTGATAACACGTTTTATTTTATAAAAGGGATTGTCCGGAAAACATATTCCGGCGATTTGATCCTCAGAAGGCCAGAAAATTAAAAGGCTTCATTCAAACCAAAAAAGAAGCCGCTAGCTCCATATTTGCCCCTTGCCTTGTCAAAACAGATCCAAATATCTGCCGCAGAGTCTGACTCAATCGAGTGCCGGACGGAAGTCTAACACCACCTCATTTAAAATTCCTCCCTCCCGGGAAGATCTCAGTTTGAACCGTCTTCCGAACCGGTGCTTTTCTGCTGACTCTTTGAGAATCATATTCATCCTTTTCATCTGCTCGGGAAAGTGTAAGTAATGGCGGTTCTTCTTCTGATTCGTGCATTTTGCGTAATAGTCCGGATACATTGAAACAACGCCTGACGATCACGTGGATCACTTCCCCTTCTTTTTGAAGCTTGCCTTCCACCATCAATAGTTTGGAATTCAATACTTCCTTTCGGTATTGCTCAAACAGCTTTTGAAAAACCACCAGATTGGCGACGCCCGATTCATCCTCAATTGTAATAAAACAAACACCTTTTGCCGTTCCGGGCCGTTGACGTACCAATACAAGCCCTGCTACTTTCACGATTTGTCCGTCATTATATAACCTCAGGTCCCCCGATGGAACCGCTCCTAACAGTGCCAGTTTTTCCCTCACAAAACCCACCGGGTGCGCTTTTAATGATAAAGACATTGATGTATAATCCTGAACAACATGTTCTGAAGCGCTCATTTTAGGCAACTCCACATCCTTCTCAAAAGCACTTTCTGATTCCTGTCCACTGAATAAACCTACCGGTCTGTCGTTCAACGCAGATACTTCCCACAATGCCTGCCGCCTGTCCAAACCAATAGATCTGAATGCGTCTGCATCAGCCAGTTTTTCCAACGCAGCCTGCGAAACGCCTACTTCCCGCAAGATATGGATGCTTGTATATGGCTTTTCCCGCGCCGATATCAGCGCCTCAATATCCTCTTCCCGCATGCCTTTGATCTGCCTGAAGCCCAGCCTGATAGGGCAATATTTACCATTTTTATTTTCTAAAAGGTTATCCCAATCAGAGTAATTGATATCAACCGGAAGTGCTTCAACATCATGGTTTCGGACATCTATCACGATTTGTGCAGGTTGGTAAAAACCCATCGGCAAACTATTCAACAAAGCCGTTGCAAAAACATCAGGATAATAACACTTGATCCACGACGATACATAAACCAGCAAAGCAAAACTGGCCGCATGACTTTCCGGAAATCCATAACTTCCAAAACCTTCCAATTGCTTGAATACCCTTAGGGCAAATTCCTCTTTATATCCCCGCGCGACCATGCCATCGACCAGTTTCTTTTGATACTGTGTCACCAATCCTTTGGCTTTAAAAGTAGCCATACTCCGTCTCAAACCATCTGCTTCGGCGGGCGTAAAACCAGCCGCGACAATCGCAATTTTCATCGCCTGTTCCTGAAAAAGCGGAACTCCGAGCGTACGGCCCAATATATCTTCCAATTCCTTCGATGGGAATTCCACTGGCTCTTCCCCGTTTCTCCTGCGCAAATATGGATGCACCATATCACCCTGAATAGGCCCCGGTCGCACAATCGCCACTTCTATGACCAGATCATAAAATGTTTTGGGTTTCAAACGGGGAAGCATGGATTGCTGTGCACGGCTTTCGATTTGAAAAACGCCAATTGTATCGGCACGGCTTATCATTTCATATACATTCTCATCATCCTGTGGAATATTTGCCAGCGTCAGATCCAGACCATAATGTTTTTTTGCCAGATCAAAAGCCTTTCGGATACAGGTCAGCATACCCAACGCCAGGATATCGATTTTCAAAAAACCCAGCGCATCTATATCATCCTTGTTCCATTCAATACAGGTCCGGTCTGCCATGCGGGCGTTCATGATCGGGCATAAGTCCGACAGCTTTCCACGGGTGATCACAAAGCCTCCGGTATGTTGCCCAAGTTGACGCGGGAAACCCATATATTGTTCGGTAAGGCTCAAAACCTTGCGCAGATGCGGGTCGTTGGGGTTAAAACCATGTTCAGAAATACGCTTCCCGTCAAACCATTCGTCCGTAAACTCCCAGATAGAACTCGAAAGCCGGTTGATCGCATCAACCGACAAACCCATGGCTTTGGCCACATCACGGATAGCTCCTTTCTGATGCAGCTGCGTAACGGTGGCAACGATCGCAGCCCGGTCCCGGCCATATTTATTATAGATATACTGGATCACTTCCTCCCGCCGTTCGTGCTCAAAATCGACATCAATATCGGGCGGTTCGTTACGCGCGGAAGATATAAACCGCTCAAACAAAAGCTCAAATTTGGTCGGATCCACGGAGGTAATTCCCATACAAAAACAGACCGTACTATTGGCCGCCGAACCCCGTCCCTGACAAAGAATATGCTGTGAACGGGCAAACCTGACAATATCATATACCGTAAGGAAGTATGGCGCGTAGTTCATTTCCTCTATAAACTTCAACTCATAAAGTATTGCGGATGAGACCTTTTCGGGAATTTCCTCGCCATAACGTTCACGGGCTCCTTCCCATGCCAGAAAGGTCAGCTCTTCTTGCGGTGAACGTCCATTCGGTGTGATTTCTTCCGGATATTCGTATTTCAAAGTATCCAGAGAAAACTGACACGCCTCGGCAATCTCCTGTGTCCGTCGGATGGCGTCTGGATATTGCAGGAATATTCTCTTCATTTCTTCAGCGGGCTTCAGATACCTTTCCGCATTCTGATGCAGCCGAAAACCGGCGTTATATATGGTGCACTTTTCCCGAACACAGGTAACAATATCCTGCAATTCCCGTCGGGCTGGATGATGATAATGGACATCGTTCGTAGCCACCAGCGGGATATCAAGCCGGGTAGCCAATTGAGACAACCGATACAGCTTTTTGGTATCATCGCCCTGATATGACCGCGACGCACCTATATACAAATCGCTCCAGAAAGCTTCCTTATACTCCTGTAAATCAGCACAAAACGTAGGTTCAAAATCAAACGAGGTATTCAATGTAGGGGGCGGAATAGCTATAAATTTGATACCTTTTGCATATCGGTATACATCCGCCTTGTATAAATGACATTCCCCCTTTTCTGCCCGAAGATTCCCTTCCGAAAGCAGGCCGGAAAGACGGGTATATGCCTCTTTACAAGTTGGATATGCCAAAAGACTGACGCCATCCAGCAGATCCAAGCGACAAGCCGGAATGATCTTGATATCCTTTCCCCGAGCAGCCGCATGCGCACGAACGATGCCCGCCAGTGTGTTATGATCGGTAATCGCTATTTTGGTATATCCCAATTCCGCAGCGCGCTCCACCAATTCATCCGGATGCGACCCGCCCCGCAGAAAACTAAAATTGGTCGTGACTTGTAATTCAGTGTAACTCATCTGTTTAATTGACTTTCAAAAAGTGTGTCACGCAAAACGGGTAAGATAAAATTGACCCGTTTGTTAAAATTCGACAATGATGTCATCCCTTCGGGATTCATGTGCTGTTTCCATATTCTTTCTACAATCATTTCACCCGTTCGGGATTTTGAAAACAATTAAAACCTGCCTTCTGTCAATTACCCTTTTCGTAAAAGCTTGAAAGGCTGACATCATTATAGATGTCACAATTCATATATATTCGAAAAACCCCGAAGGGGTGATAGCGCCTAACAAATCACCATTAGCACTATACTGAAACCTCTGACTCCTAAGCGAAAAACCCATGTAAAAACCACTCAGACTTGTTCTCATTATAATGCCCGAGCCTGAAAATCCAGTACCGCGCACCGTGCTCATCTTCCACACAATAATAATCGCGGTGCAGACCTTGCTCCGGCCACCACTCCTGTTCGATCCGCTCCGGACCTTCAGCTTTTTTGATATTATGAACCTTGCCTTTATATCTAAACAGCATCGGCGGATAATCCGGAATCGGGGCACTGACGGTGATTAATTCCGGATTAGGCAAAAGATGGATAGGCCTCATGCGGTCTGTTCGCCAGGCGGTTTCCGGTTTTTCCTGAAGCGAAGACGCCGTCTTGACCGACCTTTCGGGCCAGTAATGTTCCGCTGGCAAATACCGGTGAATGGCATTCATTCCCGCGCGACCAGCCAGTCGATCCAGCAGCTCTAATATTCCTGTGTTTTCATGGCTGCCCGTGATATCCCACAGCGACTCCTGAACGGCGGGCATATCCTCTACTTTTGGAGCTTCCAGCACAAAAAGCTCTATCCCAAGAGCCGGTTCGATCAGCGGAATTTTGAGTTCAAAAAGCTTGAATAAATGCGCTACATGACAGGAAGCGCCATTGGTACCGATCTCGATTTGAACCGTTTTACCATCCACACGATATCCCCGAAAAACCGCCGAACGCAGTCCCTTTCCTTCCGAAGCCAGTCGCTGACAAAGGGTTTCCAATAATCTTGTCAATGCAATTTTGATACCGGTGGCGGTAACAATCGGTTCGAGACAAGGCAATCTTTCCTGATATGGCTCCTGTAGCTGAACCGGCGTAATTACTTCATTCGATGGCCCCAGTGCCTGATCCAGCCTGTCGAGCAGCAACTGGCCAAACCGCCTTCTCAGTACCGAGCGTGGCATATGGATAAAATTCCGAATCTGATAGAAACCAAGTTTAGACATCCGCGCCAAAGTATCCGGCTCCAGACGCAACGCCGCCGGCGACAAATTAAGCAAAGCATCCGCCTGTCGCCCCAACTCAATAATAGGCCTGATTTGACCATATCGGGCAATAGCCCAAGCCGCCCCGATCGTATCGGCAATGGCACCCCGCACATCATATCCAGAATTTCGTAGCTTGGTGATGATCTCCTTCAGATACGGACGCTCCCCGCCCCACAAATGCGCACAACCTGTTATATCCAATAGCAACCCATCAGCACCATCCACAGCCGCAATGGGCGTGTAGCGTATACACCACTCCGCCAGCGCAATTAACAACTTTCCCGCCCGTTCCGGTTTATCATCAATCACCTCCAAAGAAGGCAAAATAGCCCGCGCATCCGCCACAACCATACCTACCCCCACCCCATTCGCCTCCGCCAGCACGTTCGCAGCCCGAACCACCATCCGCCCCCGCTCAGGAGAAGCCAAAACAAAAGGCATATCCCTCAACACAGGCCGACGAACAATCATCTGATCAGTAGTTAAATGCCGAAACCATATGGCCAGGAAGCGTTTTGACATGGATTGTTATTATTAGCAACAATATTGTGGTGTTAATAATAACAAAATTTGACTTAAACCTCAAGCTTGTGACTGGACTTACCGTTTAATAAGTAGTTGGCGGACGTGGGTGGTAGATTTGGGGGGAGATTGGTTTATTAGGGGTGTGACTTACCTGCATTGAACTAAGGTTCTGAGAATTCTATAGATATATAGAATTCTGATAGCACATTCGTGACGAAGTACAAATAAAAACCAATTAACAAAATTCGCTCATTAGATAGATTAAAAGCAACTAACCCAACCAAATAACTACAATGGGACTATTCGATTTTTTAAAGAAAAAAGAATTTGAACAAATAGAACAACTCAAGTCGCAACTTCACAGATATTCATCAATAATTGATATTGAAGAAGAAGTAAAAAATAAAAAGAAGGAGTTAGACCAAACAATATTAAATAAACAAGAGGAAATAAAGGGTATCAATGCGGAATTTGCCTCACTAAGTTCAAATTATTACACAGCGCTTACAACTTATAAAAATCTTCGAAAAGAAATTTCCGTATTTGAGAACAAACTGGATCTTATTGAATTCGGAATTTATGAACCAGTTTACGACTTTGAGAAATCCGATGAATACCGTGATGAACAAAACAAAATAATTAGAAATCAGAAAGAACAGATTGCAAATGATAAAGCTGCGATCTGTAATGCCAACTGGACAGTTGAAGGAAGCGAGGCGAAAGGGAGGGCTGTTGTCAAGGTTTACAAAAAACTCATGCTTAGAGCATTCAACGGAGAAAGTGACGCGTTGATATCCAAAGTGAAGTGGAATAATATCAACCAAATGAAAGAGCGCATGCAAAAATTATTTGACGCTATCAACAAACTAGGAAAGGGTTTTCAAGTCTATATCAGTGACCAATATTTTGATCTAAAATTGAAGGAACTCATTCTTGAGTATGAATACCAGTCAAAAAGACAACAGGAGAAAGAAGAGATGAGAGCGATTCAAGAAGAATTAAGAGAAGAGGAAAAGGTTCGAAGAGAGCTAGAACAAGCTCAAAAGGAAGCAGAAAAAGAAGAAGTTCTGTATCAAAAAGCACTAGACAAAGCAAGAAAAGAAATTCAAGTAGCTAGTGGAGATAGACAAGAGAGCTTAAAAGGCCAGATTGAGAAGCTTGAGCAAGAACTTCGAGAAGCCCAAGAAAAGAAGGAAAGGGCATTATCCATGGCTCAACAAACCAAGCGTGGACATGTTTATATAATTTCAAATATTGGATCATTTGGAGAGAATGTATATAAAATTGGAATGACAAGGCGACTGGAACCAACAGATCGTGTTAAGGAACTAGGAGATGCTTCTGTTCCTTTTCAATTTGACATCCACGCAATGATATATTCAGATGAAGCGAGAACTTTAGAAAATGAATTACATAAAGCATTTTCTAATAAGAAAGTTAACATGCTGAATTATAGAAAAGAGTTCTTTAACGTAAGCCTTGAAGAAATTGAATCAAAAATTGATGAATTAGGTTTCGAAGCTGAATTTACAGTTTTACCGGAAGCTATGCAGTATAGAGAGACCTTGGCTATTCTTGAAAAGCTTAACTCCAAAACAACCCTCAAGAGTATGGACGAATTAATAGAGGATGAATTCCCTAGTAATTTAATGAATCTATGGGATCAGAACATTGAATCAGCTTAGTTAAAATCACAACTAATTTTGAAATTAATATACAGTAAAAACTTGTTTAAGTATCTAAATTATGCTATCAGAAAACTCAAATTTATTTTATGAAAAAAAATTGAACTTCAAAAGCCGGATGACATACACACAATTTTTAAGAATATATCAAATATTCCGAAGTTTAAGTTTAGAGGTCAAATTAATGAAGAATGGGAGCTTATTCCAAAATGTGGAAGAAAAACGTTCCAATTAATGAATGATCAAAAAATATTCAGGCACTGGGAAAGAAGAGCTAGGCCCAGAAATAACAACCCACTACCCAACCGCCAACAAATCAAACGCCACCTCAGCAGCTTCAACACATTCTTCCACATGTTGAAACCGGCCTTCTGACCATTCCAGTTGCCATGAGCCGGGTTCTCCGTTTCTGACTTTGGATAGTTCTACCTGCCAACGGGGAAAACCAACGCCCGGCATTCCGTCTTCCAATTCGCTAGGAATAGCGGTTATTTTCCAACGAGAAACGCAGGCGAGGGTATTGATGCTTCGGGGATTATTTCGATGGAGGAACCCTGTGACGCGGCTTTGCTCCACAGCGAGCTGAAGGCGCCGGGATTCGGAGAAAGTGATTTCATTCAATTCACCCACAACAGCCGCCAATGCCTCGCATTTCAATGCTTCTTCCACCGCCCAAAGCACGTCTTTTTCTTTTTTGAGATCTATGAAAATGATCTTATCCGGCTGAATACCAAAAGCTTTGAGTGCAGGTGGAAAAACAGTTCGCCTGGTGCCAATCCAGAGACAAGCGCCGCCTTTGTGCATCAAACCTTTTAAAAGTCCGGTTATAAAACCGGAAGTAGCGGCGGTGCCCGAAGGTTCATTGCTTAAAAATTCGTGAACAGCACCGGTCGGAAAAGTATGATTTGGAAAAGCTTTTTCAATAACCCCCAACCCAAAATCAATACGCTGGCCTCCGTACGGAGTCCGAAAACCCTGCAAAGAAAGAATTTCCTTCTGCAGCTTTTCGCGCATATCGATTTTTAAAGCCTCCAGCATTGTCGTTCAAAATAATATAGTATATTTGTTGTTAATAGCAACAATATATTGTTTCCAATTATAACATATCGGTATGACAACTCCAACACTTTTCTTTCATAGCAATATCCGGTTTTTAAGAGAGCGGCGGCGGTATAGTCAGGAAGAACTGTCGGAATCGCTGGACTTTTCGCGGAACAAGTTACAGGCATTGGAATCTGGTAAAACCAGAAATCCTTCGGCGATTGATCTGGTCAAGTTTTCAGAGTATTTCAAGGTGAGCATGGATAGTCTGTTTAAAGTGGATTTAACAAGATTGTCGGAATTGAAAATCAGGGAACTGGAGGCCGGGAACGATGTATATATGACTGGAACCAATATTCGGGTACTGGCCATTACGGTCAATAACGACAATCAGGAGAATATCGAATATGTGCCCGTAAAAGCCAAAGCAGGATATCCGAAAGGCTTTTCCGATCCGGAATATCTGGCTACGCTTCCTAAATTCTCGATGCCGAACCTGCCCACTGGAACCCACCGGATGTTTCCGATCACGGGTGATTCGATGTTGCCTATTCCGGATGGCAGTGATGTGATCGCCAGCTATGTGGAAGATTGGAAAAAGCTTAAACCTGAGACACCGTGCATAGTTATATTGAAAGGAGAACAGGAATTTGTTTTCAAAATGGTAAGTATGGCAGGCCATGAAGTCCAATTAAAATCGCTTAATCCAGCCTATGACCCCTATACAGTGGCGGTATCGGATGTATTGGAAATATGGCAGTTTCAGAGCTACCAAACTAAAGAATTTCCTGAACCACAGACGGATCTGCGAACGCTCGCAAAGGCGGTCAGAGATTTGCAGGAAGATTTAAAAGAAATAAAAAAGAAGGCGTAAAAAACGGATTGTGAGATGGAACAGCTGAAGTTGTTTGATGACCGTGAATATTTGGCTCTCCCCGAGCACCTGATGGAGTATATGCCCGAGTTTTTTGACAGAAACGAAAGCGAGCGGTATCTCGCCACTTTCCTGAAAACCGTGCAATGGGGGCAGAGCAAAGTAATGATGTATGAAAAGGAAGTACTGACACCCAGATTATCAGCGTGGTTTGGAGATAGACCCATCCGTAATGGCGACAAAAGACCGCCCATTCCATGGACGAATGAGTTGCTGGAAATCAAATCAAAAGTGGAAGCATATGCCGGAATCACCTTCAACGACGTCCTGCTTAATTATTATCGCGACGGCAACGACTCAGTAGCCTGGCACAGCGACAAAGACACCATACCGGGCCGAAAAACAGAAATTGCCTCAGTAAGTTTCGGCCAACCCCGAAATTTCGATTTTAGGAACAAAGAAAATCACCCCCAACAATATTCACTGGAACTCCAAAGCGGCTCACTCTTATTAATGAAGGGAGATTTGCAAAAATGTTGGGAACACCGAATCGCCAAGTCAACGACTCCGATGAAAGCGAGGATAAATCTGACTTTCCGGAAGGTGGTGTAAATGGAAAATAGATCAGGCAAAATCTGCTTTGATTTTAAAAACTAATTGATCCTTGTTCTGTCAATTGTGGGAATTCGATCTTCGAATGCCTTAATCCCTTTGCTCTTCTAGCACCTACCTTTTTTTGAAAATTTGAATATTCCGGAGTTTTAGAAACAACTACCATTTTGTATTCAAAGCACGGGTTTCAGATCACATAATTTGCTACCACAGCCTCAGAAATGCTATTAATTGCTGATATAAATCTGTGTAAAAACACAGTTCAAAGTGCATAAGATTAGCTAAAAATATGATGCTCGTCACTATATCAGGGTACAGTTATGCCGAAATTTGTTATACATCCCGACCGAATTAAGCTTCATTTTCGCACACTAACCCCGGGGTAAAACTGAATCAATATTATAAAAACCAAATCATGAAAATCAACTTTATTTTAATATACAGCTTCGCTATCCTGATTTTAGGACTGTCGGCTACCGCTCAGGTAGTTTCAAAGGATTCGATAGATGTCCTCAAGAAACGGCAGGAGAATATTCAAGTCGACATGAAAGTGAACAAGCAAAAAATCGAGCTCGCGGAACTTGAAGAGGAGCTTGCCAAAAAAAGTGTTGATGCCGGGAAGAAGACCTATGACGCTCA
Source organism: Dyadobacter sp. HNCC25DJ184 (assembly GCF_056895215.1). Classification (NCBI taxonomy): domain Bacteria; kingdom Pseudomonadati; phylum Bacteroidota; class Cytophagia; order Cytophagales; family Spirosomataceae; genus Dyadobacter; species Dyadobacter sp. HNCC25DJ184. The sequence goes on along the minus strand of NZ_JBXHAQ010000013.1, from coordinate 195,350 downwards.
AATCATGGCAAACGAGAATCAAGCATTAGCCGAAAACCTCCAAAAAGATGCTCAAAACAAAACCCTCGCCAATCAGGCTTCAAAATCGGCACGAAATGCACAGCGAAGTGCAAAAGCAGCGCGTAGAGCCAATGAGGAAATTGAGGACATTACGCAGGAGATCAACACCCTGAAGGGACAAATCGCCGAAGAACAATCCGCATCGGGCGTCGCCAGCGTGCAAACGCCACAGGTTCCCATTACTTCAGATGTAACCCAAGCCCGGGCCGTTACATACCCGTCGCCAACCATTATTACCGAAGAAGCAACCATTTCAGCGGTACCGGAAATGGCTCAAAAAGTGGTAGAGTCAACATACCGCAGCTATCCGCAAACGCCAGGGCAACCTACCATAATCATCAACAATATCATTACTCCAAATTACGACAGGACAGCACACCCGCCGGTTGCCGTGACAGAAAAGAACGTGTTGGTTTCAGATCAACAAGACAGACAGGAGTTTGAAGACTTTAAAAAATGGAGAAGAGTGTATCAGGCTCAGAGAGAAAACGGTTTTGATAAAAGTCGAAACGGCTCTCTTGCAAGTGATTCACCCGCTCAAGATCATATTGAAACGCGAAATGGTGGTGAAGCTTCCGAACGGTTAGGGTTCCGTCAGCGATTTGGTGAAAAACCGCCCCGAAACTCCGGTCTATGGGTTATACCGATGGTTGGGATTCACGCCTCTAATTTCAAAACCGACATTGGCCAGGGGAAAGCAGATGGCCGTACTGGCTGGAACGCCGGACTAGATTTCCGTATTCATGCCAAACGTTTCTTTATCCAGCCGGGTGCACATTATTTCAGCTCCTCGATGCGCATAACGAGTGAAGACAGCATATCCAATGCGCCACTATTGTCGGGTCCGCGGATACATTCGCTTAAAGTCCCGGTTTTATTGGGCCTTTATCTTACCAGAGCCAATAAGGGCTTTTTCAAAATGAATATAAAAGCCGGCGCGACAGGCACCTATGTGCTGGCAGTGGATAAAAATGAAATCGCTCAGTTTTCAAAAGAAAACATCGAAGAATATTCTTACGGCTTAAATGCCGGTCTTGGACTGGAGTTTGGACTGATTACACTCGATTTTTCGCACGAATGGGGAATGAGCCCTCTTTTTAAAGATAACAGTATAAAAAACAATGTGTTAAGAGCAACTGTTGGACTTAAATTGTAAAACATCCAATTGTTGGAAGAACTGGAAAGGATGATGAAGTACTCCGATCATATCTCGTTTGCTGAAATTACAATTAAAGCAACGTAACAAAGTATCTTGAATTTTCAGATCCTGTCAACTCGGAAATCTATTTACACCAAAATAATTGATACACATTACATAAATTCCTAAACCTGTGTTTTCTAGAAAGAAACACAGGTTTTCATGCAACGAACTAGTTCAGATATAAGCAAAAGTGCCTCAAAAATCTTAGAAATCTAGTAGCATCATGTCAGAAGAACCCCGCCGAATTGCGTCTAAAGAGTCAGGAAACATTGATATTACAGATATAAAAACCGGGCTCACCAGCCAGGAAGCCGCATTGCGCCTGGAGCAATTTGGTTTGAATGAATTAGAGCAAGTAAAGCCAGAAAACATCTGGTCCATCCTCTTACGACAGATCAATAGTGTCATCGTCTGGATCCTGGCAGCAGCGGCAATCGTTTCCTTTTTTCTTGGCGACAATCTGGAAGGTTTCGCAGTGATCGCGGTCATTATGATCAATGCAATTACCGGCTTTGTGCTCGAATACAATGCCCGGCAGTCCATGGAGGCTTTGCGCAAACTGGACACCACACCCGCAAGAGTATTGCGCGATGGAAAAATAAAAGAGATCCCGTCCGATCAGCTCACTATGGGCGACATCCTGATTTTAGAAGCTGGTGATCTGATATCCGCAGACGCCCTTATCATTGAGGTAAACCAGTTAGCCGTTGACGAATCCGCACTTACCGGCGAATCTGTACCATCCGCAAAAACCACAGATCCATCCTCGGAAGATGCGCCCTTAGGCGACCGTCATGACCGGCTATTCAAAGGGACTGCCATAACCAACGGAAATGCAAAAGCTGTTGTCACAGGTATCGGGCAAGCCACAGAACTCGGTAAGATAGCCGTCATGGTGAGCGAAGCCAAGCGTACTGCTACACCTTTGGAAACAAAACTGGACGCCCTGGGGAAAGTACTTATATGGGTTACACTTGGTATGGCGAGCCTATTTTTAATCGTAGGATTTGTACGAGGACAGGAAATTAAACAGTTGATAGAAACAGCTGTAGCGCTGGCTATTGCGGCCATTCCGGAAGGCATGTCGGTGGTTGCTACTGTCGCGCTGGCTTACGGAATGCTTCGTCTGGCCGAGAAAAAAGTAATTGTAAAACGGCTGTCAGCAGTTGAAACACTGGGCGGAACTAACGTTATTTTTACCGACAAAACCGGAACGCTAACCCAAAATAAAATTGAAGTGCACGCATTGCGTGCGGCTGGCAATGACCTCACCGTCCACTTTGCCTCAGACAAGGCTGGACTGAGGCTTGACATAACCAATGGAGACCCGGACCTGATCCATTCGCCTCAATTTGAAATCCTAGCCCGTATAGGTGCTTTGGTGAATAATGCACAGCTTGATTCAAAGAAATCTGACCGCAAAGAACTGGGCGATCCCGTCGAAATTGCACTCCTGACCTATGCACGCGCTGCTGGCATTGACCTTCATAAATTACACCGCGATTACAAACGGCAAGCCGAACAAGCATTCAGTTCAGACACGCGTATGATGGCCACACTCGACACGGTAGGACCCGATTATTTTATTGGAGCCAAAGGAGCAGTGGAAGAAGTGTCCGAACTTTGCAGTTGGGAGAGCCAGGAAGACCGAGACAAAGAGCTTGAAATATCGGAGCTGATGGCGGCAGATGGATTAAGAACACTTGCTTTTGCTTACCGAAAAACGGATAAGAAACCAGGAGATAACTTTACACAAGAAGAAAAAATGACTTATGCCGGGCTGATCGGATTTTTAGATCCCCCGCGAAAGGAAGTAACAAAGTCATTAATCGCGTGTCACAAGGCGGGAATTAAGGTTATAATGGTTACCGGAGATCACCCGGCTACTTCACTGAAAATCGCCAAGCAGGTCAACCTGGTAGGACCTGATGAGCAGCTGGTTTTAACCGGAAAAGACCTCGAATCATTTGATTTTACTTCAGCGGAAGATCAGAAGAAGATGATGGATTGCCACGTATTCGCCCGTGTAAATCCGGCTCAAAAGCTGAATATGATTGATTTTTATCAAAAGCAGGGAGATATAGTGGGCATGACCGGCGATGGGGTTAATGATGCACCTGCTTTAAAAAAATCGGATATCGGTATAGCAATGGGACTTCGCGGAACAGCAGTTGCCGCCGAAGCTGCTGATATGGTTTTGAAAGATGACTCCTTCGCGTCCATCGTCCATGCCATTGAGCAGGGAAGAGTCATTTTTGAAAACATCAGAAAGTTTATTGTCTTTCTGTTGTCCTGTAATATGAGCGAAATTTTCGTTGTCACTTTTGCAGGCTTTCTGAATGTGGGCAGTCCGCTCCTACCCTTGCAAATCCTTTTCATCAATATCATTACCGACGTTTTCCCGGCACTTGCACTGGGCGTTGGAAAGGAAAATAAAAACCTGATGGAATCACAGCCAAGGGATCCCAAACAGCCCATTTTACAACTGGACGATTGGAAGCGAATTGTATTTTATGCCCTGGTGATGACCGCCTCCGTTCTCGGTGTTTACTGGTATGCCATTAAGCAATTGGGATTAGGTCCACAGGAAGGGAATACCATAACCTTTTACGCACTTTCACTTGCCCAGCTGCTGCATGTGTTTAACATGTACTCGGGCAAACTGCAATTTTTCAACAACGAAATTACCCGGAATAAGTTTATCTGGATGGCGCTGATTTTGTGTGTATTAATTATGTTTGCAACTAATTATTTTCCTTTCTTACGGCAAATACTTTCTATTCAAATAATTGATATACAATCTCTTGAATTGATACTGGTGGCCGGTATATTTCCTGTTTTGGCAATTCAAACTGTACGCGGATTTTTCCCGATAAAGGAATATAAACATGTCTGATCTGTGATTGATACAACTTGCATCAAAGCATATGTAACATATTAAGCCTGAAATAGCTCAACTTTATAATCACTGTCTGCTGTTAGGTGCCATGGCTTTCTGGATAATTTTCAATCAAATAAATAGCAATAGATCTCTCATGAATTTCAATGAAGCGGTTGTTTACCCTCAAATTCTTGACCTTATCTAATAATAAAATTCACTATGAATAAAACAGGACCAATCGTGATCATTGAAGACGATATGGATGACCAGGAACTATTGACGGAAATTTTCAACGATCTCAGTTACAAAAACAAACTTGTATTTTTTAATGACGGCGAGCAGGCACTGGAATATCTCTCAAGTACCAACATCGAGCCGTTTCTTGTTTTGTCCGACATCAATATGCCCAAACTAAATGGCATAGAATTGAGAGAAAAAATTCACAATAATGAAGATCTGAGGTTAAAGTCGATTCCCTATCTCTTCTTTTCCACCAGTGCAGAGCAGAAACATGTGATCGACGCATATTCAAGATCCATTCAGGGATTTTTTGTTAAACCAGCTGCATATGACAAACTCAAAAAGCTTATGACGATCATTGTGGAATACTGGCAGGAATGCGAGTCACCGAAATATATCAAGAATGTGCAGCAGTAGCCGCTTTGGCATCAGAATGAGCCAGAAACTCGCCAAAGCTCAATGAAACTTTTTAACTAATCGTAAATACCTATTGCCATGAGCTCCGGAAAATCAATACTTGTTATCAATGGCGGCTCATCAAGCATAAGGTTTGCTTTTTATAGAGTTGATCCAACTCCTACTTTACTACTTGCCGGAAAGCTTGCCAATATTGGAAATAAAAGCACCGAACCGGTTCTGACAAATACTTCTTCTGATACACCGGAATGTCTCAAAATTCCTGAGAATACCTATGAGCATGCCGCCAGTTTTCTAATTGACTGGCTGGAAAAACGACCGGAATTTTCCAACATCACGGCCATCGGTCATAGGATCGTTTATGGTATGCAACAAACAGATCCACAGGAAATAACCCCTGAATTGCTTGATTACCTTAAAAAGATCAGCCCCTACGATCCTGAGCATTTACCCGAAGAAATCAAACTGATAGAGCTTTTGACCACGCGAAATCCGGATTTGAGACAGGTGGCCTGTTTTGATACAATGTTTCATGCCAATATGCCCGCTGTTGCCAAACGGTTGTCTGTTCCACGTCGTTTTGGCAAAAAAGGTCTGCAACGTTATGGCTTCCACGGTCTCTCCTACTCATATCTGATGCAGGAGCTTGAAAACCTGTCAGGCAAAGAAGCCGCAAAACAAAGAATCGTTTTGGCGCACCTTGGAAACGGAGCAAGTTTGGCAGCTATCAAGAATGGTCAAAGTATCGACACCAGCATGGGCTTCACCCCTGCTTCGGGCGTGATGATGGGAACCCGCAGCGGAGATCTGGATCCGGGTGTGGCGTGGTATATGATGCAGTTCGAAAAGCTTAGCCCCAACCAATACAACCATATGATCAATCACGAGTCGGGACTTCTGGGTATATCAGAAACAACTTCCGATATGCGGGAACTGATTAATTCTGCAACGTCAGATCAACGGGCAGAAGAAGCTATTGAGCTGTTTTGTTATCAGATAAAAAAAACGATTGGTTCATTTGTTGCCGCGCTTGGTGGCGTTGATACTCTCGTTTTTTCGGGAGGAATCGGAGAAAACATTCCGCAGATCCGCAGCCGCATTTGCCAGAATCTCGGCTTCTTGGGAATAGAACTGAATGAAGCTCGAAATCTGAATAATGAGCCAGTTATCTCCACAGATATTGGGAATGTGACTGTAAGGGTGATTGCGACCAACGAAGAATTAATGATCGCCTTGCTTGTAACCCAGGTTTTGAAATTACGCCATTAAACAACAGTGATTATGAAAATGGAAGATACTGGTTCTGAAACGAAAACTTTAGCACCCGAATTATTAAAAAAAATGAATGCCTATTGGCAGGCAGCAAACTATTTATCTGTCGGCCAAATCTATCTTTATGGTAATCCTTTGCTGAAAGAGCCGTTGAGCCTCGAACATATCAAGCCGCGACTTCTGGGCCACTGGGGTACCACACCGGGCCTGAACTTCATTTATGTTCACCTTAATCGTATTATCAGACAGTACGATCTAAACATCATCTACATTACCGGCCCCGGGCATGGTGGCCCTGGACTGGTAGCCAATACCTATCTGGAAGGAAGTTATAGTGAAGTATACCCGAACATCAGTGAGGATGAAACAGGGATGCAGAAACTTTTCAAACAGTTCTCATTTCCCGGCGGCATCCCCAGCCACGTTGCAGCGGAAACACCGGGCTCTATCAACGAAGGGGGTGAACTTGGTTATTCTCTCGTTCATGCATATGGGGCGGTATTCGATAATCCGAGCCTGATCGCCGCATGTGTGATTGGCGACGGAGAAGCCGAAACAGGTGCTTTGGCAACGAGCTGGCACTCCAATAAATTTCTGAATCCCGTCCATGATGGCGCGGTACTTCCCATCCTTCATTTGAATGGATATAAAATTGCTAATCCGACTGTTCTGGCAAGGATTCCAAAAGAAGAACTGGAGCAGCTTTTCCGTGGATATGGTTACAATCCTTATTTTGTAGAAGGTGAAGATCCTGACACGATGCATGAATTGTTGGCTGCAACGCTGGATATTGTAGTTGGAGAAATCAGGAAGATTCAAAGTGATGCACGTTCAAACGGTTTTTCGAAAAGACCCGCTTGGCCAATGATTATTTTCCGTACACCTAAAGGCTGGACCGGCCCGAAAGTAGTGGACGGGCTCCAGATTGAAGGAACGTGGCGATCCCATCAGGTACCGTTAGCTGAACTGGCCGCCAAACCTGAACACGTGCAGATTCTGGAAGAGTGGATGAAAAGCTATAAACCCGAGTTGCTTTTTGACGAAAATGGAAAACTGGTCGCAGAGCTGGCTGAACTGGCTCCGGAAGGGAACAGAAGGATGGGCTCAAATCCAAGTGCCAATGGCGGATCATTGCTGGTCGACCTGAAAATGCCGGATTTCAGAAACTATGCGATTGCTGTTCCTGCACCCGGAAATATCACAGCCGAAGCCACGTCGGTCATGGGTGAATTTCTAAGAGATGTGATGAAATCAAACTGGCATGAACGGAATTTCAGGATATTCGGGCCAGATGAAACTGCTTCCAACCGCCTTTCCCATTTATTTGATATTACCGAAAGGACATCAGCGGCTGAGATCATTCCGGGTGACAACCATCTTTCACCCGATGGCCGGGTGATGGAAGTGCTGAGTGAGCATCTTTGTCAGGGGTGGTTGGAAGGGTACTTGCTAACGGGCAGGCACGGGTTGTTTTCTTGTTATGAAGCATTTATTCACATCGTGGATTCGATGTTCAACCAGCATGCAAAATGGCTGAAAGTTTCCAGAAATCTACCTTGGCGCAAACCGGTTGCCTCTCTGAATTATCTGCTGACATCCCATGTATGGAGACAAGACCACAACGGAAACAGCCATCAGGATCCTGGGTTCCTGGATCTTGTCGCTAATAAAACAGCAGAAATCGTCCGTATTTATCTGCCACCCGATGCCAATACCTTACTTTCGGTTACAGATCATTGTCTGAGAAGTCGTGACTATATCAATGTGATCGTGGCCGGGAAACAGCCCGAAATGCAGTGGCTGGACATGGAATCGGCAATCAAACATTGCACGGTCGGTTTGGGTATATGGAAATGGGCCAGCAACGACGAAGGTTTTGAACCCGATGTAGTGATGGCCTGCGCCGGCGATGTGCCGACACTTGAAACTATTGCAGCTGTCCAAATTTTAAGACAACAGTTGCCTGAATTGAAAGTGCGGGTCGTCAACGTGGTGGATCTCATGACACTTCAGCCTGAAAGCGAGCATCCCCACGGATTGAATGACCGCGATTTTGACATCCTTTTTACCAAAGACAAACCCATTATTTTTGCCTTTCACGGATATCCGCTTCTGATCCACCGTCTTACCTATCGCAGGACTAACCACAGAAATTTGCATGTGCGAGGTTACAAAGGAGAAGGTACAACCACGACACCTTTTGATATGGTCGTACTCAATGATCTGGACAGGTTCCATCTCGTAGCCGACGTGATTGACCGCCTCCCGGGCCTGGGCGCTAAAGGTGCATATACCAAACAATATCTTCGCGACAAGCTGCTCGACCACAAAGCCTATATCGACATTCATGGAGAGGATATGCCCGAAATCCTGCACTGGAAATGGAATTTGGAATTACCAGCTCATCTGATTTAAATACAATTATGAAAAAAATACTTGTCACCACGGATTTCTCCGCAGACTCAAAAGCTGGCCTGCGTTTCGCAATTCAACTGGCTTCGCAGAGTGAGTTTGCCCTCACTTTCTTTCATTCCTACCATGTTATGTCGCCGACGGCATGGTCTGCTGCGAAGATAAAAGATTATGAAAAATCTGAATCTGCAAAAATCAAGGAGAAACTAGACCTCTTTGTCGAATCCGCATATCAGGAGCTCGACTTGAAACCGAAACAAATCCAGCTAGTTATCCAAAGTTCGGCATTTCCTCAAAGTAATATTATGGAATATGCTTCTGAGCATCATTTTGATTTTATTTGCATCAGCACACGAGGAGCTGGCAAATTGAAAAGGCTGCTTGGAACGAACACAGCCAATCTGATCAATAACTCAGAAATTCCTGTCATCGCAGTACCATATACGTATAAATCAAAAAAGATAACGAGTATACTTTATGCTTCCGACCTTGCAAACCTGGAAAGAGAACTTGAAATCGTTGCCGCATTCGCTACCCCAATCGGTGCAGATGTTCAGTTGCTACATTTCACAACATTTCTGGAGACACGTGTCGACCCCAAGAAGATTGAGCAGGCAAACAAAAAATCAGATCATCTGCGTATTAACTTAAATATCAAGCTTTTTGAACCTGCCGAAAGTCTGATTTCCCAAATTGAAGCAACCATATTAAGGACAAAACCTTCCATGCTGATCATGTTTACAGATCATCACAGAAATTTGTTCGAAAAGATATTTCTATCCAGTAAAGCAGCTGAGTACTCATATCATCCGACAGTCCCGCTGTTGGTTTTTAATAAATTATAATGGAAAACAAAGGGCTCTCTGATGAGCAGGTTCTTCTTGCCCGAAGTACCTGGGGCGAAAACAAAGTAGAAGATAAAAGTAAAAACGGTATGCTGACCGCAGTGTTGGGGCTGATTAAAGAACCGATGCTCATACTGCTGATTGTCGCAGCCGCAATTTATTTCCTCACCGGCTCTCAAGGGGAAGGCTTGTTTATGCTGGGAGCCATTTTTGTAATCTCCACAATATCAATATACCAGGACACAAAAAGCCGGAATGCCCTTGCTGAATTAAAGTCACTTACCCAGCCTAAATGCAAAGTGATACGAAATAGCGTGGAAGTTGAAATTCTCAGGGAAGAAATTGTTATAGGCGACTGCCTGATACTCGAAGAAGGAAACAAAATCCCAGCCGACGGAGCGATTCTGGAGGCACATGATTTTTCTGTGAACGAATCCATTCTGACAGGTGAATCTATGGCTGTTTCCAAAAACGAAACGAGTACAGAAGTATATCAAGGGACACTTGTCGTCACCGGCAGGGCAACTGTGGAAATTACTGCGATTGGCGATAAAACAAAACTGGGAAAGATCGGGATCAGTCTGGAATCAATTGAGCAGGAGCCCACCCCACTTCAGACACAGATCACCAATTTTGTCAAAAAAATGGCAATCATCGGCGGTGTCGTATTCCTGGTCGTTTGGGGAATCAACTACGTCCGTACGCAGCAGATTTTAGATAGCCTTTTAAAGGCACTCACACTTGCCATGAGCATTTTACCGGAAGAGATACCTGTGGCCTTCACCACCTTTATGGCACTAGGCGCCTGGCGTTTGATGAAAATGGGAATTATCGTTAAAAGAACACAAACCATTGAAACTTTGGGTAGCGCGACGGTGATATGCACGGACAAGACCGGAACGATTACCGAAAATAAAATGCAGTTGGTTAATTTATTTGTCATGGCCAAACATGCTGTTGTGCTGCCAGACAGTACATTGAGCGACGATGGCAAAGCACTGCTCAGCATGTCAATGTGGTCCAGCGAACCAGAACCGTTCGATCCTATGGAATCCGCGTTGCACGACGCTTACGGAAAGCTGATCCCGATCGACAGACGGCCGGAATTTAGTCTTGTACATGAATATCCATTAGAAGGGAAACCGCCTATGATGACCCATGTATTTGAGGATGCAGCAGGTGAACGCATCATCGCAGCCAAGGGTGCTCCGGAAGCGATTATAGCACTTTCAGGAGTAACGGAAATTCAGAAAACTGAGATACTCGACGCAGTCAATGAGCTGGCCAACAAAGGATATCGGATATTGGGAGTCGGCCAGAGTAACTTTTCAGGTGACTTATTCCCTGAAAAGCAAGAGCAGCTTTCGTTTCAATTTCTTGGTTTAGTCGCTTTTTACGATCCTCCGAAGGTAAATATCAACTCAGTTTTTCAATCATTTTATAAAGCAGGAATTCAGGTAAAGATCATCACAGGCGATAATTCAGCTACAACGCAGAACATTGCCAGGCAAATAGGATTCAAGGGAGCCGAAAACGTTTTATTGGGTGACGAACTGGTCGAAATGGACGACGATATATTGCAACAGAAAGTCATGCAAACCGGCATTTTTGCCAGGATGTTCCCGGAAGCAAAGTTAAAGGTAGTCAATGCCCTTAAAGCGCAGGGACAGATTGTAGCCATGACCGGCGACGGCGTTAATGACGGCCCTGCATTGAAAGCCGCGCATATCGGAATTGCGATGGGTAAAAAAGGAACAGAAATAGCAAAGCAGGCCTCGTCGCTGATACTGGTTGATGATGATCTCGGAAAAATGGTGGACGCTGTGGCGATGGGCCGCAAAATATATATCAGTCTTAAAAACGCAATCCGCTATATCATTTCTATTCATATTCCGATTATCCTCACCGTATTCATTCCCTTAGCACTGGGCTGGGTTTATCCCAATATTTTCACGCCAGTACATATCATATTCTTTGAATTGATTATGGGTCCTACATGCTCAATTATCTATGAAAATGAGCCGATGGAAAAAGATCTTTTATTGCAAAAGCCGCGGCCGTTTACATCCTCATTTTTTACCTTAAAAGAACTGTCTGTCAGTATTTTGCAAGGTATGGTCATCACAATCGGAATGTTGCTGCTTTATCAATATGCGGTCATGCAATCCTACGATGAAGAACTGACCAGATCGATGGTTTTCATTGGGCTATTGTCAGCCAATATCTGCCTGACGCTAATCAACCGTTCATTCTCTCACTCGATTTTCACGACACTGCGCTATAAAAACAATCTGGTGCCGTTAATCATTGGCATTACCATCCTGCTCTCAGTCGTTATATTTATTATACCTGGCGTTACCCGGTTTTTCAGTCTTGAAACAGTAAGCCTCAGGCAGTTGCTGGTCAGCGTGACCGTTGGATTTGTATGTACAATATGGTATGAAGGAGTCAAATTTTATCATCGAATTGCTTCCCCGAGATTGTAATTCAATCTGACAGGATGTCTTACCAACGATTAATCTACGAGGAATGGGCAAGGTTCGCGTCAGTTGGGTTCACTGTATCTCGTTCCCACATGTAGGTATTGGCATGGTTTCTCTGCAGCAAAAACAGGGCAACGGCCATAAATAGCGTCGCAGGAAATGCAGCATATGAACCAATCGGTGATACTGCCACACAAAATATAATTCCACCCCAGCAACCAAATTTGAAAACCCTACCTTTCAAGAGCATTGATATGGATAACAGTCCCTGACAAGCTGCAATTATCAGAACCATAGGCGTGATGATAGATTGAAATGCTCCCATGATAAATTGTTTATAAACTGGTATCGAGCTGTCGGCATAGTCCTGGTATACCCAGGGAGTGTCCAAAGCCATAGAAGAATTAAGCCAGCAAGCCCATCCGAAAAGCAGAAGAAAAAACAAACGTGCAAGTTTAGGGAATCTAATGCTCGCCAATATTGACAAAAACGCCAGAATATTGGATCCGAAATAAACAGCCATCAAAAAAAATGGGCTAAAAAATAAATCCATGGTCATTAAAAGTGAAATGGAGGCGAAGGCAAATGGTTAATAAGCGGATTTTCCCCTCCCGATAAACCATTCAATCAGTTAGTGAATAGTCGTATTCAACAACAATATCATTGTCAACTAGCTCAACACCGGGAGCCTTCCAGGCTTGCCGCTCTGCCTCATCTTTTTCGTACCATGAGCCTACTGTACCAGTCAAGATCACTTTGTTGTTTAAGACATTTACTTGTATATTCTGCTCTTTAACAGACCAATTACGGGTCAGTGCGCTTTCAATTTCGATTTTTTCAATCTCATCTCTACTTTCAGTTTTGATCGTGATATTGTTAGAAATACCTCTTATTCCAATAAGCTTTTTGATAAAATCCGCCGCTGCTTCTTTTTGATAATTCCACTGAACTTCTCCCTCAAGCGTAATCCAGCCATTTTCAATTTGTATTTTAATTTTATCATCAGGAATTTCCCAATTCGACTTAAAAGCATTTAGTACTTCATTGGCAAGATCAGTATCGTCACGGTTATAAAGATCACTAAAAGTCTTTATTTCGATTTGCTCTACCACCACTTTCACACCTGTCACCTTTTTGGCTGCATCTTCTGCTTCCATTTTCTTGGCATAGCTGTCAACCGTGCCGGAAAGCGTTATAATACCATCTTTTGCTGTAACTCCTATTTCGGCTGCTCTCAACAACGGTTCCCAGTTAATAGCGTCTTGTACATCCTTCTGCAAATCTGAATTAGTTTTCATGATCTTTTTAATTACATAATAGTCATATTACCAATGAAGATGTCCGTAAACTCAGGGCCGACGATTTACATTCCTATTACTAAGCGTTGCATGAGCCACCGGTTTAAGAAACATGATATCACCCGGCCATTAGTTCATGATGTTTAACTCACTTCTTAATAATCGGAATCACCCAAAACACACTCGCTTGAACGACGCTATTTTTAAAATTCGGGCTTATCTCTTCTCCGGAGAAGTCTCCTACCTTCGATAATCCAGCCATGTAACGAAGCCCTACACCAATGCCAGCATCCGACTGGTATCCTAATCCTGCACCTGCAGACAAATCAAGGTTTTTCGAAAAATTATTGATTGTCTGATCCGGAGTATTCTCAGAAATCCTGAAACCCGCCTGCGGCCCGCCTTCTACGTAAAATCCATTAGCTATTCTGAATTTCAGCATGATCGGAACATTCATATAATTGACTTTAAAATCTTTCTTGCTTCCACCGTTTTCAACTTTGGCTCCCTGAGTTGAAAAAAGAACCTCGGGTTGAATAGAAAAGATCTCTCCGAAACCGAAATTAAGTAATCCACCCAGGTGAAAACCCACTTTTGCATCTGAATTAATGTCTCCTCCCGAATAATTACTGATGTTCAGACCCGCTTTCGGTCCAAAACTGAATGACTGAGCAAAAGAGAATGTACTAGAGACTACTAACAGTATAATAAAAGATAATTTTTTCATGTGGTATTCTTGTTTATTTACAAAATTGGCTTTAACATAACACTTGTAAAACTTAGTAAAGACCTGCGCCAACGGTCGCTTTCCATATATTCTCCACAGCATAGCAATACTATGTTTAGCTCATAAATATTATCACAAAATCTGACCATTGGCACGGTTGTATTGACTAATATTTTATCATACAAATCTTGCACAATTTGCCTTCATAATTGTTACAGATGAATTTGCATAAGTTGCATCAATCACATGTTTTTTTAATGTGGTATTTTGGATATTGCAACTTTCATGCACGTATACTATTCAACTTGGAACTTTATTATATTTCGTCGATTGGATAAAGTGATGTCTAAAAAATACCCAGCAGATCAAGTCAAAACTGATGGGATATTGAAAACATGTGAAAAGTATAACATCTATCATAATAGATGTAAGACATTCGATCAAAAACTATCGGAGATTTATACTTACTATGAAAATAGCCCTCGAATAAGAAGACCAGGAAACAACTTACAGATACATATCAAATTTTCCAAAGATATTCTACATAAATAACTTAACAACAAGTAGTTATGAAAATAAAACAAGCATTCTGCAGCCTTTTGCTTGCCAGTTCTACAGGCCTTATAGTTGGGCTTTTGCTCGCTCCTGACAAAGGTGCGCATACACGAAAAAAAATTCGCCAAAAAGCAGAGAGATTTCGTGAAGATAAAATTATTGGTTACAATCGAAAGATAGGCATTCTGAATACCAAACTTGATGAAATATGTAAATTATTATTGATCCAAAGTACTACCAACCCAAAGGACTGGGCCGATAGTGATCAAAAAACAAAAATCATTATATAATTCAATTTACGACGTTGATATTAAGGTTGATTTATCAGACATATGGGGCTAAAAAAAGGTAAAAAAAAGAGAGTTTAATTTCCAAAATACTGTCACATAAATTTGAATCACCCACAAACCTAAGTAGAACAAAATTTCATAAATACTAATTGACAAAACACTATTTATATATACTAAAATAGTAAATGAATTAATCGGTGCGACCTGAGCAATAATCATGGAAAATACTGCCTTATTAAAAGCGATCATTGACAACGCAATCGATGGGATTATTACGATAGATGATAACGGAACAATTGAGACAATAAACCCGTCGTGCTGTCGTCTGTTTGAATATGAACAAGACGAGGTCATTGGGAAAAACGTAGCGATGCTTATGCCACCCTCTGACCCTAATAAACATAATAACTACCTTTTGAATTATCACCAAACCTCTAAAAAGTCTGTCATAGGAATAGAAAGAGAAGTCGTTGGTATTAAAAAATCAGGATCCATTTTCACGTTCCGATTAGCGGTCAGCGAAGTACAATTTTCAGGACGGAAGATCTATACCGGGTTCATTCATGATGTTAGCCGTGAAAAACAAGCAGAAGAAAAACTAAGGGAGTATGCTCTAAATCTGGAAGGCCAGGTACAAGAACGTACTCATCTGTTGAATGAAACAGTGAAGGCACTTGAAGATGCTAAAGAAAAAGTTAGCCTGTCACTTGCAAAAGAAATGGAACTTGGCCAGCTAAAGAGCCGATTTGTATCCATGGCTTCACATGAATTTCGTACTCCACTGAGTGCGATTCAGCTTTCTTCTATTTTGATAGAAAAATATTCCGGTGATAATTTAACTCCAAATATCTTCAGGCATACGGCTAAAATAAAGGTTTTGGTCGCCCATCTTACCAGCGTCCTCAACGACTTTCTGTCACTGGAAAGGTTGGAAGCGGGTGCCTTCAAACCGGTGTTAAGTGAATTCAACATCGTAAAATTCTCAGAGGAAATTACCGAGGATATGCAGCTGATCGCAAAACAAAATCAGCAGATTATCTATCAGCACACCGGCACATCTGCCATTGTAAATCTCGATCAGTCATTGTTGAGAAATGCGATTATCAACCTGATCAGCAATGCGATCAAGTATTCCGGAGAGAATACTTTTATTGAATTCAATACTGAAATTAAGCCGTCAATGGTCACAATGTGTATTAAAGACAACGGCATTGGGATACCATTGGAAGATCAGAAACACTTATTTGAAGCTTTTTTCAGGGCTCATAATACAGGGACTATTCCGGGAACAGGTTTGGGCCTTAACATTGTCAGCAGATATGTCAAGCTCATGAATGGCGAGGTTAGATTCAAAAGCAACCTGCATCAGGGCACTTCCTTCACCCTTTCCTTTCAAAATAGCCATGAATGAACGAATCCTGATTATTGAGGACAATAACGACATTAGGGAGAGCACCGCCGAGATTCTTGAATTTTCCGGTTATTTGGTTACACAGGCAAACAATGGGAAAAAAGGAGTTGAATTGGCATTTCAGCAGAGGCCAGATCTAATACTTTGCGATATAATGATGCCGGAACTTGACGGTTACGGCGTGCTATACATGCTTGGTAAAAACTCCGAGACCGACTCAATTCCATTCATCTTCCTGACGGCGAAGACAGAACGTATCGACTTTAGAAAAGGAATGGAAATGGGAGCCGATGACTACCTGCCCAAACCTTTTGATGAAATGGAGCTTTTAAAAGCCATTGAAGGAAGACTAATAAAAGGACAGAAGCAAAAAGTGTTTCACAGTAAAACGCTTCTCAAAATGGAAAGTCTGACGGCCACATCGGAAAGTGGAAGTGCAGACCTGAAAGCAATGATTGCGGGACGAAAAATCCGGCAGATTAAAAAAGGTCAGATTCTCTACTATGATGGTGATCAACCACTTGGAATCTATCTGGTCCTGGACGGCTCCATCAAGACAGCTAAAAGATCCGACGACGGCAGAGAACTCATCACCGGGCTTTTCAGGACAGACGACTATCTGGGCATAAGTGCCCTACTTCTGGAGCAAACTTTCACCGAGACCGCCGAAGCATTGGAAGACTCCGCGATATGTTTGCTACAAAAAGATTCGGTCATCTCACTTCTTAATCGTTATCCGGATATAGGAGGACAATTCATTAAAATTTTGTCGAATGACATTCATTATAAGGAACAACAATTGATGGATCTTGCTTTTCATTCAGTCAGGAAACGCTTGTCTAATGTGCTTATCAGGCTCACTACCCATGAACAGTTCTCAGCATTCAAAATTTCCCGCGATGAGCTAGCCTCCATGGCCGGTATTGCCTCAGAGACTGTCAGCCGAACATTGACCGATTTTAAAGAAGAGGGTTTGATCGATAAAAAAGGAAGTATGATTTTTATCCAAAATCTTGAACAGCTGCAGAAAATGAAAAACTGATGAGCATCACATAGCGGCGTGATATGATTTGCCATTCACATAATCAGGTGTAGGTAAATTTGGGCACTTAAAAAAGCCCATTCCATGAAAGTTATAGCATATAGCATAAAGGACTTTGAAAAGCAGCCATTAGCCAAAGCCAATCATAAACGGCACGATATTACATTAATATCCAACGCACTTAGTATAACCACCTGTGATTTCGCTGACGGGAAAAAGGCAGTTCTTGTTTCTTTGAATGATGATGTTTCCGCACCAGTAATCAACAAGCTTGCTGACTTGGGCATCAAATACATTGCAACAAGGTCAACCGACTCAGACCATATCGACAAAAATGCAGCTAAATCACGAGCAATAAAGCTGGCCAGTGTTCCTGCTTACGCCCCGACCTCAATTGCTGAACACGCAGTTGCTATGGCTATTGCTCTTCACCGTAACCTTGCAAAAGCCGAAGAGGACAGCCATTGGTTTAATTTTGACTTGGATGTTTCGACCGGACTTCCGTTTTCAGGAAAAACAGTGGGAATAATCGGACTGGGAAACACAGGCCAGGCTGCGGCCGCGATCTTTGACGGTCTGGGATGCCGAGTGTTAGGGTACGACATTGTGGCTAACAATCTGGAGAAAGTAAACCAGGTTTCGCTGGAAACCTTATTTCATGAATCAGACATCATATCCCTTCATTTGCCCCTATCGCCGGAATCTCGGCATATGATCAATGCATCGAGTATAGCACTCATGAAAGACGGTGTTATGTTAATTAATACCTCACGGGGTGCGTTAATCAATACCCTGGAGCTACCCCACGCCCTGGATCAGGGGAAAATCGGTTATCTCGGAATGGACGTTTATGAATTTGAAGACTCCTTGTTTTACACTGCTCATCCCACAGACACCTATAAAAATCCATTGCTTATGCAGTTGCTGAAATACCCTAATGTCATCATCACGCCACATCAGGCATTTTTCGCCAATGAAGCCGTTGCACAGATCGCAACCACAACCATTCAAAATCTGAATGACTGGGAAACTGCAGCGAAGAGTCATTAACCCATATCCTGTTTGGTACGGAAGTCGAATCATCCTTACCCCATTTCCTTTTCACCCAACGCGCCGACCCCACATAAAGATATTGTCCTAATAACGCTTCCCACAATATTCTGGACAGCCTCTCTAATTCAAAATATTGCTTTTATCTGATCCAGTTATATCGCAACCGCATCGCCAAAGATGCCAATTACCAATTTCCATGAAAAACCGACCTGGATATAAGCATGTAAAGTAAGAGTACCGCCCCAAATAGAACGGTTTTCTATCTTTCTTTTATGAAGCTCAATCCAAGGTTAAGACTTTCATTAAAATCACCAATCGTAGCAGAGCTTAGGGTAATTTGAATTTTGGACCTGATAATTTTAAATTCGTTATGCAGCGGACACGGTTTTGTTTCGGAGCAATTCTTGAGCCCCAGGCCACATCCGATAAATATATTATCTCCGTCAATTGCCTTTACAACGTCGGCCAGGGTTCTTTTTTGAGCAGTTTTGTCGATATAAAATCCGCCGTTTGGCCCTTTGACCGACTGTATAAGCCCTCTTTTGCTGAGATCCTGAAGAATTTTTGCAATGAAATGAACCGGCGAATCAATACCTGCAGCGATATCCCGTATACCAATTTTGGCCCCGTTTTCCGATTTCTGAGCGATGAAAATTACCGCCCTAATCGCATATTCACACGTCTTGGAGAAAACCATCTTTCATTTTAGTTAAATGCAAAAGTAACGAATCCGTTCAAATAAAGATATAAAACTCTTTTTTGAAACGTTAGCCCGCTTGCATTCGGTTCAGGGTTAGTCTTATATATCCTTATTAGGCTTATATGGATAATTCTTCACCCGATCGGCTCAATAATAAAAGATAAAAAAGTCTTTTATTATTGAGTTTTGTCACTACCTTTGCAGCACGAAACAATCGTGAAGCTCAATGGATACAAATAAAAGACAAAAAGGTGTTTATATATTTTAATTAGCGTTTATAAGCAAACATGAACACTTATTTCAGACAACCAATGCAGACAGCCAATGAATTCTCATAAAGGCATAGGCATTTCGGAAACCAATTGTAATTTTTAGTATTTAGATCAAACAAAATATGATGACGACAGATCAAAAAAGCCTCATAAAGGCCACTGTACCAGTTTTAAAGGAAAACGGTTTGCTATTGACCGACCATTTTTACAAACGGATGTTCAAACACAATCCAGAGCTGAAAAACGTTTTCAACATGGGCAATCAGCAAAACAGCAGACAACAAACAGCACTCGCCATGGCCATTCTGGCCTACGCGGAAAATATTGAAAATCCGGCGGTTCTAATGCCGGCAATTGATGGGATTGGGCAAAAACACATCAGCCTGGATATTCGGCCAGAGCATTATCTGATAGTAGGAAAACACCTGATCGCTTCCATCGCCGAAGTATTGGGCGAGGCCGCAACACCACTTATCCTGGATGCCTGGGAGGTCGCCTACAACCAACTTGCCCAGATCATGTCCGGGCATGAGCAAAAACTGTACAGCAAACAGGTTCAAAAACAAGGCGGCTGGTCGGGCTGGAAACCTTTTGTGGTGAAAGAGAAAATTATTGAGTCAAGCGAAATCACTTCATTCCATTTATATCCGGCCGACAACGGTCCGGTTGCTGACTTCACGCCGGGGCAATACATCAGCGTTCGTCTTTTCATACCGGAACTCAATTTATTTCAACCCCGACAATACAGTATTTCAAGCGCGCCAAATGGCGAATTCTACCGTATTTCTGTAAAAAAAGAAGTTTCAGCGAATCTTAATCCCGATGGGATTATCAGTAACCGGCTTCACGATTTTGTCAATACAGGTGATATCATTGAGGTTTCAGCGCCTGCGGGAAACTTCACACTCAATATTAAAAATGATAGTCCGGTTGTTTTCATCAGCGGTGGTGTTGGACAAACTCCGTTGATCAGCATGCTTGAAAACCTGATTAATGAAGGAAGCAAAAAACACAAAACCTGGATTCACGGATGCCGTGACGAAAGCGTGCACGCTTTCAAAGATTTCATTGATTACTGGGCAGGTGAAAAGGAAGAAATAAAAAAGCACATATTTTATGACCAGGTCGATGAGCGATCAGCCTCTGAAAATATGTACCAGGGCTGGGTTGACCTAAATTTAATATCCCCCGACGTACTATCTGAAAATGCAGAATATTACATCTGTGGGCCTGGTGCGTTTATTTCCAAGCACTATAAGGAGTTGTTGGACAGAGGTATCAAAAAGGAAGCGATTTATTTCGAAGAATTTGGCCCGCAAACATTAGTGTTATAATCAGAGTTTAGTTAAAACGAGACCTGAATTTATCAGACGGGAGTCAGCCGTGACTCCCGTCTGATAAACTCAAGCATAATCTAGGTACCAACCTCAATACGCCTGATATATAGCTCGACGGTATTTGTTTTGTTAGGCAAGATGGATCGTCATGTAGTTTAAGGCATTTTGAAAGAGTCTTCCGGCCTTAGGCTCTGCTTACCAGCTGTCGGGAAATTCGCTGGTACAGGAAAAGTCACCTTCCCTGTCGCGAGCCACTCCGCCGCTCTGACAACCGTTGTCTGATAACCCACGCATCGATAAGCGGGTGGATAGCTCTCGCCCTTCCAAAGATGTCCGAGACTTGAATTGTATACCCGGCCCTTTCCATATCTCACAACCCATTCCACCGGCCAGGTTCTTTTGGTACTTGTACTATCATAGGCGTAGGAAAGTACTGTAATGTTTTCTGCCGGTCCGCGCGGAAAATAGTAAACCTCTGTATTGG
Organism: Dyadobacter sp. HNCC25DJ184; assembly: GCF_056895215.1. Classification (NCBI taxonomy): domain Bacteria; kingdom Pseudomonadati; phylum Bacteroidota; class Cytophagia; order Cytophagales; family Spirosomataceae; genus Dyadobacter; species Dyadobacter sp. HNCC25DJ184. The sequence continues at coordinate 174,370 of NZ_JBXHAQ010000013.1, read as the reverse complement.
CAGTTTGCCAATCATTGGGATATCCTTTGTTTATAGGATGTGGCGTCAGCACCTGGATCAACGCGTTAAATCTTTCGCCATGGCCGGTTCCTTGCCCTATCCCCGGCTGAATTCTGGTGATGTTTTTTAGTGAATCAATTTCCAAAGCATAGCCTTCGGCAGCCCGCCGCCAGCCAAGTCCGATCATTTTGTCATATTCCTTCCAGTGCGAAAATGCATTGTTGGCAGAATGAAGTATATACAAACCACCGCCGTTTCTTACATATTCTTCTAATTGCTTTTCGGCCTGTTTTGACCATCGCAATCTGGAATTTTGGATGTTGTTGGTGTTTTGAATAATAACGGCATATTTGCTGAAATTTGGGTTCCACTTATTTCGCTCGATACTATCTGCCGGAATCGTGCTTACATCTACTAAAAAATGTCCGCTTTCTTCCAGTATCCATTTGGTCACGGCTGTGGTTTGTTTCCAGTCATGGTTACTGAACCCGTCGACGATCAGGACAGAGACAGGTTTCTTTTTCTGTGCGAAAATACTCAATGAGACTAAAGCGCAAACTGCGAAGGCAACACAAGTTTTAAGCATAACCGTATCATTTAATTAATTTTGTCTTTCAATCTTGTCTCCCAGCCGGAAGAAATCAAAATCGGCATACCCCCCCGCGTTTTTACTTGCATAGTTGAACAATCCATACCGATATCCCATAAAATGAGGAATGGTGTAAGACATTTTTATGGACTTCCCAATGGGGAGCCACGACTTTCCATCCAAGCTATAAGAGAAGCTGGCTACGTCTTTTCTTTCCATGAAATCACAATCCACCTTGAAAAAGACTATATTTTTATTGAATGGGACACTTTCAACTTCCTCAGCCTTGCCCGAAACTGAATTGACCATAACGATGGATGAACCATCACTGCCAACTTTGACGCCCACAGTACCATAATTTTTTTGTAAAAGTCCCAAACCTGCAAAGTCTCCATATTTCATATGCGAAACGTCAATGGAAACAATTGCTGAGGACTCCGGCCCAAATGTACGCTGGGTCAGCGTATTTCTTGCACTCACAAAGGATGTATCAATCCGCCCTGTTTTGAGACGGAGAAATCCCTTCCGTTCCGAAATCGACCAGAGTTGATTATCCGGATTATGATTCCATTGCCAAACCAGCGGCAAGGAGGCCTCTCCTTTCTTGCGGGAAAACTCATCGGAAGCAACAATTCCAGGGATTAAACCTCTGTTGGCAGGCAGCTCAAGTGTTTCCGGCACTTTTCCCTGATTGCCCAATACTGGCCATCCATCTTCCCAATTTACGGGAACCAGGTAAGGAATACGACCAACGGCACCATAATCCCTGAAAAGATAGGCATACCATTTCCCGTCCGGAGTGTCGATCAGTCCGCCTTGTGCTACCCCCAGATCCTGTAAAGCAATGCGCCCTTCATAAGAACCTGTAATTTTATCTGCCCTATGGACGAGAACGGTACGCATCCCGCCTTTTGGCCAGGAGATATTAAATAAATAATATTTACCATTAACCTTAAAAAGCTGGGAACCCTCAGCTGGCAATCCCCCTCCTGTGCCAGAAGGTAAATTTGCATTTTCTATAATAACCTGTTCAACTGCGCCTTTTTTCACAGCAGAAGCATCCGCTTCCAGCTCAATTATCTTAATTTTTCCAGAACCGAAAACCATATAAACCCTTCCATCGTCATCAAAAAACAGGCTGTGATCATGGTACGAAGGCGAGAATGACGAAACTTTCCACGGTCCATTTTCAATGTTTTTTGTTGTAAAAACGTATGTTTTTCCAGTGGTCTGAGCGAAGGTCGTGACGTAGAACAGGCCGTTGTGATAGCGAAAACTGCTCGCCCAAGAGCCTCTCCCATAGGCGCTTTTTCCATTGGTCAGCGTGAGTTCATCCTTGTTGGCCAGCGTATCATAAGCGTAGCTTACCAATTGCCAATTCACGAGGTCCTTTGATTTCAAAATTGGCAATCCCGGACTCATGTGCATGGTGGTGCTGCTCATGTAGTAAATATCTCCTACGCGTAACATCGCCATGTCCGGCACATCAGCATAAATGATCGGATTTTTTGCTTTTTGCGCATTTGATAAAATCGATATCAAAAAGAAAACACAGAAAAACAAGGTGTTCAGATATTTCTCCTTCATAAGATTAAAAGGTACGCGCCGCTTCCGTTATTCGATCGGCCCGATAAGTTCTACAAAATTTCCATCTGGGTCCTGCACCAACACGAAGTGAGCATCTTTGTTTAATGGTGTAGGTGAACTTCCCATAAAAGTGACCTTCCGCTCTTTCAATCTTTCAATAATGGGCTTCAATGATTTGACATGAATTGTAATATATTGCATACCTGTATCATCCTGAATGAATTTTTGCTGAGGGTGTGAAGCCTTTTTACCGAAAGTCATCAATTTCCACTCACCAGCCTCTGGACTATCTTCAAGTTTCAGAATGTTGACATCGGTAGCCACTCCTCCCGTCAGTCCACCGCGTTTTCCAAATTCTCCATCAATAGTGAAGTTACCGACTTTAATCATCCCAATTCCATTGACATAAAAGTCCAGTGAGCGAGCCATATCCGCGACAACCACGCCGACTCCAATTGATTTGCTGGTAAAATTGGACTGAGAAAAGGCTGAATTGCTTATTAGTAAAGCATACAAACCAAAAAAAAATTTATTTCGGAACATTGGTATAGGTTGTTAATTCAAAAAGTAAACAAAACGGATTTTGCATGAAACTACCCAAGACTTTATTTTGATACCCCTTTGAACATTGGATCGTTACCACTGTATTTCAGATATTTAAAAGAGGCCAGACTGTTAGTTGGCTCACCGGAAGAGGTTGCATACATGCCAAACAGACATCCGATAAAACCTCCCGCGACTTGCGTGCTCAGAAATTTTGCGTCCACCTTGTCTTTAAGCAATTCCCATGAACCACCTTTTGAAAAATAAAAGTTATAAAAACCGCCTTCAGCTACAATTCGCAGTCTAACGGGTTTGGAAGCATCAGCTATCGGCATTTGAGAAAGCAATTCCATGCTCTTTTTATCCGCACCGCTTTTGTAAAGCTGCACTTCCGGTTTACCATTTTCGACGGATTTACCAATAAAATAAAAATGAGATTCATCTTGAAAAACGGTAAGACCTGCTTTTTCTTTATCTGATTTGGGTGAAAAATCAAGTTCTGTATCAACCGTGCAGTACAAATGCTGCTGACGTTTCCCGATGAATGAAGGATTGCCCAATTCCATGATAGTCTCGGGCTTTAATTTCATGGTTAGCCCATTTTTTTTGGATAACGAGAAAGCAGTGCTATCAATGGTTCTCATAAAAAGCAGAGCAGGATCCAGTGCCTTTTCGAAAGTAAGGGTATATTCAAAATTGCCTGCCTGTGGAAGGGCGCCTTTTTGCTTTACTTCTTTATAGTTGGCTGTGTATTCATATTTAATTTCTTTGCTTCCCGGATTAATGATCGGCCAGTCATTTCTCCATTCCACGGGCGCTATGAAAGTTTCTCGGCCAGTATTGTAAAAATTGCCTTCATAGGGTCTTACTGCCAAGAAAATGGCGTATGTCTTACCGTCCGGCCCATCGACAAACTGTGCATGACCAGCCGACGTAATCGGATCTTTGCGGTCATCAGGAAGTCCTTTTTGTGTTAAGATCGGGTTATTTTCATAAGGAATGAATGGTCCCCAAACCGACTTACTACGAAACACGACCTCTGTATGATTGACGGATGTACCACCTTCAGCAGCGTAGAGATAATACCAGCCATTTCGTTTCATAATATGCGGCGCTTCAATCCAAACTGGTTTTTTACTCAAATCCACACCCCCATTGACCAACTGTTTTTCGTCGCCAATTACTTTTAAAGTGACCGGGTCGATTTCATAGATCCGGATCGTTCTGTGACCTGGATACAATGACTTTCTTTCAGGAGGATCGCTGTTGTAGATAATGTAAGCTTTATTGTCTTCATCGAAAAACAAAGAAGGGTCTATACCACGTACCTGCGGAACCCGGACGGGATCGCTCCAGGGGCCGGCCGGATTTTTAGCGGTGACAACAAAATTTCCGTCATGATCAATGTCCGTACAAGTGACATAATACGTGCCGTTGTGATAGCTGATTGCCGGCGCGAAAAGCCCTCTCGTCAACTTCTCACCCATGAAATCCATCTGTGACGGCCTACTAATGACGTTCCCAACCTGCTTCCAGTTTTTCAGGTCTTTACTGTGAAATACCGGAATGCCGGGAAAATAGGAAAATGTGGAGTTTACAAGATAATAATCTGTACCAACCTGAACCACGCTTGGATCCGGATAAAAACCCGTCAAAATCGGGTTGACCAGCGTAGTTGTCTGAGCCAAAACGGCGTTTCCCAAAAAAGTAAGCGCAACCAGTATTGCCGAGGTAAAATATTTACTCATCTTTTATTAATCTTAATCAACGATTTGAATTATTATAATGCTTAGCATTCTTGACCGAAAATTATTCTCATATATATGCCAATGACTTTAACTTTCACATCCCAACAGAGTTCTCGCACTGTGCACTTTCTAATATTGGATAGCATACAAACTGGGTTCCGAAATCATTTCTTGAATCAATAGTAATGTGTCAAATTGACACTTCCATACAATAGTATAAACTATTCTATAAAAAACAAAATTATTTCCCTCTAATATTTAAATATCGATTATTTCGCTTTCAGTAATGACGGTATTTTTACAGCAAATGAAGTTCCACAGGAAAGAGCGGAAACTCAACGAAATCGAGGAAATCATGCCCGCAGGCCGGTAGCTGGAGGAAGAAGCGATTGCAATGGCAAGAACTTTTGGCAAGCCTTGCCGAGGGACGCTGAAAAAACTCGATTAGAATAACACTAAAAAATCTGTGGTCGAAGTACGGTTTGCATCTAATGGCGCCCTACAGTCTCAACAACTGTCGCCCGGATATCTTCCAGTGTTATAGCTAGTTTAAGGTGAGGATATGCATTACTTCAATATGGAAACTAATTGAATGTCTCTCACATTATTTAGTATTAGTCATAGACGACCCGGTTATAAATCGATCAGCCTAATGATTGAAATCAAACTCTTCATTGTTTCCATGAACCGCAATGGTTCCTTTTGATTTCGGATTTTGAATAGTTAGTGTCCCAGCAAACTCCATTCCTGAGGCCAGCTTTCTTTGTTTTTTAACATCAAGAACCGCCGAATAAGAATCGCCGGAATATGTGTCCACGTAACCGTCAGGTCGTAATCGTCTATTTTTCAGATATAGAAATTTGTATTGCCCATTCAACTTAATTAGAGCAAGTTTTTTTTGACTTGCGTCGACAAGAAAAATTGTTTTACCTGAGAATAGTGACGTATCCCGATAAGTGTAGAAACTGCACCCTCCATCTATTTTTATAGGTGCATCAGTAATATATTCAAGCTTTAAACCAGAGTTTTGAAAAAAAATTGCTCCATACAATATCAGTATGGTGGAAATATAGACTTTCATAAATACGTAGTTCAAATAAGAATAAATCAGACTGGTATCCTACAAAAATGTAACAACTGTCACGCGAAAGCAACAGCATGCCTGCCCAAGCGGTTAAATCCCAATACCCATTTGGCAAGAATCCAGCTGACGCTGAATCAAATCTCAGAAGGCTCCGGGTTGATGTGGCTTCTTTTAGTGTGGCAAACTTTCTCTAAAACGTCCATAAACCCACGTCCCTGCCACAGCACTAATCAACGTGACGAGCACAACGGTGGCACCCATCCCGATTTGTGCGAAAAGTGGTCCGGGACAAGCACCGGTCAATCCCCAGCCCATCCCAAAAAGCAAACCGCCGAAAATCTGTCCCCTATTAAACTTCTTGTCCGTAAAGATGATTCTATCTCCTGAAATAGTCTGGATATCAAAACGCTTGATGAGCCAAACTGAAACCATTCCGACAACAACGGCACTCCCGATAATACCATACATATGAAAAGATTGGAGCCGGAACATTTCCTGGATCCTAAACCAGCTTATCACTTCGGCTTTGACAAATAACACGCCGAAAAGCAATCCAACCATCAGATATTTCAGGTTGTAATACCACTTGTGCTGCTTATCACTTTCGTTGATACAAATTGAATCTGTGGCCCGTATATCATGTTCACGGTGCTGGATAAATTTTACCTTTTTTGAATTTTCCATTATTGAATTATAAAGATAATATGAAAGGCAATATCCAGTTTGCCATAACAAATCCGCCAGCCATAAAACAAAGCGTCGCTACAAGCGAGGGCCACTGCAGCGTGGAAAGCCCCATGATAGCATGACCACTGGTGCATCCTCCGGCGTAACGCGCCCCGAATCCAACCAGAAAGCCCCCGCCTACCATCATGATGAAACCGGGAAGTGTCAGAAGTTTGTCCCAACTCACCAGATCAACGGGAACCAGTGACGAAAAATCCGTTATACCATATACGCTTAATTCTTTCACCAGCGTTGGATTGAGTTGCATTGGTTTTGGATTGGCCAGAAATGTCATCGCGATCAAACCTCCGAAAAAGATACCTGACACAAAAAATATGTTCCAAAGCTCCTTTCTCCAATCATATTGAAAAAACGGGATATTTCCCGGTACACACATCGCACAAAAATGGCGCAGCGATGATGAGATACCAAAGGATTTATTACCAAGGATCAACAAGGCAGGCACTGTGAGCCCTATCAGCGGCCCGGCCACATACCATGGCCAGGGCTGTTTGATTATTTCCAGCATAAAATAAAGTTATCGCTATTGAATTTTTTTTCTGAGTTTTTCCCAACCACCTCCGTTGTAAACCTCTATCCCGGCCACTTTCAGCACTTCTGTGGCCACCTCACTCCGGGCACCACTCCGACAGCAGGTAATGATCGGCTTTCCACCTTTTTTTAAAAACGCCGCCTTGCTGTTTATGGTGCCCAACGGCATATTGACGCTGCCTTCAATGTGGCCGGATGCGAATTCCTGCGGGCTACGCACATCAACAATAAGTGCGCCGTTGTCAATCAGACTCTTGAAGTCTGTCCTGTTATGTCCGAATAATACCGATATAATTCCCATTATCTTGTTAAAGAAGTGTATTCGGACAAACGTAATTACTTACTGCGAGCTGACCTGACTCTTTTATCGCCTTGAAGCCTCCTTTTACGTCGATCAGATTATTATATCCTCTTGCTTTCAGGATAGAATTGAAGATCATGGAACGGTAACCGCCCGCACAGTGTACGAAGTATGTTTTATTTTTATCGATCTGTGCCAAATGCTCATTGATGTAATCAAGTGGCATGTTCTCTGCGCCAATGACATGTTCAGAACCAAATTCACTGGCTTTGCGCACGTCCAACACCACATTTGACGGATCACTTTTCAGGCGGTCCTTCATCTGCTCTATGGTCACCGATTCGATCTGGTCCACTTCCTTACCCTCTTTCGTCCAGGCATCGATCCCGCCTTTCAGATAGCCGATTGTATGGTCATATCCCACCCGAGCAAGACGTGTCACCACTTCTTCTTCCCTGCCCGGATCGGTGATGAGCAATATTCTTTGTTTGATATCAGGTATGAGTGTTCCTACCCACGGCGCGAAACTTCCATTAATTCCAATGTTGATGGAGTTGGGTATGAAACTTTTGGCAAAAATTTCTGCATCCCTTGTATCGAGCATCACCGCGTCCGTTTCATTTGCTGCCGCTTCGAAAGCCGCCGGTTCCAGTGCATGTGTTCCGCGCTCGAGCACCGTGTCAATGCTTTCGTAGCCTCTGATATTCATCATCACATTTTCAGGAAAATACGCCGGTGGCGGCATCAGGCCATTTGTAACCTCTTCAACAAATTCGGCCTTGGTCATACTCGGCCGAAGGGCATAATTGAACTTCTTCTGGTTGCCCAGCGTATCGGTAGTCTCCTTACTCATGTTTTTACCACAGGCGCTTCCCGCGCCATGCGCAGGATACACAATAATATCATCAGCCAGTGGCATAATCTTATCACGCAAGGAATCAAAAAGATGCTCGGCCAGTTTTTGCTGTGTCAATTCCGGTGCCACCTTCTGAGCTAAGTCGGGGCGACCCACATCACCGATGAATAGGGTATCGCCTGTGAAGATACCTGCCGCCTTCCCATGCTCATCTTTTAACAGGTAACAAGTGCTTTCCATCGTGTGCCCAGGAGTATGGAGTACCGTTAAGGTAATATCGCCCACTTTTAGTATCTGGCCGTCCACCGCCACTACAGCATCAAAACCCGGATTGGCCGTTGGCCCGAATACGATCCTTGCGCCAGTTTTTTCAGCCAGATCAATATGGCCCGATACAAAGTCGGCATGAAAGTGCGTTTCAAGCACATACTTTATTTTGGCACCATCTTTTTCAGCTCGGTTGATATAAGGTTCCACCTCGCGAAGCGGATCGATCACTACCGCCTCACCGTTACTTTCGATATAATACGCGCCTTGTGAAAGACAACCCGTATAGATTTGCTGGATTTGCATACCCCGTATTTTAAGATTTAAAGTTCTATTTGAATTAATATTGTAAAGTTCGGGATGTTGGGCCAGGCCGTCAGTGACATTTATCACCTAGCAAAAAATCGTCGATAAAATTTTTCAATTCAGACAAAAACCTTCGGATCCTCTGGCTATATTGTTCATAATCTAGATACGGAGTGAGAAGGATCCTGCTTTATAAATGGAATGAAGCCCGTAATTTATTTGAGGTTCAGTAGCTCTGATGATATGATATAAATCCCCATAACCAACACAAACCAGCCAAACCCTTTTTTTAATGACGCAGCATCAACCCGCTTTGATATCATGCCGCCAATCAGAATTCCCGTGATCGAGATAGCAGTAATTTTTAGTAAAAAAATCCAGTCAATCATAAAATGACCAATATCGCCGGCAAATCCGATCAGCGAATTAAGGGCGATGATCAGAAGCGAAGTACCAACTGCTTCTTTCATGGGCATTCCAAGCACCAGTACCAAAGTTGGTATGAGAAGAAAACCTCCGCCGGCTCCCAAAATACCGGTGGTTAGTCCGATGCCCACGCCGCTCAATAACATCCTGATTATATTGCCTTTCAAATCACATTCAAGACACCCTGGTTTTCTTTCCTTACTTCTGATCATGCCCACGGACGCTGCCACCATTAGCACTGCGAAAAGAATCATTGTCAGTATAGGTTCGGTGATCTGGAATTCGCCAATTTTGAAAAGGTCTTTGGGGATTATCGGAATCAGAAATTTACGCGTCAAAAAAACCGTTGTGATAGATGTGCTCCCAAACAGGAGCGCAGTTCTAATCTTAACAGTACCTTTACGGAAATTGCTGTAAGCTCCGACAAGACTGGTTGAACCCACAATAAAAAGGGAATAGGATGTTGAAACGAGCGGACTAATCCCGAACATGTATACAAGTACCGGCACGGTGAGTATAGACCCTCCCCCTCCGATCAGTCCGAGTGAAACCCCAATGAATATAGATGCCAGGTAAGCTGCTGTTTCCATTTTAATATAAATTGTCATACAAAAATCAGAAGCACCGCACAGCCGGAAAGTGATAAAAGTCACATAAGACAAACTATATTGTTTTCAACTTTACAAAAAAGGTGCACGCCACCCCATCTTCTGTTCTTTGTCAAAAGCACAATTTGGAACTTTTTAGAAATGCTTTGATTTATAAAACTGCGTTTGATTAACCATTTTGCTGATTATGAGTGAAAATATTTCGCATTATCTTGATACAGTCTTCCCTGATTTTGAGCCAGAACTAAAGCAGCATTTAACGATGGCTTGCATCCTGAAAGAGATCCCTGCCGGAGAGGTGATCATGCGTACTGGCCAGTATATCAAACATACCGTGCTTATTGGCAGCGGAAGGGTAAAACTTTATCGTCTTGGCGATGATGGTGAAGAAGCTTTCATTTACGATCTGGATCCGGGAAGTGCCTGTGCATTGTCTATGATCTGTAATACAAAACAGGAAGCCAGCGAAATTATGGCCAGAGCAGTCGAGGATACCGTGGCGATCATGATTCCGATCCAGTTGATGGACGAGCTAATGCAGAAATATAAAACCTGGTACTATTTTGTTATTGCCAACTATCGGGCCCGCTTTGAAGAACTGCTGACCGTTTTTGACAATGTCGTTTTCAAAGGTATGGATGAGAGATTGGAATTTTATCTGAAGAATCAGTTTCATAGTCGTAAGGTTAATGTTATTTCCATTACTCATCAGGAAATTGCCAACGACTTGAATACCTCCAGGGAGGTCGTATCAAGGCTGCTAAAAAAAATGGAGCAGGGCAAAAAGATCAGGCTGCTGAGAAATAGCATCGAATGGCTGCCAAAATAAGATGATAAAGACTGGTTTCCACGACATGCTTTGACTGAGGAAAACCACATATTACATATATTACGATCGGTAAAATAAGGCTTCACTAGCTTGTCGAAAGAAAGACGTATTACAGGGCTACCTCTAAAAAATCAGGAAAACGATAACGCTGGTAGAAGAATACAAACCGTAGTACCACGGCCGGCAGCAGAATCAACTGTAAGCTGTCCCTGGTGCATGTCAATAATCTTCTTGGCAATAGTAAGTCCCAATCCGAAGCCCGGAAGGTTGCCGACATTAGCAGCCCTCATCATAGGCAGAAATACATCGTCCAACTGTGCCGCAGGAATACCAATCCCCTGGTCTATCACTTTCATCATAACCAAATTGAGATCGAAATCAACAATCATCGAGACGGGTTTATTTTGAGAATACTTGCTGGCGTTTTCCAGTATATTATTAAGTACTGTTCGAAGTAGCGTCGAATTTCCAAGGATTCGAAGTGCCGAAGCATTTTCTGTAAAACTATCGGTTAGTTGAAGTTCAATCTGCTGGCAGGGGTGCTTTTCACCAAAATAGGTGATCGTATCCAGTATGGTATCGACAATATTAATATCCTCCCTGAATTGTCCGGCCTGTAACCCTTCCACTTCAGCCAGATGCAACAGCGAGTTCGCGAGGTTAATCGCGCCTTCCAAACGTATCAGGGCCTTTTCTAAACTCTGTTTCGTGTCAGCCAGATCTTGATCGTAAGCCAAAGACGTTTCCAAAACACCTTTCACAACTGTGAGCGGTGTACGAATTTCGTGCGAAGCATATGCGACAAAATGCTCTTGGCTCATCGCCAGCGTTTGCAGCCTGCTCAATAATTCATTGAAAGAACTTGCCAGATAAGCCGCTTCGTCGTTTCTGGAATGGGTGGAAAGACGAAAAGAAAAATCATTTACCGCCGCTGGATTCATCTGCCCTATAAGACCATCAAATGGTCTAAGTGCTCTTTGAGCAAACCAAAATCCCACAAAAGCTACAATGACCAGCATCACAATATTGCCGCTGATCAGTATAAAAAGTAAGCTTTCATTGGCCTGTCTGCCTGTCAGATCATAAGCAGTTACGACGGAGACATAGCGGATCCCGGCTATTTTGAAAGAAAGTGCAACGCCTTCCTTCGGTGCTGGCCAAAGTTTTGAATTATACTTGAAATACACCACACTATGCCTGGCTTGATCAAGTAGTTTAGGTGTTAACGGGAAATCGTCATCGCCTGAGGAATGATAAACGAGTTCATTCTTGGCGTTAAATATTTTTTCATGCTGCTCGGGCAGCGTAAGATAGCTTGACCGATGAAACTCGAGCCGATTTTGAAAATAGAGCTGGCCGGCCTGTGCACGTCTCTGAAGCCGGTTGCGCATCAATGACCTCCGGTAAGATTCGTAATTCTGAAAAATGAAAACAGAGAACAAAAGAAGGAGCGTTGCCACCAACACACCAAAACCTATAGTTATTCTGCGTTTGATACTCATGGTTCGGCCCCAATCATATAGCCAACTCCAAAAACAGTGTGAAGAAGCCTGGGTTCAGAACGGTCAATTTTTCTTCGCAGATAGTTTACATACACATCCACCACGTTTGTATTGGTGTTAAAATGAACGTCCCAAACATTTTCAAGGAGGTCAATTCTGTTAATTACCTTTCCCTGATTGAGCATCAGATATTCCAATAAAGCATATTCACGTGCCGTGAGGTCAATCCGCTCGCCAGCCCGCCAAACCTTGTGTGAATCCGTCTCAATCTCGAGATCCAGCAATTGCAGTCGCTTAGGTCGCGGAGCCTTGGATGGGTGCCTTCTTGCCAAAGCTTTCAAGCGAAACAACAATTCTTTGAAAGCAAATGGCTTTGACAAATAATCATCAGCCCCCGCCTCGAAACCTAGCACTTTGTTTTCCAGACTTCCCAGCGCAGTGAGCATAATAACTGGGATAGCAGGCCAATTTTCTTTAATAAAGTGGCAAAGGTCGAAGCCATTCATACCTGGAAGGTTCACATCGAGTACGACAACATCAAAACGGTTTTCATTGACCATGCTACGTCCGATAATTCCGTCGAAGGCGACTGAAACCGCAACTCCTTCAGACTGCAGACCTTTTTGAATAAACTGGGTTAACTCAACGTCATCTTCAACGACTAAAACGTTCATAGGCTTTTTTCTCAATAAACTTCACATGGTAAAATTAATCATCCAGTTCGGAACCCTATCTTAAATAGGCCACTCTAATCACATTTTAATAACCCTCTAACCACCCTCTAATCGGATGCGTATTTACTTTGGACTTTGGTATTGAGACAGTGAAACATAAAGCTGAACTACCTACATATCTAGCTGAATATCAATATAATGACGCAGTGTTTTCAGAAATACCAACTAGTCAGACGCATTCTGATTACCGTGTAAGTAGCTCTGCAAGCTGCGAAGATTTCGTCTGACAGACCAAGGCTTATTTTTTAAAACAGCATTTCAAGACCAATAAGATTATATGACATATAGAGCCCCTGAATTGGCGAAGAAACTATTAAATCATGAGTAAAATATCACGGCTTTTTATCGGCATTTTTATCGCTTTCATTTACCATTCGACGCTCTCCGCCCAGGCTCTGAGCATGGAAGAGGCTGTCCAAACAACCCTTTCTAATTACCCTTCACTATCGGCAGCACAGTCAGCCCTGGAAGCGGTGCGGGAAAATGCCCGGGTTGTCAAAGACAATCGACTACCTAACCTGCGTCTTCACGACCAGATCAACATCGGAACTGCCAACGGGCTTTCCGGCTCTTACTTTTCGATGGGGATCATTGTGCCGACGTCCGGTGGACGACGTCCAGAAAATAGTTCGGATCTGGCTTCAGGCAATATTGCCTTGGCGACAGCCGACTGGGAAGTGGTTAATTTCGGACGATTTCGAGCCGAAGACCAGCTTGCACAGGCGGATATAGTTGTCGGGGAGGCGGCTTTAGAAAACGAAAAATTTGCTATCAGTCAAACCGTGATTAATACTTTTTTGGATCTGCTTTGGCTGCAAAAAACTTTAAAAATCGAAGAACGGAACCTTGCTCGTGTGGATACGGTCAGGCGGATCATCACCAATTTAGTTCATAACGGAATTCGTCCCGGTCTGGATTCCTCATTGGCTTCCGTGGAATTCTCTCGTGCTAAACTTAACTATATACAAATGCAGCAGGAGCTTCAGCGGGCTTCAATTCAACTAGCTACACTTACGGGCCGACCGGCAAAATTGCTCGAAGTTGACTCCACTTTTCAGCAGGAAGCGCTTTTAATTCAGCCTTTTGATATCAAACTTACAGCAGATCATCCGTTACTGCGCTACCGAACAGATCTGGTTAACCGACAAACCACAGAACTCGAATTGATTCGAAAAACTGCCTTGCCGAGAATATCGCTACTCACGTCAGCTTGGGCACGGGGGACAAGCCTTGATATAGACAATAACTTTGGCCCTCTGCGATCAGGATTTGGTTATAGCAGAACCAATTTTCTGGTAGGTGTTGCCGCAACAGTAAACCTGACCGACTACCACCGAATAAAAAATCGTTCTCACCTGCAAGATTGGCGAATTAAACAAGCTCGTAGCCAACTACAAACGCAGCAGCTCCAGCTTCAGAACATGCTCACTACTTCCGATTCTGTAATGGCCACTGTCCGGATGGCATTGATGGAATTGCCAACCGCACTAAGCTCAGCAGAACGCGCTTATGAGCAGCGGCTTTCGCTGTATAATAACGGAATAGAAAACATTCTTGGCCTCACTGACGCACTACAATTGTTGACGTCCGTCGAAAAACAAGCCGTCAATGTGCAGCGAAGTGCCGTCAATGTTCGCCTGCAAAGAGCCCTTGCCACAAATAATTTTGAAGACTTTTTCGCGCTTTTCCGTCGCCGGTAAATCCTTTTACAAATCAGATTTATGTTATCAACTTCATTAAAACGGCCGATTTCCATCCTGGTACTTGTCGCAGGGCTGATCGTCTTCTCGGTCATGTCGGCGACCAGAATACCAATCGACATTTTCCCCCGACTTAATTCCCCCGTGATTTATGTCATCGAACCGTATGGCGGTATGTCACCTGCACAAATGGAAGGATTTTTTGCCACCCGTATGCAGGACCAGTTTCTTTATATTGGCGGGATAAAGGAAATTTCCAGCCGAAGTGTGCAGGGGTTGACTGTTGTCAAACTGGCTTTCTATGAAGGCAGCGACATGGCGCAGGCGTCTGCCGAAGTTGCCATACAGGTCAATAGGGCTATGAAATTCTTTCCCCCTGGCGCATTGCCTCCGCAGGTTGTGCGGTATGATGCTTCATCTGTACCTATTGGAGATCTGGTATTCAGTAGCAAGACACGCTCTTTGAAAGAAATTCACGAGCTGGCTGTTACCAGGATCAGACCTCTGTTTTCCACGGTCCCGGGCCTGACTGCACCTCCTCCTATTGGAACCAATGCCAGAACGGTGGTGATCAATTTGGATCCCCAGAAAGCCAGGAGTTTGAATATTTCTCCGGATGAAGTTGTTGAAGCACTTGCAGCAAACAATGCAATGACCCCATCGGGTAATATCCGGGTTGGTAATACCTCCTATATTACAACACTAAATTCCCTTGAAGAACAGGTGGCTGATTTCGGTCAGATACCCGTTACAACCGAGGGGCACCGGACCGTTTTCTTAAAAGACCTGGCGAATATCCAGGACGGCTCTGATATTACGGCAGGCTATGCAATAGTCAACGGAAGCCGGTCTTCATATATACCGGTGGTAAAGACAGCAGACGCGTCTACTTGGGATGTTGTGACGGCGTTGAAATCCAAACTGCCTGAAATGCGGAGTCTGCTACCTGATGATATTGAAGTAAACTACGAGTTCGACCAGTCTATCTTTGTAATCAATGCGGTCAAAAGCCTGCTTTTTGAAGGAGGCCTTGGGGCACTCCTGACAGGTTTAATGGTCCTGCTCTTTCTGGGCGACTGGCGATCGTCACTCATTGTAATTGTCACGATCCCCATTTCGATCATCGCAGCGGTGCTGTTTCTAAGTCTGGCCGGGCAAACAATCAACATCATGACTTTATCAGGATTGGCACTCGCCATTGGCGTATTGGTTGACCAGGCAACGGTAACGATTGAAAATATCCACCAGCATCTGGAAATGGGGAAGCCTAAAAAACAGGCCATATTCGATGCTTGCCAGGAAGTTGCCTTGCCACTCTTACTGATCCTGTTATGTATCATAGCCGTTTTTGCGCCATCATTTATTATGAGCGGTGTACCCAGAGCAATGTTTCTTCCGCTGTCTTTATCAATCGGTTTTGCCATGACCGTATCCTATTTTCTCGCCCAAAGTCTGGTACCCATTATGGCAAACCGGATGCTGAAAGACCATTCAGGCCATACGCATTCAAATAACACACCTGATGCTCCTTCCTTTTTCGACCGCGTTCGTGAACGCTTCATCGGCCAAAACCGAAAATTACTACGCAGCAACCGCCTGATTGTAGTAGTATATCTGGTGGTGATATTGGCTCTGGCCGCAGTTGGATTTATGCTCATAGGCAAAGACATGCTTCCTCAACTAAATTCCGGCCAGATGGTGATCCGGTTAAAAACGCCTGATGGTACACGACTTGAAAGGACAGAGGAAAAAGTAAGTGAGCTAATGGCAATTGTTGATCAGGCAGCAGATGGCCATTTGGCCATCTCTTCCGCATATGTCGGTGTTGTCCCTACCAATTACGCAACAACAAACTTATATGTCAGCACCAGCGGCTCTAATGATGCGGTAATAAAAGTTGGGCTTGATACGGAGTATCATACCAACATGCAGGATTTAAAAGAAAGGATTCGAGAAGCTGTAAAAGAGCAGATGCCGAATACGACATTGTCTTTTGAACCGGCTGACCTGACGGAAAAACTAATGAGCGGCGGCGCTTTTACCCCAATAGAGGTGCAGGTGGCAGGGCGTGATATGAAGCAGATCGAAGCCTATGCCAATAAGTTGGTGCACGGTTTATCAAAGGTCGACAATCTTCGGGACGTCCGTATCATCCAACCTTTAAAATTTCCAGTGATCAATATTAAACTTGACCGCCAGAAACTGGCCGTAATGGGCCTTAATCTGGAGCAAACAGCGCGTTCGATCACCGCGTCAACCTCATCCAGTCGCTTTACCGAGAAAAATCAGTGGCTTGATGCGAAGGCCGCCTACACCTATCAGGTACAGGTGCAGATCCCTGAGTTTGCCATGCGAAATCTTTCCCAACTTCAGGAGATTCCACTTGTGGCCGGACAAGTTCGCCCGGTCCTGGCCGACGTAGCAACTTTTTCAATCGATACCCTGCCAGGCGAATATGCCAGAATCGGGCCGCGGCGTTTTGTGACTGTTTCTGCAAATCTTCACCATACGGATTTAGGTACAGCTACAACCGCAGTCGAAAAGGTAATTGCCAGTCTGGGTGAAGCCCCCAAAGGACTGGTGACGCAGGTGAAAGGAATGTCCTCGCTGCTCACCGAAACGCTGGATAGTTTACAATTAGGTCTCGGCATCGCCATTGTCGTAATATTTCTTCTGCTGGCTGCCAACTACCAGTCGTTGAAGTTATCACTGGTCATTCTCTCAACCGTTCCAGCCGTTATTGCGGGATCAATCGCCCTGTTACTTGTGACAGGAAGTACGCTGAACTTACAATCCTATATGGGCATCATTATGTCGACGGGCATCTCCGTTGCAAACGCAATTCTGATTGTTACAAACGCCGAGCGCCTCCGCTGGGAGTACAGGGATGTACGTCGCGCCGCGTTGGACAGTGCCGGCCTTCGCCTTCGCCCTGTGCTCATGACCAGTTTTGCCATGATTGCTGGTATGGTTCCGATGGCTTTGGGAACCGGCGAAGCGGGCGAGCAAGTGGCACCGCTTGGTCGCGCAGTCATAGGCGGATTAATCGCTTCAACACTGGCGGCTCTTTATATTGTACCCCAGGTTTACGTTTGGTTGCAGGGCAAAACCGCCTTCGAAGATCCCTCGCTATTACCTGAAAAAGTCAATGATTCTCAATTTATCGTTCATTCCAATGGCACGTCTCATCCAGATCAATCTTCAAGTTATGAAAAGCATACTATATAGTGGTTTGTCCTTGGCCCTCAGCCTAGCCATATTAAGCGCTTGTTCCTCGTCAGAATCCGCCGAAGTCAATTCAAAAAATAAGAAAAAGAAATTTACTCCGACTTACGAACTTGGAACTGTTTTAAGCAAGAAGGTTGGGCAGGAAATCCAGTTACCTGGCGAGTTTCTGCCTTTTCAGGAAGTTGATATTTATCCAAAAGCCGACGGATTCGTCGAAAAAGTGCTGGTAGACAGGGGTTCTATTGTTCACAAAGGTCAGGTTCTGATGGTCCTCGAAGCACCGGAAACTGAGGAGCAACTCGTCGCAGCCCGATCAAATTACCTGAAAGCACAGGCGATGCTGGTCGGCAGCAAGGAACATTACCGAAGGTTGGTTTCGGGGAGCAAAATCACAGGCTCCGTATCCGCCCTGGATTTAGAAAGTGCCAGCGCAAAAATGATGGCTGACAGCGCAGCAGTAATGGGTGAGCAGGCAAATTTCGGGGCACTGGTCAAAATCAAATCATATCTGGTGGTTCGTGCTCCATTTGATGGAGTTATCACAGAACGGAATGTCCATCCCGGTGCGTTGGTTGGATCGGGGGTCAGGATATCCGGACCAATGCTTATGCTCCAGCAACAAAACCGCCTGAGGCTGGTCGTGGATATCCCTGAAACTTATAGTCTGGGTATTAAAAATGGAAAGGCTGTAACCTTCGTAGTCAATGCAATACCTGGTAAGAAATTCTCAGGTAAGATTAGCCGTCTATCAGGGAATATGAGCCAAAAATTCAGATCAGAAACGGTTGAAATTGATGTGCAAAATGCCTCTGGATTAATTAAGCCAGGAATGTTTGCTGAAATCAGCATGGCTTCTGAAGGAACAACAGGGGCTCTGGCTGTACCAACTTCTGCTATTTTGACCTCCACTGAAAGACAATATGTGGTACGAGTGCGAAATGGTGTAGCTGAATACGTTGATATTAAGGCCGGCCAACAATCTGATTCTATATCAGAGGTGTTTGGAAATCTACATGCTGGCGATAAGATCGTTGCCAATCCACGGAATGATCTTAAAAATGGGGCTAAAATAAATTTAAAATGAGTTATTCACGATCGAATCAGCTTTTCTATTTTATCATTGTAAAGTAAAGAACAGAACCCCTTATTGGTGACAAGGACATTTTGCTGACGAGCCTTAATATCACCATATGCGCTTCGTTTACTCACTAAACCGCTGTGAAGGGTTAATCCATTGCTTGAGATCAACAATCCTGAAAACTGACCAATATCATAGCCTTTCCTGAAGGTAGTTCGGTAACTTTGCCTGTAAATCTATTCAAATTGTTCAGGCATCAAGGAAAAACGCGCACACTCAGGCACAATCTAAAAATTGCGTCCCTTCTGTCCTTTGTAGCTGGTATCGTTAATGTTGGAGGTTTTCTCGCGGTAAAACGGTTAACAACCAACGTAACCGGACATTTCGCCTTTTTCGTAGATGAAATTTTCAAGTTGAATTTTGGGGCGAGCTTCACTTACTTCCTCTACATCTTCTTCTTCTTTTTGGGATCTTTTGTTTCGGGAATGCTTACCCAGATAGTAGCCAGAAAGAACGAGCGGCTCATTTATGCAGCCCCTCTTATTATGGAGAGTCTAATACTGTTTGCTGTAGGCATATGGTATCCTGATATGATTACAGAAAGACCTGATATTATTGCCCTCAGTTTACTTTTCGCAATGGGTTTGCAAAACTCTTTAGTTACAACTATATCCAATGCAGCGGTAAGAACAACACATCTTACCGGTTTATTTACTGACCTGGGTATCGAACTTTCCCAACTTTTCTTTTACAAATCCGGCGAGCATAGGCAGAAACTGACATCATTGATTAAATTAAGGCTGACAATCATCAGCTTTTTCTTCGCAGGCGGAATTGCCGGTGGCATATTTTACGCAAACATAAACCTTCATGTATTGATTATTGCGGCTTTAATTCTAATCATGGGAATGGTCTATGATAATATTAAGTTCAAGGTGATACAACTGAAACGGAAATACAGAAATATTGAAGCAGGGGATGTTTAACCATCATCAGTAATGTAAAGGCCATACTCCCATGAATTTCAAAGTATCACCTGCGATCAGAATCGATGGATCAAAACTGCTGCTCCGCCCTGTTGATATTTCCGAGGTAGACAAAAAAAAGTGGATGCCTTCTTTTATTTCAGTGACCTGCATTTTGACGCTGGCAAGGTACAGCGCTCTATTCTTACACGTTCATACCTGACATCTGTCATTCGATCCGGCGTATGCTGAACTCCCTTATTGCCAATACTTCATCAACAGCTTTCATAATAATAATTTCAGCTGAGGCGTTGGCCGTCTAAAACGGTGAAGAGTAGGCTGCTTAAAAATTGGGCTGCGAAATCTTTCTGACCCACCTCACTTACGTCTGTCAGCTTGGGAAGATAGTTGCTGAAAAACTGCTGAAAATGCGATGTCTCAATTAGCGTGCTGCTTAAGGATCTCGGGTACTGGTACCCTGGATTATAATCAGTAATGACCTCTGCGATTTTAGCACACAAATCTTTATATGGCTTAAAAACCTGGGATTTATTGATCTCTTTCACTTCCTTTACCAGGTAAACTTTGCTGCTTTCGGAAATGATGATCTGGTTAAGATACCTTTTATTATAATCCATCGTACCGCTACTTTCCGGAAGTTCGTGTGTGAGCAGTTCGATAATAGTCTGCAACTTTATTTTTGGATCGGTCATATTCTGCAACTTGAATACAACAAGAAATTCCATATAGCTCCAATACCAGTTTAATATATAAAGCAGTAAGCGATGTTTGTTCTCAAAATAGCGGTAAACTGTCGCCTCGGTCGTAGCAACTTCTACTGCCAGCTTTTTGAATGTAAATTGCTCAAATCCTAATTCATAAATCAGATCTATGGCACTTTTTACCAATCGTTTGCCAAGCCCACTACTTTCAGGGTCGCGCAGATAAACCTTTTCGTTTACGTGAAAACTTAGATGAAAATCCATATCAGATAGGCTAAAAAGTTGAGATAGTGTAATTCATCTTAAAAATAGCTTTTGTTTTACAAATATTAAATTAATTTTTTTTATTATAGCATTACTATTATTAATTTTAGCAAGAGTATATTTGCGAAACGCGAAATATTTAAGACGATGGAAAAAATTAAGCCGTTTAAACGGCTATGGGATCTTATCCTGATAGACAGGTCCGATATTGGAGCAATCTACTTCTACGCCATATTAAGTGGGGTGGTCAATTTGAGCCTACCACTAGGTATTCAAGCCATTATTGGCTTTGTTCTGGGCGCCTCGATGGTAACGTCGATATATGTATTGATTACGTTTGTGGTAATTGGTGTTGCCGCTGTCGGCTTTATGCAGATCAATCAAATGAAAATCATTGAGAAAGTCCAGCAGAAGATTTTCATGCGCTATGCTTTTGAATTCGCTGACAAGATACCTCGCTTCGACCTAATGAAGACAGACGCCTTTTACCTTCCTGAAAAGGTCAATCGGTTTTTCGATGTGCTCAATGTACAAAAAGGTTTGTCAAAATTGTTGCTGGACGTACCTGTGGCAAGTATACAGATTATTTTTGGTCTGGTTCTGCTCGCTCTTTATCACCCTTTCTTCATTGTGTTTGGGTTAACATTGGTTTTTGTGTTGATACTGATTTTTCGAAATACTGGTTATAACGGATTAAAAACCAGCCTTCAGGAGAGCGTCAATAAATACAAGACTGTGGGCTGGCTGGAAGAGATGGCAAGGGTCATCAATCCATTCAAGCTCAGTTATGATGCCCATTTAAATCTTACGAGGACCGACACAAATGTGAGCAAGTACCTGCATTCGCGCACGGATCACTTCTCCGTATTACTTTTTCAGTACAAAACATTGGTCATTACAAAAGTGGCGATCACTCTGGCGATGCTGGCGGGGGGCTCCTACCTTCTGCTCGAACAGCAACTCAATGTCGGTGAATTCATTGCGGCTGAAATTGTGGTTCTGACTGTGATCAATGCAGTTGAAAAATTGATCGTAAATCTGGATAGTGTATACGACGTAGCAACTGGCCTGGAAAAACTGGCGACCGTAACCGAAAATCTGTCAGAAAAAGAAGGGAAGGAGACGCTGGAGTCTCTGTATCATGGCGTCGGCATCGACCTCATCAATTTTTCCTTTTCATTCCGTGATAAAAGTATTTTCAGCAATGTGAACATTCATATTCCCCCAGGCAGCCTTGTAGGCGTTGTTGCAAGTGGCATGTCAGGTAAATCTGTTTTTTTAAAAATCCTGGGCGGACACTTTCAGCAATTTTCTGGTTCGCTGCTTTTCAATAAAGTGCCACTCAGCAATTATAGACTGGCATCGCTTCGCAAAAAAACAGGGATGTATCTCAATCAGAAAGATATATTTATCGGATCGGTCTGGGAGAATATCATCGTTGGCAGAGACCATATCAGCTCCGAAGAAATAATCAGCCTAGCCGAGAAGACTGGTTTGTCAGGATTCCTGGATCTTTTGCCCGATGGATTTGAAACACAGGTCGACCCGAGTGGTAAGAATCTGCCCAGCCAGTACATCAAACGTATTTCGCTGCTCAGAGCATTGCTGGACGAGCCAATCCTTTTATTGATGGAAGATCCCTGGGAAGGCATGGGCGGATCTGAAAAACGAAAAATGATGGAATATTTATTCAGTAAAGCCAGCCACGCCACGGTAGTCGTGGCAAGCAGTGACCCTGAATTCCTTAAAAGGTGCGACTACCATATAGTTCTAAGTAATGCAACAGCAACCATAATCCGAAACGCAGAAGATGGATCAGCCAACTTATAAAATTCCGCTCAAATCCCTGGATGCCATTTACCTGCAAGACCAGGAAAGCAAGGTCAGGTATTGGTTTTACGGCATCATTTTCTTACTGTGCCTGACGCTGTTTCTACCATGGACACAGAATATCAAAGCCCCAGGTGATATCACTTCGCTTTATCAGGAACAGCGCCCTCAAAACATTAACTCCCCCATTCCTGGCAAAATCGTCAAATGGGCTGTCAAGGAAGGTGACTTCGTTAAGAAAGGCGACACGATCATGCAGATATCTGAAATCAAGGAAGACTATCTGGACCCCAATCTGGTCAGCCGTACCCAGCAGCAGGTGGACGCAAAAAAGGGGTCGATCAGTTTCTATAAAGGAAAAGCGGCGACCTCTGTGTCTCAAATGGAAGCATTGCAGGCCGCTAAAACTTTCAAGCTCAGGCAACTTGAAAACAAGCTGGGGCAACTCAACAACAAACTGGCGGGCGAGCAGGCTGAACTGGAAGCCGTGACTAATGAATTTAATTTGACCAAAGATCAATATGAACGCCAGCAGAAAATGTTCGAGCAGGGGCTTGTTTCCCAGACACAACTTCAGCAACGCAACGCCACGTTCCAAAATGCGTTAGCCAAGAAAATCGCCGCTGAAAACAAGATCGCACAGACCAGGCAGGAAATGCTCATTGTGGAGATTGAAAAAAATGGCGTGCAGCAGGAGTATGCTGAAAAGATCAGCAAGGCAGAAGGAGACCGGCTGCAAAGTCTGAGCAATATCGCATCCGGCCAGGGAGAAATGGCGAAACTGGAAAACCAGGTCGCCAACTATACCATACGTAATGGTATGTACGTCATTCTGGCACCGCAGGATGGTCAGATCGTCCAGGCTAATAAGGCCGGGATTGGTGAGATACTGAAAGACGGCGAAAGGATCACGGTGATCGTTCCGACCCGTGTGAATTATGCCGTGGAAATGTACGTGCGCCCTGTGGACCTCCCTCTGATCAGCATCGGGCAAAAAGTCCGGTTTATGTTTGATGGCTTCCCCGCCATCATATTTAGTGGCTGGCCTGAAAATAGCTACGGAACTTTTGGCGGAAAGGTGGTCGCGTTCGAACATACCATCAGTGCCAACGGTATGTTCAGGGTGCTTGTGGCCGAAGATGCCGCTGACCGGCCCTGGCCACAGCAACTAAAACTGGGAACAGGAGCGCAAGGCATCGCGTTGCTGAAAGATGTGCCGCTATGGTATGAACTCTGGCGTAACATCAACGGATTCCCACCAGATTACTACACCTTGCAGGAACCCGTGCAGAAAAGTCCAAATAAAGCGAAATAATATCACCTGCATATGAGAAGCTTAGTAATACAATTGAGCCTTCTGATCGGGTTGATAGGTTTAAACCCGGCGAAATCTCAGGATTCTACAAAAACATTAAGTGCGGCACAAGTGATGGAGCTGGTAAGAAAGTTCCATCCCATTGCCATACAGGCCGGTATCCATATTGACAAGGCTCAGGCCGATCTGCTAATAGCCCGCGGCGGATTTGACCCAATTTTGGGTGCTTACGTTTCGCGCAAGCGCTTTGACGGCACTAATTATTACCACAAGACCTCTCCGGAAATCGTAATACCTACTTGGTATGGCATTGAGGTGCGCAGCGGCGTTGACAATTATACGGGAGAGCGGCTCGACCCGACAATGAGCAAGGGACAATCGGCATTTATCGGTGTTGGTATCCCGCTGGCACAGGGTCTGGTTATGGACAAGCGTAGGGCTTTTCTGAAACAAGCCCGGATTTTCAGGTCCATGGCAGACACCGAACAGCGACTGGTGCTTAATGACCTGCTGATGGATGCTATGGACGCGTATTGGCAGTGGGTAAGCTACTATAATCAATATCTGATTGTAGAGGCGAATGTCGCAGTCAATACCCAGCGGCTGGAGTTCATACGCAAGTCGCTCATGAACGGCGAGCGTGCTGCCATAGATACCGTTGAAGCGTTGGCGCAGTTACAGAGCTTTCAATATCAACAAAATCAATACCAAATGGAATTTCGCAATGCGGGCCTCCAGCTTTCTGCTTTTCTGTGGAATGATGCAGGCGAGCCTTACACTTTGCCGGAAACGATTGTACCTCCATCAAACTGGGAGGATGAGCAGCAAATGAAAGACTTCGACTTAGATCTGGCTAGTTTGCTTACTGCAACAGCGCAGACGCATCCCGAACTTAGAACATACGATTTCAAACTCAGCGCTTTGGATATTGATAGAAAACTCAAATTCCAACAACTGTTACCGAAGGCTGATTTCCGCTACAACCATCTGAGCAAAGGGTATAATGCATTTGCCAGCGTGGGAGAGTACGGTATTTTTGATAACAACTACCAATATGGATTCAAGTTTGAAATGCCGCTGCGGCTCTCTGCCGGGCGTGGGGAGTACAGAAAAGCTCAGCTCAAAATTCAGGAGACAAGGCTCGAACAATCGCGAAAGCAGGTGAACCTCGAAGTCAAAGTCAGACAATACTATAATGAGTTTAATACTCTCAAGCAGCAGATCACCCTGCAAAATCTGAATTATGCGAATTACCAGCAACTGGTGAAAGCCGAAGAAGTGCGGTTTTCTAACGGGGAAAGCTCGTTATTCCTGATCAACAGCCGGGAAAATAAAGCCTTGGAGGCGCGGCAAAAACTCATCGAGCTGAAAACGAAATTTTTCAAAACAGCGTATGCTCTCCAATGGAGTGCGGGGTTGCTCGATTAAACGGTCCTGAAATATGAGCAGTAACCATTAATGCCTTAACAGTTCAGATAACCAGCCACTTGATTATATGAGCGGATATGCGAAACTTACTTTAAAAAGTGGGGATATTAAACTGGCGACAAGCCATCAGCATCATAAAACTGAAAGATTTTCAGAGCAAACACAATTAATAGAAACTCTGAATTGTAAAAGGGAACTGAAACGGGTAAGCCAACAGCTTTCTGATGAAATACGTAATGCATGTCAATTGCACTTGGGTCCATTCATCCCAACCCAAGTGACGCTCACACCTTTTTTGCGGCGATTGACACCCAACACAGAACGGATCGAGCAGCAGCTGAGGTTTTTAAATTGATTGTAAGTTAAACTTTAACCACACCTTACCAATTTCAAAATCATGAAAACGCTCAACACAATGACAAAACTAAAAACGTGTCTGTTCGCAGCTATGTTGGCCTTTACACTTTCGTCCTGTAACGACGACGATGACGACCAAACTGTGGATCCGGGAGTGGGCAATATTCCTGCCGTGGCTTCGGCAGATCCCCAGTTTTCTACACTCGTTGCGGCGCTTACCAAGGCTGAACTCGTCGCTACCCTTCAAGGTACAGGTCCTTTCACCGTTTTCGCGCCGAATAATACCGCTTTTACTGCCGCAGGCATCACTAGTCTGGATCCATTGACCAAAGACGCTTTAATGCCAATACTGACTTCGCACGTTATAAACGGATCAGTGAAAGCGGCGGATGTACAAAGCGGGACCGTTAAAACAATGAATACTGGCAATGATATCTACTTGTCAAAGAACGCTGACGGAGTTTTTATCAATGGAAAGATTAAGGTAATTGCAACGGATGTTGCTGCTTCAAATGGCGTGATCCACGTGATTGACAATGTGATCGTCCCTCCTACCCAGTCGCTGGTGGAAATTGCGCAGGCGGACACTAGTTTTACCGAGCTGGTATCGCTTGTCCTGGCAGCTGACCCGGCAGTGGCCACAGCACTTACCACAGCAGGAAATGGCCTTACCGTGTTTGCTCCAACCAATGCCGCATTCCGCCAGCTGTATACAACGACACCGAAAGCCACCCTTTTGGACCCCGCGAACCAAGCGCTCCTTACCAGTGTTCTGCTTTACCATGTCGTTCCCGGCCGCGTTTTTTCTACCGATCTGCCTAATGTCTCAGGGCCTGTTTCTACCGCGAATACAGGTACATCGATAACCTTTGATTTGGCTGGTGGGGCGAAAGTGGTGGGTTCAACAAGCGGCGCATCCAATATTACGTCAGCAAATATTCTTGCCACTAATGGTGTTGTCCACGTAATAGACAAGGTTTTAATGCCCTAAACTATAAGAACAGCAGATTGGCAAACGGTTTGCCCTGCAAATCAGTTTGCCAATTTTTTCCTTTCTGCCTAACTCGCTGCGGTCATGTTCAATATCAGGTATCGGTTCGCGTTTATGTTTTTGCTAGGGGCCTACTCCTTCCTGAATACATTACTGCTCGAAACCTTCGACTACTATAACCTCGGCGTTGAAAAGTCGCTGATCTTCCTGCTTTTCCTGGCATTAACTGCAGGTATATGGGAAGGAAACCGGCTTTGGGACAACTGGCTCTCTACCAGGGACATTGAGCCGTTTTGGAAGCGGATAGGATATAATCTCGCGGGAAGCGTAGTCATTACAGCATTGGTAACGCTACTGCTGGGCATTCCAGCCGCGTATTACAGCTTAACTTCTGATTGGCTACACTGGAAACTCCCCTTAAAACTGCTGCTGATGTTCTGCTTCAGGGTGAATTTATTTTTGAATACCATCCACGTCATTTTTCTTTACGTTAAGAAGCTCGAAGAAAGCCATCAGCAATTGGAGACCTACAAAAGAACAACCAGCCAGGCCCAACTCCAATCGCTGAGAAATCAGGTAAACCCTCACTTTCTGTTTAACAATCTGAGCGTTTTGACAGCGCTCATTGCCCAGGATACAGCCGCCTCTGTGGAATTTGTCAAGCAGTTCTCAAATGTGTACCGCTATATTCTCAAAAGTGATGAAAAGGAATTGATCGAGTTAGGGGAAGAACTGAAATTTATAAACTCTTACCTATATCTGCTTAAGACCCGTTTTGAATCCGGCCTGAGCATTCAGGTTGACGTTTCCGAAGGCTGCCTATCCGCGTACATTCTTCCGGTTTCGCTTCAAATGCTTGTAGAAAATGCTGTAAAGCACAACATTATTTCCAGAGGCAGACCCCTGCACATTGAGATATTCTGCCTTGACAATGAGTCTATCACCGTAAAAAATAATTTACAAAGAAAAATCATTGAAGATGATCAATCGACGCGACTAGGCCTTACCAACATAGCCAAACGATACGATTTCCTGGGGCATCACGGCGTGGTGGTATCGAAAACTGACCAGTATTTTAGTGTGACGATCCCGCTGATCCGCCTCAATGGTGAGCAGGCAATACTCAACGATTTGACATCTTATGACTGACATTATAACACTCAGATTCACCTTCCATGAAAGTTCTCATTTTAGAAGACGAAGCCCTTTCGGCCAGAAGAGCTTCCCAACTACTGACAGAATATGACCCCAACATCGAAGTTCAGCAGGTACTGGACTCAATAGAAGAGGCTGCCATCTGGCTAAATTCAAACCCTGAACCGGATCTGATGCTGCTGGACATCCATTTATCTGACGGTCTGTGTTTCGGCCTCTTTGAAAAAGTGACGGTAAAAAGTCCGGTAATTTTCACCACGGCATACGATCAGTATGCATTGCAGGCGTTTAAAATTAATAGCATTGATTATTTGCTCAAACCACTTGACAAAGCCGAGCTCTCCCGGGCACTGGATAAATACCATAACTTAAAACCTGATCGAAAAGGCATTTCCAACCTCGATATAGAAAATCTCAGAATGACTATTCAGTCACTGACAAAGAAATACAAAACAAGGTTCTTAGTCCGGTATGGTGACATTATTCATTTCAAAAATATTGAAGAAGTTGCCTACTTCTATGCCGATGACAAGGTGGTATTCCTCGTAACGAACGAAGGAAAAAAATACCTGATGGACAGTAATCTGGAAAGCCTCGAAGAAATACTTGACCCGGCTCTATTTTTCAGGATTAACAGAAAAGTCATAGCGAGAATTGAGGCCATCCAAAAAGTTAAAACTCTGCTCAGCAGCCGGCTGCAAGTATTTTTGAAGCCTGTCTTTAATCAGGATGTGTTTGTGAGCAAATACAAAAGCCATGACTTTAAGAACTGGCTTGACAACTAGGAAATCAAACCTTAACCTACTCAACCTTCACTATATGAAATTGCTATATACGATACTGATCTTTCTCATCGAGGGCATTGCGTCCATGGCACATGGTCAGCAAGCCTCGGAAGTCAGCTTGCACCTGAAAAACGGTTCAGTGATCCGTGGCCGATTGCTGGAAACAGGTGGCAGCTACCATTTAGAAACTTACGACAAGAGCATCTGGGTATTTCAAAAAGAGGAAGTCGACTCGGTGATTACTGAAAAGCTTGTCAACCCAAACATTCGCTATAAACACAAGGGATTTGTGCATTATACCGAGCTTGGACCGCTGGCAATGAGCAACCGTGCTTCCAATGGTGTTACCACTTCCGCATTTTCCTTTCAGACAACGAACGGCTACAAGTTTAACCAATGGATTTACACTGGTTTAGGTATCGGTGCGGACTTATATGCCGTGCAGACATTTGTGCCTTTGGTTGTAAGCCTTAGGGGCGATTTTACCGATAAAGGCTCCAAGATCCCATTCTATTTTCTGGAAGGTGGTTATGGATTTAATGCTACCTCCAATGATGTGGATAGCGTTCGTTTCGGTGGAGGTGCCACATTCTCGGCTGGGATCGGACTAAAAATATTGTTTAGCGGCAACACCGGGTTTACCATTGCTGCCGGTTATCGGTTTCAAAGATCTTCCGTAACACAGGCTTTCCAGGAAAATCTGGAAGACTTCAACAGGCTTACGCTGAGAGCCGGGTTTTCGTTTTGAAGTTTCTTCCACATTAACGGGGTCTCAAATTATCAATCGGGCTGTCCTCATATCGTAAGAAAATCAGCGTGTTTAAAGGGAACAGGGCGTAAAAAAGCCCCTTGCGGGGCATTATATCGATGAAAAACCACTTTGAATTTTAAATTAACTCATTCTCGATGAAAAAAAGCCAGACTAGAATAGCTAGTAAATAGACGAAAGTCAGGAATGTCCGGATTGCGAATCGAAGAATTTTCCGTAAAATATTCACTGTTAAAGATTTGAACTAATAGCTGATTTCGGCGATATTCAAGGTTTTTTCATTTAAACTCTTGTTATTATTTGCTTGCCTTGGGCAGTTCAAGAATCTGGATTGACCCTCCCGCACTGTATCCTGAGAACTGCACAAATATATGATCTCCCTCTTTTCTACGGATTGCGTAAACTTTCACCAAAGTGTTAGTGTAATCAATCGAACCCTCTTCGCCGAAATAGGTAGCCTCGTCCTTGATACGGTCTAGCTCCTTTTGCGGCACTTTTCCCTGAAATAGCAGTATACCCCCTGCCTCTGTGATCAGCTCTCTGTAACTCTTCTCAAAATAGGGCAAAGACCATTCTTTGCCGGTAACACTCGTTAAAAATGCTTTATAAACTTTTCCCTCAATAGGAATCATACCTTGCTTTGTCGGAAAAAACACCCGGTCGAAATCGCGGATAAGTGGCTTATTCAGAGGGACTATATCTGCCGGTGGGTTAAAAAAGGGGAACGCAGCCAACTCCTTTTCACTGAAAGGAAGTTTACTAAGATCAATGGAATCAGGAAGTACATTTTTGAGCGTTTCCTGGAGAGATGAAGTAGTATCATTTTGTGAAATGGACTCTTCACGAAGGTTATCTGCTTTTCCGGAATTATTGCAGGCCAAAGACAAACTGGTCAGAATTACGGACATTAAAACTGTTTTACTTTTCATTTCAATTGGCTGTTTTTGTATTGAGTAATAGATTAGCTCTATACTTACAAATAAAACACAGGCCAACTACTCTTCAAAGGGATAATATATGCTTGGTCATCTAAAACAGGTGTAAATCGGGGTTTGTCTATTGAGGTTACCTTAAGCTCCACGATATCGAATTGCGCCCAGAAGTGCAAACGCTACGGTCTGCGCCATTGGTTTGAACATTTTTCCTTCAATGCCCTGCAATGTAAAAATGGGAAGGTAAACGATCAGAATAATGACTTGGCCAAATACTATAATACTCCCCAATAATTGGACAGCCGCTAAAATTTCTAATTTAGTAGTTGACTATGAAAAGAGAACCCGGGCCGCCGGTGCGGCAGAAAATTCAGCTCGAGCTTCAAGGCCAAGGTGGCCATAGAGGCCATCTAGGAAGTAAGTACCGTCCAGGACTTAGCTTCCAAGTATCAAATTCATCCAACACAGATTGCGGCCTGGAAACGAGAGTTTCTGGAAAAAGCCGAGTTGGTTTTCGACAAAGAGGCACCGGCAGCAAATGAGGCAGAGAACTCCAAGGAGCAGGAACTGTACGCCAAGATTGGGGAGCTTCAAGTCCAAGTCGATTTCCTAAAAAAAGTCTTGGGGAAATGACAACCATGGAAAAACGCGAACTTATTTCTCCGGAATACCTCAATCTCAGCGTTTCAGCACAATGTAAACTAATTGGTTTACAGAGGAGTAGCTATTATTTTAAGCCCAAGGGGGAATCGTTGGTAAATCAACGCCTGATGAAAGCCATAGACCGGAAGTTTCTGGAATGCCCATTTTATGGAGTGGAGCGCATGACTGATTATCTGCGCGGTTTAGGTTACCAAGTTGGAGTAAAGCGTATACGAAGACTCTATAGGGTTATGAATTTGCGTACAATTTATCGGCACGGGCCGCCCCGCCAAACGCAACCTGAGTAAGGCCAAAGCGACTGACTACAAATATCCATATCTGTTGAAGGGCCTGAGAATACAGCGTCCTAATCATGTCTGGCAAGCCGATATCACGTATATCCCGATGTTTCGTGGATTTATGTATATGTTTGCCATTATCGATGTGTATAGCCGAAGGATTGTCGGATGGAGCATATCCAACACGATGAGCATGGAATGGTGCCGGGAAATTCTCTTGGATACCATTCGTACCGAGGGACCGCCCGAAATATTTAATACAGATCGGAGACGCCTAGTCAAGGTAGCCAATTCACTAGCCCAAACTTTGTTAACTCGTTGTTAGAGAATGGCATAAAAGTATCAATGGATGGTAAGGGCAGGGCACTTGACAACGTCTTCATCGAACGATTTTGGAGGTCGCTCAAACAAGAATATGTATACTTAAACCCACCCAACGGCGGGGTGGATCTGTATAGAGGGGTAAAAGCATACGTCGAATTTTATAACGGTCAACGTAAACACACCGGTACTGGATTTATTCCTAATGACTTGTTCTTTGATGCAAAAGCATCTTAATTAAAATTAACTTTATCCATTGGCTGTCCAACAAAACGGGAGTATCTTATTCACGGCAAATCTCCACACCACTTTTACCTGGAAGCATCCAGTCTACCAGTAAAAGATCATATTCCCCCGTTAGCGCCATATCAAGACCCGATTTGCCTTCACTGGCCGTGTCCACCATGTAATATTCTTCCTCTAAACCCTGTTTAAGAAAATTCAGAATTCCTCGTTCATCTTCTATTATCAGGATTCTTATAATCTTTATTTTGATCGTGTTCTACGAAACATCAAATTTGACGAATCTTTGTATATTCTCAGACACTAATTAAAGCCTGGGCCCCTTTAATCTATCTTAAATTTTCCTTAAGATATTCTTAAAATACAGTACACCCTTCATTAAATCATTTGAGCAATGATTTTTTAATACACTTCACCATAGAATCATCGAGCAAGCTTTCTCGTGGGTTGTAGTCTGGCTCGGTGAAGGCGCCAGTTCCTGCGGGTTGCCTGAAATATGAGCCTGTGAAGATTTTCTCCGAAGTGTTCAGGCTTCGCCTTAATGAATTCAGAGTAGTGTTTAATCATTCTGAATCATGCTTATGCTCAGTGTATAGACAATGTATATTCTCTATCTTTAAGTGAAGATTTTTAGACAGCTCAATCATTTATTCAACAGATGAAAATCAAACCCTTATTCATACTTCTGACCTTCGCTGCGATGCTGTCTATAATAGCAATTTCATGCAATGAGCAGAAGATTTCGAAAGCAAGCCAGTGGCGACTCAAAAGTTTGACTAGAGTGCTGCCTGACAACCCGCAGACGAGGTACATCAGCATATTTTCATATACTGATGATGGAAAAATTGCTTCTTTAAATTCATATCAAGAGCCTGATAGTGCTATTTCGAAAAAGGAACAAAGCATCTATCAATACGATGATTCGGACAGGATAATCCAAATGGCGAGAACGCTCAGCCCCTCAATTTCGGAGCGCTATACTTACACTTATAATTCATCGGGCCATTTATCAATGATCAAATACACAGGTGCCCCGAATGATTTTTACGACATGACTTTTACATATGACAATTCCGGGAAATTGTCTTCCAGCAAAAGATCATTTAATTTTTCTTATGCCGTGTCATTTGAACAGTTGAACGGATATACCTTTAATCAGGAAAATCTTAGCAATGTCGTTACCACCACCACCGTGATCCGAACTGTCCCACTGACAAGTACAACCACAACAGACTTTATTTATGATGACAAACCAAACCCCTTTTTTGGCAACTACCTTATACCCGCCCCAGTCAAAACCGCATCGCCAACAACCGGTAATTTCGCACATTACACGTATTATGGAGGGATTGACAATTTCCTCCACTTGAGCAAAAACAATTTGGTCTCATCAACAATACAAGGATTTTCACAAACCAGTTACAACTACACTTACCATGTCAGTGGCATGCCGGAAAGTAGATTAACTTTTGTAAAAGCAATGCCCAACACACCCGCAGTGCTCCAGGAAACCCTTTATTATGAGTACGAACAACATTGAGATGAATCCTTGGCAAGAATATTCCGGCATTGAACATTGGATAATATCATAAAAGACCATGCAAAAGATGATATATGAATCATTTTTTACATGGTCTTTCTGTTATGAATAGTGGCACCCCCGTGATCCTCTATCTGAGGATCATTAATCGCGCCATATTCTTAAAACTTAATAGTAATTTATTCAAGCCTTGTGATAACCAAATGCGCGGAAACCGGGCGGGTACCTCCGGCAAGTGGGGTTACGGTTAATGCAGTAGGATTGCCTGCGGGGTTCCTGACAGTGAGGATAGAATTGACTGAAGTGGTAGAAACCAATGCTACACCTACAATTTGGGAAGTACCTGTTGCCCTTCCAACAACCGTATAGGCCAGGTCGGCACCATTCAGAGTCAGGATCAGCTGCCCAGCCTCACTGATGCTCACCTGAAACGATACCTGATAAGTACCAATTTCACTCAGATTAAAACTACTAGGTCCAATGCGTGCGATGGTGCTTCCACTACTGGCTGGCCCGTCCTGCGGGAAGCTCACGTCTGTACCGGGAGCGATCGTTGCCGCATTATCAGGAGGCATTAGTGCAAAAAAATCGGCGAATCCCAAGGAAGCGGCTGGTGCTGTGTTTTTTGCGTAAAGGGCATAAGGAACACTCAATAATTGCGATGTTCCCGAAATAGAATAGTCTGATCCACCATCCGGATCTGTTTCTGTTTTAATGAAATAGGGTCCCGAACCCCAATCGATTCCCGAAAATGAGCCCGTTATTCCGGATCCAGTACCAATAGCAACACTTACGAGGCCATTGGCGTTGGTAGTAGGAGTATGAGTTTCGGTGTAGACGGCAGTCCCCTCCGATGTTGCCTGTAAAATGCTGATTTTTAATCCGACGGTGGTATTAACTACCAGCACCCCACCCGAATTTCGGATGACTGCCTGATAGGTCATGGCTTCAGGAGCCTGTGCAAATAAAGACAGGCTGATGAACATCAATAATATAAATATGGAAGATGATTTTTGTAGTAAAGATGACATAGTTTCAGTTTTTTATGATTTTGAATTTTTGTACCTGGTTGTCTTTAATATAATGGATCAAATAGAGGTTCGGCGAAAAACGGCTCATGTCGATTTTCTCTTCGCCCGGCGTGAGTTTTTTGTTTTCAACCACCCGCCCATTAACGTCAAATATTTTGTAGGACCTACTCTGACCTTGTTTGCCTTCCTTAACGAATAAGTATTCCCGAACCGGATTCGGATATAATTCAGCCGATCCGGAAAGCGTTTTTATTCTGACAGCTTTCATTTGAGAATACGAAAAGGAATTGTCGTAGTCTGTCTGCTTGAGGCGATAGTAGCTAATACCTCCGTAGGGTTCCGTGTCGGTCCATGTGTAGCTCTTGGTAGCATTGCTGTTGCCAGGTGCGTCTACAATTACAGCTTGTTCAAAATCAACACCGTTCTGGCTTCTTTCTACTGTGAAGAAATCATTGTTTTCCTCAGAAGTGGTTTCCCAAAGGACCAGCACCAGTTCATTTTCTACCTTTACATCGAAATAAGCGAGACGAACCGGTAGTGACACAAATTCAAATGGCTGCTGCACGCCTTGGTTCTCCCTGCCGCCGATTCCTTCATTGAACGAGTAAGCGACCTCTCCAACCGAGTAGCTGACCGTGCCTCCCGATCCGGTAGCTTCACCGCCACCAGGATCTATAACTGCCTGAGCTTTCACCGTGTGAACAAATAGCGCCATCAGAACACTGAGGCAGCCATAACGGATTTGTTTGTAGAAATTAATTTCGATCGGTTCCAAGAGTTAAGATTTAGAATTAGATTTATATTTCTTCCAATTTCAATAAAATTCTACAATAAATTACAATTAATTATAAATGTTTGCATATTTATTTTTAATTGTATTTATACGTTAACCAAAAACACTCTACGAGAAGTTGCAGATAGTTCGTTTTTAGAAGGGATTAGCAATAAAACGTATTCTAACGCTAAGAAGGCTGTCTTAAATTTTACAATACTTGCGATGAGCCATACGAATCCTGCGAAAGTGGAATCAAAGTTTCATGTGATCACGGTCTATACCTATACGTATTCACCGTCGAGTTTCCCTCGACCAGCCTGGCATTGTTAGACACTACAGATGCGTCAGAATCCGTAAGATCAATTCTGTTTGCCAGGAGTACGAATGCAGAAGCTTTAAAGGATCGGCCTTTGACTAAAAAGATAAGGAATGGAACATCACTGGCAATAGCGTTACACCTAAGGATGTATTGTGTATAAGAGAGGAAAGTCCTTAACAACTGACAGTATTATAGAGGCTCGTTGGTAATTGTTTTCA
Source organism: Dyadobacter sp. HNCC25DJ184 (assembly GCF_056895215.1). Lineage (NCBI taxonomy): Bacteria > Pseudomonadati > Bacteroidota > Cytophagia > Cytophagales > Spirosomataceae > Dyadobacter > Dyadobacter sp. HNCC25DJ184. The sequence goes on along the minus strand of NZ_JBXHAQ010000013.1, from coordinate 138,805 downwards.
TAGTGACCTCGATCTGCTTTTCAACACTTTCACTCGTGCAATTATTTGCAAAATGAAACGATTCTGCATTTATACAACATCACAGTAAAACTGTGTTTGGAGGAAGGTGTTCTCCAGAAGAAGTGGTTTATAGAATCCCGTTAAAATGGCATAACCTTTCAGGTTAAACTATTTCAACGGGAGCTTGATAACATATTGACAATATCCGAGAAGGTGATATAAATTTAATCTATACCTTGTTTATTAATATAAAGGTAGCTTCACGATCAAAACGCTATTTTCACATCCTCATTTTTGAGAGGGCCCCGGGTTACTTTATTAGTTTAGAACTTCCGATACATGCCGCCTAGATATTGGTTCGCATCTTCTTCTGCAAACTGCGCCTTTTTGGAATCCCAGTGCAATGTTTTATTAGGGAAACGGCCGGCAATTACTCCAAGCAATATGGTTTCCGTAAGACGGGAAGCGTAAGAGAAGGGAGCGCTGCAGGCACCTTTTCCCAAACATGCATCCACGAATTCATGGTAATGCTTATGCACTTCCGAACTATACTCCCGGACTGGCTCACTCAATTTAAACTTCGAGACATCGATATCCTTATAGCTACCGTCAACTATCAGTTTAGGCATTACCTGAAAATGCGGCAAATATAATCTTCCTTTTTCACCAATGAACATCGCGCCCTGGTCGTGAAGATCAGCGCCGTCAGGAAGCATCAGATCTTCGCGTTGCTTATCCGCGCCCACACCATCATACCATACCCATTTCAAAGTATCAGCGGTGTATTTTGTTCCTGGAAATTCATAGGTAACCATGTTCTTTTCAGGGTAACCAAACCCGTTCGGTTTTCTGCAATTCGTTGTAATTGTTCTTGGCACGTCCAATTGCAAAGCGTTATAAGGCGTATCAAAAATATGTACACCCATATCTCCCAGGGTAGCACAGCCGTAATCGACCAGCTTTCGCCAGTTGCCGGGATGGTAGAAACCATCCTTATAAGGCCTTTCAGCCGAAGTTCCCTGCCATAAGTTCCAGTCTAGGTTGGCTGGTACAGGGTCGCCGGTTTCAGGCACCGGACCATTATAACCCCAATTCTTTGGCGACCAGGCTCTTACAGTATGTACTTTTCCGACAATCCCTGACTGGATGAGCAAAGTGGCCAGTTTATAGTCATAAAAAGAATGCACCTGGATACCCATCTGGGTCACCAGTTTTTTGTCTTTGGCAATTTTATCCATTGCCCTCGCTTCCTTCACGTAATGCGTCAGCGGCTTTTGACAATAAACAGGTTTATTCATTTCCATTGCCATCATCGAAGCTGGCGCATGGCTATGGTCAGGCGTGGACACAATCACCGCATCAATATCCTTGCCCATTTCCTTGAGCATAACCCGGTAATCAGCGTATGTCTTTGCATTAGGGAATTTCAATTTCACCTCTTCCAAAACTTTTGAATCCACGTCGCAAAGCGCTACAACATCCACATTGCTATGTGAAGATATCGATGCGAGATCTGCCTGACCCATCCCACCCAAGCCGATGTGAGCGGTTCTTAATCGTTTGTCGACTGCGAACGCCCAAGACTCAACAGGCATGATGGCAAGCGAAGATAAAGCTGCAGCATTTTTAAGAAACTCTCTTTTATTCATGAATCAAAAGGTTAAATTTTTTGGGTTAGATATTAGTTATATAAAATACATATTGAAATTTAAGTGGTTCGATAAACCAATGAGGTTAACAGTAGGTCACAGCAAAAGCTCAATTTGAGCTGTTTTTAGGTCAATTCCAAAAAAAGTCGCCTTGATTGGTGATGATTCTCAAAGTCTTCCTGCTGGCTCAGAAGCGGCACGAGACTGTGAAGTCAAAGCGGGGTTTTCGGGGCGTGACCTCTTCAAGTTTATATTGGCCATTAAACAAAGAGTCTACACCGCCGATTGCTGTTCTCCCGGTTCTTAATCGGGGTATATACGCATGCTGTGTTACATACTTGAGGCCAAATGAATTCAGGAGAAAACGAGCGAACCACCAATGAAATCAGGAGCATCTTTGAAATAAAACCCAGCCCAAGCTGATAATTTGGACACAAAGTATCCCTATCTTTCGGTTCTAACAGTTTCAGTTTAACCAAATCCGAAAGATATATTAATGGCATCAGGTTTTTTTGCAATCTTGGATGATATCGCTGCTTTGATGGATGACGTTGCTTTGGCGACAAAAGTGGCAACACGAAAAACGGCAGGTATATTAGGCGATGACCTCGCCGTTAATGCTGAAAAAGCGACAGGATTTTTGGCCAACCGCGAGCTGCCCGTCCTTTGGGCAATAACAAAAGGTTCGTTGCTCAACAAACTGATCATTGTTCCGATTGCACTAATTCTGAACGAATTTTTCCCTATCCTGATCATCTATATCCTGATTTTTGGAGGCTGTTATCTTGCATACGAGGGGGCAGAGAAAGTAATAGAATACTTTCTGAAAGTTGTTTTAAAAAAGAAGCATGAATCTCATGAAAGTGAGCAAGTGGGGCTAACCGAAAACAATGAAAAAGAAAAAGTAAAATCGGCGATTATGACAGACTTTATCCTTTCGGTAGAGATTGTAATCATTGCCTTGGATGCGGTTTCGATGGAAAAATCGATGATTCGGATCGTCACGGTGGCGGCGGTTGCATTACTGGCAACGGTTGGTGTATATGGTATCGTAGCGCTAATTGTGAGAATGGATGATATGGGCAGGGCGTTAGTTACCCGCTCAAAGCCTGACGGCATACTCTCGAAACTGGGAGAAATGCTAATCAACGCGCTTCCAGTGGTCATCAGGATATTGACTGTCGTTGGAACGATCGCCCTTTTGCTGGTGGCGGGCGGCATTTTCGCACATAATATTCATTTCCTGCATGACTTATTTCCGAACGTACCAGCTATACTGAAAGAGTTCGGTATTGGGCTGGTTGTAGGAGTAGTCGTAGCGGGGATACTAGGCGGCGTTAAGGCGCTGGTTAAACTTTTTAAAAAACCGAAAGCATCAGGATATCAACAGTAAAATATGGTTTCCGACTTAAGGCTTTGAGAACGTCTCTAACCGATAAGTAATATTGATTTAACCTTCAGGTAACATCATTTAAACTCACGAAAGCTAGTTTTGCATGCACCAAAAAAATGGTCATGCGTAAACTATTCATTCTGGTAAGTATACTTGCAGGCGGTTTTTCAACTTCCGTACAGGCACAAAACCCCGACCCTGCTTATCGGCTCGTAACGGCGGAGTCATTTGTTCAGTCGAAAAACTATTACCTGCTCACCCTGCTGCAACAGATTCGTGCAGCAAAGCATATGATCGCATCGGATACGGTGCTGGCTACTATTGCCAAATCCAAATTTACCTATCTCGAAAACGCGGTCAAAGACAGAAAACCTACCTATCCGGACTATTCCGCAGGAATGAAATTTTCGGAAATCGAGATAGTCGATATCGGGAACCGTTTAGGTCAAATATATACCGCCAATAATGCTTTGGGAAAGCTTGTAAAAGAGCATCTGATTCCATCCGGGACTTATATTCTTTTTAAGAATATCGATGGAAAAGAACTCTTGAAAAAAGCCTGGGAGCAGGATGCCAGAGCTGTAAATCATGCAATTGAGGTATATATCGAGGGTAAAAAACCTAACTATCCTGCCATAGACTCGATCAGCTTTAAGCGAACAGCAAAGAGTTTTGTTCCATTGGTCTATGATGGTGCAGACGTGGTAAGACAAGAAGCAAAGGATAAAGAGTTGTTTTTCGGCCCATCAATGCACTTTGCGTTGCAGTTTTTAGAACTGAATGAGCGTGACGAATCGGCAGACTTTGAACCGATGACGCAAACCGTCAACAGGGCAGCATATAATAAAATAAAATCAATAGACTGGAAAAAATTTAAGTATACCCTGATTCTCATCCCCGGTTCGGGCCCTGATACCTACACGCGAGCATTGAGCGAAGGGAGTATATTACGTTGCAGAATCGCTGCTTTACGTTATCGGGAAGGTCTCGCGCCATTTATTGTCGTTTCCGGCGGGCGGGTGCACCCCTACAAAACAAAGAACAGCGAAGCTCTTGAAATGAAAAAATTCCTCATCCAAACTCTGCATATACCTGAGGAGGCGATCATCATGGATCCCCATGCGCGCCACACCACAACGAATATCAGAAATGCTGTTCGCCTGCTTTTTCGATATGGAATGCCGGTAGACAAGACTTGTCTTATATCGACAGTGCGTTCGCAAAGTTTCTATATCACTGATCCCGCTTTCGAGAAACGTTGCATGAACGAGATCAACCATATCCCTTACAAACTGGGTAAACGACTTTCCGAAACGGATTTTGAATTCACGCCTGTACTTGATGCCTTGCATATCGACGCGGACGAACCATTAGATCCATAGCATTATGAAAACCTTACTTGCCTTCATAAGCACCATATCATTAGGCGTCGCAACCATCGTTCAGCCGGAAATCACGTTTCGTTCTTCAGGTACCATCGATTCACTCGGAGCCTGTCAGGGCGCTGCCTTTATTCAGGGAAAAGTTTATCTGTATGGTGACCGCGAAGTGGGTATGATACGTCAATTTTCCGTGAATAACGACTCGTTAAACTTCGACAACCGGGAAGTTAAACTTACGCTCAATGGAAAGGATCTCATAAACCATCCAACTGGCATTGCCTGGAGGCCTGATATGCCGGTTTTCATCGGAAACAGTATCCGGCTTAATACGGAGGGCACGTTGTGGAAGGCGGTAATCCATCAGGTGGATTGGTCGGGGCTTCAAAAAACAGGAACTTTGGACGGAAATCTGATCAGCAATATCGAAGACGACGCATGTATCCAAGGCACACGACCGGAGTATGTTCGTTTTAAAAACAAATGGTTTGTGGCTACCGCGGATTATGGTGACAAGAAAAATGAGGTGCGGCTATATGATCCTGCCGCGCTGGCAAAAGCTGCAAGGACCAGCGAAAAAGGCGTTTTATATAAAAAGTTCGATTGCGGCCCGTGGGTTCAAAACCTGCATTGGGTGGACGATAAGGGCATTTTGCTGCTAATCCAAAATCAGATTGAAGGCAGAAAATGGAGGTTCACTTTTATTGATTTTGAAAAATCCGTTGAAAAAGGCAGTGCGCAGATTATTCGGGTAATTGATATCGACAAGAACGACGAGCTGGAAGGATTTACATTTTTGGGTAACCTCTCAAATGGTCTGGCTGTTACATCTTCTCGTAAAAACAACGCCCACGTTTTGGACATCAGCTGGTAGTCACACAAAATACAAATCCAGTTTTCTTCACATTACGATAACACTTACTTCCCTTTGGCTTAATGGGAGGAATGTACTTTTGCACTCGCATTTCGGCATTTGCATACCTCAAAAGTGCTTTGCTACTCACGAGATAATCTCAAAATAATTAAACTTCTATTTACTTATGAAAAAACAACTTTTACCAATTATTACCGTGGTAATCGCTGGTTCATTGGTGTTAATTCCGGGGTACCCGCTGTGGGCATCCATAGAAAAAAAGCCTTCAGCAAGTCAGTTACAACGAAATGCTGAGTCTCCCAAAATCACCGTTACCGGCAAGGTGATAGACGAAAATGGTGAGCCACTTCTTGGCGTTACCGTTCTTGAAAAGGGAAACAACAATCGTGGCGCTGTTACCGATATCAATGGTGAGTTCTCGATCGAAACTATTTCTGGAAATACGCTTGTATTTTCATTTGTTGGATTTATCGCGCAGGAAGTGGTGGTCAACAACGACAAGCCGCTCAGTATTCAGATGAAACAAGACGCGCTGATGCTCAATGAGGTGGTAGCCGTTGGATATCAGACTCTTCGCAAAAGTGATTTAACCGGGGCGGTATCAAGCGTTAAAGCTAAAGAACTGAACCTTACCACGCCAACTATCGGACAAGCCCTTGTCGGAAAAGTGGCTGGTGTTCAGATATCTCAGGTAAGTGGTGCTCCTTATGTAGGTACTAAAATCAGGGTTCGTGGTGTTGGTTCGATCAATGCCAGTTCAGATCCGCTATATGTAATTGACGGATATCCTGCTGGAAATGATGTATTTATTAACCCAAACGATATCGAATCCATTGATATCCTAAAAGATGCTGCATCGGCCGCCATTTACGGTTCTCGTGCTGCGGGTGGTGTGGTTTTGATCACGACGAAACGCGGAAAAGAAGGAAAAGGCAAGCTGGAATATGACTATCAATTCGGCGTTCATCAGCTGGCCAAAAAAGTGGATATGCTTAACTCCTCGGAGTTTGCACAATTGCTGATCGACGGCCGTAACAATACTTACCGCGACCTGATGGTTAATGCTGGAAAAGCATGGAACGACGGAATGTTCTCCGATGACAATGCCACGCGTATCAAAAATTTGGGTGGAAGCGCAGGTTCTGTTAGTATCCCAACGGATCTGTACGATTTTCCAAGCCAAACTCTGATTACGCCAAAATATAATACCGACTGGCAGGATGAGCTTTACCGCAACGCGCATGTAAGCCGTCATAATATCAATTTCTCTGGGGGCCAGAAAGGATTGCGATATTCGATCAGCGGTGGATATTTGACGCAACAAGGTATCATCCTGAGCACTAAACAAGACCGTACCAATTTCCGCGCAAACATTGACGCAGATGTCAATAAGAAACTGAAAGTCGGAGCCAATCTCGCATATACGTATAATGAAAACCGTGAGGTTCAGGAAGGCCGGTTCAACCAGGGACCGATCCTCGGCGCATTGGTATACATGCCGATCTTTAAGGCTTATAATGAAGATGGAACACTTGCCAAGAACGAGGCTGCCGCCATGAGCTCAGGATATGGTTTGCAGTCTATCGAGAACCCCGTGGCATTGGCGACAGAAACGCATATCAATCGTAGAGCCCAAAGAGGAACTTACAACGGTTTCGCCATTTTTGAAATCGTTAAGGACCTGAATCTTAAGGCCAACATTGGTTTGCAGTCTTACAACGAGAAATACGAATACTACCTCCCTACCAGCCTGAGTAGTGGTGCTAATCCTCCGGGCTCACCGCAGGCGATTGCCGCGGCCAACGCATTGGCACGTACCGTAAACTACATGGACAAGCTGGCCGAGTTTACCTTGAACTACAAGAAAACCTGGGGCAGACATAATATTGACGGACTTTTGGGATACTCTGCTCAGGAAAACAACCGCGATGTTATCTCAGTGATTTCCAGAGGCTTCCAGAACGACCGTATTGAGGAGATTACTGCAAAAGGTGCTGATGCGATTTACTTTGCATTAAACTCAGGCAACCCGGAAGGTGACGGAACAGGAAAGACCAACTGGACTTTGCTTTCATATCTCGCACGTATTGTCTATAATTTCGACAACAAATACTACCTGACTGGATCTTTCCGTACCGATGGTTCTTCCCGTTTCGGCCCCACCAACCGCTGGGGTAATTTCCCTTCTGTTTCTGCTGGCTGGAATATCTCGAACGAATCTTTCTACGGCGATTTCCTTGGTAAATCTTCAACAATGAAACTTCGTGCAAGCTGGGGTTTGAGCGGTAACAACAACATTGGTAACTACAACTTCCTTCAAACTATGGCCAGCCCTGGTGGAGCTGTATTTGGCAATGGGACAGTCAATACTGCGCTTTGGGCGGATGGTATCAAAGACAAAAACCTGGGCTGGGAATCGACATCTCAGTACAATGTCGGACTGGACCTTGGTTTGTTCCAGGACCGTCTTTCTATCGTTGCCAACTACTACCTGAGCCGTTCGTTTAACTTGCTTTTTAACCAGCCGCTTTCAGCGATATCAGGTTCTTCAACGATCCTGACCAACCTTAGAAATTCCAAAGTTCAAAACACCGGATTTGATATCCAGATGGATGCAAGAGTGGTTTCAAGAAAAGATTTCAACTTGAATTTGAGCGGAAACTTCTCACTAAATCGTAATAAAGTCCTTGATATGGGTGGTGCGAACACCATCTTATCTACTGGTGCAGAGCGTTCATATGTTACACATATCACTCAAGAAGGCCAGCCTATTGGTATGTTCTACGGATTCAAGGTGAAAGGTATGGTGCGAGAATCTGACATGGAAAACCTGGCGGCTGACAACGCGGTCTCTAACGCTTCGACACAGAAATTTCCCGAAGGATATGTACTGAAAGGTCCAGCCCGTTCATCCTCCTCTACCAACCCGCTTCGCCCGGGCGACCTGTATTTCGAAGATATCAATAACGACGGCGTAGTAAATGACGCTGACAAACAAGTGATTGGTAGCCCGCATCCCAAGTTCACATATGGGTTCGCGATTACGGCAAGCTACAAAAACTTTGATTTCAGCTCTTCATTCAACGGTGTTTACGGAAATCAGGTATTGGACGGACAGGATTATTATATTTTCAATATGGAGGGTTCGGGTAACCAGTATTCAAAAGTATTGAATCGGTACCGTTCGGAAGCTGAGCCAGGTGACGGAAAAATCTACCGTGCAGCTCGTGGCGGAACGCAGAGCAACAGTACACGTCTTTCTACCTTCTATCTCCAAGACGGCTCATTCCTGAGATGCACGAATATGACCTTGGCTTATAATGTGCCTCAGATAGCGCAATTCAGCAAAAACGCAATCAGCAATTTGCGTATTTATGTTGGTGTTGACAACGCATTTACCTTGACCAAATACCTGGGTTACAATCCTGAGGTGGATTACAACAATGGTTCGAACCTTACTCCGGGTGTTGACTATGGTAAATATCCATTGGCTCGCGCCTACAATATCGGAGCTCGTATCACCTTTTAATTGAAAGACCATGCTTTTGAAAAAATATAAAATAAACAATATTCTCGCTGCATTGATATTGTCATTACTCAGCGCTTGTTCTTCTGATTTCATTGATCTCTCAGATCCAAATGCGGTTTCCAACGAAACTTACTACCAATCTGAAGGAGACGTTGAAGCGGCCGTCAACGGTATCTATAATTCCCTTAGAAATGGAAACGGTATCGGCGAAACCAGCGCACTTTTCAGCGAAGAACGCTCTGATAACACCGGAAGAAACGACAATCAGTCGAATGCAGGTGAGCCATTTCAGTTCAACGACTTTTCACTTTTGCCTAGTAACACTTATTTAAAAACGCACTGGCTGGCTCTATATCAGACTATAACACGTAGCAATCAGGTGTTGCAGGGCATTGAAAAAGTAACTTTTACTGATAATACTCTGAAAGAGAAATACAAAGGCGAAGCCAAATTCCTGCGCGCATTGATATACTTCCATTTGGTTCGTAAGTGGGGAGATGTGCCTTTGATCACAACGCCCCTGAACTCCCTTGAAGAAGTGCAGGCCGTCACTTATCGTGAAAAACAGGTGGTAGTTTTTCAGCAAATTGTAGCAGATTTAAAAGATGCGGTTGCAAGTTCTCTACCCGCTGTACAAACAGCTGCTTTGAAAGGTAAGATAACGAAAGCTGCTGCCAACGCGTTGCTTGGACAAGTATACCTGACGATGGCTACAACGTTGGATCCAGCCAGCCGTACTGCAAATCTGAACGAAGCTAAAACGTACTTGATGGCAAGTTACAACCTGCGGACTTTTGGGCAGTTAAAAGAAATCCCTTACGGTGATGTTTTTGACGTAACCAAGAAATCTACAGTACAGGAAATCATTTTCCAGGTAGTAAACCGCCAGGGTGATATCAACTTCTCGTCTTCCATCGCGCGTAACAACCAGGCCAAAGGTGAAACAATCAATTCATTGGTAACATCAACCGGTGCAGGTGGCAATGTAAAAGCGGACCTTGTTCAGGATTATGAAGAAAATGATGTTAGAAAAAGCTTTTCCGTCAAATTTGCCGAAGATCCCATCGTTCGTGACTATTTCATAACCAAATATCGGGACGCGAGTCAGGCTGCAACGACAAACGGATATGGCGGAAACGACTGGATATTAATGCGTTATGCTGATGTAATTTTGATGCTTGCTGAAGTTAATATGTATTTGGGCGATGAAGCCGCTGCCATCGGATTTCTTGATCAGGTTAGAGAGCGTGCCGGAATGCCAACTTATGAAGTGGCTAGACAAAGCGCTGCATATCAGGCAAAATACCCAACACTTAAGCTAGCCATCTTACATGAGCGCCGTGTGGAGCTTGCGTTCGAAAACCATCGTTGGTTCGACTTGTTGCGTTTCTTTACAACAGACGAATTGGTCACTTATATGAAAGCTAAAAATCAGGCGAACTACGGTCTGGCAAAGTTGTCCAACTTTGGGGTGAAAGACCGCTACTACCCTATCCCGTTTGACGAGTACAAGCTCGATCCAACGAGAATGTACCAGAACCCTGGATATTAATATAATGATGAATTTATATTTTATCCAATGAGGACTTGCCATCTTTTTTAACGGGACAAAACCCGTTTAGGGCTGGAACTGATCAGGAAAGGATTGAATACATACACCGGAGCGATAAGCATTTACCGCTCCGGTGTGTTTCCTAGAGCAAAGAGTATAATTTTTGTTTTTCAAGCCTGTCGCTTTTAGTACCTCGGCGTGCCAGTTCAAAGGCATATTTTCAGAACATGCATTCAATCCGGTTTTCAGACCCGCACCAAAAAGAAAGTGATCAGGTTGATAACCTGCTAAATCAATAATCTCCAAAACAGATTGGATAATCGCGACCATCGACATTTTCCGGTTCTTTGCAATCTCACCTGGCATGATGACCGCTCGTTGCGCGACATTAATGTGCCTCACCTTCAAATTACGAAGCTCAGCAGGTCGGATAAAAGCATAGTGCATGTACCGTTTGAACAGATATAACTGAAAGTTGTTTCTTTCAAATAGTTTTCCAGAACCATCCTGTCTTCATCTGTAAAAGCTATATCAGCAGTACTCTTTTGAGTTTCAGGGAGCTTAATGCTACTGGTGATAATTTCGGGTTAGTTGCCTCCGCGAAGAATGCAGGTGCTGGGTTCAGAAATTATTCAATATTCTCGTCAGACGGGGTAAATTATTCATCTGAGGCACAAATGAATGGCCGGGCAACGTATAGAGAAACCATCACAACAAGTATCACGCGTCTGCTTGATCCGTTAAAATACGATTTCATTGATATTTTCCCGAATGCATCCGGTATTGTTGGCCTTTCTTTTACACTCAGTTATTATCAATTAAAGATGGAAAGGAGATCAGGGTGCTAAACAGCAATAATACGACCAGCCTTTATCTATACAATATTCTGAGAGGCGCTACCAGTGGTTATACGCTGAACGGAGGAGCTATGATTACCTTGATATGGTCAAATAGGCTTTTGGTATGGCGCTGGGGTGCATGATAATAATTGGTAGCTTTAAATTTTACCTTAAACGAGGGCCGCCGCCTCTCCATGATTGGAGGAAGTCAATAAAATAATTATGAAGCCCGCGTTGAGACATTTTATCGGCATGAAAGGGTAATTCCTGAAGATAATTGACAAAACAGTCAATAAAATAAGGATCTGGTAGCCTGCCAAACAAAAACAAGTACTTATTGATGATGTGGTCTCGAATCTTCCTGCTCAACTCCGGGGAATGGAATTTTGCCATATTACGCAAATATTGTTGTCGATTTTTGTCAGAAACTATGTTGATTAAAAAGAAATTCTCATTAACGTTTAAGTATTTCAGGAAAATCTCCTCAGTGTGAATGCTGTATAGGTCATAGAATGCTATATCCTCTTCTTTATCAAAGAATTGCACTACAAAGTCATTCATTAAAAGTATGTAATGAATTTGATTGCCTCTTTTTATACTTACCGTGCCAACATGATGATAGGTGAACTCATTGTTATAAGCTTCCTCTGTTCTTCCCGCAATATCGATAAACAGGAAAGCGACATACAACGGAAATTGTTTCACATTGTTGATAGAATCTGTGCCATAGTTTAATATATAGTTTCTTATAATTTCCAGAGACTCATTACTCATGAATACCACATCCGAACACTCTTGATATCTCCATAATTGGAGGTAAACGTACATTACTGATTATGAAGGATTCCTCCTCATTATATTTTGATCTTGGAGAATTAGCCCGTCTAAGATATGGCAGAATTTTTTTTGAGAAGTCCTGCTCAATCTGTCCAAAGTATTTTAACTCGCAGCGTGCACAAAACTTGTAGCCGATCGAGAACGCAGTATTTTTTTTTGCCGAGTTGATCTCTGATGATTCGACTGCTCGCCCAATAATTGATTCCACGATCTCAATTGGTGTGCTCCGCTGAATGCTGACATTAGTGAAAGGATCAGTCGAATTCAAGCGAAAATAAAATCCTTTATCGCGCTTCGTTGAACCGTTTAGGTTAAGCGCAGGCCTAATAATTTCATCAGTGAGAAAATGAGTGTTTTTTTTCTCAGCAGGCCGTTCGCGACAAAGCAAGCAAAGGCCAGTCATATATTTGTTTTTTGTTTGACCATGTCAACGATTAACCATCTCCCCTCTCCCCGTCAATAACCAATGGCTTGATATCCGATACTCCTCAGTCAACCAATAAAGATATAGGGCTGGCACCTCTGACGGGTTATCTCTAAACGCATAGAAGTTACTTGTATTCAAGTTATACTTTCTCGCAAAAGCACATACGCTTTTGATTTCCTTCTTTTCTACCAAATAATTCAACGCATGGAAAAACCGTTTATGGATCTCACCATTTTCCGGGAAGTCCGTAATCTTAGCATTCTCCTGCCATCTTTTGTTACTGGCCAGATCGCCCGGATCCTTCTTCGGTCGACCTGGTTTCTTTTTTTCGGAGGTCATTTTAAGTGTGTTTTGAGCAGTGATTTCAATTTGTACTGTCAAGAATACTGTCAAGAATCAAAAAAGCACCTAACAAATTTTGCTAAGTGCCTCATTATCAAGTGGAGAAGATGGGATTCGAACCCACGACCTCTTGCATGCCATGCAAGCGCTCTAGCCAACTGAGCTACATCCCCTCGCGAATTGGTGTGCAAAGATGTTATTCTGAATTTGCAATTACAAACATCTTTTGATATTTATTTAGAAACTCCAGATTAGGCCTCTGCGGACAAAATTCGCGGCTCAGAATATCTATTTTCAATCCTTGCTCCCGCCAAATGCTTTCGCCAGGCCCCATATCACAACAACAAGTATCCCAACAACCAATATCACTCCAGTCCAAACGCCTCCTTTGAAGATAGTTCCTACTAGCTCGCAGCTGGTCATATACAATCCGAAAAATAAGACAACGAGCAAATTGATAAGCGCTTTCATAAGTTGATCAGTTTTTAGTTAATAATTAATTATGGTCGTTAATCAAAAACTATTCCAACCTGAAATGCCGAAGGGTTGAATATAGGCCTGAGCTGAGCACACTTCGTTTACATGTCAGGATTCCTGCAAGATCTAAATCGGGTATGCTCCAGTCTTCTTGAGGTATAGTTATCCAATCGAAAAATTGGTTACCATTCTCCATTTAGTGACATATGACTGCTGCTGAGCTTAATTGAATGGGATCAATTTTTTACTATCGTTCTGTAACAGAAGCTCAAAGAGTTTTACAGTTGCGGCTGCGTCGCCGTGGGCACGGTGACGGTTTTCGAGAGATATCGCGAGGCTGCTGCAAAGATTCCCCAGACTATACGACTTAAACCCCGGAAATATCTTGCGACTGAGCTTCACTGTACACAATAAATCGCGCTGAAAGTATTCATCAATGGCTTGGAACTCGCGTTTGATAAAACCATAATCAAAATGTACGTTATGGGCAACAAACCAGGCATCCTGCGTCAATCTGCGAACTGAGTCCTGAATTTGCTCAAACGTCGGAGAATCTTTGACCATGGCATTGTCAATACCGGTCAGGCGTGTGATAAATGGGGGAATATATGTCTCAGGGTTCACGAGAGAGTGAAAATAATCCACAACTTCAGTACCATCATGCCTGAAAACTGCAATTTCTGTGATACGCGCACCTGGTCCTCCTCCTGTCGTTTCTATATCAACTATTGCATACATCGGCAAACCTGCGAACCCTTCTTTGATTTATATTTCCTTTTACCCCACAAATATAATAGAAAAAGTCTCCAGTTAATAAGGAGACTCTTCACTCTGCGCTATTCAATAAACCTAACCATTCATAATCAATCATTTACAAATATGTATTTCACTTCACCAACATTCGCGTCTGCGAGTGGATCATTTAAGTAGCATACCAGATCAAGATAATCAACAGACCGTTTTACTGATGGGTCAAAAGCATTCACCATCTCCTGAATTTCCTCTTTCGAAAACTGCTCCTTAGCCGACCAGAGCTGATAAACAAGGTCAACAGAATTTGGATATTCCTTAATCAACTTCAAATTATGTTTTTGCCCATTAGAACCCTTTTTAAATTGATGATGTCGAAAGGCAACGTCCGTCTGGATATCTAAATTTTTGATATTAAAGACAATTTCCTCATTAATCAGTTTGTCAAGACGGCTATGGTCCAGTTCCAATTTAACATCACCGCCATCATAATAGAATTGGCTTTCTACCACATTTCCATAAAATGGATTTACATATCCCACCTTTCGAAGATAACTGCCCCGACTTTCATCTCGATATTTAATGGCCATTCGAACTGGAACATCATTCTTCGTTCTCTTCATTTTAAACTCAAACTTCCCTGAACTTACCAATGCAGAATCCAGCAGGTTACGAGAATCATTTAAATTGACGAGATACACCATCTTACCTTCCAGTTGGTGATTTGAAGATTTTAAATTTCCGGAAATTTTGGAATTTTCTTTTCCGTGGCAACCAAACAAGAGTACAAGAACCCCTGTAAGAAACAAATTGCTTGTCCTTCTCATAATATGAAATTGATTTAAGGTAGAAATCGATACGAGTTTAAAACACCTTTTCGGACGCCTTTCTCCGAATTGTTCTTAGAAACTTAGCCATAAAAATCTTATTGCAGATTCAACGCTAAACTATATACGCAAATAAGTGTTCGATATAGAGGAAGTCCGTAAACCTTAAGGAGTGAAATGGGAAAGAAGGGTTTACGCTGCAAGCTTTTTATTTTCAATTAAGCTCAAAAGTAACCGGCAATACAAATTTTACATTAACAGCCCGACCATTTTGTTTTCCGGGTGTCCAGGAAGGTAATAGTTTAATGACTCTGGTTGCTTCCTCATCGCATCCAAATCCAATCCCCTTTAATGTTTTTACATCCTGAACTCTGCCGTCTTTATTGACAACGAACTCTACGATCACTTTTCCTTCAATCCCAGCGTTGGAAGCTGGTTTCGGATATTTAAGATTTTTACTTAGAAACTCTCCTATCCCTTTCATGCCGCCTGCAAATTCCGGCATCTGTTCCACTGTCAAGTATGGTGCTTCAGATTCCGCCTTCACTTCTACACGTTCCAATTTTGCGTCAGCAACACCCGATACCGGCGGTTCAATGATATCAATATCTGCCGTTCCTGCCACCGTCTCCTGTCCTGGTGCAGCATTATCCAGTTCCTCGACTACCGGAGGTGTGCTTTCATGATCCACCAGATAGTCCTGTGTTGGCTGCACATTAACAAACTTTACCGTCTCTTTCACCGGAGGCTGAACCGGTGGAGCTACTACCTGTTTTATTTCGGTGGGTTTGATATCAATCACATCCAGAATACCCTCGAAGGCGATATCATCTTTCTTCGGTTCAGGTTTCAACCGCGCATATAAGTTTGGCAGCAGAACCATTAAAAGAAAAAACGTAACTCCTAGAATAACAGACCGTTGTACCGTTTCTCCATATCCTTTACGCAGGTCGTATGCTCCGTACTGTTTGTTTCTGTTTTCGAAGACAATGTCATTTAAAGAATTTTCCATGGCTAACAGATGTTTATGTTCAACATTCAAAAAACGTAATGTCTGCGCGTCGGCCTCTGTCACAATTTGTTCCAGAGCTTTTTCAAAGGTCCTCCCATCCCAAAGCTGCTCCTCTGCCTCACATGCCAAATGATCTAATATTTCATCATACAATTCCCCTGAAACATTATTGTTTCGGAGATATTCTTTTAAAAGATCGATTTTGTTGTTGTCAAGACGTTTCATGATATCAAAAAGTTAAATGTGCGCCATGATGCTATTTTATTCAGTCGCAAGGATCTTGGGAGCAAGCAGTAGCTTAACAGCCTCCATAAATCTTTCGAGATCATTTGTTTTTGCCTTAGCAGCCTCACTTCCAGGTGTTGTAAGGGAATAATATTTCCTGAGTCTTCCGTCAACCTCTACTGATTCCGTTATTAACAAACCCTCCTGTTCCAGTTTATGAAGAACCGGATAAAGTGCTCCGAAGGTAAGTGCGATGGCTCCATCCGTGCGGTCTTTCACTTCCTGGGTTATCTCATAGCCATACATGCGGTCGTGTTCGGCCAATAAATTGAGGACAATAGTTTTCAATGTCCCTCTAACGTATTCGTTACTTGTCGCGTTGCTATCCATATCAGTTTAATTTTCAATTCAAATATATATAAGATTTTTATATATACAAAAAATCATGAAATAATTTTCAGACCTCCGTCAGCGGCACCGATCTATTGATCCGCTCCTCCAGTGATATAAAAGTTTCAGTCCGCTGAATACCATCCACTTTCTGAATTTTGTCATGCAAAACCTCCCTCAAATGACCCGTATCTCTACAAACTATTTTAATGAAAATACTATATATACCAGTAGTGTAATGGATATTCACTACTTCAGGAATTTTTTCCAAATAAGAAGCAACCTCCTCATACAAAGAGCTCTTTTCTAAATATATACCAAGGAAAGCGCTTATATCCCAACCCAATTTTGCAGGATCAATCACGAGTTGCGAACCTTTGACAATACCCAGCTGTTCCAATTTTTTCATTCTCACGTGAACGGTTCCGCCTGAAACGAACACACGTTTTCCTATCTCAGTATAAGGTAAGGCCGCGTTTTCAATTAGTAAAGAAAGGATCCTTAAATCAGTATTATCGATCTCAGAATATTTATGCATAAGTAGTTAAACGTTTGAATAATTCGCAATAATAGAGTTCAAATTATGGAATATTTGTAAATTTCACGAATTATCAATGAAAATATTTTAGGTTTAAATTTTTTCGTCTTACTTTTGCGCTATCAAATCGACAATTGACATTAAAATTTCGATTTGATTATCATTGTAGGGTGATGAAATTGGCAGCCATGCCCTCCTGTCTCGGGGGTGGTGAATCAGGGATAAACGCGGCATAATGCCGGCTTAGGCCGACTGGGGTGGACCACCAACAGTATTTGTACCGTAGCTAACCGCACCGTGGGTGGTTCGAATCCCCCTCCTACAGCAAAAAAAACTTGACAAGCGAATTTTTTCGTATTAGTTTTATTTGGTTTTTAGTTTGTTGATGAAGTGTAATTTGACACGCGGGTTCGTCTTGAAACCTGCGTGTTTTTCTTTTATAGACATCTGGTCCTCATTAACAACACCCTTTCAAATCCTAAATCCTATTCCCCATTTTCAAAATGTTAAGATTAACCTTAAGTATTCTGTCCGCTTTCCTGCTGCTCTTTTGGAACAGTAATTACTTCAAATCAGCACAAAAGCAGGGAAAAACCATCGTCGTTACACCAAAAGATTCTCTACCCAATGCGAAAGGATGGCCCGAAGAATTAGATGTAACAAACTTTACCAGTCACGACGTCACACCTAGTCCGGCCTGTATGGCTGTCGCCGCTTCCGGTGAGGTATATGTGGGTGTTGATATGATGGGTTCACTAGGAAAACAGCCGGATAAGGGAAGTATCGTCCGCCTTGTTGATGCCAATCACGACGGTACAATGGACAAAAGCACCGTTTTTGCCCGAGTTGATAACCCACGCGGAATCATTGCAATGGGTGACAAGGTATATGTTCTTCATACCACTTTTTCAGCTGAAACGAAAAAAGCGAGCGGGATGGATCTTGTTGTATTTGAAGACAAGAACCAGGATGGCGTGGCCGATGGTGGTCCGCAACCTTTAATTCAAAATATCTGTTCCCCAAAATTCCTGCAAAGCCGTGGTACTGACCACGCTACAAACGGAATCCGAATGGGTATCGATGGCTGGATATATATTGCCGTTGGTGACTTTGGTTTTCATGATGCGGTAGATCGCTCCGGCAAAAAGATGACCATGCTTGGTGGAGGTATTGTGCGCGTTCGCCCGAACGGTACTGAAATGGAGATCTACACACACGGAATGCGCAATATATACGATGTAGCGATTGACCCATACATGAATGTTTTCACCCGCGACAATACGAATGACGGTGGCGGATGGAATATACGCTTCAGCAACCAGATCCAGTCTGGAGAATATGGCTATCCGGTTCTTTTCAAGCATTTTACGAACGAAATTATTCCGGCTCTGATTGATCTTGGCGGCGGCTCCGGGACGGGTTCCTTGTTCATAAATGATAACAGATGGCCTGAAAAATTCAATAATCAACCATTGATGGCCGACTGGGGCAGAAATCAGCTTTATGTTCATCGCGTTGAACCTGATGGCCCTACCTTTACTCAAAAGGAAGAAGAATTTATCAAATTGTCACAGATCACTGACGTTGATATTGACGGTGCCGGGACAATGTACTTATCAGCATGGGACGGAGCCGGATATTCCGGAAATCCTGGAAAAGGATTTGTAGTGCGTGCTGTTCCGAAAAACTGGAAATATGAGCAACAGCCTGTCTTCTCTAAATTGTCTGTTGCTAAACTTAGCGATCTGTTAAAGGCTCAGAACGCAGTTAACCGTCTGGCCGCTCAGCAGGAATTACTGTCAAGACCGGCAGCTCAGACTGCGGCTCGGGTTTGGAAAATTGCGGCCGACCAAAAAGCACCCTTATATAGCAGAGTTGCAGCACTTTACACGTATTCGCAGATTACCGGCGCATCGGGAACGAAGAATATCCTTACACTGGTGGATGACAAGGACATGAAGCAGTATGCAATTCGCGCTGTGACTGACAGAAAAGGCAATCTTGCAGATGTTCCGACTACTCCATTCGTTGCAGCACTCAACGACGAGTCTCCAAGGGTGAGAACGGCTGCTACAATCGCGCTGGGCCGGCTTGGAAGAGCTGAAGCGGCTACAGCATTGTTGAAAGTACCTGTTCCCGCGAACTTCGCACCTCCTGCAAAAGATACTGAAGGTCCTCACGCTACTCCTAATTCCGCAATTGTCGCACCACATTTGGCGGTTAGGGCGCTTGTAAGTATCAATGCCGTAGAGGCGTGTGTGAAGGCTATCGGCACAGAGAATTCAGCGCTTGCTTTGTGGGCACTTAAATATATGCACGATCCAAAAGCGGTGAGCGGCCTGATTGCGGCATATGACAAAACCAGTGACGCGAATACTAAAAATGAGATCATCACCACGCTGTCTCGCCTTTATTTGGAAGAGGCACCATATGATGGTTCATGGTGGTGGAGTACACGTCCGGACACGCATGGGCCATATTATAAAGGTATCACCTGGGGATCGTCAGACGCGATCAAGGCATTTCTTACTAAACAATTTGAGAAGCCTGGCGCTGACAAACAATTCTTTGCCGATTTGAACTCAAGACATCGTATGGAAATCACTGAGTTTGGCGGGGATGAAAAAACGGTGGCAAAGGAAGAGGTGAAGGTTGATCTGGAAAAAATCAGAAATAAAAAAGGACAGGTAGGCGAGTCATCAATTGAAGACGTAATGCTGGCGATGGCCAAAATAAATGGTGATCCGAAAATTGGAAAAACACTTTTCACTAACCAGGGGTGTGTGGCATGCCATAGTTTGAGCCGTACCGAAACGATGAAGGGACCATTTATGGGGCAAATTGGCTCGATTATGACGCGTGAACAAATTGCTGAATCAATCCTTAAACCAAACGCATCGATTTCACAAGGCTTTGCTTCTGTGCTGATTACAGCCAAAGGAGACAAGAGCTATATGGGTTTTGTTACCGAGGAATCAGCTGGAAAACTGGTGCTTCGCGACATAACTGGTCAGACGTATAACATTAAGGTTTCCGACATCTTGAGCAGAAAAGAAATGGAAACTTCAATGATGCCGACGGGTTTGGCAAGTGCCTTATCTTACGAGGAATTCGCATCGCTGATCACTTTCTTATCTCAGCAAAAAAAATAAGTTTCCTTTGACTGGAATAAAAGAGGTATCCTGAAATGTTTTTGAGAGCATTCACGGATACCTTTTTTGTGTCCGTCCAGAAACGATGTATATTAGTTATATCGATTACAAACAGAGTTAGAATGTGCAATTTCGTGGAACGGTTTTTTAGTTACCATTTGCAAACTACCCTGATCTGTATACTAAATAACTTACTCAATGTCAGACACAAACGGTAAAACAGCACTAATTGCAGGCGCAACAGGTCTGGTGGGAAATCTCTTGCTTACGAAACTCTTGCACTCCCCATACTATTCGAAAGTGATCATCCTCACCCGAAAACCGCTGGATATAAAGAATACTAAATTAACCGAGATCATCTTTGATTTCGACAAACCAGATGCATCTGTTATCGCAGCAGATCATATCTTTTGCTGCCTGGGAACTACGATAAAAAAAGCGGGATCCAAACCTGCATTTGAAAAAGTGGACCTGGTATATCCTGTTGAAACTGCGAAGGCGGCGCGAAAAAATGGAGCATCGTCCTTTCTAATCGTAACAGCGATGGGAGCAGACCCAAGCTCATCGATATTCTATAATAAGGTAAAAGGTGAAGTAGAGAAACAGTTGAAAGAACTGAATTATCCTACTCTTCACATATTACGACCTTCACTCCTGCTCGGAGAACGCAACGAAAAACGATTGGGAGAAAAGATTGGAGCTTCGGTTTTTAAACTCTTTAACCCACTCATGATCGGCAAGTTGAAGAAATACAAATCAATTGAAGGGAATAAGGTGGCTAATGCCATGGTTTCTTTTGCTAAAAAGCCAGAAAACGGTATATTTATTCACGAATCTGATGAATTACAAAATTTTTAGAAATGACCCCCGATTTGTCGCTTTCCATACGAGAAGCCAACTTGCAAGACACCGATAGTCTGTACAAAATGATTTGTGAACTCGAAGACAAGGTCCTGGATCGAGACAACTTTGATTTTGTAATACAACACAATATGAAGAATCCCTGGGTTAGATATTTCATTGCAGAAAGCGACGGAATTCCGGTCGGGATGGGCAGCTGCCATATTCAACCACTCCTGCATCATACCGCTTTTGTAGCCGAGATCCAGGAAATGTATGTCGACGACTCCTATCGCTCAAGGGAAATTGGTAAAAAACTGATGAAGCAACTCGTAATTTTCGCAAAAAGCAACGGTGCCATTCAGGTTGAAGTTACATCAAGAGCCTATCGCGAAGACGCCCACCGTTTTTATCAAAGAGAAGGTTTTGAGAAATCGCATGTGAAGCTTGTAAGGTACTTTTAGCAAACAGCTATAAAAAAGCACCTGATCAAAAATCAGATGCTTTTTGGATTACCTTAAACCTTCAGCAAATCTACCTGTCTCTGTAACCCCGTGCATATCCGTCTCCACGGCGGCCGTCTCCACGGCGGCCGTCCCCAGGCACTCCATGGCGACTAAGCCGATGTGTTTCAGCTATTAACCTTTCCAAATCCGCACTCAATATTCTCGTTTCTCTTCCAGACAATCTGCCATGAGAGCTGAATTTTCTTTCCTGGTGAGCGATACGATCATATTGCATCATGAGCAAATGAGATTCTCGGCGCGACAGATGCCCACTACGTATGCCGCGATCAATGGTTGCTCGTGCTTCTCGTTGTAACGCATCCACATTATTGCCACGCCCTCTTCTGTAATCATAGTCATCGCGGTAACGTGGACCGTCTCTTTGATCATTATATCTGTCTGGTGAGTATTGGGCAAATGCAGTTGAAAGCCCAAAAAATACAACTAGTGCTACACTAAGGAATCTTTTCATGACACAAAAAATTTAAAGTTCGTCGGTTAGAGAGAAACCTTAGACCAGGGTTTAAACTGGCCGTGTTAATGAGTGTTAAGCAAAAAGAAAAAAATTATTTCGACAAGGTCTCCAGTAATAGTGCAAAACGCTGACCACTAATGGCTACGGTAGTAACTCTATGATACTAAAAAAACATTACAAGTAAACTTCGCAATAATGTGTAGAAATAATTATTAAAAGGTTTGTAATTTACATTTACATTGTCTTAACTTTGTGGGGATGAGTGATTTTGTACTAATAACTAACCATAACCTACCCTGTCATGGAACTACATCCTTCTATTGATTTGAAAACATTGGTGAGACGACGCTTGTGGAGTCAAAAAATGCCTTTTTTCTATATTCAGATGAAAAGGCATGTAGGAAAGCTGGAAATCGGATTCCCCGCCTTTCTGTCGTAAACATTTTACATTCAAATATTAAAAACTCAAAGAAGTTGTTTTAGCTTTTTGTGGTTTGCTTTTCATACTCCAGCCCATCCAGGCTCGCCTGGATGGCGGATTTAGCCTCCATCAGGATATCATCTACACTTTTCCCTGATGGTTCGATACCTTTTAGGGAAGTCCATGATATCGGAGTGAATGAGGTAAGTGGAAACATACCTTTCGGATTTAACTTGCCTGTTCCGCTGATGGCAACAGGAACAATAAGCGCGCCCGGCGCACGCTTCAGAAGCGTGGCGACACCGCCAGGCTGGAAGTCCCGCATTTTTCCAGAAGCGGTGCGCGTTCCTTCCGGAAAAATCATTGCCGCTGCGTTTTCATCATTTATCAATTTCCCCAATCGGGCAATTTCCTTAATCGCCTGTTTTCCGTCTTTACGATCGATAATAGCAGCCCCTCCTTTCCTTAAATTGTACGATATGCTGGGTATGCCGTGAGCCAGTTCTATTTTAGAGACGAATCTTGGAGAGTTTTTGCGGAAGTACCAAACCATTCCCGAAATGTCAAACATACTCTGATGATTGGCGATAAATATAATCGGGCGATTGGTAGGAATTTTTTCTGCAGCCTGATGTGAAATTCGTGTGCCGGTCAGATATAATCCGAAGTTCAGACTGAAATTTAGATAGTCTACCACAATCTTATGCGCCTTCTTTCCGAAGCAATTATATGCAACAACTTGTATTACATGGAATACCAGCAGAGTTAATCCAAAGTGTATCAGATATATGACGCTAAGCAGGTAATCTATAATCTTCTTCATGCCGGTTTTTTTTGCAAAAATAGCTTAAAACTCGCTTGATTCGAAAAAATGTAACGAAGTAAATGAGAAATCTCATGTGGAACTTAGCCGAAATTCACTTACTTTGCCCTGCCTATTTTTGAATTTTAAACAAACTGAATAATGGACATTGTACTTTCAGCCCAACGTCTCGAGGTGATGCAACATGTCGGAAAGGACCTCGAAGCATTGATTGCTGAATACCTTAGACCTATCGAAGACAACTGGCAGCCTGCTGATTTTTTACCCGATTCTTCCGATGAAAATTTCATAAAGGAAGTTAAATTATTACAAGAAAGCTGTCTGGAATTACCGTATGATTACATAGCCGTTTTGATCGGCGATACAATTACGGAAGAAGCGTTGCCCACGTACGAGTCATGGCTCTCGGATGTGATTGGTGTCGATCAGGTGAACGAGCCAAACGGTTGGATGAAATGGGTACGCGCCTGGACCGCCGAAGAAAATCGCCACGGAGACTTGCTCAACAAATACTTATATCTTTCGGGCAGAGTGAACATGCGGGCAATGGAAGTATCCACTCAATATCTGATTGCCGACGGTTTTGATATCGGTACGGACCGGGATCCATATCGTAACTTTATTTACACTTCCTTCCAGGAGCTCGCCACAAACGTTTCGCACAGAAGAACGGCTACCTTGGCAAAGAAATTTGGAAATCCACATTTATCGAAGATATGCGGAGTTATTGCTGCCGACGAAATGCGGCACGCTAAAGCATATAAAGCATTTGTAAGCAGAATACTCGCGGTAGACCCATCGGAGCTGATACTGGCACTTGAAGATATGATGCGTAAAAAGATTGTGATGCCGGCACATTTCCTAAGGGAAACTGGCGTTAAAATGGGCCAGACATTTTCACATTTTTCGGATGCTGCCCAAAGACTCGGGGTTTACACGACAAATGATTATATCGAAATCCTGGACTCTTTGCTAATTGAATGGGAAATTGAGACCGTAAAAGGCCTGAATGAAAAGGCTGAAAAGGCACGTGATTACCTGATGGCCCTGCCCGTACGCCTTGCCCGAATCGCCGAAAGAACCAAAGTCCCTGAGCTCCAATATGAGTTTAGCTGGATAAAATAATCTGACACTCCCCTGTTAAGAAAAAAAGCACCAGACAAATGTCCGGTGCTTTTAAAAGATTCAATTTTCCACTCTACTTTTTTGTAATCTTAACAACAATCAAATTGTTGGCTATTCCAATTACGAGAATAGCATTTTTTCTTTATGGAGGGTTTGAAATTTCATGTC
This sequence comes from Dyadobacter sp. HNCC25DJ184, assembly GCF_056895215.1. Taxonomy (NCBI): domain Bacteria; kingdom Pseudomonadati; phylum Bacteroidota; class Cytophagia; order Cytophagales; family Spirosomataceae; genus Dyadobacter; species Dyadobacter sp. HNCC25DJ184. The sequence goes on along the minus strand of NZ_JBXHAQ010000013.1, from coordinate 114,255 downwards.
AATTAAGTGAATTAATCTTTTCAGGTTTCACACTGCGAGCGTTGCCACCCGGCGTGAAATCTCCTTGAATCCACCTTACAAAATTTATCGATTGTGTCTGATACATTTGAGCAGACAGCGGCTTGAGATTGGAATCGCTAACCTCTTTCAGATATAATTTTAGTAGACGGTTAATTTCTTCAAAATGCTTTTCATCAGTTTTCATCAAGAGAAGGGTGTTTAAATTTAAGTAAGCAACATCACAACAATTGCGGCATTTAACTTTATTAAACTTATCCAATATTACGGACTGAAGTCCATACCCATAAATTAATGTTGTCACCATATCCCTTTTTGGGGTGAACTGGGCAAAAAGTGGGATAACAGGGAGTTTTGGTTTGGTATCGAATAAATTTTACTACAAAATGTAATAAACTATACTACTAAAATTTATCACTTTTCACATATTGAGACTTTGTAGCGTAGTAGTCTAATTATTCGCAAAGCAGCTATTATACTGACAAATAGCTTCTTATATTCTAGATGAAGAACTTTTACAGAAAAAACAGATTTCGGGAAAGTATGTCGTAACAAGGACTATTACAAATTGTATACTTACGAACTCGTCCGTGAAACCACACAAAAGTGTGGTGAAAAAGCAAACGTTTTACACAACATTTGCTTTTTTGGAACCTGCAATACCACACGGTAAAATCCTATAACTTGAAGGCAACAGTAACGTAGGCAGTTCTTCCATCAGCGGGTATGATGCCTGGTCCAGGGAATCCAAGCGCCCTCCTTGTGAAGTATCTCTTATCGAGTATATTGTTGACGCTCAGCGCAAAACTCAGCTTGCCTAACTGGTAATTAGCCGACCAGTCTACCACCATATAGCAAGGGATTTCCCCTACAAGTCCGTCCGCAGTGTGAAGAGAATTGTAAGCATCTGTATATTGAAGTCCATTGTATGCGAGCTGCAGAGTAGAGCCAAATCGGTTTCTTTTGTAGGTCAATCCTGCGCGACTGATGATTTTCGGAGCATATTCCACTTGATTACCCACGATCAATTGTGTGAGCAACGGATTGATCGCCTTGGTGTAGGTGGCATTGGTATACGCGAAACTTCCAAAAACAGATAAATCGCCCAAAGAATTGGCCAAACCCGACAACCTCAGGATATTCATTTCCGCAAAAACTTCGACTCCAGTACTTCTCGATCTACCTACATTCGTCCGGTAACGTATCACTTCAAGACCATCTTCGCTTGCTTTTCTGATGATGCCTATTCGATTGTTATAATCCAGATAATAGGCACTCAAATCATAATTCAGCCAATCTTTGAATGTTCCGCGAAAGCCGAGATCGGCGTTAAAGCCGGTAACGTCTTTCAGATTGGGGTCAACTTGAAAATTGGGCGTCCGAACCAATATATCTGAAAAATTGACAGGGCTATAGTTTTGAGAGATATTGAAATACAATTCAGATTTCGCGGTCAGCGCATAATTCATACCGATACCCAGCAATGGAATGATCCTGGTTTTCTTTTCATTGCTATATACGACCTCATTGGTTTTTGGCTCAATGCTATATCCATTCGAACTGGTATTAATATATTCAAGGCGAAAACCGGGCGTCAAAGTCCATTTTTCATTTAACCAAAGCACATTTTCAATAAATAAGGCTGCATTATTAGACGGAAAACGATAGGAAAATTCATCGACGTGCTCCTCATCCGGAAAATTGAAATTCGCATCGTTACCACCATATCCCGTCCCCTGCTCTTTTTTGGTATTACCATGAAAATAACGCGCCCCTGCCAAAAATGAAGATGCTTTTCCAGCCAGTTTATAACGACGAAGAAGCCGTATTTCAGCCCCGATATTATTGTAGTCGTCATATGAAAGCTGTCGCCTGCTCGTTGTGTCAGTTTTGTCCCTCAGTGGATTCACTATGTTTCCAATAGAACCGCGCTCTGCTATCAATCCATAGGTCCTTACATTCAGTTTGGTACGTTCATCTATTTGATAATCAAGATGAACCGCCGGAATGACCCACTTCGCCCTGAACCAGTTTCGGTTGCGGTAACTGGCTTTGGGGTCCTCTTCAAATTGCTCATCCGTTAATCCTCCCGGCTGTTTCATCACGTACTGCATCATCGTCAGCTCCAGTCCCACTTTCAATTTAGACGACACATTCCAGCTCACAGACCCATATCCTGAATTCAGATTGAGATTCGTGTTCTCGCGCCAGCCATCGGCTTGTTTATGTTGATAATATCCATAGTAATTGATCTTACCAACCTGGCCGCCGACGGCATTATATGAATTAAAAAGCCCATAACTACCCAAAGTCTGACGAGTATCCAGCTCGAATTTTTTATCCGGATTACCCTTCTTGAATTCAAAGTTTAACAATCCTCCAAACTGGGTTCCATATTGAAGAGACGCAGCGCCGCGCACAATTTCTATCCGACTAATTGCCTCTGTTGCAGGCGTATAATAACTTTCCGGATAACCGATGGGATCTGCTGAAATATCATAGCCGTTTTGCCTCGAATTAAACTCTGTAGTCCTGTTTGGATTGAGCCCACGTGTGGCAACCCCTAACTGCACTCCATAAGAATCGTTTTCGATAATATTGATTCCCGGAACTTTGGCATATATCTGCCTTGCATTGTTTGTGGCCAAATTGGCATTCAATCCGCTCATAACTACCACTTCATTTTTCTTACCTGCATAGATCGCCATATTCTCCACGTCCGACAGACGGCGTAATCCGTTGAAATCCTCCTTGCTACCAGTCACCAGCAACTCATTCAGTTTCGTTACGTCGGGTTTCAGGGTGAAATCAAAATGCACTTCATTATCTGATATTTTAATAACCTGAGTAAGAGACTGAAAACCAACAGAGGATATAATCAAGGTGTGTTTACCAATCGATAAATTCAGTCGGTATTGGCCAGCAGAATCCGCTGAAACACCATTTCCTGAACTTTTGAGCTGAATACGCGCATAGGATATTCCCACGCCGGAAGGATCAGAGATCTTTCCGGAAATCGACAATTGCTGGGCAGCAATATTTAAACTAAAAATGAAGAATAACCCGACGGTAAACGTTAATCTGAATATCACTGTTAAATCAAAAAATGTTTTCATTCCCTATATTGCATAATCCAGTCCTTCGGCGCGAATCCATCTTGCTGAGCAACCAGATCGATGGTTGGGTCAATTAAAAGTCTGCTTGCATGTCCATTTACGGAGGCATAACAAACGGCTCTGATCTCCGTCTCCCCCACCCCGTTTTCCAGATAATATTGATGAAGCATATGTGCAAATTGTAATATCATATCCGGTTGAAAACTACATTGTCTCGCCTGAATCCGGGTCAAAAATTTGTCCGGCTTTACGGTAAAGCTCTGACCAGTATCACGCATCTTCACTTCATATTCCAGCGATGCGTTTTTTTCCATTAACATAATATTCCAGGAAAATCTAAAACCTTGCTCATGCCAAAGCACATCTCCCGGATAAGCATAACTTCGGAAGGGCATCAAAAGCTGAGAGCCAAAGAAAACAGCTAATAAAGCGACGAAATATGGTTTCATAGCAAACGATCCAACCCGAACAATTGTATCGCATGGCGCCCCCAGAGCTGTGCGTAAAAGTGTCCGATGAAATTCAGGTGAAAAGAAAATCAATGCGGTAAAGATCATCATCCATGGAAACATTCCGATGTAAAAGAGGAAATGCGTCAATACATGAAAGATTACGATGACCGCGTAAATGTGAATCCTGCTGCGTTTCCAACTGAGTAAAAATATGGCACTCAGATCAAATACCATAGCAAACCATGCCAACGCATATGCCACCCATTTTTCCGTAAGCAACGCACCGACAATTGGAAAATCCTGATTTGCTGACAGCCATATTCTCAAAGGCTGCGCTTCGAAAAGCCAGTCATATCGCAGTTTGGCAATGCCGCCAAAAAAGTAAACCAAACCAACCTGAAGGCGCAAAGACCAAAGCATCCAGGACGGAACCTGTCTGGCACTACTCGATTTAAACAATTGGCTATCAATTGAATACATTGCATTCATCGGTAACCAGCACATTAAAAATGCTAGCAAGCTGACCTGATAATAATGATTGAGGTACACGCTCTTGTCAATGAGCTCAATATAGGTGAAGGCAAAAAAAAACGAGATGATCGAAAATCTGTAGAACAGCCCGATCGTAATCAATATCGAAAAAAGGATCAACGCGAAGAAAACCCAATGCATATAGGGTTCTGGCAATGGCTTGATCCACTCAAAACCATAAAAAGGAAAGAAAAACTGAGGCTTTACATAAAAGTCTGATATCCAGCCTTTTGAAACAAAACGCAACTCAGCAACAAGCATCAGCATTCCGAACACAATCCGAAAAAATGCAAGCGACTCTGCGCCTGTAGGTTTTTGCCCAGTCCGGATTAGCTTGTCAAACATGACTTCAAAATTTAATCGCCATCATTGTCACTGAATGTCAGCAGAACTCCAAGATTATTAATCATGTCTACCTCCATCAAAACCTGCAATCTTTTCACTTCGTCATATAACGCGCTCACTGCTGAGGCATCACTTACGACGGCCGCACTTAAAGGCTTGTTCAATGCGTCTAATTTTGAATATACTACCGAAAACTGACCTTTTATTTTTGTACTCAACAGTTCGTCGCCGGATTTTGCACCCACTTTATCAAGAATATCATCAAAGCCCGCACCATTTGTACCCGAGAAACTCTCACCGCTAAAGGTATATTCCAACGACTTCAACTCTGCTTTCAGCAATGCCAGGGATTCGTTACTAAACGGCGCATCGACCAGATCCGCCTGAGGCGTACCGTTGTTTCTTTTACCTAACGGAGCACCCAACCTTTCATCCTTGATCGTATAAACGAGGTCAATCATTTTATTGGAAAGAATTCCAAACGACGAATTAATATCGCGACCATCAGCCGCAATAAACTCCTTGATATAGTTACCTCCATCAGGTTTCCATTGGGTCAATACCTTTGAAGCTTGTTGGCCTAAATTCTCACAAAGCGCTTGTAAATACGCAGTTCGTGCGCCACCATTGATGCCCTTGTAGTTATTCAGGACGGAAGCATTATCTCCTTTGTTAAAAATCAAATATTCAATGGCGGGTATTCCTTTCAGCGGCGCACCCAAACTTTCAATATATGCATTGTTGATGGTAGTCGTGGTTTGCGATATAGCCTTTTCGATACCGGAAGTATTGATCGTCGGATTGTAAATTCCAAAGGTTAGAAAGCCATTTTCAATCGGGCCCTGAGAAAATAAAGACGCTCTTTTCCAGGCAGTTGCGGCACCAAGCCATGCGACTTGCAATTCGATGAGTTTCTGCTCGTTTGTTACATCCGAACTATAAGCAGCCGCTGCCGATTTCAGGCTGGCCGTACTGGCTTCAAAAGCCTCGAATGCTGGAATGATCAGGTTATCGCCGACGTTGGTCAGCATCGCTACCCGATCTGTTGCGTTAATCGGATCCGTCGTGCTTTCGTCCGACGAGCATGCATTGACAAGGGCGATCAACCCGATCAATGCTAGGATGCATATTACTCTGATTTCTTTGGTCATATCAATTCGGTGAATGTCAGCAAGAATGGATTTAACTATCTTATTTACTGGACTTTATATCAATTTTAAATTACAGAGAATCGAGAAATCGCAGTAAAGCTTCCCGCTCTGTTTTCGAATAACTCATAAAAACTGTTTTAGCAGATTCTGCCTCTCCGCCATGCCAAAGTATGGCTTCCTGTACATTTCTGGCCCTTCCATCGTGCAGATAATTAGTATGCTTATTAACAGTTTTAACCAAACCTATACCCCATAATGGAGCGGTTCGCCATTCATTACCGGAAGCCTCAAAATCAGGACGGCCGTCGGCCAGGCCATCGCCCATATCATGCAAAAGCAAATCGGTATATGGCCTGATCGTTTGGTTGGATAGGTATGCTTCGCCAGCCGATATCCCCGTCGTCATTTTAGCAATATGACAGCCCGAACAGTTCGCCTTTAGAAACAGCCTTTTGCCCTGAACCACCTGATCGTCATCAAAGTTTCTGGCAGCAGGCACTGCCAAAGTTCTGATATAGAAAACCACGTCGTCAAATATATCGTCGGAAACCTCCGGCATTCCGCCGTTAGGCAACCCGCTATATTTTTCCTTTTGAGATATCGTAAGATCTTCGCTGGCGAAAACTGATGATGTGATACCAATATCACCAACAAATGCGCCCGCAGTCTGTTGCTTCACAGATGGTTGATTAGCCTTCCAGCCAAATCTACCCAGTGCTTTCTTATTCAAAGTAAAATCCCAAACATGGTTGGCCCGACCGGAAATACCGTCTTTATTCTTGTCGTCCGGGTCTTCTCTGGAAAGAATAGCTGCCTCCGGAACCGCTTCCAATAAACCCACCCCAGCCATATGAGTTGCAATTCTAGGCGATATCATCGTTCCGTCCAGCGATCCATATTTCAGATTGGAAAATGTATAAGTTGGCTTTCTTAGTGAATATGCCGTCCCGTCAGGATATACACCCGGCTGTTCTTGATAAACAACCGAAACATCCCCCTCGGCCTCCACGCTGATAATTCCTCGCGGATTAAACTGCTCTCCATAATTCGGATCATGAACCGGTCCTCCGTGTTCGGACGCTCCGGGTATCGAAAGCCGAAAAAGCAGAGCTTGATTCACTGCTCCGTCTGCTGAGACAGGGGCTCCTTTTCCATCTAAAAAATGACACGAAGAACAGGACGTGCCGTTAAAGAATGGCCCTAATCCATCGCGTGCACTGGTAGACGATGGCGCCGTAACCCAATTATTTCTGTTGAAAGAATTACCTATTACAAAACGATCAACCTCACCTGAATTCAGGCTGTTGATCGAATTCCCGAAAGCGTTCGCCGTTTGATCAAAAACCGTTGCGTCCTTGCCGCCAGCCAAAGCTTCATCCGCATCAACTACTGGCTCGGAATCTACATCGGAGCGATGACACCGACTCAAAAATGATAGTATAAATACACACGCCAGCAAAGACAGCAATCTGAATTTGTGTTGACTCACAAACATTTACATTTCATTATTAAAACGCTGCCACAGCTTCAAATCGAAACTGTCACAACGCTAACTATTAATTAATTACCCTAGTTACTTTCAGGAATATTCAGATTGATACCAATTTTCGACGCTGCAACTGTCAGCTGATCTGCCTGAGATCTAAGCGCAAGAATCGCGGCCTGAAATTTTTCGGGGGCAGCTGTAAGAGCCTGATCTATTGGAGCAGGTATTGCAAGAATTGCTGCTACGGATGCATCCAGCTTAGCGATCATGGTAGTATTTGCAGCGGCATCTTTCGCTTTCACGAGATCGTCAAGCCCTGGACCGTCCAAAACAGATCCGTCCAGACGTACATATTTTCCTACATATACATTGTAAACTCCCGCTTCATCATAGACATAGTCATTATGTGTGTTATCTGAAAAACAGGAATGTTCGTCCTCCTGATCTTTCGAGGCAAGTATAACAGTCATACGCTCACCCGAAAGTTCACCCTTTGTCAATTTTCCCATACCGTTTAACATATCTGTCAACGATTGTTCAACATTGGCAGCTGAAGTGAAGGATGCCCGATACGCACCACCCGCAGCCCACTGACTTTGAACTGCTTCCAGATCTTTTACCAAAAGATCGGTCACGATTTTCAGATACTGACCGCGGCGAGTCTGATTCGATGCCGTTCCTCCGTCGACGTAGTCGGTGTATGGTCTTTTGCCAGGACTATACTTGTCAGCCCCTTTGTTTAAATCCTGTCCCCAGAGTAGAAACTCAATGGCATGATATCCTACCTTCACGTCCGATTCTCCACCCTTCCCATTGTCAGCAATTAAAATGGCTTCGGAAATGACAGCGTAGTTTGTAACATCATTTATCACTCCGGCAGTGGAATCAATTGCATTGGTCGCAGTATCAGTCACGACATAATCGATATATGCTTCATCCAGCGGCCAGGAGTTGATCAACCCTTCGTAGTTATTATCTCCATTATCAATTGGTCCATCATAAAAACGGAACGCTTCTGTTTGCAAATAAGGTACACGGCTTGCTATCCAGGCCGTTTTGCAATCTTCCAGACCCTGTGCAGTTGGGTTAGCCACAAACGCGTTGACTCTTGTCTGCAACGCTTTCGCGAGTGTGATCGCATCCTGATAATTGGCTGAAACCAGATCAGCGTAATTGCTTACAACCTCCTGACGAAGTGGATCCGCTACAATGGTATTATCATCATCATCGGACTTACAGCTTGCAAAAAAGACTACAAGTAAAACTGGTAAAATAAGTTTTTTCATATGCTATCATTTGTTCTTCTGATGGCAAATGTAGCAATCTTAACTTAATTAGACTGATTTTAATTAAAAATTAATAGACTTATCAATTGGCTCCAGCAAACCCATAAATATTTCATATACAAATACTTACATAAGCTAATTCACATCTATAAAAGATTTACAGTTATTCGCAGTATGAAAATTTTAGATGAAATGTAGAGGATGCTCCACCGTATAGGGACGTTTCAACGCAGTTTCAGCATTTTTCAAAATTTGCCATAAGTCCAGACATTCACTCAAACCATGTCCAATTGTATACGTATAATATGGCAATTTTCGCAAAAGGGTTCATCCGTATTCCTTGGGAACAGTTTTTGAGTTGTAAACATGAGTAGCAGGTAATCTAACAATACTCACTTAATCAATTAAAAGCAAAGAGGCCATGGAAAACGGTAAATCAAGGTTTAATGTCGGAAGTTGGGTAAAAAAAATCGACGGGACAATCGGAATGACGGTAATTGCCATTTCAAACGAAGAGCAGGGTCATCCTGAAGACAATCAGATCAAATGCAAATTTAAGGATGCGGAAGGTGCGGAAAGAGAAGCTACTTTTTCAGAGAAGGACCTCGTGGAAATATAAGGTAACAAACCGAAAGCGTATTCCGCACTCGAGGTGACGGCAGATCTGCCATGCCCGGAAAAAGAAATAATTATTACATAATGATTTCATAATCAATTAATTGTACAGTACACTTCATTGACAACTGGCACGGTTTTCAAAGAATACCTACAAAGAATTAATATACCACAATTCAACTTTAGGGAGGTTTAAGAAATTCTGAGTGCTCCTATTCTCAACTTAAAATTAAAAACGTTATGAATACGAAAGAAGAAACAATAGACGTCCTTAACGATCTTCTGTTGATTAACAATGACCGGATTGCGGGGTATGCGAAGGCGGCTTCGGAAGTGGACGAGAACGATACCGAATTGACCGGCCTTTTTCAGAAACTAAGTAATGATAGTAAGAACTACGCTGCACAGTTAACCGAACAAATTAACAGGTTGGGCGGAGAAGCGCAATCCGGAACCCTGTTCTCCGGAAAGCTTTACCGGGTGTGGATGGACATCAAAGCAACGTTGTCCAATAATGTTCGAAGGGCCGTTTTGGAAAGCACCGAATTGGGAGAAGATGCTGCTTTGAAAGCATATGATCTGGCACTTAATTCGGGGAAATTACCTCAATATGAATATGATATGGTATTAACTCAAATGAATGCCATTCATCAATCTCACCGGTACATAAAACAAAGGCGAATAAAACAAAGTAAGGAGCAAAAGTATGCTCCTGTTAGTTAGACGCGGCAAATTTTAAACACACAAATCACCATGGCTAAATATTCAAAAAAAGCCTCGGAAAAGGTTGGCGAAGCGCTGCACGAGGAAAAAAAGGGAACTCTGAAAACCGGAAGTGGCAGAAAAGTTGCTTCCAGGAAACAAGCCATAGCCATCGGACTTTCGGAAGCAAGAAAAGAAGGAGCCAAAGTCCCGAATGAAAAAACGAAACCAGCAAAAGCTCAAAAATAAAACAAGCCTTAACCGTTAACCTATATGAACGCGGAAGCAGAAGTAAAAAAGCAGCCGAATAAACCAGGCGTGGAGGAAGTGATGAATCCGCAGCCCGTCGTGATTCGGGGAAATTATAAAGGAAGTGAAAAACTGCTCGATAAAGTGGCACTTATAACCGGTGGTGATAGTGGGATTGGCCGTTCAGTTGCAGTTCATTTTGCGCGTGAAGGTGCAGATATTGCGATTGTGTATCTGGCTGAGGATCAGGATGCCGAAACCACGAAATCGATGGTGGAGGCAGAAGGTAGAAAATGCCTTCTGATCCGAGGTGATATTCGTGAACAGAAATTTTGTGAAGCGGCTGTGGGGGATACCGTACTTGAGTTTGGAAAACTTAACATCCTGGTCAATAACGCTGCTGAACAGCATCCGGAAGAGGATATTGAACGGATTTCTTCAGCTCAATTACAAACGACATTTGCAACGAATATCTTTTCGTTTTTCTATTTCACTCAAGCAGCACTTCCGCATATGCAAAGCGGAGATTCTATTATCAACACCACGTCGATTACCGCATATCATGGTAGCCCCGGATTGCTGGATTACTCTGCCACCAAAGGTGCGATTACCTCTTTCACCCGTTCGCTGTCCGGCAATCTTGCCGATAAGGGAATCAGGGTCAACGGAGTTGCACCCGGCCCTATATGGACGCCACTCATTCCATCTACATTCGATGCGGAACATGTCCAATCGTTTGGAAAAGACACTCCGTTAAAGAGACCTGGTCAACCTTGTGAAGTGGCACCTGCTTTTGTCTTTTTGGCAAGCGAGGACGCTTCCTATATCAGCGGGCAGGTTATACATCCGAATGGCGGACAAATTATTAACGGCTAACCCCGTAACTTTAATTTATCAGTTGTTAGTAAAGTCTATATCGGACAAGCAGGTTTTTTTTCTTGCTTGGCCGATATTTTTATTTTGAGAAAAACAAGATTGGTTGGAATTGACGACGCAAAATTCATCGATGATCGTAAATTTGAGTTTTTACCAACGCAATAGATTCATGCAATTCTCTTCGCAAAGACTCTCCTACTCCAAATTCACACCTGATATCTTTCCCGAATATGAAAAACTGGTGGTGCAAGATGATGTGATGAAGCACATTACGGGATACGGTCTATCGGCAGCAGACACGAAAGAACGCTTTCAGGTTGCGCTTGATGCTGATATGAAGGCGGAAAGTCTTGGATTCCTGGCTGTTAGAAATATTGAAACCGACGAATTTATTGGCCTTGCCAAAATTGTTCCTTTCGAAAACGGAATGATAGAAATCGGATATGCGCTACATCCTGCTTTCTGGGGGAAAGGTTTTGCTTCGGAAATTACAGAGCGCCTTATCAATTATGCAAAAGAATTGCGATATATCCGCACGCTTATTGCACTGGTATCTCCTGAAAACGAGGCTTCCGTACGTGTGTTGACCAAGCAGAATTTCGCCTTCTATCGGGAAGTCAAGACCGAGAGAGGACTTCGTGCAGATTATATTCTACCATTGTAACGATCAAATTGTCAAGCTTTTAACAGAAGATAGGCAATCACCACACTAGTCTGCTCACACATCCCTTTGTGCGCAAAAAAAGGCGGTCATAACTGACCGCCCAACAACCTACAACAAAGCATGGAGGCAGGTTGATGCCAGTATCCTTTGTGGTCCAAGACCAATCTACTTGCAGAAAGATCCGCTATTTGCGACAATTATCTTTTTAGTCTATAGGCAACAGCAAATTTGGGTTTGCTACGGAACGAATTCCGTGTTTCCGAAGATCGGCCTCAATAAAAAGATAAAAGTGGTTGCATTGTCTAAAGTATTAAAAAAAGCACTAGAAGTCAAGCTCACGGAATGCTAATTTTTTAAAAAATCGCATCGTAGGATTTCGACACTTGGGGAGAATGGTTTGCCATTATCCTTTCAGGAAAGGCAGTTTCATACTGGAAACCAGAAAATTATAAATCTCCACCTGCTCGCGATATTTTAAATTATATTCTTCATAAACATTCTAAATAACTCCTTGCTTATCGAAAAAGTAACAAGTACTTTTGCCACATTAAATTTAGTCTAAATAGTACTGATGAATCTCATCGGGTTCCATCAAAATGCGGCTCGCATTATCGATACTTTTCCGGAAATTTTAAGAGGGCTTAACGGTTTAAAATAATTGACGATGATATGGCCATTTTGGCAAAACGCTCTACTTTGTATATTAAGATATCCCTGCTCCTTCTAATATCAAGCTTCTCTCAATATACGCAGGCGCAGCAGGCAAAAGGGAAAATATATGGCGAAGTGGTTTCAAAGGATAATGAGCCTATCGAGTTTTCAAATGTAATATTGGCAGGAACCGGTTTTCACGCGGTTACAGATTCGAAAGGAAGATTTGTTTTGGAAGCCCCGGCAGGAAGCTATACCCTGTCGATCACGATGGTTGGCTTCAAAAACTTAGCGCGTGAAATTGTCATTATTGCTGGAAAAAGAACCGAAATAAAAGAGTTAAGCCTGACCTCCGAAGCTGATCTTCAGGAAATGGTGGTACGTCAAAAAACGGAAGTTCGCAAAATAAATGAACAGGGTTTTAACGTAAATGCGATCGATATCAAATCGAAATATAGTCTTAATGGCGACCTCAATCAGGTTTTGAACAACACGACCGGCGTGCGCGTCAGAGAGGATGGTGGCCTTGGATCCAAATTCACGTTTTCACTTAACGGTTTTTCAGGCAATCAGATAAAGTTTTTTTTGGATGGGATTCCGATGGACAATTTCGGTTCATCACTGACACTCAACAACTTCCCGACCAATATGGCGGAAAGAATAGAGGTATATAAAGGGGTATTGCCTGTGACTTTGGGAACGGATGCATTAGGCGGAGCCGTAAATATTGTTACGCGAAGCAACCCTAATTATCTGGATGTGAGTTATTCTGCGGGTTCTTTTAACACACATAGGGCGTCCATAAACGGTGCTTTCACTGATATCAAGAGCGGGTTTACAGTAAGAGCCAATGCTTTTTACAACTATTCGGACAACAACTACAAGGTTTTGGTGCCTATTAAAGACCTGAATACCAACTCCTACGGCCCGGAAGAATGGCAAAAACGGTTTCACGACAAGTATGAATCTGCCACGGTGCAAGTTGAAGCTGGTATAACCGGAAAGAAGTTTGCCGATAAATTGATGGTAGGCCTCATCGCATCGGGAAATAACAAGGACATCCAGACGGGCGTGGTAATGGAAACTGTTTTTGGTGCGATGACAAGTACTACCCGCTCTTTGATCCCGACCTTAAAATATAAAAAGACAGATTTATTCGTGAAGGGGCTGGATTTGAATATATATGGCGCTTACAATATGACGCGTTTCAAATTGATAGATACGACAGCCAGGGAATATAACTGGCGCGGAGATTATAAGAAAGATGCAGCGTCCAGTGATGGTAGTGTGGGTGGCGAAGTTTCGCGAACTGAAAACGAGAATAAGGATAAAGAGGGTTTGTTAACGGCGAACATGAATTACAGAATTAACGACCAGCAAGCATTAGCGTTTAACTATGTCCTGACAGATTTTCAACGGAGATCCTTTGACCCTCAAAATCCGGAGGCTGTCGGCAATCGTTTCCCATCCGATCTCACTAAAAATGTTCTGGGTTTTGCCTGGAATATTGCCATTGAAAATAAGTTTACCAGCTCTGTATTTACCAAATATTACGCAATGAAGTCAGTTGGTTATCAGCTTGTTGACGCCAATTTGCCGAACAAAGGATATCAGGCAACAACGTACAAGTATAATAATCCGGGTTTCGGAATAGCGTCTGCATACTTTATCAATTCAAGAATTCAGGTAAAAGCATCTTACGAACATGCATACCGCATGCCGGAAGGAAATGAGATCTTCGGTGATGGCGTTTTTGTAGTTTACAGTATCGGACTGAAACCTGAAAAGAGCGATAATGTCAACCTGGGCATACGATATGCAACTCCATCTGAAAAAGATCACAGGATAACCGCCGAAACCGGGCTAATATATAGATTATCAAAGGATTTCATTCGACTGGATCAAAGTGTGGCCGGTGCTAACCGAAAAATGGAAAACAAAGGGAAGGTCAGAACCGCAGGTGTTGAAGGAGAACTTACCTATTCATTCAAGAAAACATTATTTGTTTCAGTGAACGGAACCTACCAAAGTATTATCGACAGACAGGAATTCGAGCAGAGCAGTGGCCTTACGGGCGGTGTGACTAAAAATATCACATATGGTTTCAGGCTGCCAAATATCCCCTATCTTTTTGGAAACGCGAATGTTAGCTACAATTTACCATTGGGCAAAAACACGCTTTCGCTCAACTATAACCTGAATTATGTACAAAAATATTACCTGGTATATGCGGAATTGGGTGAGAGTGCAGCCAATGAAAGATATATAATTCCCACTCAATTTTCACATCAAATATCAGCCAGCTACTCACTTGTCAATGGCCGATACAACGTTTCGGCTGAATGCAGAAACCTGACGGACAACCTGCTATACGACTCATACAGACTTCAAAAACCAGGTCGTTCATTTTCCGTAAAACTGCGGTATTTTATTAATAAATAACTCATTATCAATCAATTTAAAATTATATGTCAATCAAGCAATTTCTAAAAATCGGACTTTTACTCAATGTAGTCGCCTTCACCGTGTCGTGTTCAAATGACGACAGCTCCACGCCGGATCCTACTGCCGAAAAAACCTACGCACTCGGTTTGGGTGTTACTTCCAACGGTACGACTACCAACTATGTAGCTCAGGCCAATGATTTGATGACAGGAAAAATTTCGCTTGTTGGAAACGGGCTGCCTTTGATTGGATACCGAGATTTCACGCAGGGTAATCAAACTCTTTTCACTGTTGGCGGCTTTGATGCTGCCGATGTCAATGGTATAACTCAAGATATAAATGGTGTGCTTTCAATTGGCGCTACTATAACGTTCGACCGGGCTGTTGACGATATGCAGCAAATTGACGACACCCAAATGTTAGCTTTGGAATATCCGACAAAGGCCGAAGGGGACCAGGCTCGTTTTTACTTTATTAATATCGCAAACAAGGCAATCAGTTTACAGCCTTCTTCTCCTTTAGCGCCGCTTGTGGTTGGTGGTGAGAATCCGACACCAACTGGCATGGTAGTGAATGGAAGCAAATTGTTTGTTTCATTCTTGCCCTTTGGAGCTGATTTCAGTACGAAACATACTGATTCGAATTATGTGGCAGTATATTCATATCCTGATATCAAGTTTGAAAAAGTAATTACTGACACCCGCACAGGTCCATCCGGAGCATGGGGAACGAGAAACGGTTTGGTTAAAACTGAGAGTGGCGATATATATGCAATGTCTTCGAGCAATATCTCAAATGGATATAGCCAATCAACAAAACCGGGTGGATTTCTTCGTATCAAAAATGGTGAGACTGCTTTCGATCCGACCTATTTCTTTAACACGGATAAATTGGGAGGTAAAATCTCACACATCAAATACTTAGGGAATGGATGGGTATTTGCCGCTATCAGCACTCTGACAAATCAAACGTCATCGGATACATGGGGAGACAAATCTCTGAAGCTTGCCATTATTGATATGGTTAACCAAACCATAACGGATGTTAAACTTGCCGGTGGAACCGTTAACGACCTGATTCATAATGGTACTGGCGCAAGAAGCTTTCCCGTGTTGGTCGACCAGGGAAAAGTATATTATCCGATCACCGGATCAAATGGTACTACTAACATCTATCAGATTGATGTGGTTACAGCCACAGCCACAAAAGGAGCTGAAGTTGAGTCTACTTTCGTGGGTGGTATATTTAAAATGAAATAAAGGACAGCTTTAGATCGAGATCAACAAAAGAGCCGCCCCAATTGATATACAATCGGGGCGGCTTTTATATGTGGCTGGGAACCCTAAACTGCAGCCTCTTTCAAGGCTTCCATGAAATACCCGGCCAGGTTTTGATAGGTTTCTTTATTAATTGACGGATTTACTTTAAGCATAAATCCTTTCTCGTTCGGCGCACCCAGTGATACATTCCGTTTCGCCAAAGCTTCACGGAACTTGGGAAGATTGGTATTACTGACGTTTAATCTGAAAATATGAGATCCATTCGCAAACTCTTCCGAGGAAAACCGATCATTTTTCTTTAATTCTGTTACCAGATCTTGCGCGTTTTGCCATGCTCGTTTGTATTCATCCATAAATCCGTCGGCATAATATAACGCCACCGCCGCAAACGGCCATGCTGCCGGAAGTCCGCCTCCAAACATTCTCCTTTCGTGAAATAATTTTTCGCAAAAGACTTTTGATCCTGCCAATATGGCCCCGGAGCTTGCATTAAAACATTTCCACATCGATGTAAATACAGTATCAAATGCAGCTCCATATTGCGCCGGAGTCATATGCGTGTGAACGGCCTGAACAAAGAGTCTCGCTCCATCCAAATGCGTTTTGATACCTTTGCTCTTTGCGTATTCCGTCACCGCTTTTATGGATTCCCAACTCACCATTTTGTCAAACTGGCGCCGAACCGGAGTTTCAATCGCGATCACTCCGACCGGACTTTCAACCCTGCCCGCATTGGTTTTTGCAATTACTTTTTCGATGTCCGAAACTGAAAATTCGACCGCGTTGTCTGCCAGCGGAATCAGGTTCAAGCCGCTTAAAATCTGCGAGCAATCTCCAACGTCATTGTAAATATGACTTTGTTCCTGCACGATAACACGGCGATTATTACCTGCCAGGTGTCTGATACCAATATGGTTTGCCAAAGTTCCGGTCGGCATAAAAACCGATGACTCTTTTCCCAGTAAAGATGCAAATTTGATCTCCAACTCCTCCACCACTCCACCGTTCGAATAAAAATCAGCTTTGACCTTTCCCTCATCCGCAAGTTTCAGGAGGATTTCTGTATATTCTTTTGGTGTCAAAAAGAGACCGTCATGCATGAAATCAACCGCTTTATTATTGCCGCTTTTTTGGGAGGCAAGCGGATTGATATTAAATTCCTGAGCACTGCCTGCGGCAAGCATGCCTCCAACTTTGACAAAGTCTCTGCGTTTCATAAATAAGGTACCGTGGTTAAGATCCTGTTTGACGAATAGTTACTTATCAACAAATATAACCAGTACCACAAGTTTGTTTCTTTTTAAAAACCAGTATGCGACATTTATTAGCTCATCATCTCCTGGATACTATACAAATTACCGATTCTCTTTCGCTGATATTGAGAGGGATTCACGCCTGTAAACTTTTTAAATGCTATAGAAAAATGCTGAGCATGTTCATAACCCAATTTATCGGCCACTTCGTCAATGGAAAGCGAATGATTTTTGAGCAAATCACCAGCATATTCCATCCTCAACTTCCGTATATATCCAAATACTGTGTTTCCGAAAAGTAACTTGAACCCCTTTTTGACCTTAAATTCATTTAAAAGGCATATTCTGCTAAGTTGCGCAAGATTAAGATCGGAAAGAAAATTAACGTCCAGGTACTTTTTAAGTTCATATAGTTTCTCCATTTCATCATGCCGGATTTCCTGGTGCATCGGAACGGCAATCCGAAACTGATCAACCTGGAGCGCCAGCAGTTCCAATAGTCTAGACTGAATCAACAAGTTACGCATCGGACCCAAAATCTCGCAGTACCGGACGCCATCAATCAAATTTTGCATATGGCCGGTAATTTCCCGATTCTGGCTACCAGCAGAAACGGGCCTGCAATGATATAATTCCGTCATCATATGTTCACTCCAGCGATCATCTGTGCCGATGCTTGAAAGGAAGAAATTCCTGTCCAGACTGATGTGAAACATATTCATTTCCTGGTTACGCGCAATACGGCTGACATCCTTTCCTTCTGGTGAAAAGACGATATTGTGATATCCGGGACGCATATTGAGGTCGTGATTAATACCTAAAAACTTACTGTCGATCCGTCCACGCTGGAAGAAGTTAATATTAATTGTTTCGGGCGAATCACAGTTGTAAAGCTCCACATCATTTGTGGTTTGCCAATGGATGTCCGATACCGAAAAATAGGGAGCAAGAAAATGATCGGTACGAATGGTCCCGACTGCGGGGTGATGATAAACCGGGAGCATGCTGGCCAGTTTCGTAGAAAGCCGTGCCGTTGCCTGCACCTGATCAAAATTGACAATATCTGAAGCTTGTATAATGGTTGCCATATCAAAACATTGAAGTATCCTCGATAAGCACCTGATTGTTAAGGGCTAACCACAAAACTAGAACGTTGTCACCGTTTGAAGCAATAAAACTTATTAAGTGGTTGAAACTAGCGTATGAAAGGCGATCGAGACAGTTTAGACCTCCTTTTGGGTATCCTGAATATTCTTTCCCAATCATCGAAAATCCGTTTTGCGTAGATAGTATTCCTTTCCGCGTAGGCGCTGAACCTCTTGTCCTGCCCAATTTTGTAGCGCCAAAAATGACATATCCGTTTGGTAAAAACGCAAATCAATCATTTAGTTAAAATCAATCTTTAGCCATGAAAACAAAATTTATTACCCTGGTAGCTGTATCGGCATTGTTTTGGAGCTGCGACGACAATGATGTCGAAAGATCTACCTACAAGCTGAACGAAAGTCAGTCTGTCGCTGAGTGGAAAGGATATCTGGAAACCGGGTATTTCAACAATGGTACAATTTCAGTTCAAAGTGATAACCTCGGAGTTACCGATGGAAAGATATCATCCGGCTCATTCACAATTCCACTTTCGTCGCTTGTCAATCTAAACTTACCTACTGAAGAATTGAAAGAACAGCTCGTACACCATTTGCAAAGCCCCGATTTCTTCAATATGGCACTTCACCCATCGATACAATTCGAAATCGTAACTGTGACACCGTATTCCTCCAAAGCAACCGATGGGATTCAGGGAGCAAATTATCTGGTGAACGGCACATTGAAAATTCTTGGAAAAGGAGGCCCTGTAGAGTTTCCTGCCAAAATTTCCCTGGAAAACAATGGACTCAGCGCGGAAGGTATCGTAAGTATCGATCGCACCAAATGGGGTATTAATTATGCTACCTCGGACACCCTCGCTCCTGAGCAAAAGATCAAAAATCTGATTGATATCCATCTAAAACTGGTCGGCACCAAAAAATAGATATGTTTATCAAAATACTGAAATGGTCGGGCATAGCACTATTGATTATGGCTATGCTTTTTGGAAGCGGATTTCTCCTGATCGCTCACAATATCAATGTGCGAGCAGCCAAGATATATGCATTTCCGAAAGAAAAGCTCACAATACCGACGGATAGCGCGACCTTGGCGCGCGGCAAACACCTCGTAGCCATCAAAGGCTGCGAGGACTGCCACGGAACCGATTTGTCAGGAAAAGTCATGATCGATGACCCCGCCATCGGGATATTGGCGGCCAGTAACCTGACCAAAGGAAAAGGCGGATTATCTGCTACATATTCCGCCGAAAACTGGGTCACTGCCTTACGACATGGAATAAATGAAACTGGAAAACCTTTGATTTTTATGCCATCCCACGAAACTACCCTACTATCAGCCAACGATTTGGCAGCTATAATTTCATATTGCAGTATTATTAAACCCGTTAATCATATATTGCCTGAAACGACACTAGGCCCCATGGCAAAAGTTTTGGGTTATTTCGACAAAATGCCGTTGCTATCAGTTGAAAAAATTGATCATAACCAGGCGATGGTGATGAACGCGGACACTGCAGAAGGCGTTGCGCTGGGCAAATATCTGGCAGTATCCTGCAGCGGTTGCCATCAAAAAGACTTTAAAGGTGGCGATGCAGTTGTTCCCGGCGGACCGAAAGTGCCTAGTCTGACGTTTGCTGGGAATGTTGGGAAATGGAGTAAGGAACAATTCATTCAAACACTCAGGACAGGCAAAACGCCATCAGGACACCAATTGAGAAACGAAGATATGCCCTGGAAGATGACGGCTCAGTATGATGACAAAGAGCTGGCGTCATTATATCAATATTTTCGAACGATATAGCTTCTGGGTTTTGCAACTAAGGCAGAAGGTGCAAAGATGTGTTTAAGCCCGAGCATGTCGAAGGCCGGGCAGCGAAGTTTAAATCATTAGTAATCTAACTTTTACAATCGAAAACAGAAGCTTTTGAAGTGACCAATTTCAATCCTCATACTAGTCCTATTTCATAACTATACCACAAAGTGAGCCTCGTTTATGACGGGGTTTTACTTTTTCAAGAGATCGTAAAAGGCTGGTTTACGGACATTTAACTTTTCGCAACGCCAACCCGTCGAATTTGAGTTTCGATAAATCCGCGAAAACGACCTGATTGTTGTGTTGGGTAAGGTTGCCATACCCCTCAAGGAGTAACGTATCTTTACGGAGAAACACAATCTCACGAACGGATTCAATTCCCTCCGACATAAATGTGTACATACCGCGTAAAGTATCTCCTTTGATCGTTCCCAGAATCGATCCCATATTTTTGTCTTTTTCATAAAACTGGTACACCAGACTCCCGGTAACACTATCGCCATGAATGCTCGCATTGAGCAGAACCGTATCTTTCTGATCGACAGACTCATAACAAATAGTGAAAGTACTGTCAACGGTAGTCTGGCCTATATCCGCAGGTGTCTCATTTTTGGGATTGGAAGTGCAGGAAACAAAATATAGCGAGCTCATCGTCAACAATACCTTGCAGCACTTCGAGAGATCATGAATATATTTTAGACGGAGATTTTGATGGAGGCAAACTGAAGTCATCATGTTGAGTTTTGCCTAAATATAACTCAAATTTTATACCAAAACTTCCAAAAATATTACAATTATTAAAGATTTTCATTTACCCGTCCTGCTGCTTATTTTCCAAGACAAAAAAGTCAGTCTTTTTGCGAGTCTTTTTAGCCTTAAGATCTCCTAAATGATTTAAAAGACTTTATAATAATTGCTTCGCCCTATTTTTAGCTCGGCCCACCATTCTTTTAAATGGCACATATAACGCCAGTCGGGCGGCGTGCAATTTGATCGCCAACGCTTCAGTTTTCGCCACCGTCCTTTGTGCTATCAAATACTCGCGTGCGGCGTTCTCAGTCATTTGGTAAAGATTCTGGTTTGAATTCCCTTTGTGCCCACTGCCGTTATCTGCAAAAGGCGCATGAATCATGGCAGGCTCAAACGGGAAATTGATGAATTTATAACCCAGATTGTACATCTCATAAAACCAGGCTGCTCCAGTATCAGTACCATGCCAGCTACCTCCGAAAGGACGCACATTACTTCCCGGATAAACTTCTTGATTATAATAGTCTACGTTAATCAGGCAGGCATATTCGTTCAGGCGACATTCCGGCAATGGGTGTAAATAACCATTATCGACGAGTTGTTCGTGAATAGCCAAACGCACGGGAGGAAATTCCTGAAGGAGATTTTTTAACTGACTCGAATCCGGCTGGTACTCCTGGAAACGATCACTATCGCAAACTTGTGCCTCAAAGGCCGGACAATTCCAGCACTGGCCGATCAGTCCAATTCCCGCCACCCGCTCGTCCGCTTTTTCCATTTTCAGTCGCGCCAGCATTTTTCCTAGCAAATCTTCTTTGTAAAGACAGTCATTGTGCGTAATGAACATGAGCTTTTTGTTACTTTTCTCCAGCGCATATTGAAAGTTCAAACCATATCTTTTCTCAGGATCCTGAAGCCAATCCACGGGCGGAGACCCTACACCATCATAGAAATGCCTGGGCGTAAAATAAGTGATTGGCAAGGCCTTCAGGTAATGCCTCAGGATATAAACTCCGATGTAATGGTTGTGTGGCTGCTTCTTTTCTGTAATGATGTAAATACGATCAATATGCTTTTTGGAATGCTTCCAAAGGCTTGATAATGTTACAATTGTTTGATAAGGCTTCCCGTAAAAGTTTAGGCAAACGTCTACTTTCTTCATTAATACATCTTTACAAACAAACAAAAAAGCGAAAGATAAGGTAGAATGGTCTCATTTTGCAGATAAACATGCAACTAAATCTATTTCCTCCCGAAATAGTATTACGAACTTTTCATTGAATATGTTGTTCCTTAATACTCCTTTGTTCTGTTGTGCAGACCTTTAACCTGATGGACTTCAATAAATTTCACGACAGCCCGGAAGTATTTATGGATAGCTCATATTTCTTATCTCGGCGCAAAGTATATACCAATTCGCCGTGATGATGTGCCTGGCCACCCGGATACTCAAATCGATGTCTGTGAGATGACCTGGTTGAAAGCGAAAATGAGCTTTGATTCGGATTATCTTTTTAAACTAAAACAAAGCAAAATATCGGAAGCAGATCCGTCTATATCAGCCCCTGCGAATACTCTGAGCCAATTTCTCCTCATGCACCAATCTTTTTACTTCGGCATAATGCAATGATATCCTAGCGCAGTCGCATCTATTTTATTTGTAAATAATAGAAGTATAATCATAATAAATAGTACTTATACCTCCATATTGACTCATCCCGCTATTAAAACACCATATCAGAATCACTCAGCGCAGACAGTACACGAAATTCACAGAGAAGTAATAACCGCCATCCGGCTCTAAAATAACGGGCGGATGGAATAAAGATATTATACGTTCCGGCTGATAAAAAAGCGGCCTAACAAAGGCTTTGATGTACAATGTTTTCCCAATCTAAACCCGTTGCCCAATGTGTCAAAATCATGGAGTTGCTTACATTAAACCAGGTGAAGTGGCTGTTCAGGAAATTGAATATCCCAAATTATCCATTGGTGATCGCAAATGTGATCATGGCGTTATTCTGAAAATTGTTTCTACCAATATCTGTGGCAGCGACCAGCATATGGTTCGTGGTCGCACTACTGCACCTGCCGGGCTAGTTTTGGGTCACGAAATTACTGGAATCGTCCTCGAAGCGGGTCGGGATGTGGAGTTTATCAAAGTCGGAGATCTCGTGTCTGTCCCTTTTAATATAGCCTGTGGCCGTTGTCGGAATTGTAAGGAAGGCAAGACGGGAATCTGCCTGAATGTTAACCCTGCACGCCCTGGCGCCGCATATGGATACGTGGATATGGGCGGATGGGTCGGCGGTCAGGCTGAATATGTGATGGTTCCTTATGCAGATTTCAACCTGCTCAAATTCCCGGATAAAGATCAGGGAATGGCGTATATTAAAGATCTGACTTTACTTTCTGATATATTCCCTACCGGATATCACGGAGCAGTGACCGCCGGTGTTGGGCCAGGTTCTATTGTATATGTAGCTGGCGCTGGTCCTGTTGGGCTGGCTTGCGCTGCGTCCTGTCACCTGCTTGGTGCCGCAGTTGTAATCGTTGGCGATATGATTCAGGAAAGACTGGATCAGGCCAAAAGCTTTGGATGTGAAATCATTGATTTGTCGAAAGATACACCGCTCGAACAAGCGATTGCAGAAATAATCGGCACGCCAGAAGTGGATTGCTTTGTGGATTGTGTTGGATTTGAGGCCCGTGGCCACGGTTCCCACGCTTCAGAAGAACGACCAGCAACAGTACTTAATACGGCAATGGCGGTAACCAGAGCCGGCGGAGCGATAGGTATACCAGGACTATATGTCACCGGCGACCCCGGTGCCAAGGATAAGGCCGCACAGGAAGGTAGTCTGAGCATCCGGATTGGCTTGGGCTGGGCTAAGTCACACTCGTTTTATACCGGACAATGTCCCGTCATGAAATATCACCGCAACCTGATGCAGGCCATTTTATACGACAAAATCAAAATCGCGAAAGCGGTGAACGTACAGGTGATCACATTGCAGGATGCGCCGCAAGGATATCATGATTTCGACAAAGGTGCGGCCAAGAAGTTTGTAATCGACCCGCATGGTATGATTCCAAACTGATATCATGTTAAGTTGAAATTGTTACAAAACGCGGAGGCACAAAATAGAACAGATTCATTATTTTAAATCTTAGGCTCTTCGCGTCTGTGTTGCAAAAAAAGACTTCACATCCAGTACAATCCTTCATTAATCAAACAACGAGGCTTCCGATCGGGAGCCTTTTTTTATGCAAAAAATTCGTCATACAGTACTGATTATGAGCACAATACAACGACTAAGTATTATATCGGTTATAAACAAACAAAAAGAATAGTGCCTTTAGGGATCTTATGTCGCCAACTTGTCGCAAAAAGCCTTAAATTGGATAATCTAAGAAATAAATATAACCTGACTAATATAATGATTCAAACATTACTCGATCGTAGAAATGCCGTTCTGAGGCATTTCCGATGGCCCGTTAAAATCGCAGGCGTTGCGTTACTAGCCTCGTTTACGCTTCAGGATACGATTACAAAACCGGACGAAAGCCGATTTACTCCCGTGGTTCTGGCCGAAAACCTGGATGAGCCGATGGCCTTTGAGGTACTTCCAGATGGCACTTCTTATATTGTCGAGAGAAAGGGGAATTTAAAGAAATACAACCCATCGACAAAAACCACCGACCTGATCGCGACGATACCTGTCAACACAAAGTACGTCAGTGCGGAAGGGGTTTCACGAGAAGCTGAAGAAGGGTTGATGGGTATGACGCTGGATCCAAACTTTGCCAAAAACCACTGGATATACCTCTATTACGCAGATCCAACCGAGAAAAAACACGTTCTGGCTCGCTGGGATCTGGTTGATAACCAACTGGTTGACAACTCAAAAAAGGTCGTCATCGAGATCGGCACGCAAAGAGAAGTTTGCTGCCATACCGGAGGCGGTATGGTATGGGATAAGGCTGGCAATTTATTTCTTACAGTTGGAAACAACACCGGGAATCAGCAGGCTGCGCAAACCGACGAACGGCCCGGCAGAAGCAGTTGGGACGATCAAGGTCATGCCGGAAATACCAATGATCTGAGAGGAAAAATTCTGCGCATTCATCCTGAAGCCAACGGAACTTATACCATTCCCGAAGGTAATCTTTATCCAAAAGGAACGCCTAAGACTCGCCCCGAAATCTATTCAATGGGTCACCGGAATCCCTGGCGTATCTCGATTGACAGCAAAACGGGTTATGTATATTGGGGCGAAGTTGGTCCTGATGCAGGTGAGGATTCGGAAATTGGGCCAAGAGGATATGACGAATTGAACCAGGCCAGAAAACCGGGCAACTTTGGGTGGCCCTGGTTTGTGGGTGACAACCAAGCATTTCCCGTTTTTGACTATGCTAGCAATAAACCCTTGGAGAAAAAAGATCCGTTAAAACCGGTCAACAATTCGCCAAACAACACGGGTCTGAAGGATTTGATACCGGTTGCCCCAAACTTCATCTACTATCCATATGGTGTTTCCGAAAAGTTTCCACTTGTTGGTTCAGGTTCAAGAAGTGCAACGGGAGGGCCAATATACCACCGTGCTGATTTCAAAAATCCCAAACGTCCGTGGCCTGCCTATTACGAAGGCAAATGGATAGCGGCCGACTTCTCTCGGGGCTGGATTATGACCATCACGATGAATGACCAGGGCGACTACGAATCAATGGAAAGAGTACTGCCTAGCTATCACCCGGTTCAGCCAATTGATATCAAATTCGGTCCCGACGGCGACTTGTATATTCTTGAATATGGTAGCAACTGGTTCCGCAAAAGTGATAATTCCCGTCTGGTTCGGATTGAGTACAATGGCGGAAACCGTAAACCTATCGTCGAAGTCTCTGCTGATCGAAAAGGTGGTCAGATTCCATTGGAAACAGTTTTGTCTGCCAAAGGAACCAAAGATCTGGATGGCGATGCGTTAAAATACAGCTGGAAAATAACCGGAGCGGCTTCAGCACCGAAAATCTACGCCACCGAAAATCCAACTGTAAAGTTTGATAAGGCAGGTGTATATACGGCAGCATTGACCGTGACCGACGCAAAAGGCGCGAGCAATAGCCGATCAATTCAAATCGTTGCGGGGGACGAACCGCCGAAAGTTGCCATAGCGCTTGAAGGTAATCAAACGTTCTTTTTCCCTGGCAAACCAATTCCCTATACCGTCAATGTGACTGATAAAGAGGACGGTAGCGTTGCTGAAGGGAAGATCAAGCCCGCCCAGGTCGCAGTGAGTATTGACTATACCTCCGAAGGTTTTGATTACGCAGAAGTAGCTCAAAATCAACGCAGTGTGGATGCTTCAACGCAGTTTGCCGTGGCTCAGATACTGATCGGCCAAAGCGATTGCAAGGTTTGTCATCAACCAAATACCAAATCTGTTGGTCCGTCTTTTGCCGATGTTTCCAACAAATACAAAGGACAGGCTGGCGCGGTTAATCAGCTTGTTAAAAAGGTTCTGGAAGGCGGCTCGGGAGTTTGGGGTGAAGTTGCGATGGCTGCTCACCCGGCTTTGCCGGTGGCTGATGCAGAAGTGATCGTCAAATATATCCTGAACAGTACCGACAAAACGTTGTCAACTCTTCCACTTCAAGGCGATTATACCCCTCAAATTCCGAAAGGCGATAACGGAAAGGGTTCGGTACTGATCAGGGCAGCATATTCCGACAGACCTGTCAAAAACTTGCCAGCTCAAACGGCCGAAGAAATGATCGTTCTACGTAGTCCGGAACTGAATGGAGCCGAAGCTCCGATTAGTAAAGGAGTTGAAATGAAAGCATTAGGTGTCGCCGGGCTGGGCTTCAGCGTCGTTGCTTTCGACAAAAGTTACATCGCATTCCAAGCCATAGATTTGACGGGAATAGAAAAACTGGAACTGAATGCCAGCGCCCAGCAGCGGGAAGGTAGTGTGGGAGGAACAATTGAAGTCAGATTAGACACCCCGAACGGACCGATTATTGGTGAAAAGCAACTGGCTGTTGCGCCGAAAGTTGACATGGCAAAAGTAATGGCAGAAATGGAGAGCGAAAAGAAGAACGCCAAGCCGGGTGCCGCTGCTCCGCCTCCCCGAAATCGGTTTGCCCAGCCACCTGTGGAAATAGCCCTGAAAGACACGCACGGTAAACATGATATCTATTTTGTTTTCAAAAACCCCGAAGCAAAGTTGATTGAACCGCTTGTGTCATTTTCCAAAATTAAATTCCAAAACAAACCTAATTAATTGATAATGAAGACCATTTCAAAAAGAGACTTTCTAAAAACCGCCGGTATGGCTGCGGCTGGAACGCTGGCCATACCTTACCTTGCAGACGCTGCAAAGCTGGCGGGTATTACTTTGGTCGACAAACCTGTTGGTATTCAGCTTTTTACATTATTCGGACCAATGAACCAGGATCCTGAAGGAACGCTGAAAAAAGTTGCTTCGACCGGATATAAGGAGATCGAATCTGCGTTCAGTACGCGCGGCCGGTACTATGGATATGAACCCAAAGAGTTTAAGAAACTGGTGGAAGGATTGGGTATGCACTGGCGGGCTCACCATGCATTGGGAGCTCCGTTCAAATTACCCCCGAACGCTAAAATGCCCACGGGAGCCGATGGAAAACCGATCACAATTCCGCCAAGCCTGAACCTGCGTGACAACTATCAGCAACTGGTGGATGACGCTGCGGCAGGTGGGCTGAGTTATTTAGTATGCGCAAGTACTCCGGTCGCGACTTCAGAAGAAATCAAAAATTCAATTGAGGTGTTTCAAAAAACCGGAGAAGCGGCCAAAAAAGCGGGAGTCGGTTTCGCATATCATAATCACGCAACGGAATTCGATCCTGTGGATGGAGGCAAGACGCCGTACGAACTGGTTCTTTCTCAGACGGATAAGGATTTGGTAAAAATGGAACTTGATCTCGCCTGGGCGACAAAAGCGAAAAAGGATCCGGTTGCGTTATTTAAGGAACATCCTGGCCGCTTCCCGCTTTGGCACGTGAAGGATATCAAAGCCGATTTGGCTACTATCACAACGGTTGGAACCGGAGTTGTAGAATTCAAAAGAATTTTCGAAGCCGCGAAAATTGCCGGATTGAAATACTTTTTCGTCGAATATGATATGGCACCGGAATTTGATATAGTGCAAAATTGCTATACTAACCTTCAGAAGATCTTGTCTTAAGGTTTATTTATCTAATTATTCACCGAAGTCCTGTAAACGATAGTTTTGCAGGACTTTGGCGTTTTTACTAACCATTGCCCGTGTCCTCCAACCGCCTCAAACTGACGCACCTTTGGCATTTCCCGGTGCATTTGTTGCAAAGACAAGTATCCGCTGTTATCTTAGGGGCGTGAAAAGGTTTATTCTGCATATCCTCTTAACCGTCATGATACTGGATACCACGTCTTTGTATCAGGTGTTCAAAATCCCTTCCCTAATAAGACATTTCGTAGAACATAAAGAACTTAACCATGAAATTACCTTCATGGATTTCATGTCTATGCATTATTGGGGCGAAGATCTGGACGACAACGACGATGAAAAAGACATGCAATTGCCTTTCAAAAAGTTTGAAATTAACCACACCACCTTTCTGTTCATCCCCGTAGCGACAGGATTTACTTTCAAAAATACTTTCTGGCCGATAAAATCAGATTACGGCCCTGAGCAGCCTCAGGTATATTACCACACTTCATTGGGGTCTCTCTTCCGCCCGCCTCAGGTATAATCACATATCATTTTGTGGGATATACATCCCCTATTTTTCTGTGCCCGCGTAAAAACATTCGCGTTCGCAGATCATATGCTATGTATTTATATATCAATACTTTATGCTCAACAAAATCATTCAATTTTCAGTTAAAAACAAACTGATCATTGGCATATTCATGGTACTGTGGGTCGTCTACGGTACCTATGAAGTCACGCGTCTACCGATTGACGCGGTGCCGGATATCACCAATAACCAGGTTCAGATTATTACGACCGCTCCGGCTTTGGGAGCCGAAGATGTGGAACGTTTGATCACCTTCCCTATCGAACAAGCAATCAGCAATATACCCGGACTTAAGGAAAGTCGAAGCATGTCACGATTTGGTCTCTCACTGATCACCATCGTTTTTGAAGACGGGTCGGATGTATATTGGGCTCGCCAGCAGGTTACCGAACGCCTCTCTCAGGTGGATATCAATGAAAACGCCAGCAAACCTGAACTCGCGCCGGTCACGACCGGACTTGGGGAGATATATCAGTACGTGATCAAACCCAAAACCGGATATGAGAATAAATATTCACTGGCCGACTTGCGAACTACCCAGGACTGGATTGTCCGGAGGCAACTTTTGGGAACACCAGGAGTTGCAGATGTATCTACTTTTGGAGGAGATCTGAAGCAATATGAAGTCGCTGTAAATCCTGCCAATCTGAAAGCTATAAACCTGACAATCAGCGACATATTCACTGCATTAAGCCGAAATAACCAAAATACCGGAGGCGCTTATATTGAAAAAGGGCCAACCGTTTTGTACATAAGAAGTGTTGGTCTGGCTGGATCTCAGGAGGATATCCGCAATATCGTTGTCAAAAACAATAGCAACGGTTCGCCAGTTTTAATTAGTCATGTTGCCGACGTCCGAATAGGTTCAGCGATTCGATATGGCGCCTTGACGATGGCCGGAAAAGGTGAGCTCTCGGGGGGGATAGTGATGATGTTGAAAGGTGGCAACTCTTCGGAAGTAATCACGAATATCAAAAACAAGATTGTCGAAATCCAGAAAACGCTCCCTGAAGGACTTGAAATTGAGCCGTTTCTGGATCGAACCAAAATGGTAAACAATGCTATAGGTACTGTGGAGCATAACCTTTTGGAAGGCGCACTGATCGTTGTGATAGTGCTGGTTTTGTTTTTGGGAAATCTGCGTGCAGGTCTGATAGTCGCGTCCGTGATACCGTTATCAATGCTTTTTGCCATTGCGATGATGAACATTTTCGGCGTGAGCGGTAATCTGATGAGCCTTGGAGCACTGGATTTCGGATTAATTGTCGACGGAGCCGTCATCATTGTTGAAGCAATTTTGCACCATATTCATTTCTCGAAAAAGTACGCCGGTATTTCCAATATCTCTCAAAATGAGATGGATAAAGAAGTGGCGGGGTCAGCTTCCCGGATGATGAATGCCGCTGTTTTTGGCCAAATCATTATCCTGATTGTCTATTTACCCATCCTTTCTCTCTCAGGCATTGAAGGAAAAATGTTCAAACCGATGGCACAAACGGTCGCTTTTGCGATACTGGGAGCCTTTATTCTCTCCCTGACTTACGTGCCAATGATCAGTTCCATGTTCATTAGCAAGAAAATCTCTCATACGCCAAATTTGTCGGATCGCATCATGTCCCGGATTGAAAACGGATATCAGCGCATACTCGAATCTGCTTTGAATTTCAAGAAAATGATGGTGAGTGCAGCATTCGTTTTGTTTGCCGCTGCCGTTTTTATATTCACACAAATGGGTGGAGAATTCATTCCGCAACTCGAAGAAGGCGACTTTGCTACAGAGACCAGATTGCTCGTCGGAACCAACCTGACCACCACGATTGACGCAATCAATAAAATATCCGACAAACTCAAGGCACAATATCCGGAAGTAGAAAAGGTAGTATCCAGAATCGGGAGTGCCGAAATCCCAACCGATCCGATGCCGATTGAAGGCGGGGATATGATCATCGTGTTGAAAGACAAATCCGAATGGACCAGTGCAACTTCGTTTCCTGAGCTCGCTGGAAAAATGGCTAAAACAGCTCAATCGGTGGTTCCCGGCGTGACTACCGGCTTTCAATATCCGGTGCAAATGCGTTTCAACGAGTTGATGACAGGAGCAAAGCAGGACGTGGTTTGCAAGATTTTTGGTGAAAATCTTGATCAACTTGCCAAATATGCCGAAGAGTTGGGCAACATATCAAAAACTGTTAAAGGCACTGCCGACTGGTATATCGAAAAAGTGACCGGTATGCCTCAAATCGTGATTGAATTCAACCGAAGCGAAATTGCGAAATATGGCTTGAATATCGACGAGCTGAATCGAACCATCAATGCGGCTTTTGCGGGTGCAGCCGCAGGGCAGATTTACGAAGGTGAGAAAAAGTTTGATCTGGTAGTTCGGGTCGGAAACGAAGGACGGAAGAGTATTGAGGATGTCAGAAATCTATTAGTGTCAACACCCGGCGGAATACAAATACCGCTCTATCAGGTCGCTGACATACAAGAAGTGGAAGGCCCCAATCAAATTCAGCGGGAAAATACGCGACGGAGGATCATAGTGGGTTTCAATATCAGAGGACTCGATGTGGAATCTGTCGTGGAAGAGTTGCAGAAAAAAGTGGATGCTAAAATGAAGTTTGAAGCTGGATATAGTATCACATACGGGGGAGCTTTTGAAAATTTGCAACAGGCTAAGTCGAGGCTCAGCATTGCCGTTCCAGTCGCTTTGCTGCTGATTTTGACCATGTTATATTTCACCTTTTCATCGCTTAAAGACGGCTTGCTGATTTTTACGGCCATTCCTTTATCCGCAATCGGTGGAGTTTTTGCGCTTGCTTTACGCGATATGCCATTCAGTATCTCAGCTGGCGTCGGTTTTATTGCACTTTTTGGAGTAGCAGTTCTAAACGGTATTGTATTACTGACGGAATTTAACCGAATCAAAAAAGAGGGCAAAGTTTCCAGTGCACTGGATATCATTATGACCGGGACCCGAAACCGGCTTCGTCCTGTGTTGATGACGGCGGCTGTGGCTTCGCTCGGCTTTCTTCCGATGGCGCTCAGTAACGGAGCTGGTGCAGAAGTTCAGCGGCCCTTGGCGACGGTCGTCATCGGCGGACTGGTGACGGCTACTTTACTCACACTCTTTGTGTTACCAGCGCTTTATCTATTATTCGATACGAAAATCAAGATCAGAAAAGCGGTTCCGGCACTACTCATTCTGATGGCCGTTTGCTTTTTCAATACAACATATGCGCAGTCACCAGCAAAGGATATTGATCTCAACAGCGCGATTCAGATTGCATTGAAGAAAAATCTCAGTGTCCAGAGCTCCAGGTTGAATCAACAGGCCACCGAAAAGTTGCAAACGAGCGCATATGATCTGGCGAAGACCAATATCAGCGCGGATTATGGCAAAGTGAATAGTGCCAATAACGACACGCGAATCGGCATCAGCCAGACCTTCAGCTTCCCGACTGTTTATTCAAATCAGCAAAAAGCGCTGAAAGCCAATTACCTTGCCTCTCAGGCTCAAACGAAGCTTACCGAACAGGATATCCGAGCAGAGGTTCGCCAGCTTTTTTATGAATATGCAGTTCTGACCGAGCGTAAGAAATTATTACTGTATGCCGATAGTATTTTCCGGATTTTTGAGACCAAATCAAACCTTCGCTTTGAAAAAGGCGAAGCCAATATTCTGGAGAAAACAGCAGCGCAATCGCAACGACAGCAGATATCCAATCAGCTCAATTTGCTTAGTAAAGACCTGAATATCAATTTGAAACAATTCAATTTCTTCATTCAGGACTCTGTTAAATATGTACCTGCTTTCGAAAAATTGAAAATAATTAGTTCGCCAGCCTGGGTGGATACGGCAGGTATTACTCCTGCACTCCCCGCAATCGAACTGGCTAAAAATCTTCAGGATGCAGCCCGATTTAAGTGGGAAACCGAGAAGTCAAGATTGCTTCCCGATTTTACGATTGGATATAACAACCAGAGTTTGATCGGCACTCAAATGGTTGGTGAGCAGGAGCAATATTTCAGCGGCAAAAACAGGTTCAGTTATTTCAGTATCGGAGTTGGTGTGCCATTATTTTTCAAAGCCCATAACTCCAGAATATCAGCCGCAAAACTGGACTGGGAAAAGTACCGTACACAAGTCGAACTCACATCATTACAGCTTCAAACGGAGTTGGGAAATACAGCGGAACAGGTAGTCAAATTCCATGAAAGTTTGCAATATTATGAAAATCAAGCCATTAAAAACGCTGACATCATTATCAAAGCAGCTGACGAGCAATTTCAAAGCGGCGAAATCAACTATCTGCAGTGGGTGATGCTCCTCAACCAGGGCATCACGATCAAAAGTGAGTATATCTCCGCGATCAATAGCTACAATC
Source organism: Dyadobacter sp. HNCC25DJ184 (assembly GCF_056895215.1). Lineage (NCBI taxonomy): Bacteria > Pseudomonadati > Bacteroidota > Cytophagia > Cytophagales > Spirosomataceae > Dyadobacter > Dyadobacter sp. HNCC25DJ184. The sequence continues at coordinate 81,260 of NZ_JBXHAQ010000013.1, read as the reverse complement.
AGGCCGCCATCCAACTCTTAAAGCTCCAAAATTTATAAAAGCATATCACATGAAACCATATCACATTTTAATATTAAGCCTTTTGGTGCTTGCCTCATGCGAAAGCGAACCAAAAAAAGAAGTGCCGACTGAAACAACCTCCGATTCCACCAAGTCTGAGGAAAGCGTAAATTTTAATGCAAACGAAATCAACACCGCGGGCGTCGAATTGGGCACACCGACGCTGGAAAATATGAGCGGCCAACTTACTTTATCAGGAAAAATCGACGTTCCTCCGCAGAGCACAGTCAGTTTGAGTTTTCCTTTGGGCGGATATCTCAAATCCACCAATATGCTGCCAGGTATGCATGTCCGAAAAGGTCAGGTTTTGGCTCAGTTGGAAGATATGCAATTCATTCAGTTGCAGCAGGATTATCTGACTGCGAAGGAAAAATTCACATTAGCGGAGACAGAATACCATCGCCAAAAAGACCTGAACGCCAGCAAAGCCGCCAGCGACAAAATTTTTCAGCAATCGAGATCGGAAATGGAAACTCAACGCATATTGATGAATGCTCTGGGACAAAAGCTCGAACTGATCGGCATCAGCCCTAACAAACTCAGAGCCGATAATATCTCAAAAAGCGTAGCTATCGTTTCGCCGATCAACGGATTCGTTTCGAAGGTAAATGTGAATGTGGGTAAATACACCTCTCCTACGGATATGCTCTTCGAACTTGTAGACCCAAAAGATATCCACCTGGCACTCAATGTGTTCGAAAAAGATTTAAATTCTTTGTCAATCGGGCAACGTGTTGATGCATATACTAATAGCGAACCAGACAAGAAGTTTCAGGCGGAAATTATCCTGATTAGCAAGAACCTTGACGAGGACCGGATGGCCGAAGTACATTGTCATTTTGAGAAGTATAGCTCATCACTGGTTCCCGGGATGTTTGTCAACGGAGAGGTTTCTACTACTTCAAAACAGGCATTGACCGTTCCGGAAGATGCAGTGGTTCGCTGGGAAAATAAATTTTATGTTTTCACCGAAAATGGCGGTGGTCAATTTGAAATGAAAGAGGTGAAGCCCGGCGTTATCAGCAAGGGGAAACAACAGATCCAGGCTGCAAGTATCACGGAAAACACGCGTCTTGTGGTGAAAAACGCATATGCTCTATTGATGAAAATCAAGAATACGGAGGAGGAGGGATGATCCTCCAAAAAATATAACCGAGATTCTCAGAGATATCACAAAGCCGGCCGATAGCCATTCATAGTTGATCCATTCAGGAATATTATGAAAAGCTACCGACCGGTTTTGTGTAAAAAATAATTTGGAATATGCTGATTGAATGTCGAAGCTTGCCTATTTCATATCACCGACGATTGTCAATATACTCTTTGCATCGACCATAATTGATTTGTCACTGCTGGTTTGATTAACTATATGCAAATCATCAGAAGCAGAAGTTTTGTATATCTTTTGATTTGATAAATTGTTTCCTTGCAAATCGAGTGTCACTTTCGATTCTTTTTCCGAAGGATTTATAATAACTGTCACAAGTTGATTGTTGGTATTTTTGTAAGAAGATACTAGAAGTCCTTCTCCGCCTACCGAAGTTTTAACATCTGTTCTGACTGCACCCGGACGGACAAAACGGCTGAAATTCCCCAAAGCCCATAACATTTTTGAAGACTGATAATTTCCGTCTGTTTTGTTTTTATCAATATAAACCAGGCCGTCTTTATAATTATATGGAGATATGGCGATCCACCAGTGCCAGGCAGTTGCATTCGCATACACGAGGTCGTTGTGTATTACCTGTGCGATATATAAAGCAGGAGCAATACCCAAATCCTTACCGCTTCCATTGATTTCCCCACCGTTGTCACCCAAAACACAATACTCAGACATCCAGTACTTTACACCGTCTACTTTCTCCAGAGCAGATGCAACTTCCTGACGCTTTAATCCCGCGCTTTTCAGAGGCGATGTCGTAAAATAGCTATGCCCTGAAATCGCGGGAATTACGTTTGAAAGATTACCGATATAATCCGCAGAGGTTTTGTTAAAAAAGGAATTGATCTGATTCCCCCTGCCTTGCTTGTTATACTCCGAATAAAGATAATCGATCTGCCCGGCCTCGGCCACGTTAATTTTTGTCGGCAGCTTACTGTTGTTCAGCGAGCTACTCAGAGCACGGGTTATATTGGCAATCTCATTGTTGTAAAACGGCGTACCCTCCTGTCCTCCATCGCTCCAGTCCCATTGCGGCTCATTTACGGGGCTGATATAGTTAAAAGTGATACCTGTTTTTTGACGAACCCCAGCCACGACGTCAGTCATAAAACCGGCAAATTTCCCGAAACTATCGGCGGAAAGATTTGGGGCACCGTTACTTGCATATCCTTTTTTGTTATTGGTAAACTGAACCGGTGGGCTGTTTGGAAACGCAAGAAACTCATTAACTCCCCGTTCTTTGGCAGCCTTTAAAAACCAGATCTGGCCAGCTTGCTTGTCCCAGTTATAAGTTCCGTCATTATTGAGGAACGACTCCGCACGTCGCCATTCGTCTCTGATTCCGCTCGCATCACCCTGTTCTGCCGTACCCGCACCTATATTAAATCGCCATAGAGAAAGCCCTATACCTTTGGGCTGCCCGTCAGCCGATATATCACTACTGAAAAGCAAGTCAGCTATTCCATTTCTTTTGGAATCAGGCCAGTTTCCCACAAATTGACACGACCAGGCGTCAGATGCCCCGAAATGTTCGATGGTCTGATAGGTCTTTGCCGGATTGATTGTGACCGTGATCGTGGCTTCCGCGGTGGGCTTGGGAGTTTCGTCCGGCGTTGCATTTGAACAGGTCGTGAATGATAAAAGCAGTGAAAATAGCAGTGTATTTTTTGAATAATACTGAAAAACCATATAGTTGAGTTTAGGGGTCTTGAAAAAAATCGCCACCTGGTTCCGAAGAAGAAGGTGGCGATGAAGTTTAGTAACCAGGATTTTGTTCGAGTTTGTTGTCCGATGCTAAAATCTCAGATCGCGGGATCGGCAGCCAGTATTGCTTTTCTGCAAATGACTTTCCGGTAAGCGCCTCTTTCAATGCATAAGTAAAAGTATTCCCGTTTTTACCGATCTCGATCCCATATGCTGGTACATTTTCGGTTTGAGGAGCAATCTTCCATCTGCGGACATCATAGAATCTATGCTCCTCAAAAGCGAGCTCGATCCGGCGTTCGTTCCTAATCTTTTCACGCATTTGCGACTGGGTTAATCCTGCCGGAACAACCGGCATCATAACTCCCGGACGCTGGCGAACGGCATTGATGGCAGCATATACCGACGCATCAGGCCCTACCGCTTCATTTTGAGCTTCCGCGTAGTTAAGCAATATCTCGGCATACCGGAAATAAATCCAGGTTTGCGTTCCGGCCACGTCCCAAGGGTTATCGATCGGCAGGTTGTCGTTCATGAATTTTTTCAGATAATAGCCCGTTTTCGATGTATTCCAGTTGGATGGGCCATCTTTGCTGTCCTTGCCCCCCGGCGTGAAAGTCTGAACCGTGCTGTTTCTGTACGGTGCTCCATTGTATAAAATGGTTTCGTAAAATCTCGGGTCGCGGTTTTTATATGGTTCCTGAGGATCATAGCTGGTATTTGCATCGGTGATTTTTGTTCCGTCCATCATCTCATAATCATTGACCAGATTCTGAACCGGCACGTTTCCGCCCCAGGCGTTATAGCTATTAGGTCCGTTTGATATTTCCAGACACACGTGGCGGGCACCCTGCGCAAACAGGCGACCAAAAATGATTTCCGAGTTGTCAGTCGTAGTAAATAATTTCCCATAACCGCCTGAATATAAGCTATACTTACCCATATCCATTACCGCTTTCGAGGCCTCAGCTGCCTGCTGCCAGGTGGATGCATTGTAAAGCGGACTTGCTCCGTAAAGTAATAACCTCGCCTTCAAAGCCAAAGCAGCACCTTTCGTCGCACGGCCCAGCTTCCAGTATGTTCCGTTGTTATCTGTCGGCAAAAGCGCGGCGGCCTCATCCAGTTGACCGACGGCGTATTCAATTCCTGATTTGATATCAGAGCGGTCGAATAAATCCTGGCTTGTCAAATCATCGCTCAGTTCATATACTTTGTCACCTAGCAAAACCACTTCGCCGTAGTTGCGAATCAGATCCTGATAGCGAAATGCGCGAATGAATTTCAATTCACCTCTCAACCTGTTTCTCTGGCCTTCGCTCATCGGCACTTTATCAAGATTGGCCAGCGCATAATTCACCTCGCGGATGCTTCGGTAGCTTCTTCCCCATATCGTTCCAGCGATACCCGTGTTTTCGGGAGCAATTTGTCCGCGTTGGATCAGCCAGGTATTGTCATCATTATTATAAATCGATTCGTCGGTCAGCGACGACCACATCGCGTATTCAAAACCACGTCCAAAGCCAGGCAATGTACCTTCCGCTTCTTTTTCGGTCAATCTGGTGCCCATATAGCGGTTGATCACATATGCCTCAAAAAGAACTGAATCGGACAAAATAGATGCGTCGGATACCCGGTCGGTTGGTACTACATCCAGAAAGTTTTCCTGACAAGCCGTAGTCATCAGCATGACCGCGGCACAAAGGCTTGCTATTGAGATATTTCGTATTTTCTTCATCATAATTTCAATTAAAACTTAATATTCAAACCCAGGTTCAATATCCTCTGCTGCGGATAAAACTGACCGCTCGTGCTGTTTCCTTCCGGATCATAATCCTTCACCCCCGTGATTGTGAAGAGGTTAAATGCACTCGCGTAGATTCTCAAAGAAGAAATCTTGATTTTATCGAGTGCTGATTTAGGAAGAGTATATCCGATTTCCACGTTTTTCAAACGAATAAATGACGCATTGTTCAACCAGAAAGTACTATTGTATAAACCACCATTGATGGATGAAGAAGCACGCGTGTCAACCCTCGGATATGACCCGTCCGGATTGGTCTGGCTCCAGCGGTTGTCTGCCCAGCTGCTGTAAAAGTTACCCACCTGACCGGATTCCGGAAGTACATATTGGCTCACCATTCCTTGTCCTGCAAATACAATTGCCGCGTCGAAAGCTTTATACCCCGCGTTCAAAACCACACCATATGTCAGCAAAGGCACATTTCCATAAGGTGTACGTGTTTGATCGTCTGCAGTGATTTTGCCATCCTGATTGTAATCTTCCAGGATCAAATCACCCAGCTGTGCTCCCTGCAAGTGAGGATACTTGTCAAGATCAGCTTGTGACCGGAAAATTCCGATGGAGTTGTAAAGCAAATTGGTATAAAGCGGGCCGCCTGTTTGACGCTGATAATCCAGCAGACCCGGGGCTTCGTCCATGAATACAATTTTACTTTTGGCATAAGTGATGTTCCCCGAGATATTGTAGCGGAACGTTCCTGCGTGGTTGTAAGCCAAAGTTGCCTCAACACCCGAGCTGTTCACTTTACCTAAGTTCTGATCAGGAACCAGAGCTCCGGACCCATATGGATTCACGATTCCGGATGTATTCGGGATGGATGCATTCCGTGCCGCCAGGATATCCGAACGTTTCTGTTGGAAGTAAATGAATTCCAGGCTGAAATTCTTCAGGAACACCGCGTTGATACCAATATCCATTTTCTTGGCAACTTCCCATGTAATATCAGGGTTAGCCAATTTGGTAAGATCAATACCCGGCGTGATCACGTTTGCGCCGGTAACATATTGATTATTAAATGAATAATTGTTATAATACTGGAACTGGCCAACATTATCGTTACCCAAAGAACCGTAAGAAGCGCGCAGTTTCAGGTCATTGATAAATGTTACGCTGTTTTTAAACCAGTCTTCCTGAGATATCCGATAACCTGCCGATATGGATGGGAAAAAGCCATATTGCTTTCCTTTCGGGAAAACCGAGGATCCATCTACACGAGCCTGAATTTCAGCCAGATACTTTTCATCGAAGTTGTAAGCAAAACGGCCGATAACGCTTCGACGAGTAAAATTGAAGCTACTTCCCGAGTTGTTTTTGTCCGTCGCTGCTGCCCCGCCCTGCGAAAGTTCCGGAGTTGATGCAGTTGGAAAATTGATCCTCGAAGCACCAAAAGTGATTTCGTTACGCTTGTTTTGCTCGTAAGCCACAAACGTGTTGATATTATGCTTGCCCAACGAACGCAGGAAATTAAGACGAATGTTTTGAGTGATATTCGTAATATTCAACTGTGACTGGGACAATGACGCTGCACCCGCAGAACCGCCCGTTACGACTGGATTATATGCTCCCGTCGTTTTGTCGTAGTTATAAAGGGTATAAGGAACACTGAAGGTTTTGGAGAAATTGAAGGACTTGTCTACTGAATAAAAACCGTCCACAGACAAGCCATCCAAAAACGGCATATTATAACTTGCTCTTACAATCCCGTTGAAAACTGAGGTCGGATTGTTGGTCGTTCCACCCATATTCGTTCCCAAAACAACCGGGTTACTATTTTCAACGCCTGTTGAATAATAGCCATTCGGATATTGGTCAATTACAGTCGGGTAAGCGCGGTAGATCGAACGGAAAGTATTCCCTGCAGATGACACCGGGAACTGACGATTTTCCTGACGGCCTGATAATGAAAGACTTACTTTGAAGTCCTTAGTAACATTTGCGTCTACGTTCGAACGAAAATTGTATTGCTTGTATTTTGTCGCTCCGTTTCTGTACAAACCGTCCTGATAAATGGTCCCCAAAGACACGTAATATTTCACGTTTTCGGTTCCTCCGTTAATCCCCAAATTGTGCTGGTTTTGCAGCGCAAAGTTTTTCAGGGTTGCTTTTTGCCAATTGGTATTTGGATAATTCAACGGATCTGAACCATTTCTGAATTTCTCAATTTCTTCCGCAGTATAATGCTGGTTCATCCCGCCAGCCGGATTGTTATAATAATCAATCTCGTTCAGGATTGTCGCATAGGTGGGTGCATCGGCCAAATTTGGCAGCCGTGTTGGTGAAGAAAAACCCTGATTGAAGCTATATGATATAACTGGTTTACCCGTAGTCCCACGTTTGGTGGTCACAAGGATAACCCCGTTTGCTGCACGACTACCATAAACTGCGGCCGACGCATCTTTCAGGATGGATATACTTTCAATATCATTCGGATCCAGACGATCCAAGCCACCTACTTGACCCGGAATACCATCTACAACAACCAGAACGTCGTTATTTCCGGTTGTGCCATATCCACGAATGGTATAGCTGGATCCATCATATCCGGGTTCTCCGCCGCGGTTGTTAGCCACAAAACCTGAAAAGCGACCTGCCAGTGAGTTCGACAAGTTCGGCTGCGGACTTTTAACGATATCCGATCCTTTCACTTCTGAAACAGATCCGGTCAAAGTTGCTTTCTTTTGGGTGCCATAACCCACCACCACGATTTCATCCAGCACCTTATCATTATTGGCAAGTTTTACGTCGATCTGGCTGCGATTGGCCAGTACTACCTCCTGTGTGATAAACCCGATATAGGTAATAACCAGCGTGCCGCTGCCATCCGAAAGGCTGAGGGAATACTTGCCTTCAGCGTCGGTTGTCGTTCCCGTTGAAGTACCTTTTAATATCACACTTGCGCCTGGCAGCCCTTCTCCATTTTCCGAAGTGACGGTTCCTTTCACAGTAAAAGAGGACTGGGCAAAACTGCCATATGACACCACCAATAATAGAAAAGCCAGCAGCCCGAACCTCGCCGTTTTAACGACTGTTTTCCCTTCGGGAGCAGACCAGGCCACGTCCTTTTGAAAAGATTTCTTCATAGATAAAAGTTTGAAAAATTAAATAATTAGGTTGCGATGGCGGGTGTTAACGAATGTTTCGTATTCTTGAAATAACCAGAATGAAGGCAATCTTGGAATAATAACACTGCTGTAACACGCCAGCCGATTTTATGAATCGACCAATCAAAAGTATGATTATTTGTATCTGAGGGGCGGGGGACATTTTCATATTAAAAAGGGGGTATATCAACAAAAAGCGCCCGATTTCTAAAAATCGGGCGCTTTTACCGTGAATTTTTCAAACGGATCGGTCAATTATCCAATTTATTCTGAAAAACTCCGCGGTTTACCTGATAATTGTCATGGAACGTATTTCTAAATTTCTTCACATATTCCGAGGGTTTCATACCAAACAGTTTTTGGAAATTCTCTCTGAAATATTTGATATCATTGATACCTACCTGATATGCTGCCTCCGAAATGGTGATATCCGTAGTGATCAAAATTTGGGCTGCGCGACGAAGGCGAATAAAACGAATAAAGCTGTTGGTCGACTGGCCGGATATGGACTTGATGCGATTGTATAAAGTCGAGTTACTCATGCCAATTTCCGCGGCCAAAACTTTGATGGAAAAAGAAGGGTCAGTCAAATGATTTTCGACTACTCGAATACATTCTTTCAGGAACTCCTTATATTCTGATGAGATTTTGAAGTCGCTTGTCTGGAGGGTTATTTCATTGTAAAAATACCGTTGAAGGTCATTGCGGTTTTTCAAAATAGCGCCCACCCGGGCCATAAGCAGCGTCTTGTCGAAAGGTTTGCTGATATAGTCATCCGCACCGCCTTCAATTCCTTTAAGTCGTGTTTCCTGCGAAGTGCTCGCCGTCAACAAAATCACGGGGATATGGCTCAGCGACATGTCTGTTTTGATCTGTTGACACATTTCAATTCCACTGATCCCGTTCATCATTACATCGCTGATGATAATATCAGGCAGATGTTTCCGAACCAGCGCAATCCCTTCCTCCCCGCTCTCCGCTTGTAATAACTTAAATTTATCAGCAAATGCCTGCCCGATATACTGCCTGATATCTTCATCGTCCTCGACGATCAGCATCGTTTTGGTGTCTGAACTTAGTTCGTCGACCACCAATTGATGCTTTGATATAGTGGAAGACGTCAGCAGGATATCGTCCTCAGATAGCTCACCCAATAGAACCGAGTTATTTTCAGCATTATGCTCCAACCCCTCTTGCTCCATCAGGTTTGCATGATTTTTCCAAAGCAACACCTTAAAAAGTGTACCTTTCCCCATTTCCGAGTCATAGGATATAGTGCCAAAATGGCTTTCCACAAAAGCTTTTGTTAAAAACAATCCGATTCCAAACCCTCCTTTTGAGGGAAACCGGTTATCCTGAAACTGATGAAAGACGGAATATACCTGATCGCCAGCCTCTTTTGATATACCTTGTCCTGAATCACGAACGAACAACTGTACCTGCTCGCCCAGGTCCGTAATTTCCAGGCTGACCGAACCATTGACTGGGGTATATTTAATGGCATTAGACACCAGATTAAAGAGCGCAATTTCGATTTTCTCTCGATCTACCACGATATCCACACTTTCACTTTCACAAATGAATTGGTATGTAATATGCTTCTGTTCAGCCTGATGTGTAAAACATTGAAACACTTCCCTGGCTAAATCGACGATATTCTGCTTTGCTGGTTTCAGTTTGTCTGCACCCTGCTCCGCCTTTCGGAAGAGTAACAGTTGGTCCACCAAACTTAGCAGTCTTTTGGCATTACGATAAACGATTGTGAGGCTCTTATCCTCTTCACTTTTGCCATTTGCCTTTTGCAACAATTCTTTCACCGGATTGATAATCAGTGTCAAAGGGGTTCGGAATTCGTGAGAAATACTGGTGAAAAACGCGAGCTTTTTCTCATTTACTTCCTTTTCCTTCTGAGTTTCAAAATGAGCTAGCTGAACTTCATATTTCAACCTCGCCTGACGTATCTTATATTGCTGGTAATAATAAAAGACCAGCGCTAAAACGCTGATATATAGCAAATATGCCCACCATGTTTGATACCAGGGAGGTAATACATGAATTTTCAACGATGCAAAATCCTCAAACCAAACACCATCCTGATTAGCTGATTTTACCCTGAAGGTATAAGAACCTGCCGGCAAATATCGGTAGGTCGCGGATCGCTCATTCTGAACATAATTCCAATCCCGGTCAAGACCATCCAGTTTGTAGGCAAAGCTGTTTCCGTCTGGATATGCGTAGTTTAGTGCGGTATATTGGATTGAAAAAACCGACTGAGAAGGTTCCAGCACAATTTCCTGCTGCTCACTAATTTGCCGGTCCAATATCACCCTTCCGTCTCTCATATCGCCCACTTCAATATCCTGACCAAACAACTGAAGCCCCGTGATCATCACCTTTGGCTTATAAGCAGACGGCGCAATGTATTCAGGAAAAAACAAGTTCCAACCTTCTGTCCCACCAAACACCATCGACTTCTCCCGGGAATTATAAAGCGCGGAATTGGGATTGAACTGCCCAGCCTGTAACCCATTACTCTGGTCAAAATTTTCTATTCGGTTGTTCGACAAAGTGATCCGTGAAAGTCCTTTATTGGTACTAATCCACACCTTATTATTGTCTTCCGGCATAATGGCATAGATAACGTCATTCGCAAGACCGTTTCTGGTTGTGAAATGCATCGTTTTCTTTCCTTTTGTATCATAAACCAGCAACCCATTCCCTTCCGAGCCAACCCATAACCTTTCAGCTTTATCAAAATAGAGTGAAAAAATGATGCGGTTTGACAGAAAATCCGCTTTAGCAGGATCATTGAAATACGATTGAAACTGCATCGTTTTCACATTCAGGTAGTTGAGCCCGCCTCCGTAAGTTCCGATCCATAAATTTCCATTGCGGTCTTCAACTATTGCACGGACGTCGTTGGAATTGATGCTACTATTGGTAGTGAGATAATTGACAAACCTGCCAGTCTTACGATCCATTTTACTCAAACCTCCTCCATTGGTCCCAACCCAAATTTCTTTTCGACTATCCTCAAAAATAACCCTGACATCATTTTTGGCCAGACTCGATGGATCGTTCGGGGTATTAGAGAATTGTCTAAACGAATCGGTTTTGGGGTTATATAAGAAGACTCCTTTTGAATAGGAGCCGAACCAAAGATCTCCCCCGCTGTCGCGGTACGCAGCGATGACCGCACCGTCAGAAAGCCCACCGGGAGCGTTACTGGCAGTATAATGTTTTACGACCTCGCCCGAGCTTTTGGTTTTATATATACCATCGCCATCCGTACCCAACCACATATATCCCTCATTATCAAGGCATATCCCATAATAACGAAGATAACTCTCAGCCCGGTCGTCGCGAATCTTCTTTTCAAATTTTCGAAATTTCTCCGGTATCCGACTGATCAGGTATACCCCCTCTCCATAAGTTCCGGCCCATATGTTCCGGTCCTTATCCATATAAATCGACTGGACCGAACGTTGCGTAATGCCTTGATTGTGACTATCATTAACTTTCTCAAATGCAAAAGATGCCGGTTGCCGATCCTTCACTTGGGCCAGGTCCAGGCTATACAACCCGCCGTCCTGAACACCGATGAGCAACTGGTGGCGATCGTTTTCCAATAATGAAAGATAAATATCACTTTGACTATTGGTTGCTACATGTAATACGTAAAATTTGCCCTCGTTGCGTTTAAATAAAATAAGTCCTTTTGCCGAAGCGATCCAGATATTGTGAAGATGATCTTCATAGATACCGTTGATTCGAGTAGAAGGAATGGCACTCAGATTAAGGTCAGCGTTGACGACCTGTCTGTTTTTAGTCAGTTTAAAAACCTCAATTCCATAGTCACGTGTCCCGAGCCAAAGCAGTCCTTGCGAATCTTCAAAGGCGTTTAGTATTGAATTGGAGGCAAGATGTGGGGTGCTTTTCTGGTTATAATAGGTGAAGGCAGCCGTCTTTTTATTATAAAGCGCGATACCGGAACCGTTAAGGGAAATCCACAGATTCCCATCTCTCGCTTGAGAAATATCACTGATATCACTCCCCAAGCTGTTTCGAGCTGGTATGGGCTTGTGCAATTTGAATGATTCCGTTTCTTCAATGTATTCATTCAATCCATTTCGTGAAGTAGTCCAGATTTTTCCTTCGGTATCTACAAAAACCGTTTTGATATAGTTACCTGATACCGTTTTGGGGTCATCAGGATTATTTTTGAATACTTTGAACGAGGTGCCGTCGAACCGATTGAGACCGTCACCTGTACCAAACCACATGAGCCCTTTCTTATCCTGAACAATGCTGTTCACGATGCCAAATGACAGGCCTTCCTTCAAGGAATATCTTAATACTCTTCCGTTTTCATTCGCCCAGACAGGAAAAACGCCAAGGCAACACATCACCAACCAGAGTAAATTTTTGAAAGAGAACCGTTTAATTTTCCAGTCTACCACAAGTCCGTCGAGAACATTTTATTACACATATTCCAAAGTTAGAATATTTGAATCAGGAATTCGAACCGTTTTTTTCAAGTAGAAATTATGAGCTAAACAATATTAGCAACCGTCTATCCATTCCGGCGATTCGTCGATTATTACGTCCAAACGATATATTGAAAAAACTTACCGGAATTTTTGACAGTATATTGAATCTTGCAAACATAAGAAGACTTACTGAACCCATGGAAAATAACCTCTTTGAAAAGATTCTGACGATCGATAAAAGTCTCCCCACGCCGATATACCATCAGATGGTGGCGGCGATCTCTAACGCTGTCGAGCAGAAAACCCTGAAAGGTGGTGATATCTGTCCGTCTATCAACCAGATCAGCCGATATTACAACGTGTCACGTGCAACGGTTGAAAAAGCTTTTTTTGTTCTGCGAAAGATGGGTGTAGTATCTGCATTTCATGGAAAATGTTATTATATCACAAAGGAAACTACTGACAATCAACCAATTGGAGATACTGTGATGTTTCGGGCTTTATTTGGCTGACATATCCTTACATCTGCAGCACAATATGCATTTCAGGCACCTTGTTGCCTATTCGTGTTATGTAGACACCAATTTTATCACCTCAATTCCATTGATTCTGTGACTTCCACATCAGGAAGTCAGTAATATCGACGACATAGGTCTTAACCTTTTTTAATGTTCGTCGACAAATGGAAAAATCGTTGGTAAATGACGTCAGAGTTATTCTTACTAATGCGAGACAGCAGGCTTACAAGGCTGTGAATTTTGCAATGGTTCAGGCATATTGGCAAGTGGGAAAGCGAATTGTTGAAGAAGAACAGCGAGGAGAACATAGGGCAAAGTATGGAGATTACTTGCTGAAAGAACTCTCAATATCACTTTCAGGCGACTTCGGCAAAGGTTTTTCGTACGCCAACCTCAAAAATTTTCGGCAGTTTTACCAAACGTTCCCAGACACCTCAATTGGCTTCCGACTCGTCCATCTTTAGTTTGGGCGGTTTAAGGAAAGAGCTCTCATGGACACATTACCGCCTGATTATGAGAGTGGAAAATGTTTCTGCCAGAAACTTCTACGTAAATGAGGCTGCTGATCAACAATGGAGTAGCCGCGTTCTAGAGCGCAATATCAACACCTTTTACTTTGAGAGGATACTGTCGTCAAAGGAAAACAAAAAGCCTACATCTGCTGCCACGAAACATACGCTTGACGACTTCATCAAAGATCCATATGTTTTCGAATTCCTGAATATCCCTCAACCTTTCATGGCGAATGAGCGCGATATAGAGTCGTCCCTGATTCAAAACCTGCAGCACTTCCTTCTGGAACTCGGAAAAGGTTTCTCATTTGTGGGTCGTCAGTTCCGCATCAGCACCGAAACCTCTCACTTTTATATTGACCTCGTATTTTACAATTACATTCTGAAATGTTTCGTCCTGTTCGACCTTAAGACCGGCAAGCTTTCACATCAGGATACGGGCCAGATGGATATGTACATCCGCATGTTTGACGATCTGCAAAGAACAGAAGGAGACAATCCAACGATTGGTATCATATTATGCAGCGAAAAAGAAGAGACCGTTGTCAAATATTCCATTCTCAAGGGAAATGAACAGCTTTTCGCCACCCGATACCGACTTTTCCTACCATCTGAAGAAGAACTTATCGCCGAAATTGAACGTGAGAGAACACTGATAGATAGTAAGATACAAAATAACAATCAGCAGTCGTCTTAATACCGACGAAAATCAGGATACAAAATTCCAAGAATTAGTCCTAGTCCAGACGGATCCCCAAATACCTACATCCCATCCGTTGTTTGCTTGAAAATGTTGGACATTTCACTGTTGAATTTCTCTGTATCAAATAATAATGTGCTATTCTCCGAAAAGTACCTTTTCAGCTACAAAATTTCAGTTCGATTGTTTTAATTTGTGGGAGCTCAGCGTTATAAATTCACCTCCTTTATTCGTTATCAGGTATGTTACATTTCTTACGTACACTCCTTCTGATCTTTTTCTTATGCATTTGTGGTGCAAAAGGGATGGCAACTCACATCATGGGTGGAAATATTGAGATGAAAGCGCTTGAAAAACAGCCCGGGAAATATAAGATCACCTTAAAAGTATATATAGACGAAGCCATTGGGCTCGGATCAGCTCCAGAGCTTGAGGTCACTATTTTCAGAAAATTTGGTGATCAAAAAATAATAGAATTAAAGCTTCCCCGGGTTTCTGAAAAACAAGTCTTATACGAAAACGAAGCCTGTACAGAATCCCGCCGCCTTAAAACATCGTTTGTTCACTACGAAAGCATTGTGACATTGGACCCTTCGAAGTACGCCCACCCTCAAGGCTATTACATAAAATGGACAGATTGCTGCAGGAATAATGCCATAACCAACCTGAAAACCCCATTTGTATTAGAAACGATATTGATTACCTATTTTCCTCCACTTACTAAAGATGGTAAGCCCTTTCTCGATTCGACGCCCTCTTTTAACGAAATAGACGGAGCCTACCTTTGCATTGGAGAACCGTTTAATTTCCCTTTTGACGCCGTTGACGAAGACGGCGATGAATTGCGGTACAAGATGCGCGACCCGGAAGGCTTCAATCCCAATCAATGGGAAACAGGATATAGCGCAACCAATGCAATTTCGGGGACTCCAGGCCTACAGATCGACGCCAAAACCGGAGAGCTTTTCGTCGTTCCTAATAAATTAGGCCTTTTCGCATTTTCTGTTTTGGTGGAGGAACTGCGTGATGGTATTGTTATAGGTTCAGTGGCACGAGATTATCAGCTATATGTGGTAGATTGTCCGCCGGCGATTCTCCCCGATCCGATAGCGTACATCAATGGACAAGCCGCCACCGAGGCATCCATCTGTGCGGGAAATACTATACGCCTAACTTCTACAGTCGATCCTAACTGGAACTACCAGTGGAAAAAAAATGGCAGAAATATTGAAGGTGCCAATAAGTCGACGTTGGAAGTTTCGGAAGAAGGTGAATATCAGCTATATATATCCTCTGTTTCAAACTGTTCCAAATCGGGGAAGTCCCAAAAAATCCTGGTCGACGTATCAAAACCAACTTTCGAGCTAAAATACGACGGCTTTCCGCTTATATGCGAAAATGGAGGACAATTTGACCTATATGCTCCTATAAATGGCAATTACGGCTTTGAGTGGTACAAAGACGGCGTAATTGCCCCGGGTGAACGAGAAGTTGTTCAGGCAACAACCCAGGGTAAATATTGGCTGGTCGTAACGGATAATTCAGATGGATGCAAATCTTTTTCTGATACTGTCGACATTGAAAAGGGTGAAATTCCGGTTGCTATCATTAGTACGGCCAATAATACCACCTCTTTCTGTCCCGGCGATTCTTTGTTAATTTCCTCAACGGACGGCAAGCCGGATTACCACTATTTATGGAGCAGGGATAACCTGCCGATCGAAGGGAGTGATGCCCAGCTTTACGTCAAAGAAAGCGGAAGCTACACTGTGCAGATAACCGATCCCGCTGGTTGCTTGAATAACTCCAATACGCTGGCCATCACGCTAACCGAATCTGTTACTCCTTATATCATCCCGATACTAGCTATCTGTGGGGCTGAGCACTCTCCCGTTCAGATGGCGGGGTTTCCCTCCGGCGGTACGTTCAGTGGGCCAGGTGTGGCAGGAGATAATTTCGACCCCAAGATTGCTGGCGTGGGAATTCACGAGGTTAAATATACAGTCACGGGGACAGGGTCTTGTCCAAGTGTGTCTGCTACCGAAACGGTTCAGGTATATGCCTTACCAAAAGTAGATATTGCCCCGGAAGTAACCGTTCAAAAGGGAGGCAGTGTTTACATCGGTAACGACGAGCTCAACGACTACCTATACGATTGGTTTCCGTCTGATTATCTGGACAATCCAAACTCTCCGAACCCACTTGCCACGCCAACAGACAATCAGGTATATACCGCAACGATTACTGACTCGCAAGGATGCGCACTGGAAGTATCTGTCAATGTGAAGCTTAATTCTCATATTTCCGTCCCGGATATTTTTTCGCCTAATGGTGATGGAATTAATGAAACCTGGGAGCTTAAAGGCACAGACTTGTACCCTGAACTGGAAGTAGTAATATATAATCGATGGGGAGTTGCTGTCTTTTCTTCAAAGGGGTATGCCGTGCCATTTGACGGAACTTCTCAGGGAGTGATCTTACCTGCGGGAGTTTATGTCTACAGAATTGCCGATAACAAGTCAACCCTGGCAACAGGTTCTTTGATGTTGGTGAGGTAATTTTCAAGGCGTTACAATTTATGTTAGAACTACTGGCGGTCATTACTTTCTTCTGATATATATATTATTTACGGAACTATGCCTACCTGCGCAGCAAGTCAGAAAAGGAAGCCGAAGCATTCGCTGCCGGAATCGCGTTATATAAGGATGGCAGATTGGATCCAGCCTTTTGAATATTTTGATAGAATAATCACCCAACGACCTAATCCGCGGTAGCGTATCTATATCCTCCTGAGCAGCATCCACATGAATGGGGGTAAACGAAAATTGAAGCGATGGAAAGGAACTGGGTTTATAAACCGATTTGGTTTTGGGCGATATCCTGGAGACATTAAGCCTGTCAATACCCTGTTTTGTACGAATCCATAGCGTGCCGCGCTTATCGTCCACAATTCCAAGGATATTATCAGATCGGATACTATTCTTTCCCCTGTGTCGGATATGATGGAAAATGTTATTTTCCCGATCAAAAAGATCGAGCCCATGGTTGCGTGTTCCCACCCAAAAACGCCCCTTCGAATCCTCCAGCACGCAGGTTAGGTCGTCACTACCAAGAGATGTGGAGTCGCCCGGATCGTGGTGGTAGATTTTAAAGGAAGCTCCATCGTATTTATTCAGACCGTCGCCGGTAGCAAATAAAACCCTGAATAGACATAAAACCACGCAACAAACGGACTTCGTTCCGATATATCTTGCACAGTCATATGTCCTCCATCCTCTCATTAAATTCAGGTGTTACCGGTAAAATCCCGTAAGTCGCAAGATATTACTTTACCGATATTCTTTCGGATTTAACAACTTATATATGGGTTATACTCATCTGTTTAAGGTAAAAAGTAGTTCAAAAAAATATTTTAATATCACATGTTTTTTATGAATACGGAGCGGAATGATTTGATATTTCATTTCCATATTCTGGCACAGGTTTTTATATCGCCTGAGTTAATATCAATCATCCTATTTAAGTCGAAATTTTTATGAAGATCAAAGGAAGAAGCACCTTCACATATGATGTATATTCTCCTACGAATGTTACAACTATGCTACGTCCACGTCGTCAATCGGGGCAATCAATTTTGCAGGAAGGTTTCAATATTAACCCGCCGGTGGAATTTTCGGAATACACAGATTTGTACGGGAACCCGTGTCAGCGTTTTATACTACCAGTGGGTCAGGTTACTATCACAACGGAAGTGCAGGCTCAGGTCGGCCCCACAAAACCAATTCCTTTTCCAGTTCCTGAATATATGCTCGTTGGCAATCTGCCGGACGAAGTAATGCATTATATCCTTCCTAGTCGCTATTGTGAGTCTGATTTGCCTGAAATAAGCAAACTGGCAATGGAAATCGCAGGGAATTTTGTGCCTGGATATGATCAGGTCGAAGAAATCAGAAAATGGATTCACAAAAACGTGAAGTACCAATATGGCGTAACCGACTCGAGTACAACAGCTTTGAACCTCGCCCAGAACCGGATTGGGGTTTGTCGCGATTTTACCCATTTGGCGATTGCACTTTGTAGAAGTCTGAGCATACCAGCAAGAATGACAGTGGGTTATCTCGACAAGCTGCAGGACATGGACCTGCATGCCTGGTTTGAGGTATATATAGGCGGCGAATGGTATACTTTCGATGCGGTTCAGGAAGTTACCGAGGGTTACCGAATAGAAATTGCCCATGGACGCGACGCGGCCGACGTGGCGATGATTACCCAATACGGGAATGCAACTTTACAATCGCTACATGTGGAAGTTCAGCTGCTGGAGGCTGAGCCTGCTACGAATTAATAGATTTCAAATTGGACAGGGTTAATTTTCCTGTCCAATTACAGAATTTATTTATTTGATGACACTTAGGCCGCTTTTTTATTTCCACTTACTCCGCCTAGCGTCGACAGAAAATTAATTAACGTTGGAATTGCGGCCGACAGGGCACCCAATGTTGTGATCAGTTTGGTGCTTGTTTCATGCTGAGAGGAGACGATGAAAATCAGAATCGCAAGCGAAATCATGATAAGAGGCATTCGAATTCTGTTCCAATGGCTGTTATCGTTGATTTTTTCAATGAGCTTGCCCATCTCGAGCCCGCCAAGACCAACCATCACAAAACCACGAAACGCTGGCTTAAACAATTTCATTCTGCCGTCCATTTTCACAATCAGTCCCTTTCTCTAGAGCAAAGCGAGCGTATACTTATCATAGGTATTCATGATCCCATCCTCTGCGAGGTCATAAATCATAAATTTCTCCTCCTTACTGAGAGATTGCCAGATGGTAAAATAAAAGTGGTGATCCGATACAAGTGACTCATATAAAGGATCTTCCCTGCATTCCCTATTGCACTGACGATTCGTTTTAGATTCCGAGATCTGATCCAGCTGCATCTTGAAAGCACCCAGGACCGTATGCCAGCGACTAACCGTCTGACTATCGTGGTTATTTGCTTCCGACTTACAAACGATGTCAATCATCATATCAGGACTTATGGTCGACAGAATCAATAGCCTGGAATTTGCAGCTCTCAGCAATAGATTTTCCAGCAACATCAGCTTAAAATGAATGGCCTTTATATTGTTGAAGCCATGTTCGAAATGACGTAAAATAATCAATTCATATTTGTCATTATAACATTCGTCCAATTGGCTATCCCACACTGCCTTCTCTACCTCCCCGTCCGGTTGAATTGTTTGCGAGAAGTCAAAAACAATACGACTATAACCCACAAGCTGATCATTATCAAGCAGTTGTTCGATATAGTCAAACTTTCCAATACCGGGATATCCTACAAGATAAACGTGATTTGTTTTAAGGCATTTTTCCAGTTCGTCATGATAAAAGTCAGCAGATATCCCCGTTCTTACTCCTATTGCGAATATCTTCTTAATGAGGCGACTAAAAACAAAATACAAGCCAGCCAAAGCAAGGAAAAACAGTATCCACCATGATATCGTTAGCGGGCTGGAAAAACCGGGAAGATGAAAATTAAGTGCTGAAGAACGAATACTCAATATTCTATCGGATAATTTGAGGCGGGTAACGGTTGGCTCATCAATCGAAGCGACACGCTCCATTAAATCATTAAACTTAAAATTGCCAGCCGCAGATCTGTTCAAACTAATCGCCCCCGGCATTCTTTCGCTTCGGTAAATATGAAAAAATTGTATTAAAGAAATAAACCGTAGATTCTCTTTACGATCCGGTTCGTCATGATGTTTCAAACTCGTATGTTCTTTCAAAAAGGACACGCTCGAAATCCATCTTCCATCTCTGTAAATAAAATCAGTCAAACTGTCCGACATCGGGCGATTGAAAAATCGATTACGATCATTGGTCTTTCCAGTCGCCTCCTGTAAACTGGCTTCCGCCGCCCGAACGTGGTTGAAGCGAGCTACCACGTGCTGATCGTAATCATAGGAGCCCCTAAAAAATACCAGAATTGGCAGTCCCATAACGACCAGCATCCAGGAAAATAATACGGCGGCATAACTTCCTCCGAAATTTATCTTTCGGATCATACTTCCAGCTAAATTACCTGGCGCCAATTTTTTATGAATAACCAGAAATATAAAAGCGGGTAGAGCGATACAAGTAATTTCAAAAATAAAAAAACGCCACCTTGATTCATCAAGACTTCCAAATGCCACTACATTTATAATTAGTAAAACAAACGCGCCCCATCCACCAGCCCGCTTTCTATACCATGACGACGGAACATCACTATTGGAAAACTTCTGAACAAAAAGTATATTCAAAAACACGGGTATCGCGGTGATTCCCGCTAGCAGCATAAATATTCGCGACAAAAATGTTTGGAACGGAAAGAAGCAAATCGATATACAAATAAAAACATTAAAGCCCGTTGAAATAATATATTCCAAATTGCTGGATTCCCTGGGACCAATCCAATCTGTGTCAAATATCTTATTCTTATAAATTGAAGGTTTTGCAGAAGCAAAAAATACGATTAATATCTGAATCACCACCAAGAGGAATATCAGAAGTTGCATTGATATTGTAAAACCAAAAACGTTCACGTCGCGATATTCATCAAATACAAGGTCTTCAAGTATAACTAAATGATATGGAACTCCGCCACCAATTGGACTAACAATCACACTATATTCATTCCCATAGTATTGGGTATTAAATGCATCCTCTGATCCGGAGCTTATGGAATATTTTAGTTCATCTGATGCAGAAAATTCTTCAAATAAATTCTCATTAAGGTTTTTGGTACTATCAGAATGATAAAGCACCTTCCCATCCTGACTTACAACCGCAAAGTTGTAAATGGGTGGCAATTTTGCATGCCTCAAACTTTTTAATTTGAAAGAAATGGACGCCACGGTAGTATCACCAAGTCGGGATTTTATCGAGATATTTGTCAGAAACTTTCCTGAGACCCAAGACACAAACGGCTGGGTATAGAATGCTGAATCAGCACGCGATGCAAGCCTGTAAGGCATGTTATTAGTAATTCCTTGAAAGTACGGCCGCTCTTTAAAATTCCCTTTAAACAGCGGATAATCTTTGCTTGATGTCCAGGTTCTGAATTCCTCTCCATCCGACCTCATCCAATAGGCCCGATCCAGATCGATATCTTTTGCCAAATTGTATATCTTTTTTAGGTCGTCTTCCTGATTCGTGAATTTCCTATTTTTGACTACGGTTATAAAATCCTTTTTGAAAGCGGGAGCAGTACCCAACTTATCCAGAAGATGAAGTATTTCAAAGTTTGAAGTAATTTCTTTGATATATTCCGATTTAATATTTTCAGCTAAAACTTTCTTTTTGGGCGTGGTTGGATTATCGCATACGCCACTGTACTTGATAAAAATTAAAAATATAATAGACATTAGAAACATTGTAACTATCATCACAGAGAGCGCATCTGATAACGATAACTGATCTTCTTCCACCAACTGGAATAGTTTCAAAATCGGGAATGTTACGAGAATAAGCGTAAAGATTGTTATGAGAAATAGAATTAGTCTCGGTGGCAATCGGGTCTTTGCATGAAAAAAGTGATCCTGGGACAGAAGACCCACAACGAGGAAATTCGACTTGCCATCGACCCTGACTGGCTGGACGAAACATCTGTATTTTATACCACCGAATTCCCTATCGATAATTGAAGCACCCGTCAAATTACCGTCAGGCTTTAATGTACTGTCCCGCTTGACATCCATTCCCGAGGCAAAGCTTTCAAACAATACTTGATCATCTCCGATAACTATATATCCATCAAATACATTTAATGGCAGGATCGGTTTTATAAAATTCTCAATATCATAGTTAAGCCGTAATTCGTAGCCGCCTTTTTCATTTATATACCTCCATCCAATTAGTGTCAGTTTCTTCTTTGAGGAATTAAATTCTGACTCCTTTGTCATTAGAATCCTTTGCTTACTTTTGTCTCTTGACATGAAACCTTGCCAAATACCAAATTCCTCTCCGTTTTTAAATATATCAGCACCAATTGGCCGGATAAAGCCAATGGGAAAATTAGCAGTTCGTTGCTTTCCAAGAAAATCATTTAGTTTTTCGAGCTCTTGGCCTGACATATTTGTTAAAATGTCGTTTTTCAGATATGTCTCAATTTGCCTGTGACCGCCATCAATCTTTGAATGAAAATTCTTATCTATTTTCCTTAGCGTTCTGAACTTCCATTCATTTATATCCAATTCATTTTTTGGGAGGTAGGCAAAATAATACAGACAGCCCAAGACAATCACCGCAATCAGTGACAAAAAAAATGGCATTCTTTCTTTGGAAAATGATAACGCTTTCATAGTGCGGGGGCTTTCACTTTATCAAAACTAACCTTCGTCCAGACCAGCAATCTCATATTGAGCTGGTCTATAATCGGACGAATAAGTGTCAAAATTTCCAACTTTCTGATTTCCAATACAATACTTAAAATTCAGTATTTTAGGAAGCGGCGCAGGGGTCAATTCGTGCATAAGGATATTGACATTCCTGCTAAAGTGGGCACTCATTTTTCCCTTAATATACAGGCATCAAACGTGAGGCCCTCTCGAGTTGAAACGGGCTTTTGAGGAAAAGACATAAAAAATGGAATAGCCTAAATCAGCTATTCCATTTTTTATTTTGCCGGAGGTTTTTAAATTGATATGGGGCGCATCCCGACAAAAAGCACCGCGGTTTCCTTAAAGTTGCTCTTTCTTCACCACTTTCTCGGGCGAATCGGTCGGCATTTTATCTCCTAATAATTTCCCCCAGGGCTTAAGGCCTTCAATCCGGTCGAATATAATTTTCAGAACAGCCACAAATGGGATCGATAAAAACATACCGCTCACCCCCCATAAATTTCCGCCGAGTAGTACCACCAGTATCGATATCAAGGCATTAACAGAGACTTTGGAGGATACAATTCTCGGTACGATAACATTATTGTCGACAAATTGGATCAACGTATATGCTCCAACGATAAGAAGTGGCGTTGTTAAGTTATCTCCTGTTATCAACGACATCAGGACAGGAAGTGCGATGGCTATGATACCGCCGATATATGGTATCAGGTTTAATATTGCCCCGATAACTCCTAGTAAAACAGCATATTTGACACCGATAATAAGCAGCGCTGTTGAGTTGAGAACTGCTATGATCGACATTTCGATCATCAGTCCGACTATATAGCTCTGAACTGCACCTTTTGTTTCCTGTAATATTTCGGCAACCTTCTCCGAATGATCTTCCTCAAAAACTTCGAAAATAAAATTTAGAAGCAGAGGTTTGTAAAATAGCAACAAAAACACGTACAACGGAATCAGTACCAGGAACGTAAGCATCCCCATCACAGTATTCAGGGTTTTGCCGACAAAGGCTTTGCTTCCATTCATCGCATCCTTGACCATACTCGTTTGCTTTGCCACAGACAAGCCAAATTGTTCAGTGATCCAGGTCTGGCCTTCATGGAGCAGGGTAAAAAACTTGGTTTCCAGCTGTGGCAACATTTCACCAAACTGCGCAATTTGCGCCGAAAGAAAAAACATAATGCCGGCCACTACCAAAACGGCCAAAAGAATGGTGAGAATGATCGCCAGGATCTTGTTTACTTTTTTACTTTCCAGAAATACGTAAACAGGATTTAGCAAAATCGCTATTAACCCGGCAAATGAAAATGGAACGAATACGTCCTGAAGCAACGAAGCAATTAGGAAAAATAAATAAAGGCCGATTATAACCAGCGGTGCTTTGATATAAAATGGATACCCTGCTTCAACCTCTTCCTCCTCGCCTTCTGCTAAACTTTTCATCCTTCTCTTGTAAATTTTGGCCATCTGAATTTTGTGTTAAATCAACTAAACTGGTTTAATATTTCTTAACAAAAGAATAATGCCTGCATTGGACCCCGGCGTTATTATCAGCAACTTTTGTCCATTAAGATAGATAAATTTAACTTCATAATTTCCCGTGATATCTGGACGCGTTCCTCCCAACTTTCCGCGCATCCTGTCCTATGAGCCCGTCATTGCCAGCAATCACTATATACGCCTCGACCGATCCCAAACAAACTCGGGAGAAATCAGTAGTATCAGCCACAAAATGCTTATTATTAGCAGTATAACGATCGATTAAGATGAATAAAACTATTTTGCTGGTATCTGCATTTTTTGTCTTTATACAACACTCATTCGCCCAACAGGTTATTCGTCTTTATGAAGGCAAGGCTCCCGGATCCGAAACCTGGACCTGGAGTGAGGCAAGGAGTAATAAAAATGCATTCAATACCGAGGTTATTTACAATGTTTCTGACCCAACTATCACGGCCTATTTACCTCCGAATTCAATAGCGAATGGAACTGCCATTATCATTGCGCCGGGCGGAGCGTTTCATACATTATCGATTAACAGCGAGGGAGTTGAGGTTGCTAATTGGCTCAATACTAAAGGTGTGGCTGCTTTTGTATTAAAATATAGAGTCGTGAAAAGTGAAACCGATGATCCTGTCAAAGAATTGCTTCCACTTCTTATGAGCGGCAACTTTGCCAAAATGGATTCCATCAATGCCCCGGTTGTGCCTCTTGCCATGGCAGACGGCTTAGCAGCCGTAAAATATGTCCGCAGCCATGCCAAAGAATTGAAAATTAATCCCCAAAAAATCGGATTCATGGGCTTTTC
The DNA here is from genome assembly GCF_056895215.1 of Dyadobacter sp. HNCC25DJ184. Classification (NCBI taxonomy): domain Bacteria; kingdom Pseudomonadati; phylum Bacteroidota; class Cytophagia; order Cytophagales; family Spirosomataceae; genus Dyadobacter; species Dyadobacter sp. HNCC25DJ184. The sequence continues at coordinate 56,510 of NZ_JBXHAQ010000013.1, read as the reverse complement.
GGCTGGCGGGACGGTCACGATGTCGGTGATATATAACGCAAACGACGATAACAGGCCGAATTTTATAGCACCAGTTTATGCATATGAGAAAGCGATTATCGGTAACAAAATCCCAAAAGCGACCACGCCAATTTATGTGTTGGCGGCAAGCGATGATAACTTAGGCTTCGCGACACACAGCGTTCATATTTATGAAAAATGGTTAGAAGCAAAACAACCCGCAGAATTGCACATGTATCAAAAAGGCGGTCATGGGTTTGGTATGAGTAAAAACGGCATTCCCACCGATAATTGGATCGAACATTTTGGTGACTGGCTGAAACTGAACGGATATCTGCCGTCTGGAAAATAACAAATTAATTTAATGTTATGCAAAAGAGAGCGATTATGTCAACAGCGTGGGACACCCTTTACCCTTAGTCCCTTTGTGTCTTCATGGCAAATCAAATTCAACCCACACAAGCATATAACAGTTTATAAATCAAGAATATAAATTCCAACGTCAATGAAAAAAGGATTGTTAAAAACGGCATTGATCCTCTGTGCATATGTAAGCGTCTCTACTGTTTTTGCTCAAAACGTGTCGAAGGCAATCGCTCCTGCTTATGCTTCAAACACTAAAGTTGAAAAGAAGCAGTATGAAAACGATGAAACGAAAGAACGACTTAACCATACAAAAGGCCCGGGCTGGAAACTAGGTATTGCCTTATACACATTTAATCCATCTCCGTTGGAAGAGCAGTTTGAGCTCGTCAGAACCGCGGGCTTAACATATATCGAGGGCTATACATTCGGAAAAGCAGGCCCGGAGCTGAAGGACAGCCTGATCATGAACCTCTCCGCTTCCGGTTTGGACAAATTGTATAAGACGATCGAAAAAAGCGGGTTGAAAATGGAATCAATATATGTTGTCGGCGGAAAAACGATTGATAAATGGGTAAAGGATTTTGAAATAGCCAAACATTTGAAGGTAAAATATGTTACTGCTGAGCCCCCTGTAAATCTGCTAAACAGCGTGGATAGCCTCGCAGGGGTATATGGGATAAAAGTGGCGTTACACAACCACTGGAAAGGTACAAGCCAATATTGGCACCCCGATTCTGTTTTAGCAGCTTTAAAAAATCGCCCCAATTTGGGTGCTTGCCCGGACGTGGGTCACTGGCCGAAATCGGGTATTAACCCGACCGAAGGCATTAAAAAATTGTCAGGCCATATCATTGCGATGCATTTGAAAGATATTGCCGAATATGACAACCCAAAATTAAAAGATGTAACAGTGGGCACTGGCATTATTAAATTCCCCGAGATTTTTGCGGAGTTGAAACGTCAGAAATTTTCAGGAAATATGATGATTGAACGAGATCAGCAGGATAAGCCAAACAATCTGACGTCTGTCACTCAAAGCATTAGATATTACAAGGAAACAGCTAAGTAATTTCCAGATTTCAACCTTAATTTATCAACATTTATTTCAATTGAACCTATGCGTTTACTCATCCTCCTGCTATCCGTTTTTGCAGCCTTCTCTTGTCAGAAAAAAACAACTCCAGTTGAGTCTTCGCTCGTTGAATATTTCAACTACAATGATTCAATAGAATCGGGAGGCGTTAAAATGATTCCTATTAAGACGCCTGTTGGTGATTTTAAAGTCTGGACGAAACGATTCGGCACGAACCCTAAAATAAAGATATTGTTGCTGCACGGTGGACCTGCGATGACGCATGAATATATGGAATGCTTCGAGACCTTTTTTCAAAGAGAGGGTTTTGAGTTTTATGAATACGACCAGCTGGGTTCTTATTATAGCGACCAGCCAACAGACAGCACGCTCTGGACTACCGATCGTTTTGTAGAAGAGGTGGAGCAAGTACGGCAAGCAATTGGCGCCGACAGTACCAATTTTTATGTAATCGGGAATTCGTGGGGAGGGATTCTGGGTATGGAATATGCTTTGAAATACCAGAAAAACTTAAAGAGTCTGGTTGTAGCCAACATGATGGCAAGCGCTCCTGAATATGGAAAGTATGCGGAAGAAGTGCTTGCCAAACAAATGAAGCCGGAAGTCCTGGCCGAAGTGAAAGCTATTGAGGCGAAAAAGGATTTTGCCAATCCGCGCTATATGGAGCTCCTCATCCCCAATTTTTATCAAGAACATTTATGTCGTTTGAAAGAATGGCCGGACGGATTTAATCGATCAATGAAGCACGCAAACGGCGTCGTGTATACGATGATGCAAGGCCCGAGCGAGTTTGGTATCAGTGGCAGGCTAGCAAAATGGGACATCAAAGAGAGACTGAAAGAGATCGCAAAACCAACCCTGATGATCGGAGCGAAACATGACACGATGGATCCAAAAGCGATGGAAGAACAAAGTAAACTGGTTCAAAAAGGTCGTTATCTATATTGTCCCAACGGAAGCCACCTGGCTATGTGGGACGATCAGAAAGTGTTCATGGAAGGTGTTGTTCAGTTTATCAGGGATGTTGATTCCGGGAAGATGTAGTCTGGTAATTGTGCGTGGTTGAATTATCAAAAAATCATTCAGCCCTTTGAAAACTCAAGTACAGTTGAATTAAACTCAATCAAAAAAACACCGTAAGACTCAGCCTCGCAAAGAATGGAGTTCCTGGCGTGAAATGTATTTCCTCGACTGGCTGGCTCTCTCCTTTCAGACGGCTTTCTGTGTCAAATTGTGTTTCTTTCCAACGTGTATTGAACAAGTTTTGAACCGATAATCCTACATTATATCTCTTTTTTGAGTAATTGATCTGTGCATCAGTCACGAAGTATCCTTTTGCAACAATGGAATTATCCTCATTGGCTGGCCTGTTGGCCATATAGCGATATCTTAATGATCCGCTGAATCCATTGGCCATTTGCGCCACGATCCCCCCGGTTGACGTAAAGAGTGGCGCGAGTGGTAAATAGTTCATGCCCTCCATCTCGCCAATAGCCCTTGGTTTCGCGGTGCTGATATCAACATCGGCGTATAAAATTTTTGAGATTTGATAACGAACTGAAAGATCCAGACCCTGTCTTTTCGACTTGCCACTTGGTTCGATCACGCCCGCATCGCCTACATAGACAAATTCCTGCTGCAGCCATAAATACCACGCAGCGAAATTGATCAATATTTTCGGAGTAGGTTTCAATATGAAGCCAAGGTCGGACCCATATGCCCCGGGCAAAATCTGTTTTCCACCTTGCGGAACCACTACCCTCGTATCATTGGAATGGAAACCTTTTCCTGAATTAAGATATAACTGAAACCGCGGATTAAAGGTGTAATAGAAATTCAGCTTCGGCGAGACAATCGCATCCTGGGCATGTTTTGTATTGATGGGCTGACCAAGCAGGTCCTTATACTGGTTACGAAAATAATCTATTCTCACTCCAGCATTGATCGTAAACCGGTCGTTAACCTGAACTAATTCATCCAGATATGCGCCCGCGTTCAACTCATTTACATTTCCATATTGGTTACGCTGCAATATTTCTGTCCTGTTTTTGGTATGAGAAAGTTCGGAACCGCTGGTTATATCCTGTCTGTATTGCAACCCTGCCGTTGTGGTCCACTGCGTTTTGCCCCAAAAAACCTGTTTTGATACACTTCCGTTATAGCCAAATAAATTCCGTTTTTCCCTTTGCCTGATCTGATCTCCGTTGATACTATCTTCCAGAAAAAAGGTGAAATTCGAGAACAGTTCGAAGTTGTAATTGCTGTAAAAAGCCTGGTTCTTAACGACAAAGTTCTGAGGTGTAACCGTAACAAACTGCGCATTGAAGTTGGTACGACTGGTCTCCCCTCCTTCTGAGGGATCAATCGAACCGAAAAAACCGATCTGGCCGGATTCATATGCTCGGTCGGGAATTTGTCCTGAGTGATTCCATTTACTCCAAAAAGTAGAGCCGGTCAAGGTCATATATGTGTTTGGGGCGATATGACCATGGTATTTGCCCATGATATTAAACCTGTTGAAATTCTGGGGATTTTCAAAATAGGAATTCGTGAAAGAATATTCAGAAGCGACATAGGCAGACTGACCATTAGCTTTTGCCTTTTGACCCAGCAAATCGATCCCTGCAACAGCGCGATAACTGTCATACTGCCCAGCTTCCAATTTTACAAAAGATCGATCCAACGCATCTTTCGTACGAAAGTCAACCCATCCGGCTGTTGTAAAATTTCCTTTCTCCGCGTTATATGGCCCTTTTTTGAAATCCACACCCTGCACCATCTCCGGTATCACAAAATGAAGATCCGCATAACCCTGTCCGTGGGCGTGAGAAACCATATTGACCGGCATTCCGTCGACTGTCAGGCGAATATCTGTTCCATGATCCAAATCAAAACCACGTAAAAATATCTGCTCTGCCTTCCCACCACCGGCATGCTGACCGATAAAAAGTCCGGGCACCATGCGCAGGATTTCCTGAGAATTGGTAATTGGTCTCAGCTTGATATCCAGGCTGCTGATCAATTGCTGGTCATGCGCTTTTTGAGATGATATCAAAACCTCATTCAGTTTGACTTCTGACCCTGTCAGCTCAGTTTTTGCAAAAACCGTTTGGTTATCCTGAACTATCAACCTGATAATCTCCGTATTAAATCCGACGTGAGACAATTCAATTTTATACTCAGAGGCGACCAGACCCTCAAATCTATATTGACCCAATTCGTTGGTATAGGTCGACTTTCCAAGCCCTGAAAGCTGAACCGTCACGCCAGATAAAGGAAGATTACTGTTGTGATCAAACACCGTTCCAGAAATATTTCCAAGGTGCGCAAATGCCTGAAAAGCAATTAACAGCCAGCAAATAGTGAGTAGATATTTCTTCATTTTTGTAATATAAACTTTATCAAAACATCCCTTTCATTAGCCCATAATCCGCAAAGAAACTCATATCGGCTGATTTTATGAAATCGATTTCAACTACAAAACAAATGACGGATTTGTTTTCTTCGCCTGCGCAGCCAGCTTTTCACCTGTAGCCTTATTGCCAACTGCCAGCTGAATAGCACTTGCCATCTGAAGTAATTCCGGCTCCTTACTGCCTGTACGCAATGCTATATTGATATGTTCAAGGGCTACGCTATTTTCCTTTCTCTTGTAATAAACCCAGGCAAGGGCATGATTGACATCGATATTCTTCGGTCTTCTTTTGTACTCTTTAAGCCCATATTCCAATGCTGAATCCAGTTGCCCGGTTTTGGTATATAGTTTACATAGTTCCAGATCAACAGCGTGGCCCGACATGGCATCTTCATCTAGCATCTTCACCACTTCTGCATACTTTTTAGCTGCTTTTTCTTTTTCGCCCTGCAGTGCATAGATGTCGGCCATTTCTTCATGGAAAGAAAATTCAGGCATTATTTTAGCCGCTTTTTCCAATTCCGCCAATGCCTTTCCATATTCCTTTCTCGCTTTATATACCTGGCCTTTTCCACGTAGTGCAAAGGCATAACTAGGGCGCATAATCAAAATTTCATCATATTGACGCTCTGCTTCATTGAGTTGCCCGGTGGTTTCGTATAAATGACCAAGTGTATTTTTACTCCAGCAGTAAGGTTCCGATCCTGGCAATCCCGCCTGAACCGCCAGCTTCATTGCCGCTATCGAGCTGGGATAGTTGCCATAAATTTCACGCAAATAGGACGCACGGGAATAGGCTTCCAGAGAAGGTTTTAACTCCTGCATTTTGTCCGACATAATCACGGCCTGCTCATAATCACCCAATTCGACATTGGCATCGACCAATACGCCATATACGTATGCATTATTCGGGTTAATCTGACGAGCCTTTTCGGCCAACCTTCTCGCTTCCGAAAACTGGTGCTGCGACATCTTCACAGAAGCTTTAAAAGTGGTAGCTTCAAAATTCTTCGGATCCATTGCCAACACTCCGTCCAGAATTTTCAATACCGCCGGGTAGTAATATGGATGCTCTCCGGTAATTCGAGCTTCTGACAAATAAATGACAACCACCTGCAATCTTGCCTTAATATCACTTGGATTTTCTTTAATTTTTTTAGTTAGGTCATTGACCCTGAGCTTCGTTTTCTGCCATTCTTCAGCCTTTGCCAGCGTACCCTGACGTTCGTATAATGGCGGAATATCCATGCTGACTGACTTGCTTTCTGCGGTTTCGGACTTTTTCTTTTCATCGCAACTCAGCTGTAACATCGCTAACGACGCCGCAATCAGGCAAAACATAATTCGTGACAATATTGGGTGCTTTTTCATGAAACAGGATGTTAAAAGTTAAAAACAGCCAGAGGTTAATAAAAGCTACATTTTACAATAACCTCAACCTCCCTCCGGCCGACAAAACCCGCAATGGTTTAATTTTTAATAACGTAATACTTTAATCGTGTACTTATTAGTGGCAGTGCTCACCCGGATGTAGTAGAAACCGCTTGATTTGCCGAGTTTAACCGACCGCTGTTCAGCTGCAGAGGCGCGTCCTACCACTTGCTGTCCGATAACCTGCCCTCTGCTGTTAGCCAGGTCAATTTGCACTTTCTGACCGGCTGCACCTTTGATCTGGATCACCACTTCGTCGTTCGTCGTAGGATTACCCATTACGTATGCGCTGAGAGGCTCCGACTGAGTTTCGCCAATTGATAATCCCAACCTCATATTCGACTGACAAGGCTTACGGAAATCAAAATCGGTGCTTACCTCTGATGCCGGATCTCCCTGATAACGAGCCTTTACAACCAATATACTGCGGCTGTTATTATCCCTAAGCAGCTCTTGCTCAATCATCCGCATTTTGCTTGTCCCCCAAACGCCATTCACCACACCGGCCGCTGAATATTCAATTATTTTATTTGGATCAGCGCCTGTCGTTCCGAAAGTGATCATGCCTGTGCTGCATTCATAATTTTCAACAATTGCTGCTAGCATCATCGGTTTTGGAGTTTCGACTACGGTGCCCTCATAGCTATTTCCCCGGAAACCTGGCCATGGATTTTGTTCATATGGAAAAACTGCCTTTAAAGTTGTGTCGTTCTTAGTAACACCGGCGTTGAAAGTCAAAACACTCAATAAATTTGGAGTCACCGGACTTTCAGTTACCTGAGGTGTAAAATCGTCGTACCATAGACCAATCGCAGCCAATACTACACCGCCAACTGCCTGCAGCTCAATGGTTGTAACATCATCTTCCAAACGACGTCCATTTGGAAAGCCATCCATATTCGGAATCCATTGAAGATCTTTATTCTGATTATATGCCGGATCTGTCAACCCAAGTGCTGCCGCCTGAACAAGACCCAACGAGCTGAATTTCGGATCATCACGGGGAGTAGCAGGTACTGCCATATTCAATCTAAGCCAGTCACCAAGTGTTGGAAGGAAGTTATTGATAAATGGTTTTCCTTCTGCAAGTGGATCGCCGTTTTTGCCAGTAGCCAATTGATATGGACGTAAATTAGGCACCCCGGTATAGAATATAGGAAGGATATCAACTGCCCTTGGACTCATGGCATCTGGTAGCAAAACGCTTCCAAAAGCAGCCTCAGCCAAAGCTGTTCCGTCCAGCGCCGCGTTTCCTTTCAAACCGTAAAGTCCTGGCTTGCCATTCCGGAAATCAAAAGCACCTAAAGATTTGGTTTGGATGCGAAGCGCGCTCAATCCCGGCACTGCTGTTCCGAACTGAGAATCATCCATATACAACGCCAGTTCAGGATTTGTGAAATACTTGGCAAACTGAAGATCCTGCGAAGGTTTCATTGCATTCCATTTGTCTTTCATCCCAACCGGGATAATCGCTTCGTTGGTTAAAGGCATTCCCAAACGCGAAACCTGAACCCAATCACCATCATATCCTATATCTCCACCACCATAAAGCGTAGTAATCTTGCGGCGACTAGCGGATGCATATACTCCGATGACATAATCACCATCCAATATATTAGCAGCCTGAGCTACAGTTTTATGGTTCTTTTGTAAGGTCGCCACGGGTACCTCAATCACAATTGAATGACAATTGAATTTTGCAACACCGTCTCTCGCGCCTTCTTTTCTTACGTTACCCAAATCAAAAATACCGCCCAGATCAACAAAAAACGGATCATCAACCGGTCCTGCAAATATCTTTTCACCTGTGCTGGCAGTCATGATAGCCTTTTCAACCAATTGCTCATAACTGGAACCTAAACCAACTGTTTTGTTATCAATTGACCGTGGGCCAATATGAGGCGGTGGTACGATTCCATTTTCGATAATGGTCGTAAAACTGTTTCCACCGTCCATACTGCGTTCGCAAGTGTAGGTAGTTTTAAGATTTTCTTTTCCCAGACGAATGAGGAAAAACGTCGATGGATCTTCGTTCATTTTCTTGAACGTAAATCTATATACGATATCCGCTCCGGCGGTCCCTGCGTTGTTGTCTACGTGAATTTCATATCGGATATTTTCTCCGAACGAAGTCCAGTTTGGTCCACCCGCAGGATGCTCGAATGGAATGTAGTTGGCAACCAACACGATATTCTCTTTGTCGATCGGGCTTTTGAACGCATACACATCGGTGTTGTCAGCCAGCGGATCAGTTGAAATCAGCGGTGCCTCCCGGTGAGAAGAAGCCTGAGATTGATAGGGAGCCAGACATATGCATGCGAGTACCCCAACCAGATATATAATATTTTTCATAAATACGATTTTTATAATTTGAGCTTAAAATCTGGCCTTCTCTTCGTAGTCATATCCTCTCCACGGATTTTGCACATACGGGAACGTCGCTTTCAGCGCAACGTCATTTTTAGTCGGCCCGGATGTGAATGACAGCACGCTTACCAAAGCAGGAGATACCGGAGCTTCCGCAGTAGCATCGTCGTAGAATAAGCCTACAGCCGCGAGCACCACACCGGAAACAGCCTGAAGTTCGATCGTCGTGACGTCATCTTCCAACCTGCGTCCGTTAGGAAATCCATCCATATTAGGTATCCATTGCAAATCTGTATTTGTGTTATATGCTGCATCGGTGATACCTAATACGGCTGCTCCAACCAAACCGAGCGAACTGAATTTCGGATCATTGCGAGGAGTTGCAGGAACTGCCATATTCAACCGCAGCATATCGCCAAGCGTTGGTAAGAAGTTATGAATGAACGGCTTACCGGCCGCTAACGGGTTGTTATTTTTGCCGGTTGCCAATTGGTATGGGATGAGATTCGGCACTCCGGTATAAAATATTGGTAAAAGATCCACAGCACGCGGGCTTGCATTGTCTGGCAACAATACCCCTCCAAAAGCAGCTTCTGCAAGCGCAGTTCCATCCAGAGCAGCATTTCCTTTCAAACCATACAAGCCTGGTTTTCCATTGCGAAAATCGAACGCCCCCAGTGAATTAGATTGAATTCTAAGCGCATTTAAAGATGGAACGGCTCCTCCAAACTGAGAATCATCCATATAAAGCGCCAATTCCGGATTGGTAAAATATTTGGCAAACTGAAGATCTTCACCATTATACGGGCTTGTGGCGTTCCATCTGTCTTTCATCCCAATCGGAATTACCGCTTCGTTTGTCAGAGGCATACCCAGGCGAGAAACCTGAACATATTCACCATCGTGCCCAACATCTCCTTCATTGTACAAAGTTTTGATCATCTGCCTGCTAGCGGATGCCCAAACACCAATTACATAGTCTGGATCAAGGATATTTTTTGCCGCGTCCATCCCTTTTCCATCCTTCTGAAGCAAATTAACCGGCACTTTGATCGCGATGCTATGAACATTAAATCTGCTGAGACCGTCTTTGGGCGCATTGGTGGAATTGCCTTCCGGTCTGAAATTCCCTACATCAAAAGCACCTGCCAGATCTACAAAGAATGGATCGTCAACTGGTCCGGCGAATACTTTTTCGCCGCTTGAGGCTGTTGCAATCGCTCCCTCAACAAGGGAATTGTAATCGGCCGCTCCTAAACCGACAGCGCCCTCAATAGAACGTGGGCCAATATTGGGTGGCGGTACTATTCCATTGGCCACAATTGTTACAAATGACATTCCGCCATCCATGCTTTTTTCGCAACGGTAGGTTGTTTTTCCGTTCTGTTTACCTAAGCGGATGTTGAAAAATGTTGAAGGATCTTCATCTTCCCGTGAGAATGTAAAACGATACGTGATATCGTCGCCTGCAGTTGTGGTTTTGTTTTTAATGTGAATCTCGTAACGAACATTTGTACCGAAGTTGTAGTAATTCGGTCCTCCTTCAGGTGATTCAAAAGGAATGTAATTGGCGATAATCGTAATACTGTTGGGGTCATCGGGGCTTTTGAAAGCATAAACATCGGTATTGTCTGCCAGCGGGTCGTTTGAAATAAGCGGAGCTTCCCTGTGGCTGGAGGCGTAGCCGATTTCGCATGCCATCAGTAGCGCACAACAAAGGAATCCAGTCCTGAGCCGGCTCAAGCGAAACGAAGAAATGTGCATAATGTAGACGTGTTTAAATATAAAAAAGGGATTAACGGATAAAAAACTAGAGCGCACGATATATTCTCCTACAAAGAGGAGCACATGTCAGTGCCAGTATTGCCAGCGCTGACTTACAACCATATTTGTCTAAGACATCTAGACTTACGAGATAAATTGATTTTTAGATCGATTTTATTGTATTATTCTCAAAATAAAACGTATAACCAATGACCGTCGCAGATTTGAATTTGATCGCCGCAGGTATAATTCGGATGTACAGAGTGAGATACTATTCTCCGAAGAGAAACCCAGTATTTTGAGAAAATCAGGAACAACCAGAAGCTGGAAGCATTAGGACGGGAAATTCAGGCGTGAAATAGAATTAATATACCACGCTATTTTTTTAGATTCTTTCTTTTGAAATAGTAAAACATACCTACCCGGTTGCCATCTTTAAGCACCGCACTTTCATAGTGTTCCCAGCCGTTTCTCTCTATAAAATTAATCACCGATGCGGTCGATCTGAACACCATTCTGGTATTGGTCGAGGGATCCATGATTCGTTGATTGGCATTGCGTACACCAATAGTAGCGTAATTAGAATTGTCGTTTTGCCCGTAATCAACATATACATCCACAGATTTGATGGCGGAGCTCCGTTCAACAAATACCTCCACCACCTGAACACTGTCCAGCTCATTGATATCGACTTTCCCTACCATAATTTGAGCAAAGGCATTTACAGATGCACAAAGAAGAATACCGATCATCAAACAGTTTTTCATAAGGTCATGGCTTTTCACAAATATATAGGATTTGCTATATGTTCCTGGCAGGCTACTTGTTAAGAAATTGATAAGCGAAATCAACAGGCAATCCTTCGCGTCAAACTGCTTATGGTCTGACGGGAAACTGGCGCACATATGGTTTACCAGTACTCCAGCAATGCAGTATTATCTTATTGTTAATCAATCACATCGCGTCTTCCAATGATTAACTTTGCAGCAGTAATGATATACCACCATGATCCACGAAAAAACGTTCACCCTTGAAACGGGACGATCCGTTAAGGTTATTGCGAAAGCGCAGTCGACCTCAGACCTTTTGCTAAGCGAACCTGAAATTGAGGTTCTGATCAAAGAACCGAAAGAAGAAAATTTTCATCCACCGATCGGTGTTGCTCATCCAAAATACTGGAAATTAAAAAGGCTGAATTCAAATGAATCAAAATCGCTTCAGATCAAATATAGCGGCATCAAGCAAAAGCAGCTAAGAAAGACAATTAGGGAATTCCAGCGTTTGACAGGCACTGATGTAAAATCTTCCAATTGATATCGCAAATCATACCCTCCGTACATAACTATCGTAAATATGTGGTTAAGCAACAAAGAATGGATCGCAGTCGCTTTTATGGCGATTGTTATAGTGCCGGGCATTCTATACTATTTCATCAATCCGCATTATACAAGCAGAATGATCATCAGTCCACAAACTTCGGATACGCTCGAAGTTCGATCCGGAGACCTGGATAACGAAAAGTTGATCATAAAGGTGGATGGAAGCTCCAGCGAAGATTACATGCTGAGACTAAATTTGATTTACAACAATGGAGACAACCGAACGCTGAGTCATTCAGATTCAATCAGGATCCCGGCTGGAAATCTGAATGCAGTTTTTACAAAAAAAATTGATATCGCTCCTCAGCTTAAGGAGGCTCAGATCATATATCAGGCCAAAAGTAGCAGGTCAAGAACCGAGTTAAAATTAGAGGCAGGTCTATTCTGACGTGTCTTCCTCGCCTAATGCCTTTTTTGCCAATTTTTTGTCTTCTTTTTCAAAGATTTCCAGCAGTCTTTCCGATAGCTTTCGTGCCGATTTCTGTATTTTCACTATGGCTTTTTTTGATAGTTTACGGTCATCTGAAAGGCTATTCTGTACAACTTCTGCGATTTTGGTTTCAAGAGAACTTCTGTCGATGCTCATTGGGTTCCTGTTATATTTTCAATGTTATTATAAGGAAATACGAATTGTAGTTTATAGATACAGGTTCACCATTTGTCGCCAGTAACGCGGCCGATGCGCCTCTTCTTCCCATATATACATGTTATGAGGCACGCCAATATTTTGTAACGACGAGCTAAGTTTTTGATTATCAGAAAGAAACGCATCATCCCTGCCGATCACGATAGTTATATCTATATTTCTCAATTGTCCAACCAACTTTTTGTCATTAATCCGGGGCACAAAGTGATTCGGCATATTATAATAGATATTCTCGTCGTAGTATCCGTCAAAAAGATCGGCAAAGTATGGCAGCGGTTGTGTAAGGTCGTATCGCGCACTCATACCGACAATCTTGCCGAAAATGGTCGGATGTTTCAGCCCCAGATTCATCGCATGATAACCACCCAGACTGCAGCCTGCGACTGTTAATTCACGGTTTTTGTTCCGCTTTCGTATGAACGGGATTACCTCCTTTATCAAATATCGTTCGTACTGCATATGCCTGAGAATTCTTTGATGCGGCGGGATATTTGAATAAAAACTCTCCATATCAACACTATCCACACAAAATATCTGAACTTGACCCGAAGCTATTTTCTCGCTCATCGCGTCGATGATTTTCCAGTTTTCCAAGTCATAGAAACGTGCAGAACGGGTCGGGAAAAACAATATGGGTGTTCCTTCATGGCCAAAAATCAACATTTCCATGTGTCTGTTCAGAGCTGGGCTAAACCACTTCTGATATTCCCGAACTACTTCTTCCGAAATTTGAGAGGTTACCATTTTTCAAAGATTACATACCGTGTTGAGTGATTTTTTTACCATTTCTTTCCATACATCATATCCCAACGTGCTGAGATGCAATCCATCCTGTTCGAACAAAAGTTTGGACGGAGTACCCTTTTCGTTCAGCATTGCTTCAAAAATGTCGATATAATGTTGCTGGGGATCCTTACTTATTTCTTCGGAGATCAGCCGGTTTGCTGCTTTGATATTCGAAATGATCTCCCAACGATGTAAACTCGGTTTGATACTGATAAAAAAGCAAGGCACTTTGCCATATTTTTCCCGAATCAGCCCTATCAATTGCCTGTAATAAAGGTATACTTCAATGGGATCACGACCATCTCCCAAATCATTATCTCCCGCATAAATAACTATGGCTTTGGCGGTACTGATCTGCGCAAATATCCGGTCAAAAAACCATGTACAGGCGGCCAAGGTCGAGCCACCAAAACCCAGATTAATCGGTTTTATGTCTTCGAAATCCGTATATAAAGTACCCCAGAGATTTATGCTCGAACTTCCATAAAATACCACTTCCGGCTCATATCGCAGATTTTTCGATTCCTTCTCCACGCGTTGAACTTCATCCTCATACCAGTTCATATTAATTGCAATTAGCGAAACGGTTTAAAATTTGTTGCAGTCCATAGTTTCTTAAAGATACTTACCATATGTGAACTAAATGTTAATCAGGATGTGGCTCATTTTAAGAAATTTTGAAGATGTGGAAGTCCTGATAGACAAATATTGCGGCGGAAGAATGCAATCCTGATGTCCCGTAGTGTTACATTTTAAACATAATAAAATCTTAACCTACAAGCACAAGCGGGGTCACATTGCGGGATTAATTTTGAGAAACCAAACCACCCCATATGATACGGAAGTCTACCCGCAACAGAAGATTTCTCACCCAATTCCTGCTGGCTTTTCTGCTGCTTCTTTCATCAGCGTTTAGCTTCGAAATCTCAGATTCAGATCGAAACGAACCAACAGATTCCTGCCTGAATTGGGAATCGGGCAACATAAGTTCCGGTCAATTCACGGTGCTGACATATAATATCGCTGGCTTACCGGAATTCATATCCAGCGCAGCTACCAAACGTGCTCCCAGCATTGCTGAAATTGGTAGAAGAGTCAACCGATTTGACATCGTGAACGTTCAGGAGGACTTCAACTATACCAAATATCTGTACAATTCGGGCAATCACCATCCATTTCGAACGCAGACCAAGGGCGGGGTGCCTTTTGGAGATGGGTTAAATACATTATCCAAATATCCCGTAAGTCAACTCCAACGCATACCATGGAATAACTGCACCGGCGCTGATTGTCTTACGCCAAAAGGATTTACGTATTCGAGACTGGAAATTGCCAAAAACGTGTTTGTGGATTTATATAACGTACATGCAAACGCCTATAATCATTTGAGCGCGGCGGAAGCAAGGAGAAAGAATATCCTTCAGCTTTCGGAGTTTATCAATGCCCACTCCAAAGGCGAGGCGGTGATTGTGATGGGGGATTTGAATGCGCATTTCGGATATTACTATGACAACGTTCAAAATCTGCTTACTGCCAATTCACTTAAAGATGCATGGTTGACGCTCCTGCATAACGACATTCTTCCAGTCTCCATCAAACAGCTGCCAGCAAGCGATATACTGAATTTGAAAAACGATTCGGAATCCATCGACAAAATCCTATACCGAAGCAGCGACCGGATCAGCTTTATACCTTCTGAATATAAGCTTGAAAACGAGCTGTTTACCAACAATTCCGGCCGCCCGCTTTCTGATCACCATCCGGTAAGTCTGGTTTTTAACTGGAAGCTGAATGACGTACAGGTTGATAAGGATATTCTTGCGGCAAATTAATGAGCAAATGATATAGTGAGAGCGTGTTCATATCACTCATCCTGATTCATCTGGCTGTGATAGGGCGAGTATCTATTGTCGGGATGGCTTCTCCGATGGGGTGATTTGCGGCAAAGTTGAACCCCAATAAATTGGCGATAGTTTGGGCAAATTGATCCTGATATAGCTGCATTTTTGCTTTCATTTCGCCATCGGCGGGTGTATCAGGGCCGAGAGCCAGTAACCATGTTTCGCCAGATTTGGTTGCCCAAAAACCGTGATTTGTCCAATTCTTATTTGTACCCCTGCCGTGGTCAGGATATATCAAAAATGTGGTATTATTTTTATAAAAGTCGTCTGCCTGCATATCCTCCCAAAGCCTGCCGATCATAGCGTCCAGATAGTGAGCAGCATCCAGATAAGAATCGTATCGGCCCGCATGTCCATAGTTATCCGTGTCACCAAAATCAAGGTGAACGACTTTCGGATGTCTGGCTTTGATATATGACTTCGCCAGCGCATAGGTATGAACGTCATCACGGCTTCCATTTCCAAAACGCTCCGGCATATAATGCTGCAACTCATTGGATAACAATTGCATATCGGTCAACCCGACACCTTCCAGACTTTCACCGGGAACATTTACCAACATTTTATTTCTGTTCCTATTCAGTATTCGCGTAAGTGCTTCCCAGGAAGAAAATGTAACTACCTGCCCCTCAAACTCTTCCTGGCGATTTAAAAACTCGAGAATGTTTTCATTGGGATTATCCGGATAATTATTGCTGTTGATTTCGGGGTCAAAATAGCCGCACAATGTTTCGCTTCTTCCAGGGTATGAAAATCTGTATCGGTTTCTGACATTCACCCAATTTCCGTAGTCGCGGTTCCCATATAGTTGCCCCTCGTTCGCGATCTTCGCCCAAAAAAACGGCATCAATTTTTGCCTCCTTTCTTCCTGCGATGTTGCCCAATATTTACGAACCATCGTCGCCTGATCCTGTTTGGTAAATTTGCGGTCAAACAGCAACGTCGAATCTGCCCCATTAAAAAGCTCCTGCCACCGGTATCCGTCGATAGAAATCATCACGATATTTCTGGTCTTGTTCTCTTGGGCATATATGACGCAACTATTAATTACCATCAATACAAAAAACAGGATGATTCTCATGCAACTTCGGTTGATTTGAAAAAGTCAGGCGAAGGTCAATAGATTTTATAATCCCTTCCCATGCAAGAAACGATTGTCTTCCGGATTAGTAGGTTAAGTATTTATTATCGTAGTGTGAATATTAAGATGGTTTTCAAAGCTACGCCACTGGTATTCGTATAGTATTGATATTAAGTCACTTACAAAACGAAGTTCACCATTCGATTTTTCCTTGATTTGAAGAATCAAGCCCTTTCGAGAATCATCGCATCGCTTTTCATCAAGCCAAATCCCGTAGGATCAAAAAACTTAATATTACTTTTCGACAAGTAAAGATTAGATTTATCTCCCAAAGCTATTATCCAATCATCATGAAAGACAAAAAAGCGCTATCCATAAGTCTCACCGAAGTTATACTAAGCAAATTGAGTGAGTCTGGCGGGCAATCGAAAAGCGTAACCAAAGCAGTTACCAAATCCGCTGAAAATTTGGCAAAAAAGATTTCCAAGATTGCTTTAAAAGCCGACAAGAAACTTAAAAAAGCGAAAAAGAAAGCAAAGGCAATTAAGAAGGATGCAGTGGCGGCATTATAATTCAATTTGCCCCAAATTAAACCATAACGTTACCCCCCGATGAACATTGGGTGGGTATTTTTTTGTAACAATTAATAATAATTTCGTCCATGCATTATTCATCCACACGACCAAATTTCTTATAGAAAAAGATTATTCTTGACGACATAAACTGCAGGGAAAAAACTATGAGCAAGAAATATCTGGTCAGTGTTTCTTTAATGACGTTTATCATCCCTGTGGTTGGACTTATCGCAGAATACCTGGCTGATAATGTAGCGTTATCTTTCCAGCTATTCTGCAAATGGTTCATTTTTTCAGCGGTAGGGCTTCGGCTCTTCGTTGCCGGACTTCAGCAGTCGATCAAACCTGCTTTTACAGCTCAGGAAATCTTTCATATACACAATCCTGAAAGCTCTCCGATTGTTCGGGAGCTGGGGTTTGCGAATTTTTGCTTTGGCCTCGTCGGTATCATTGCACTTTGGAAACCTGAATGGCGAATGGTGAGCACATTCGCCAGTGGTATTTATTTTGGTATAGCAGGGTTGCAACACATGATCAAAAAACCCGTTAGTGCCAATGAAAAATTCGCGCTATGGACTGACCTGTTGATCTTCGCAGTTCTGTTGACTTATTTCATTCAATATGGGCTTGGTTAACAGGAACCGGCCTTCCAAAACAAGCATTGTTTCACACGTGGTGTGCCTCAGGCTGGCGACGATCTGTCAATGCCAGCATCAAACTGAATATCCCCACCAGAAAAAGGCTCACAACAAGCGGGATAACACTGGTTGCCATAAAATTGTTAATAACTGATCCGAGGGTAGACCCGATGAAAAAGAAAAGGGTTCCGTAAATCGCGGAAGCCATTCCCGCCATATGGCCCATTTGTTCTAAACTCAATGCACTACTATTGGGTTCGATGGCCAGATTGATAGCCATCAAAAGGGCAATACCCGTAAAAAATACAAATATGGCAGGCGGATCGCCAAAAGTATATGTATATAGAAGTAAAATAGTAGCGATCATCGTATAAATACCAAGCAGCCATTTGATGGTTTGGCGAGCGCCGAATCTGATCGAAAGCCGGGAATTTAAGAGCGAGCATAAAGACATGAGCAACCCAATACCAGCGAAAATCCAGGGGAACATTTCCGGCTTGTGATATATCTCTCCAACGATATGCTCCGAACTTGCTACGTAAGAACTCAACGCCATAAAAAGCAGGGTTGATATACCTGTATATCGCAGAAAAATCCGGTTACTTACAATACTGCCAGCGGCTTTTACGCCACTTCTCCAATTCAACTTCACGCGCTGCTCCAGAGGCAACGACTCTTCCAGACGTAACGACCAGACAAATACAAAAACTGCAAACAGCGGCGGCGTCAGAAATACCGACTGCCAAGTCGACATTGATAGTATAGCTATTCCCAAAAAGGGCGCTATGATCGGTGTAAAAAGGAATATCGTGAAAACTAGCGACATGATACGGGCCATCTGATCCCCGACAAACCGATCCCGAACGCCGGCAATAGTAGTCATCAATACTGCTGATGCCCCTACTCCGGCCAAAAATCGAGCCGCAAGCATAACCGGTAAGTTTGGAGCAAAAGCCGCAGCTAATCCGCCAATAATATATAGCGGAAAACCAATCTTCAATATGGGAAGCCTTCCGAAACGATCAGAAAGCACGCCAAAAATAATTTGGGCTATCTGGCCCATGAAAAAGAAGGAAATAACTTGCGACGTTTCCGTAGACTGAGGGTCCAGGCCGAAATGAATTCTGAGAGCACCCAAAGCGGGAAGCATGATATCAATGCCAAGAGCTGTCAGGGTCATTGTGCAGGCAGACAGTGCAATGAACTCGGTTGGTTTCATTTTCATGAATAATACGGATAGGTTTCCTGGTGGCGGGACAATATCTGGGTGCAAATCTAATGAAGGGGAGATAAAAACAAACGGTGTAATACGGACAACCTCAGGTGTTGATACGGACAAGAGCAATCACGTTTTCTAAATAAAAAGTAATCAATCGTTCCCAAACGAGACCCCGGTTACCCTCCTCGGGTCTCCGGAATTACGCCAATTTCGCCCTCATTTTAAAAATTACACTGCTATTCTGCGATTTATTTTCAAATTAACTAGCGTTAATGGTACGATCATCGTATATCATATCAAAAATTAATTTCTAAATAGAATTGACGATGAATTTTAAAGAAAAAAATATCCTGGTTGTCGGCGGGAGCTCCGGGATTGGCCTGTCACTGGTCCACCTTTTAACTGAAACCAATGCTAATATTTATACGATCTCGCGTACAAAATCCATGGCTTTACCCAAGAGTGTTCAACAGCTACAGGTCGACGTGACCAGCAGCATGGAATCTTTACGGTCCTTTCTACCAGATCAGTTGCATGGCCTCGTCTACTCCGTTGGCAGTATCAATCTAAAACCGTTTAACAGGCTCACGACCGATGATTTCCTGAATGATTACCGGATCAATGTTTTGGGCGCGGCGCAGGTTATTCAGCAGTCGCTTCCGCAATTAAAAAGTGTATCAGGAGCTTCGGTTGTACTCATCAGTTCTGTTGCGGTTAAAATCGGAATGCCATTTCATGCCAGCATATCTGCCGCAAAAGGTGCTGTTGAGGGTCTCGCGCTATCGCTTGCCGCCGAACTCGCCCCTCACCGGATACGCGTGAATGTAGTAGCCCCGTCTCTGACAGACACTCCGATGGCTCAGCAATTACTGAGTTCTCCGGAAAAAAGAGAAGCCTCCGCAAAAAGACATCCAATTGCAAAATATGGTCAGCCCGAGGATATTAGCCGTGCCATTGCTTTTTTACTTTCAGAAGACAGCAATTGGATCACGGGACAGGTAATTGGCATTGACGGTGGCTTGGGTAAACTAAAATCTATATAACATGGCAACAATCAGCAGCACGCAGATTTCCGAAATGGAGAAACAGTTCAGAATAGAATTAATAAACAGCCTTTTAGGATTTAAATCTTTAAATCTCCTCGGAACAATTAGCGATGAGGGAATTAAGAATTTATGTTTGATCAGCTCCGCTTTCCACCTCGGTGCCAATCCGCCATTGCTTGGACTGGTGATGCGCCCCCAACGCGAACATAACGATACCCTTCGAAACATTAAGGCGAATGGGCGGTATACATTAAATAACGTGTTGCCGCAATGGTACAAACAGGCGCATCAAACCAGTGCCAGTTATCCATCAGGGGAGTCCGAATTCGAAATCTGTGGATTTGAAGAACAGTATGTCAGCGGTTTTCAGGCTCCGTTTGTTTCGCAATCTTCGGTGAGTATCGGATTAGAACTTCGGGAGATTATCCCAATGGAAATAAATGGAACTACTATTGTGGTTGGTGAAATAGTTCAAATAATAGCCGATGATGCGATCCTGGGTCAAGATGGAACGATAGACCATATTGCTGCAAAAACTGTGACGGTCGCAGGACTGGATTCCTATTTTCTTCCACAGGCAATCGGCCGGCTGTCTTATGCAAAACCAGGTATTGAACCAAAAGAGCTGAACCGGCCGAACTGAACCATCGACGGAGGCACGATGAGTAGGATGCCTTCTTCATCTGAAATGATCTCATATCAGCCTTTTCCATCAAATAATCAAGCTTGTTGAGTAGTATGAAGTGGAAAATCAAAGGAGGTCGCGAATATGGTAATGGCCGATTTTATTGGAATGCTTTTTTAATAGTGGATTTGCAAATTTAGAATATAAAAGCATTGGAAGACAACATACCAGTAACGGTAAAAATTTTCCTGGCTCCCCTATTCTTTTAACTACGATTGAAGTCACGATTTTCAAATAATCAGGCAAATGAAGATACTGCTTACAGGAGCGACAGGATATATTGGCAAACGATTATTGACCGTATTGCTGGAAAAGGGGCATCATGTCGTGTGTTGTGTGAGGGATAAAGGGCGTTTTCCGACAGGGGGTATCTATTCAAATTCCGGGATTTCGCTATATCAGGTTGATTTCCTGAAAGAAAATTCCAGTCGCGAGGAGCTGAAAGATATAGATGCTGCATATTATCTTATCCATTCCATGAGCTCTAAATCTGGCGATTTCGAAAGAATGGAAACACTTTCTGCCCAAAACTTTATGGCATTGGTTTCCAAAACCGGTATTAAACAAATCATTTACCTGGGCGGAATTGCAAACAGTACTGATTTATCGAAACACCTTTCATCCCGAAAAAAAGTAGAACAAATTTTGGCCAGCGGCGGAATTCCTCTTACTGCGATCAGGGCAGGAATTATCGTGGGCTCCGGAAGTGCGTCATTTGAAATTATCCGTGATCTGATCGAAAAACTGCCTGTGATGATCACACCCAAATGGCTCAATACCAAGAGCCAGCCCATTGCGATTCGTAATATCCTGGAATACTTGTCAGGTGTCCTATTAAAAGAAGAAACCTTTAATCGATCCTTTGATGTCGGTGGCCCTGAAATTCTGACTTATAAGGAAATGCTTTTGCAATTCGCCGAAATCCGCGGATTGAAGAGGTGGATCATCTCTGTGCCAGTTATGACACCGAAGCTATCTTCATACTGGTTATATTTCGTCACTTCGACTTCCTTCAAACTCGCTTCCAACCTGGTGGACAGCATGAAGGTAGAGGTCATTCCGGAAAACAATGACCTTGAAAAAATGCTTGATATTAAACCCGTTCCTTACAAAGAAGCCGTGGCGCTGGCGTTCCAGAAAATTGAACAGGACAATGTCGTTTCAAGCTGGAAAGACTCATTTGCTTCCAGTTACGTAAATAGCTATATGCTCGAACATATCCGCATTCCGAAGGCTGGCTGTTTTACAGACAAACGCCAGAAAGAAATTACAGGAAATGTTGAAAAAGTAGTTGACAACATCTGGTCAATCGGCGGTAGTCGTGGGTGGTATTATGGAAACTGGATGTGGCAGTTGAGGGGCTTTATGGATAAGATGGTAGGAGGAGTGGGACTGCGTCGCGGCCGGACTAACGCCAATACCATTCACATCGGCGACACGCTCGATTTTTGGCGTGTATTAGCAGCAGACAAGTCTAAACAGCGATTGCTTCTGTATGCTGAAATGAAGCTGCCCGGTGAAGCCTGGCTAGAATTCAAAGTAGTAAGAAAGGATTCCAAAAGCTATCTCCAGCAAACCGCTACGTTTCGTCCAAAAGGTTTGCTGGGACGATTATATTGGTATTTAGTACTGCCGTTCCACTTTTTTGTTTTTGAAGGAATGATTAGCAACATCGTTGGCTATATGAGTAAGATTGAACCTATAAACGGAAAAACCGATCCGCCATTAGTTACTGACTGAGTAATACTAAGTCGGCTTCAAATTCATTCTCGTTAAAATAGTCAAGCAACGTAATATCCTAATCCAAAATTTCAGCACCTCGTTTAACGCCATTTACATATATAAAAACTACGGCTGCGCCGCTTCTCGTTTTTGCCAATTATACGCTGCTACCGAATTTTTCCAGAAGTACTTTTCTGCAATGTTATGGCCTTTTTCCATAAAATAAGCACGCACGAGTTTCAGCCCTTCTTCGAATGGCAGCCACTGATCGCTGTTGGGCCAGTCGCTACCATATAGCAATCTATTCTCTCCGAAGGTTGAATAAAGCTCCTCCAAACGAGCGCGATAAAAATTCAAATCCGTTGGGATCTGGCCATTGACTTTCCTTAAAACCTCGGAAATCTTGATATACACTTTCGGTCTTTGAGCGAGCGCTCGCAGGTCGGCTTCATAGGACTTTTGAATTTCTTTGTTTGCCGGAATCGCCATTTGGGGCAAATGATCTATTACAACTTTTAGATCAGGAATAATGTCGGTAAGCTTCACAATCGCAGCCAGAAGCGCCGGATTCGGATTCGCAGAGTCTAGTACCAATCCATTTTGCGCAAGGATTTTAAGATCCGAAATAAATCCGGGATTCGCCACCTGGCTGGAAATATCATAACCCCATATGTTGCCATATCGAATACCCCGAAAAAGCGGATTCTTTTGAAAACGTTCTAGGTGCTTCGCGAAATCCGGCGTACCAGGTTTGATATTACCAATTACCCCAACAATAATTTTATCCTTCTCCGCGACCTCCAGAACCCACTGGTTATCCTCAATCCATGGACTGGCTTCGACCACAATCGCGCCTACAACCCCAACGCTTTCCGCAATGCCGCGGTAACGCTCTGGAAGCGCAGGCTTATAAAGCATTTTATCGGTTTTTTCTGGCCAGGGTATTCCCTGAGGACGATTCGGATCGAATAAATGTATGTGGGTATCGATTATCGGAATTGGCGCATTTTGTCCCCGACTAACCGACGGAAGGCCAGCAACCAGGGAAGCGCCGGCTGATAATGCAAGAAATTCTCTCCGGTTCATGGACGAATAAATTGTGATAATAACCAATTACGCTTCGAATCGCGATTGCGCTCAAAGTTTATAAATATCAGATCAAACCCACTTTGTAACAATGTTTACTCGCCTGTTGGCATAATTCTCTTATTTCAAAATTGGAGCAATAACAATTCTGGATTAAATTGAGAGAAGAGAGATTTGCATAATTTCTTAATCGATTTTTAAAGCCGTGAGTTGTATAAGTCCATATCTTTATTTTTAATTTAACTAAACCTGTCAAATGATAGAAACAAAAGGTTATGCTGCGCAAACTCCGTCAGCAGACTTAGCACCATGGAATTTTGAGCGCCGAGAAGTGGGTCCTCACGATGTACAATTTGATATTTCATTTTGCGGGGTATGCCACTCCGATTTGCACCAGGTAAGGAATGAATGGTTCCCGGGGATATTCCCGATGGTTCCCGGCCATGAAATAGTGGGCCGTGTTGTCAAAGTAGGAGATCACGTAAAGAAATTTAAAGTAGGTGACCTGGCCGGAACCGGTTGTATGGTCGATTCTTGTCAGGAATGTGAGAACTGCAAAAGGGACCTTGAACAGTATTGCCTGGAAGGAAACACGCAGACTTACAACGGTTTGGAACGTGATGGAAAAACACCTACATACGGCGGCTACTCAAACACGATTGTAGTAAGAGAAGAATTTGTGCTGAAGGTATCAGAAAAACTGGATCTGGCCGCGGTAGCTCCATTGCTGTGTGCAGGAATCACAACATATTCTCCTCTGAGACATTGGAAAGTGGGAAAAGGTCATAAATTGGCTGTCCTGGGTCTTGGTGGATTAGGTCATATGGGCGTCAAGTTTGGAGTGGCTTTCGGTGCAGAAGTAACAGTACTTAGTACATCGCCGAAGAAAGAAGAAGATGCCAAAAGACTGGGGGCGCACAATTTTGTGGTCACTACCGATGAAGCTCAGTTGAAGGCGGCAATTGGTACCTTCGATTTTATATTGGATACTGTTTCGGCCGAGCACGATTTCAATATGTACCTTTCCTTACTCAGAACAGATGGTACCCTGATATGCGTCGGTGTCCCTCCAAAAGCAGCAGAAATAGCAGCCTTTAGTTTGCTAGGAGGCAGAAAAAGTATCGGAGGTTCAGGAATCGGTGGTATAGCCGAAACGCAGGAAATGCTTGACTTTTGTGCAGAAAATAACATCGTATCTGATATCGAACTCATTGATATCAAAAACATTCAGGCCGCTTATGACAGGATGGAAAAAGGCGATGTTCGATATCGTTTTGTGATTGATATGGCCACCTTGTAATCAGTCCATTCAATTAAAATAAAGACAGGTCAGGATATTTGCTTTCATAAACATCCTGACCTGATTCTGTATCCATCAAACTCACCGCATTATAAAGGCGAGGCAGCTACGACTTGCGCTTCCTGCATTTGCTTCCACCTTTTGTGCGACCAGAGCCAGTTAGACGGAGCCCTTAGAATATTATCCTGAAGTAATTGATAGTAGGACTTTGTTACCTCCATTGGCTGGCACTTTTCCGCATCTTCAGTAACAACATGAAAAGTATACTCATAATGAAACCGCTCCGTTTTTAGGCACTCCAGATACAAGACAGCGACACCCGAAGCTTCGGCAAGTCTTTCAGCCCCGACTTGGACATTGGTTGATTGATCCAAAAAGTTGACAGAATTTTTGATACTGCCAGGAGCAGGCCGCTGATCCGCTATCACCAAAACCATCGACGGGTCATCTTTTTTCTTCAGGGCGGAAAGTGCTCCCCGGAAAAAGTATTTTTTAGGAATCAGAATGATACCGTATAACGATCTCAATTTCAGTATATAACGGTCAATCAGCTTGTTGGAAAGCGGGGTATAGGCGGTATAAGTTTTGAGAGCCTGGATTCTGGGAAGGTTTATAAGATATTCCCAGTTACCGCAATGTGAAGACAGTGTAACTACATTTTTTCCACGGTCAAAAAATCTACCAAGTATTCCAATATTCGTGTATCTGGCAAGCTTCTCTCTGGTGGAATTGTCAACGAGGATAAATAGCAATGGCTCTACAATCAGATCGCCCATATGACGGTAATATTCCCGGGCATAAACTTCTATTTCATCCTGACTTTTTTCAGGAAACGACTTCGATAAATTATCAATAATCACATCGAACCTGTATCGAAATAACCTGTATGTGAAGAAATAAATTAGAAACGATATTGCCGATGCGATAGCAAAAAGAAGCCTGACGAACAGGTTATGAGGTGTTACTTGTGGTGCCATGACAGTATGTGTGTTGAGCTGGTATTCATTTGAATTTCATAGAAACATCACCTTTTTCATGAAATATATTTATTGTATTATTCAAAGATACTAGGCCAGACAAAAACTTTCCACTACTTTGCTCCCATCCCTCTTCGCTACTCTTTAAACGCCCAAATCTTAAAAATAATTCTGTAATATTAACTAATGGAGGTTAATAATTTGTTGCGTGTTGGACAATTAACGAATGGAAAACGAGTCTAAAATCACTGTATTCGCCATTTTGGCTATTCTATAAAAAATACCATCATTGCCTTTGAGTCGATGACCGCCCCTTTTGCGTCAACACTTTGGTCATCCGAGATGCATTAAATTTGATAATCAGGTATTTCATAGATCAATAGTTCTGAATCCTGACTCCAACTTCCACCCGTCGATGTTGGATGCAAGTTATTAAAATGAATTAGAAAAATACAATCACCACCGAAACCATTAAAAAAACCGCTTGTAACCACTTTATACATTTTTTGTTCATCACATTTTCACGACTGTAAGAAGCCGTAACCTTTACCTCGATTGCAGCGTTAAGTTCGTTTTATATCAATAAGTGATATTCAGAGAAAATGTAAATTGTATTTTTAGTTGATATTTCTGCTATATCCAAAGACTTTGGTTTAATTATGAAATTCAAACATTTGAAAGCATTTTTTTACCAAGTATTAAGATTGCTTTCTCCTAAGTCTTACTTCACACACGTATAAAATCAGATTTCCAAAAATGGCATAGCGGCCACTTTCAACTTTTTATACGCCGCGGCATGGCTGGTAAGATTGAAATTGCGATTGAGGCCGCTGGGATTTGGCAACACCCAGACGTTCGATCCTTCAAACAAATCTTCCTGAAGACCCCAGTCAATTTTCTTTTTTCCTGAAAATGCAGCATATGCCATCTTGCCCAAGAATGCAATATAGTGAGGTTGATATATCGCCATTTTTTTTCTAAAAACGTCCTGTGACATTGCAAAATCATCCCTTGATAACTCATCCGCGCGAACAGTGGGCCGTCGAACAGCTATTGACAGGCCGTAGCCATATTTTAATGTCTTGATCGTTGTTCGCATCAATTTCACATGGAGTAAACCCCGCAAGATGAAGTAGTAATGCGTTGCTTGAAGCATATCGAACGGGTGCGGAAAGCGCCGGAGCCAACTGTAAAGTCCTTTATATATCCCGGCTAAAGTTTGATGTAAATCTCTCGGATGCTTACAAAACCGGCCAGACAATGCTGCTTGAACGAGACCTCATCGAATCTCAGGAACTTATTCAATGGGCCGATCACGTGGTGATGGCATATCCCAACTGGTGGGGGTACATGCCCGCCATCACTAAAGGTTTCATTGACCGCGTATTCCTGCCCGGTTTCGCCTTCAAAAACCACTCTGGAAAAATATTCCCTGAAAAACTCCTGAAGGGAAAAAGTATACGATTGCTGGTGACGATGGATACGCCAACATGGTGGTTCTATATCATTTACCGCGCTTCCCAATACCAGATCCTTAAAGATATCGTGTTCGGCTATGTCGGTTTTGATCCGATCCGTTTTTCCACTTTCGGATTCATCAGAAAATCAACCGATGAGCGGCGGAAAAGCTGGTTAATGAAAGTTCAACAATTGGGCAAACGACTTATTTAGTCGCTACAAATTTCATTTTGTCAAACAGTGCTGAAATCACGAACCAGCAAAAAGGCTTCGAAATACAGTGTTATCTAGTTGATGGCAAATTGATATGACCCGGTATGAAGGTGTCTTTAATTAGGCTTGAATTAATCTTTCTAAGTAATGATTCGATTGAGCGCTGGCGCTTAAACTGTCACTCGATTCCGCTAAGACGCCAAATGAATACTGATAATTTTTTAAGCAAATACGAAAATTTACAGTAAAAGGAGTTTAGAATAGTCTTGGAAATCAATATATCCGTAGTATTCCGGATGTCAACAATTCACCTGTTTGATTCAATCTTCATGAAATTCCCGATCTTAATCCCAATAATCTTTTTCCTCTTTCCACCCGCAGCGTTCGCTCAACCGAATGGATCTTTAAAACTTTGGTATAAAAAACCCGCAGATAATACCTGGACGGATGCGCTGCCCGTCGGAAATGGCCGATTGGGGGCAATGGTTTATGGAAATCCTGAAAAGGAAATTATCAAATTGAACGAAAGCTCGGTTTGGTCAGGCGGTCCGAACCGTAACGATAATCCTGACGCACTAGCCGCACTACCAGAAATCAGAGCTCTGATTTTTGAAGGCAGACATGCCGAAGCGCAAAAACTTGCAGCAGCGAAAATTGAATCAAAAACAACCAACGGGATGATGTATCAGCCTGTTGGAAACCTGAATCTTATTTTTCAAGGCCATCATTCCTTCACGAACTATTATCGGGAACTCGATATAGAAAAGGCTACGACAACAACATCCTATGATGTTGATGGCGTGAGGTATACCAGGCAAGTAATTGCGTCTGTCCCCGATCAGGTAATTGCGATCCGTTTGACAACAGACAAACCTGGAAAACTTAGTTTCACCTCTTTTCTGAACAGCCCTCAGAAAGGCAACCGGAAAATCGATAAATCGGGAAAGCTTATATTCTCCGGCATAAGTGGTGACAGAGAAAAAATAAAAGGGCAGGTCGCTTTCAATGCGCATGTAAAAGTGATGAATGAGGGAGGAAACCTGAGTAGTACGGACACTTCGGTCGTGGTAAACAAAGCTAATTCGGTTACCATTTATATCTCCATCGGTACCAACTTCGTGAATTACAAAACGCTGACGGCCGATCCGCAGGCCAAAGCTGACTTGTATCTGAACAAGGCGGCCAAGAAGTCATTTGAAAAGGTTCTTGCTGATCATATCCTTTCATATCAAAAGTATTTCAATCGGGTAAAAATTGATTTAGGAACAACAGAAGCAGCCAAACTTCCGACGGACGAAAGAATTGCAAAATTTGCTTCCGGCAATGATCCGCAACTCGTTTCGTTATATTTTCAGTTTGGAAGATACCTGCTTATTTCTTCGTCGCAGCCCGCCACAGCCGGATTGCCTGTCGGTCAGCCCGCCAATTTACAGGGACTCTGGAACGAGAAAATGGTTCCGCCATGGGGTAGCAAGTATACGATCAACATCAATACAGAAATGAATTACTGGCCTGCTGAACTGACTAACCTTACAGAAATGCACGAGCCTTTGATTCAGATGGTGAAGGAGCTATCGGAAACCGGGAAGGAAACAGCAAAGGTAATGTACGGCGCAAACGGATGGGTTGCGCATCATAATACTGATCTCTGGCGGATCACCGGACCTGTTGATCCTATTTTTTATGCTATGTGGCCGATGGGTGGCGCTTGGCTGAGTCAACACGCCTGGGAAAAGTATCGATATTCAGGAGACAAAACTTATTTGAAATCGGTATATCCGGCAATTAAAGGAGCTGCCCAGTTTTTTGTCGATTTTCTCGTCGAAGAGCCTGTTCATAAATGGCTGGTTGTGACACCAAGTATGTCACCTGAAAACAATCCTTCGACACGGCCCGGTGTCACGATTAGCGCAGGGAATACGATGGATAATCAGATCGTATATGACATTTTCACCAGTACCCTGAATGCCGCAGAGGCGCTTGGAATTGATGCTGAATTTGTAAAAATTCTTAAAGAAAAACGCTCAAAACTTCCACCCATGCAAATCGGCAAGTTTGGGCAGTTGCAAGAATGGCTTGAAGATCTGGACAGCCCGGAGGACAAACATCGCCACATTTCACATCTCTATGGTCTCTTTCCGTCCCATCAGCTCTCAGCCTATCGTACTCCCGAGCTTTTCAGTGCTGCCCGCACTTCGCTGGAACATCGGGGAGACGTTTCAACAGGTTGGTCAATGGGCTGGAAAGTAAACTGGTGGGCGCGGTTGCTGGACGGAAATCGCGCGTACAAGCTCATTACCGACCAACTTTCTCCCGTCAATGCGGCTGGTAAAAAAGGAGGAGGCGGCACCTATACCAACCTTTTCGATGCCCATCCTCCATTCCAGATTGACGGTAATTTCGGTTGTACTGCCGGAATTGCAGAGATGATTATGCAAAGCCATGATGGTGCGATCCACTTGCTCCCTGCCATCCCTGATGTCTGGAAATCAGGCAAAATTAGTGGAATACGATCACGCGGAGGTTTTGAAATTATCTCCCTTGAATGGGAAAACGGTAGAGTTTCGAAGTTGGTCATTCAATCCAAATTGGGAGGCAACTGTCGACTAAGATTGCCTAATAGCCTGAAAATGAATGGACAGGTACTGCAGACAGCGCAGGGCGATAATTCGAATGGATTTTATAAAACCGAAGATATCAGCCAACCGCTGATCGCACCAGGCGCGCCGATAAACAGGTTGCCTTTGAAGGAAACGTCTCTTTACGATTTTAAAACGAAAAAGGGAAAAACATATACATTAACCTGGTAATCCATTATCAAGAATAACCAAAAGCATGAACAAGAAAATTATACTGGCATGTGTCATTACAGCTTCAATGCTGGTGACTTGCCAGGTAGCACGACAGAACTCAGCCGATAAAACCATGAGAACTACAGCCGCTTCGGTGGACTCAGTTCCTCTTTTTACTGCCAATCCTTCGCCGGCTTTTTTAACTCCCGAACAGAGTCTGAAGACCTTTAGACTGCCGAAAGGGTACCATCTTGAGTTGGTGGCAAGCGAGCCCATGATCCATGAGCCGGTTGCCATTGCGTGGGACGGGAATGCAAGAATGTATGTGGCTGAATTGAACACATACATGCAGGATATTGAAGGAAGTAACGAACATGACGCGACAAGCAGGGTAATGTTGCTGGAAGACACTAACAATGACGGCAAAATGGATAAAAGTTCTGTCTTTATTGACAAGATGCTTTTGCCAAGAATGCTGCTCTGCGTCGGCCACGAATTACTTGTAAATGAGACAGATACCTATGATATATATAGTTACAAAGATTCAAATGGAGACGGGGTTGCTGATATAAAACGCCCTGTTTACACTCCCGGAAAAAAAGCACCGGGGAATCTTGAGCATCAACGTAGCGGACTTGATTGGAATGTTGACAACTGGATATACATGGCAGTTGACGCCGTCCGGTTTCGTTATAAAGATGGTATTCTGAAACCTGATTCCATCCCGAGCGGATCAAGCGGCCAATGGGGATTGACACATGACAATTATGGACGACTTTATTTCTCATCAGCAGGTGGGGAAGTTCCTGCATTGGGTTTTCAAATTAATCCCATTTACGGCAGAATGGAATTCAATGACCAATATTCAGAAGAATTCAATCAGGTTTGGCCTATCATAAAAACGCCGGACGTGGAAGGTGGGCTAAAGCGATTGACAGCAGACACAACTCTCAATCATTTTACTGCCAGCTGCGGCCAGGTTATTTTTCGGGGAGACCGATTGCCGAACGATCTTAACGGAGATCTACTGATCAGCGAACCCGTGGGACGTCTGATCAGACGTGCGAAGGTGATCAATAAAGATGGTAAAATCACACTTGAAAACGCTTACAAAAACGAGGAATTCATCGCTTCAACCGATATGAATTTCAGGGTAGTGAATATGTATACTGGCCCCGATGGCTGCCTCTATCTGGTGGATATGAACCGTGGGATTATTCAGGAAGGCAACTGGACCGGGCCGAACAGTTATCTTAGACCACAAATCAAACGTTTGGGGTTGGATAAAAATATTCAGCACGGACGCATTTACAGAATGGTGTACGACGGAATGGAGCCAGGACCAAAGCCCCGGTTATTAGACGAAACCTCAAAAAAACTGGTAGGATTCCTGAACCATCCAAACGGCTGGTGGCGCGATAATGCTCAGAAAGAATTGATTTTAAGAAACGACAAATCCGTAATTCCAACCTTAAAATTAATTGCGGGCGGAAAAAGTAATGAGCTCATCAAGACTACTTCGCCACTCGCGAGACTACATGCATTATGGACATTGGAAGGCCTGGACGCTTTGGATAAAACTACAGTCGAAAATGCCCTTAAGGACAGTGATTTCCAGATCAGAAAGGCTGCGATTGTTTTTAGCGAAACCTACTTGAAAAAGCAGGACGAACAAATCATCGAACAACTCGCTTCACTAAAAACCGACGCAAGTCCAGATGTCAGAATGCAGCTGGTTTTGTCGTTGTCGTACAGTAAATCGCCGAAAGCAAAGGGTCTCATCAATGAAATTTTAACGGCATCGGCCGCAAATGAAGTGGTTGCCCGAGCGCAAAGAAGCATTGACAAGAATGAAGATGTCAAAAAGTTCGGACTGCGGCTAGGCCGTTTGGAAGAAGGAGACCGAAAACTGGTATTGGAGGGAGCTGTTATTTACAAATCACTCTGTACTACCTGTCATGGCCCGGATGGAAAAGGAATTATAAGTAAAACGGCCCCTCCGCTTGTTGGCTCAAAAAGATTGGGACGAAACACAGACGCGTCAGTTCGCATTTTGCTCCATGGACTTTCCGGTCCTGTTGACGGGCAAACATACCCGAGCGAAATGCCTTCTATGAAGGACAACGACGATCAATGGATTGCCTCAGTTGCTTCCTATGTGAGGCATGAGTTTAGCAACGCACCGCCAATAAGACCAAATGACGTGAAATTGATAAGAGAGCAAACAGCAGAAAGGACCAAGGCATTTACGCTGGACGAATTGGTAGTCAAATAGTAAACCCTGTAGGCATAAAATGCTACACTTTCCAAAATATTAAACTTGATCTAAAAAGGCATAAAATTGTAGATATGGACGCGCCGAGCCAGATTTGAGAGCTCGGCGTTTACTTTCCCCCCCCCTCACGAATATACCGGGCAAGCCTTCTTTCACAGAAACTCAATAGCGCGTTACGAGAATCAGCGAAGAGGATGAGCCGGTAACGACTTCGGGACCGTCCCAGTCTTTTTTTGAAGCTATTATTAGAGTGCTTTCGTTTCAATCACGGCCAAATCGTTGATCAGTCTTCCGGTCGACTTGCTTGTAACTTCTTTAATGGAGCGATTCAGGTGGTTAACGTAGACAGATACGCATGTAGCAACTTTAGTTAAAGACTTTTCAACAACTTTGCGGATCTATTATGGCGTCAAAATAATTCAAGTCTCCGAGATCATTCTAAATCTGGTATCGATCACCAAATCTTTCCAAAACGGTGCCAGTACCGCTCCTACCAATAATTCATTGATTTATTGACGATATGCTTTTTCGGTAAAAAAAAGTAGTCCGGCTTTCGAACCCGTTACGTATCACCTTAATTCCCTCCTTCATATGGATGGCTCCGCCTGTACCAAAACACAAGTTCAAAACAGCCCAATCCTAATACATATCCTTACAGTCCGCCTATTTTTAATCAAGGATTTTCCGTTGCAGGAAAAAATGAAATCGTTATTGAACCCGGAATAACTGAACAGTCGACACAGGCTGACCGTCATCCGTAACACCCTGAATCACCACTCGCAGCGTTCGAACTGCGTCTGACAACGGAAAGCGGAGCTGGCTGCGTCCATGACTATCGGTTATCATGATTGGTTTCCAGTATAGAACATCCCTCTGATCGACCGGGCCGGAAATAGCGTCGGCGTTTACCTCCACATCGTAGCGCGGAACATAAAATTGGCGGTGAACCGAAGGATAACCAATGAATTGAATCGGCATCATACCCTCCTTTGGTTCCGACCTTACCTGCATTGACCGAGCGCGTTTGGTATAGAAAGCAATTACGCTATTCCCTCCCCTAACTCCATATATACCAGCCGTACCAGCACTTTTCAGGACTTCTATCCGCTCAATATCTCTGGAATTAAAGTTCATCAACACATTTCCGTCAGGGTCTTGAACTGGCACACCATCCATCAAATACAATGGCTGCGTTCCACTTTTAAAGCTGCTCATACCCCTTATGTAAACCCTATACCCCGGCGGCAACGGCGGCCCGCCTGGCGTTGGTATAGTTCGTACAACCGTCACTCCAGCCAGTCGCCCCTGCATCATTTCATACAGATTTGAGTAAACTGGGGATTTATCATCAAAGGTGATGACGGCATCGGCGTCATTGTGCAAACTTCGCCTTTGAATATCATCGGGTCTTTCATCAGCTTTTGGCGCTCGCACAGTCACTTCATTCAGCAATTCGACCGTTTTGTCACGGTAAAAATCTGCATTCGCTTGCTGCCGGATTCGGGCAGCTTCCAGTTGAGCCGACAACATAGACCAGTTTTGCGCAATGGCTAATTTACCAGACTCCCATCGTTTGCCTGGCTCTTCCTGAACCAAAAAAGCTTCCTTAGGAGAAAAAATTTTAAACTGTCGGTTAGCGAGTTGTAACATCAACTGGACCGTATCGACAATGGCCATTCCATTCATCCGAAAGCGCCCCTGTTCGTCAGTGCCCGCCGATTTTACAAACGATTGACCTGGCTTTGTCGAGGCAACGATAATCTGTGCGCCGGGTATCGGTTCATTTTTAGCATTTACAATACGGCCTTTTATAGATATACCGTCGAGTATTTCAGTTTCAGGTGTCCCACCTACCCTTCGCCAACCCTGCGTCAGCAGCAGGTCGTCCAGAGCCTTACGGGTTTCGGCAGAATGGTTCATTACATATTGCTTCGGATTTTCGATACGTCCCCGAAGCTCCCCAGTCAGCAATAAATGGGCTTGAAAAGAAGCGCCAGTGGTATCCTCAGACACTTTATCAACATCGGTAATCGACGCCGATAAAGCTGCTAATGCATTTGATCCGCTATCATCCAGACTTACCCTCAAAATAACCTCTTCTCGGGGCCGATATCGTGTTTTGTTTAAACCCAATACCACACTTACCGGCGCATTGAATTCGGGCACAAAAATCAGTCGCTCGGCATGAGGCTTTTTGAAAGCATCATAAAGGGTGATTTGCGCAAGTCCCGGAAACCAGGTCATCATCGGCAAGCTTATCTTTGCTACGCCATTTTCCAAGATAATTTTTCGCTGATCTACCACACGGCCACGTTGCTGAATCAGAATATATGCGGAGTCCGTGATGGCGCGTTTAGAGGACATTATGGTCAATGCGAGACGGGTTGTATCACTGATGGCATCGGCTGAAAGCAATAGTCCTTCCGTTTCAGGTTTGGGCAAAGGGATGAGTTGAACCTGGTTGTTATACGTTACCTCGGCATAGTAAACCCGCTGAGAATTGGGTTGTATCGATAGGCTAGTCATCCCCCGCTGATCGGTCCTGAAATGAACTACCTCAGCTCCCAGATCGTCGACAATTCGTCCGGCGATAGCCAAGCCATTACCATTTGGATGAACTATTTTGACGCCTAAACGCGCTGAAAAGCCAGAAATCCAGCGACCACCTTCGGGTAAAACCTGAACGTCTGGTTGCTGAGCAACAGAATCTTCAGGTACCGATATATCGTTCCGAAACAGGTTATAGACGGCCACAGACCGCTCGAACGCCGGCCGTCGCTGTGAATCGTCTTCATCAGTATAAGCACGGAGGCGATAGGTTCCAGTCATGAGGGTATCAGAAAGTCGGAAACTACCTTCACCTCGACCGTCAACGATATGTACCCACTGATGCTGCACTAGTTTCCCACTTGAAGTGAGCATATCTACATGCATGACAGTTTCGCCAGCGGCTCGCTGGTAATTGGCTGCATCTAGTAAGTAGGTGCTCATCCAGAGCCGGTCCCCCGTGACATAAACGGGTTTATCGATGTGTACGTAAATTGAAGGAGCCAGCACAGTAAATCGCTCTTTGAAAGCCGCAGCAATACTAGCTATGCAGGTGTCAGGAGTTGCAAGCTTTCCCTGAGCAGCCAACGGGCCATTCGCAAGCATCTCTTTCTGATCAGCTTCGGGTTTCCAATCAGCAGGCAACATAGTCGATAGCCTGTCATTACCCATCGAGCCTTTCGCTTCCATGCCCTCAGGCTTCGTAATAACCCCGTCGACGGTCATTTGCATCTGTCCGTTTGGCAATTTAATTTCTGTATATGCGTAACGAGCATCTGGATATGGCGAAAAACCCGAGGAAGCATTTGTATAGAATATGATCAATTTTTGCGGCGAAACCAGTCGGCGTTCTATCGATAATTGTCCCGGTTGAATCAACGTAGGAGCCTTTACTGGAACCAACCGCTTGTAATCGTTCACAGCAGCGGCAAGGGTAATTGACCTGGTTTCCGTGGAGATCGGCTTGTTCACATCTTCCTCATAAACCAGAAAGCCAGCCTGCTCGAAGGTATTATCAATCAGGGTCGTCATCAAATGTCGGATAGATCCCTTGTAGGCGATTAGTCGGTTATGCCGAAATCGCTCAGCTTGTCGCTCGTTATCGGGTTTTAGCTCTTCGAAACGCGCAGTACCTGCAGAAAAAACCTTTCCTGATGTAGTGGCATCGAAATGTTGCAAATCATAAATCAGCCGATAACCCAGGGCCTGATTATCAACAATTAAAGCTTCACTAGCCGTCGCATACAGATGGCCTTTTTCTTCTTTGAAATTTAGTACTTCACTGTTTACCAGCAAACACTGCCCTCCGAACGGCTCTCCGAAAAACTGCTTTTTAAACTCCCGTAAATGTCGTTCCCAACGCTTCGGATTACCCCGAACTATCACGGCATCAAGCGTCTGCACATTTGGTTGCAGCCGAAAATTGGCTCTTTGTGCAGACGTATTATCAAATCTTAATGTGCGTTTGTCAGGCTGATAGCCAATAAACGAAGCAACAACTTCAACCGTACCAAGCGAATTAACAGTAAGAGTATATGCTCCATTTTGGTCGGCTACAGCTCCCCGGGTGCTGCCATTGACATATACATTGGCAAATGGCATGGGTTTTCCAGTTGCAGCATCTTCTACATAGCCGGACAGAACGGCTGACTTTTGCCCGTAAGCCATCGGGAGCGCTACCAAATTTAGCAGCACAAAAGTTATCCACCCTAAGAAGAACGAGGAACGCATGGTTATAAATTATGCTCTACAAAGAACTTTGCCACGTAAATATACCTAACGACTGAATACGGGGTGGCACGTCGATAATTGAACAGGAGTTACCATCAAAAATGAAGGTTATTTATTGCGTTTATTCACACAAAAAACATCGTGAAAATTTTTGTTAACTGAACAATCCTGATTCGCAGATAAATAAATTACGATTGCAGCCAATAATTAGAACCAATATTTTTTCAAAATTTAGAAAGAGGCACCGTTCAACCGGGTATCCCAGCATCCACCGATCCGATTTGCCTGTTGATCGAATATAGCGAATGATTAGTCCGGAAGCCTTATAGCTTTGGTACAGGTAAAATTATTCACGCTTAATCTGTAGAATTATGGAAAACACCGGACTATCTTTTAAATACGAACTTGAAAAAAAGACGCCTCGTATTGCCGCGGGGGGTATTACCCGCGGTGCTTCTGTTAAAGACTTTCCTGCGTCGATAGGTATAGCCGGCGTGTCAATGCGCTTGCAGCCTGGTGGCATGAGAGAACTTCACTGGCACGCCAACGCAGCTGAATGGGCATATGTAATTTCGGGCAGTGCACGTACCACGATAATCCACCCCGACGGCAATACCTACGTCGATAATTTCAGCCCTGGAGATGTCTGGTATTTTCCAAAGGGTTATGGCCATTCCATCCAGGCAACGGGAGATACAGAATGTCACTTTATTCTGATTTTCGATAATGGAAATTTCTCAGAAGATCACACTTTCAGTGTCACTGATTTCATCGCTTCTATGCCGCCAGAGGTTGTAGCACAAAATCTTGGGCTCACGTTAGACGAAGTGAGCAAGTTGCCCCACAGCGAAGCGTATTTTGCTCTCGGTGCCAATCCCGACGAAAATAGTGCCATAGCTTTGCAAAGACCTGCATCAGAATTGACCAGCATGCACCGCTACCCACTTGAAGCGCAGCAGCCGCGATTAATACCGGGCGGAGGAACGCAGCGAGTGGTATCTATGAAAGAATTTCCGATTAGCACGACAATGACAGGTTCAGTAATTGAGTTGCAACCTGGCGCTTTGCGCGAAATGCACTGGCACCCCAATGCAGACGAATGGCAGTACTATTTATCGGGGAAGGCAGAGATGACTGTCTTCCTGGCCGAAGCTACAGCTGTAACTGAAAATTTCAATGCAGGCGATGTTGGGTATGTTCCCATGGGAGCCGGGCATTATATCAAAAATACGGGTACAACGGTTTGTCGTATTCTGATTGGTTTCAATAGCGGTCATTACGAAGCCATCGATCTGAGTGAATGGCTGGCTGGCAATCCCAGAGATGTGATTGAAACTAACTTCGGAATTGGTGCTGATATTTTGGATAAAATGCCTCACCATAAATTATTCGCAGTACCTGCTACCCGAAAAAATCAGTGAAGCCGAGGTCCAGTACTCACGGGGAGAAGCCGGAAGAGGTACTCGTTCAGCAACGGCTTATGACGATTCTGGCGCTCATTGCGGGATTCTGCGATTCTTATGGCCTGATACACTTCAAAACGTACGTTTCATTTATGAGCGGCAACACCACGCAAGCGGGATTCGCACTGGGACAAAGCGATTTGCCTGGTGCTTACCTTGCGCTAACAGCAATTTCGTTGTTTGCAGCGGGGATATTTGCTGCGACCATTTTCTCCGGTCGAAAATGGTATAATCGTCGGTGGATACCCTACGCAATTGTAGCGACGCTTCTCGCCCTTGGTAGCTTGCTTGTCGATTTTACTAAAGCGAAAAATTATGAGGAAGTTGCGCTGCTGAGTTTTGCTTTAGGATATATGAACAATACACTGACACAGGTGGGCAGCGAATCTGTTAACGCGGATTTTGTAACGGGCAATCTTAGCAAAACCATGCAGCATCTCGCGTTTGCGTTAGAAAAGAAGCCAATGATTAACGCAGCCGGCAAATGGGACACGCACTGGTATAGAGCCAAACTGCTAATTGCCGTATGGATATGCTTTCTGTCAGGTGCTTTTCTTTGTGTATTCGTTGCAGGATCGCTTGGCAAATTTATACTCCTGCCGCCTATTTTGGCACTACTGCTATGTCCGGCATTTCTACGCAAGTATAGGTCGATTGGCCACTAAAATTGTTTTTTTGCGATCCTGGATTGTAGTAGCTGCATTTTTCAAAAGACGTCTTTTCGCCCGTGGCCCAAACAGTGGTAACAGCTCTGGCGAAATGACGTCTTTCTCTGGTTTTAATGCTGTGCTAGAGGCTATGATCCGAACGTAGTATTTGCTTCTCTTATGTGAGTCTGTTGACATCCGATTTTAATGCCTTCAGATTCGGAGCAATCATTCATTTTCCACTTTGCAGCCATGGTTTCAACGCTTTTGCTACCAGGGGCATCACAACCCACGTCAACAGCGTAACCATACTTGTTGCAACAATGAGTACCCGGATCACTAAAGGAAGTGGCTGGATATAGGGGCCGATTATAAGCGACAGAAACAGGCTGGTCGGAAAAACACCACATAATGTCGCCACTGCCATCTTCCAGCGAGGAGGAGGCGTGGGGGAACGGAACCAGGCTTCTAACCCGGACAATTGACGATAAACTGGCTCTTCTGTCAGCGTGGAAGCGTAGGTTTCCCATTCTTTGAAAAGCTGGGAATTGTAGAAGGCATCGCGCTCCGCTTCATCAGCAAAAGTCCTGAGAATACCAATTTCCTGGCTGTCGGTTCCTGGTAATGGAGAGATCATCCCGGCACCTTGCACTCCACCATGCAAAAATGATTCACCAAGAAAATGACGGAGGGCGTCTTTGAATTCTTTTTCCTTCCCGGGAAGAACTTTACGTGTAATTGCGACGTGTATTGGCATCAGTTTTCCGATTTGACTTTCCTGCTCAGGCAATGATTTTCTTGTAAACACTTTCCGCTTCCTGAATTGCTTTCAAGCATATATCTCTGACGGTATTCAAGCAGCTTTGTAAATGTTCAGAATCTGAGTCCGGCTCTTCCAGCAGATCCAGATGACTTTCCAAAATCGGAGTCAAACCCATGATTCCGATACTCGTTTTCATGTTATGAGCGATCCTTCCCAGAGAAGCAAAATCTTTTTGATCCAGTGCAGACTGAAGGTTATCTAAATCCTGAGGTATACATTTAACAAACTGGGCGATGACAATTTTCTCGTACTCAATATTCCCCCGGCTGATCTCTTTCATTGGCCCGAGATTTATAAACTTATTTTCGGTCGAAGCTCCGATAAATTCTTCATACACATCCACATTAGTGATTCCAGGAACAAATTTGCGGATCAGTTCAAACAGGGCATTTTCATTGATCGGCTTCGAGATATACTCGTTCATCCCATGACTAAGGGATTTCTCTCTTTCTCCGGCCATGGCATGAGCCGTCATGGCGATAATTGGCAATTCCAAGCCCAAATCATCACGAATGATACCGGTTGCAGTATAGCCATCCATTTCCGGCATTTGTATGTCCATCAAAACGAGATTATACTGTTCTTTTTTCAAAATTTCAATTGCCTGCGATCCGCTGGAAACAATATCGAAAGATGCGTTCCATTGCGTAAGCAAATGTCTCATAAGGCTTTGGTTCATTGTATTATCATCCACCACCAAAAGCTTTACCGCCAGATTTATGCTGCTTTTTAAACGCTCCAAATCTTGCTCCGGGGCCTCTGAAATTTGCTCCGGGGCTATCTGATATGGAATATAAAATGTGAAAGAAGTACCTTTCCCGGCTTCACTCTGCACTTCAATCTCCCCCTTCTGCAACGCGATCAGGTTTTTAACAATAGACAACCCCAATCCTGTCCCGCCATAGTTTCTCGTTATTGTATCCTCTGCCTGGCTAAACCGTTCGAATATACTGTCCAGTTTTTCCTTACCAATCCCGATTCCTTTGTCTGAAACAGTAAAGTATAGTTCGATGAACTCTCCTGATACTTTTTTAGAATATACCGTCAATTCGATTTCACCAGCATCGCTGAATTTCAGTGCATTACCAAGTAAATTCACAAGTATTTGAGTTAGGCGAGTAGCATCACCGATCAACGTATCTGGTATATCCGAATTAATCCGGCTCGATAAAGTCAACCCCTTTTCCTTAACTCTTTCCCCGAACAAAG
The DNA here is from genome assembly GCF_056895215.1 of Dyadobacter sp. HNCC25DJ184. Classification (NCBI taxonomy): domain Bacteria; kingdom Pseudomonadati; phylum Bacteroidota; class Cytophagia; order Cytophagales; family Spirosomataceae; genus Dyadobacter; species Dyadobacter sp. HNCC25DJ184. The sequence continues at coordinate 15,875 of NZ_JBXHAQ010000013.1, read as the reverse complement.
TTTCGATCGAATGCAACAGCCCCCGCACGCTAAATGGGTTATTTACAATCCTCATCATCCCGGCCTCAATTTTGGACAGGTCTAGAATATCGTTAATAATCTCTAACAAGTTTTCGCCCGCCAACTGAATCGAGCTTACAAATTCAGAGCTGTCCATATCGAGATTTTTTCTTTTCAAAAGGTTGGTAAATCCCAAAATGGAATTAAGTGGTGTACGTATTTCATGACTCATATTAGCAAGGAAATTCTCTTTCACCTGCAAGGCTTCCATCGCAGTTTTTTCGGATAAGTCAAGCCTTGCGATAAGATCATTTTGTTTGCGAAACTGTCTGATAATCAACCAACAACCACTACCGCAGCTGATAAGAAGCAGTGTAATGTATATGTTGCCAAATATCCTCGCTTTTCTGCCTCCCTCACCAATGCGGCTACTTAATGCCTGCATTGACTTTTGGCGACTATCATAAATCTGATGGGTTGCCACCATGATCTCGTCTGATGTAATTCTGGCTTGTGGATTGGCGATCAAACTCGTGTCATTCATTTCACCCGTCCTCAGAAACCGGCTCATTAAATGATTTTTGATTCGGATCTTGTTGCTAGCCAGAACCTCCAGCCGGTCCAGGTATTGCCGCGTTTTAATATCATGACTGGTTGCCTTTAAGGTATCCAGAAACCCGTTAACTTCATTGATCTTCTGATCAACTCCCTCAAGGTGCGAAGTATCTCCCGTAGCGATGGCAGCACGAATACGACTTTCCACCCCTAGAAGATCCCGGTCTATAGTTCGAAGGTGATTACTGATGACGAGCTCACGTAAAAGCTCATCATTCCCTTTTTGCAGGGAAGTCAGGTTCTCCGAGGAGTTATAAGTTACCACCGTTAGAACAACAGCTGCAACAATAAACGCCGACAGAATGTAGTATGCAAAATATTTGTTGGCCATATTGATTTCGATAGGTGCATTTGTTAGCAACAAAATAGCTCAAAAAATATGTACACGCGTTTCATTTGTCGCTGAACAGGCAAAACCAGTCGTTGAAACAACTCCCGGTTCAAAATACATTAATTCTGTTGTTAAGCGCTTTGCGATAAGCATCCGCCACCGGAACATACTTTCCACCAACGACCAGACCGCCTTCCTGAAAAGTGTCAATTTTGCTCACTGCTACGATGTAAGAACGATGAACTCGTAGGAATTTGGTGCTGGGTAAACGTTCCTCAGCCGATTTCAAGGTTCCATGGATCGCGTAAAATGTTTGAGTTGTATAAAATTTTACGTAGTCGCCCATAGCCTCCGCATATAGAATATCATCAAATTTAAGCCTTCTCATGATATTGGAGTCTCTAACGAAGATAAATTCGTCATTAACCAGCTGCACCCTATCATTTTTACTACCTAGTATTTCCCGCGCCTTCCCTACCGCCTGTAAAAATCTGGCAGGTGTAAATGGTTTGACCAAATAGTCGGCCACATTTAACTCAAAGGCCTCGACGGCATATTCCTTTTTGGATGTTGTAAAAATGATGACCATGCCATTACTATTCAAGCTCCTGGTCAATTCGAGTCCAGACATCTCGGGCATTTCAATATCAAGAAATAATATGTCTACCTCATTTCGCTGTAAAAACTGATATGCTTCCAAAGCGTCACAACATTCTCCTGCAACCACAAGATCAGATACGTGTGTAGCCAACTGGCTCAACGTTGCGCGCGCGATGAGATTGTCGTCAACAATTAAACATTTCATTGAGTGAGGCAGAGTATAGGTTGTCAAATGGTTTGGCTTACTATGGAAAGTACAAAAGCGAAGTTACCAAATTTGACGTAAAAGGCCTGAAACAGTCGTCAGAATCACTTTTTCAGTAACATATAGCAAAAATACCGCTGATATACATGGTTTTCGAAAAAGGATGCTAACAATCGGCAACTTGTCGATTGTTAGCAGCGCGATTGGAAGGATGGACTTTGCCTGTACTTTAATTTTATTGATGTCGACCAAGCAGGCCGGTCTCCCCTGATTCCAATACTTGCTTTCATCACCCAAATGTTTTAAGATTTTATTTCGAGTCCTCTTAGATGGCCTGAAATTATACTCGCACTCTTCTGACCGATATGCTATTCTACGAGCTTACAAATACCTGCAACAAAAAAATCAAAGGAAGCAGAGGCGAGCATGATATATCGACGTTTATTTTCAGCGTGATGTCATTTTGGTTACCTGATCAGAAAACCGCGTCACCGGCCCATTGAAGACTTGCACAACCAACCTATAACCGCTTAATAACAAACGAGTTGTAACTTGGCAAAAACGATATTTATTAATAATATTTATGTTCTTAACCGGACATCGTTGTCGGCAATTATTTGCTGATATAATCAGTATTGGTATGCGCCGATTCCGAAGCAACAAACATAAAAATTGAAGTCATAAAGATTTCATCTCGTCTGTCTAAATTAAACAACTATGCAATTTCCAAACAGAATAATCAAAGAAGGAGAAACTGACATTAACATCGTCAAAGCCATTCAAAACAGACTTAAAGAGGTTGGGATTGGCGATTTAAGCGGAACTGGTATTTTCGGACCCAAGACAACTTCCGCAGTGAAGCAGTTTCAGGCGTTACACCGTGATGCGCATGGGACACCACTTATCTCAGACGGGAAGATCGGATCCATTACCTGGGGCGTCCTTTTCAATACTGATCCGCTAGCCGAGGCTCCCGCGCAACAAGCAGACAGTCCTCTTTTAATCAGAGCAGTAGAGGTGGCTATAACTCAAATCGGCGTGATGGAAAACCCGCCCGGATCCAATAAAGGAAGGGATATCAAGATGTATATGGAAAGTGCTGGCTCACGCGAGGGACTTTTTTGGTGTGCCGGTTTCGTTTACTGGTGTTTCAATGAGGCAGCCCGACAATTAGGAAGGCCGAATCCAGTTGTCAGAACAGTTGGTTGCCTGGATCATTGGAGAAAGACAACTGCGAACAAAATTCTGAAAAATCAGGCGATCCAGGATCCATCACTGATCCGTCCCGGTAGTATTTTCATCAAAGATCACGGTCAAGGAATGGGCCATACGGGCATCATCGAAAGTGTGGAAAACGGATTTGTAAAAACAATTGAAGGAAATAGTAATAGCAGTGGAAGCAGCAATGGTCTAGGTGTTTTTCGCCTGAATTTCAGAAAGATTAATTCAATCGAAAAAGGTTTTATTATATATAACTGAGACCTTTGAGATGAGAAAAATCTTCTGATAATACAGAATAAATTGTATATCAATTAGTTATAAAAAAACTCGTCTAAACCTTCTCGTGTCGGGATGTTTTAGGGTAACATTTTATAACTGGTTAACCATTATGGTTGGCGCGAAGTCTACATGTAATGCAGAACTAGAACCCAATTCGAGCTCACCTTCAATAGCTAACAATCCACTGTATATCAACTATTTAGAAAGAACACTGACAGGCGATCGAGCATCAACCCCAGCTAGTTGAATACCGCGTTGGATATAATCTTTACCGCTGTGGTCTGCCTATTTTCAGCATCAAAACTTACCCTGAAATTACTGGCCTGGAACATGCTGACCATAGACTTTACTGATGGAGAACTACGCGGCTTGATTTGAAACGTAATCCAGTTGATACGATCCTGTTTGGCCAAATAAACCAGCCTACGCAAGGCATCAGTGCAAAATTGAAAATCGCCATCCAAATCCTCGATCACGATTGAATCGTCAGCTCGTCTGCGTGCCAAAATCGTAAAGTCAACATCATCTTCGCTCCACTCCACCCTACACATTTCAATTATGATTGTCCTGTCCGAGCGCGTGTAGTAACTGCGACAGACGAAGTCCTCCCCTTTCTCTGTTGTGCCTAAAAAACTGGTCATCTCAGCATAGGGCGCATGATTTACAAGATGCCGTATCCGTGCCAGCCGCAGCTCAGCCATAGTCAGTTTTAACTGAAGCGTTTCGTTTTGGCTGAAAAGTTTTTGAAGCTGCTGTTGCAATTCGACAATGCGCTTCCGTGATTCTACAAAAAACATAAGTCCTCTAAGCGACCGGTGAATAGATGTGAAGTTTCGAGTATTCCACAAACACCGAATCAATTCTGTTTCATTGATCCATAAAAAGGGATAAGGGGCCTCACTCCTTCCCACATAACCCGAACTCCATTGAAATACAAGCTTTTACCAAAAAGCTTGATAACCAATTTTCGGTTTGCAAATATCCTCTTGGCTCATAGAATTTGAAATACCTTTTTTATGGTATATAAATGGATAGGTACCCTTAAAAAAGGTATTTGCGTCTCCATTATATCGCCAAGTCCAACTATTTATCAACTATTTTAGAAGTTCGGATGATTGTACAGATCGAAACTGAGCTAGGTCTAATCTAAAAATTTTTGATGGTAGAACGGGTCAGTCCGTCTACTTTGAGTTAGTAGAAAGATTATACTTAACACCTTTAACAAGGTAATTTGAGCAAAGTGGACTGTGATTATAGGGTCATGTGTTTCAAAAAGATCTAATATTGCAAACATTATCCACACCTATTCCGAACAATCATGGAAAAACGTATTACCAAATCCGCGATAGCGATCATTTTTGACGACCACAAAATTTTCTCGACGTCATTCGCTATGCTTCTGGAACGCACTGGTTTGTTTTCCCTGGTTCAGGTCTTTAACGAAGAGGAGGACGTTGTAAACTTTTTTGTACAAAATCAACTTGACAACACTTTCCTTTTTATGGACTACTTTATTCCAAATTGCAATACAATCTACGTCATGAACGACATCCGGAGGTTCTGTCCAACTGTAAAAGTCATTATGGTCAGTAGTCTTTCCAACCCTTTGCTGATACGGAAAATATTACTAAACAAGGTGGACGGCTTCATCAGCAAAACTGATGGAGCAGATGAAGTATTGGCTTGCATACGTGCTTTGTCTGCAAAGGAAAGCTACCAATCACCTCAGATAAAACAATTTCTAAGTTCCGAAGATGGCAATACTGTCACCTTAGATCTCACATCACGTGAGCTTGAAATACTGACTCACTTGTCGTGGAGTAAAAGTGTGGACCAAATATCCGAACTACTGAATATAAGCAAACACACAGTCATAACGCACAGGAGAAATCTTTTAGCGAAAACCGGGTACAGCTCAGTTACTGATCTTGTGGCGTACGCCATTCGTGCGGGCATAGTCGCACATGACTGAGATTGGACAGAGCCATACGGATGATACTTAATACTAAAGAATGTCAATATCTGCCATAACACGCCTGACCAAGAAATGCTTCAACGCGGGGTATATTCCATTGGTATTCCTAGTAATCACTTAACGAATATTCACCACCGTCACTGATATTTTCCTTACACGATCCCTCTGTACAGAACGCTCTTCATGACAGAGTCAGCTCCCTGATCAAACGATATCAGTCTTAAACAATTCAGTGAACCAATGTCGATTTCATTTATATGAACCAAATTGAGCAACCTCTTGGCTTCATCATAAAGGAATATTAACTTTACAAGTTAAGATAAGACTATTTCATACAAAAATAGTACAATACAGGTGACTTATTAGGCTTTGAAGTGTCACAAGAAATACTTGGTTCAATCATTTGATCCGCCTAACCATGAAATATCTATCAATTTTCCTTCTAATCATTGCTCCGTTTGTATCTGTTTCGCAAATTTCCGGAGATGTGAGCAGCGAGCTACCCGATTCACTCAGACCGGCAGACATTAACAACATTTCTTACGTTGAAGCAAAAAAAATTCTTAGATACTCCGCGTTTATACGATTCGAGACTGAAAATGAAAACAAGCAGATAGAGGAACTTTGCAATAGATTTATTCCCCTAATTAAAAAACTGAAGACGAGTGACGAAAAACTAGATCATGTCATGACGATCGTAACATTCTGGCACAATCGATATGCTAACAGAGAAATCTACACCAAAAGCAATATTTTAGATTCCTCTCTGAAATATACCGAAATATATCGAAAATATATCAAAAAAGACTCCAAAAATTATGAAGCAAATCTTGCCAAATATTATGCTCTTAAAGGTAGTTTAATGAACACAAAAAAGAATTACCCGGAAGCCTATACTTGTATTCGGCGTGCGATAGAAATTTATAAAAAACAAAACGACTCCACATTCATCTGTTTTCTATACAGAACCCTTTCAAATATGCACAATGAATTGGAATTATTCCCCCAAACAGTCATGTATTGCGACAGTGCATTACTATACTCTTCAAATTCGGGCAATAAGACCCAGTTTCAGTCATACACCTTCCCAAACATTTTAATTTACAAATCATATGCATTTTGTAGTCTTTACGCTACTACCAAGATGAAACAGCACAGTGATTCTGTCATTAGCAATGTCAATAAAGTGATTAGAAGTACCAACGTCTCGAAATACAGATCAACTGCATTCGATATTTTGGCAAGGCTGAATTACCATCAGGGAAACTACCTCAGAAGCATCTCATTTACTGACAGCTCATTGGCTCTCTCGCGCGGAAAGGAGCTCAATGAAGACCAAATCAATAGTCTTTTGTTTAAGGCACTCTGTTTGATTAAAATTGGAAAAAAAAATGAGGGAATAGCTATAATCAAAAAAAATAAAATTCAGGGAACGGGTCCCGAGGCCGGCAAAATATTACAGGAGCTCTATAAATCTGAAAAGGAAAAAGGAAATTTAGGCAACGCCATTTCGTATCTGGAACGTCTTCAAAAATTTCAGGATTCTTCCAGAACCTTAAAGGCCAGGGGGCAAATTTTTGAGATTCAACAGAAATACGATATCGCCTCCAGGGATTTACAAATTCAGCAGCTAAGGGAAAAACAAAAAAGAAATAAATTGATTGCTGGCGGCATTGGACTTGTAGTCTGTTTTTCGGTCCTGCAGCTAGGTATGCGTTTTTTAAACAACCAAAAGAAAACGCGCTTTCTGATTGATCAGATTAATGAGTTAACCGAATTACAGATACAGCGGATTGAGGATGGAAAAGAGAAAGAACGACGGCGAATCGGTCAGGAACTGCATGATGATCTGTCTGGTGCGATAGCTGCCAGCGTTCGATACTTGCGGATGATCGCGGAAGATGATACAAAAAGGGAAAATAAAATTGGATTGTCAGCAATTTCTGACATGCTGGAGAAAGGCTATGATAAGGCCAGAGGAAAGTCGCATGAGTTGTATATGGAAGAGACTGACAAAAATTTCTGGAATGGACTTACCCAAAATATTGACCTATTCCTCGCGGCAACGAACATAAAACTAAGCCTGAATCGGGAAACTTCGGATCTGATTCTGACCCCAGAGGAAAAAACGACCATTCTTCTTATTATCAGAGAGAGCGTTACAAACGTAATCAAGCATTCTAAGGCTTCAGAGCTGGAAATACTAATTTATTCTGAATTCCAAAAACTGATATTGGAAATAAGTGATAACGGTAAAGGAATGTCATCCAAATTTGATTCGAAAAATGTCGGATTAAGATCCATTAGTGAGAGGGTTTCGAAGTTAAATGGAACTTTGAGGATCCGCGCTCAGAATCCTACAGGAACAAACCTCACAGTTGAAATTCCTGTTAAAGAACAGTTATATTCTGCTATGAGTCACGAATTCTCGCCTTAAAAAACACCGAAAAAACTTTCTTAGGCGAGACTTTTCGCGTCAGTCGTTGATATTAACACCTATCGGTAAGGGATCATCATCCAGAATACGTTATTCCCGAAAAAGACAAGCGCATAACATCCTTGGTTTAATTGCTTTTCTTAAAAGTCATGAAAAGTCTGCTAATCTTTCTTCTGACAGTTTTTCATTTATGTGCATTTGCCCAAATTTCGAAAAACACTAATAGCCAGCTACCAGACTCAATCCGCCCGGGCAATTTAGATAGAATCTCTTACCACGAGGCAAGAAAAATCCTGAAATACGCTACATATACCCGATTCAAGTCTCCAAAGGAAGACCTTGAAATTGAGCGACTGTGTGGCAGCTTTACGCCAGTATATAAAACTCTAAAAACAGAGGACGAAAAACTAAATCATTTGGTGCTAGTGAGTACATTCTGGCTCTTTCGATATGACAACAATCAGGTTCATCCAGAAAAAAGAATGTTGGATTCTTCTTCCAAGTATACAGAGATATATAGGAAAAATATTCAGAAGGAGGGAAAAAAATACAAACGTAATCTTGCCAAATACTATAGCGCCAAAGCTACATTGCTGGCAAAAGAAAAGCAATACTCAGGATCTTATGACTTCATCCAGAGAGCGTTAAAAATTTATCGAGATGAAAAAGACTCTTTATCAATCTGTTTTCTATACAATGTACTTTCTGTATTGCATAATGAATTAGAGCTGTACCCACAATCAATTATGTTTTGCGATAGTGCACTGAAATATTCTTATGTTTTAAATAAAAAAGACAATAACTCTGTAAGATCATACAATGGTCGCGTAACAGGAGTATTAATTAGCAAGGCATATGCATTCTGTAGTATGTACATCGGCACAAATAAAGAAATTTACAAGGATTCCGTAATTAGCAATGTGAGAAAAATTCTTGAAATAGCTAATTATGACAGACCCCGATCAATAGCATATGACATCCTGGCGAGGATCAATTATCATCAAAAAAATTATACAAACAGCATTTCCTTAATTGACAGTTCTTTAGCTCAGGTCCGAGGGACGGAACTTAATGAAGATCAAATCAATAGTTTGATATTTAAAGCACTTTGCTTGATCAAAATCGGAAAAAAAGCTGAAGGCTTAGCTCTAATAAAAAATAATAAAATTCAGGGAACTGGCCCCGATGCCGGTAAAATACTGAAGGAACTATATAGAGCCGAAAAAGAAAAAGGAAATTTGAAAAGTGCACTTGTATACCTTGAACGGCTTCAAAATTTTCAGGATTCTGCCATATCTTCAAAGACCAGAGGGCAAATTTTCGAGATTCAACAAAAATATGATATCGCCACCAGAGATTTGCATATTGGGCAACTGAGGGAAGAGGAAAAAAGAAATAGGTTAATTATTGGAAGTGTTGGCATATCTATATTTTTTCTAGGCCTGTTGATGGGGATTCGGTATAGAAACAACTTAAGGAAAACGAATTTGCTGGTTAGTCAACTCAATGATCTGACAGAATTGCAAATCCTGCGAATTGAGGATGAAAGGGAGCAAGAACGAAAGCGTATAGGGCAAGAGCTGCACGATGACCTATCGGGAACAATAGCTGCTGGAGTTCGTTACTTACGGATGATGACTGAAGATGAGTCTATCAATAAAAATAAAATTCAGATTTCCGAAATCTCGGATATGCTTGAAAGCGCATATAATAAGGCTCGGGGAAAATCTCACGAGCTGTATCTGGAAGAAAATGACGAGAATTTTTGGAAAATACTTGAAAGCAATATTGATCTCTTTTTTGCGGGAACTACGATGAAAGTAAGTTTGAATCGCAAAACTTTTGATATAATTCTCACAACAGAACAGAAAACCGCTATTCTTCTTGTAATAAGAGAGAGTATTACAAATGTAATCAAGCACTCAAATGCTTCGGAAGTAGAGATATTAATTTACGCCGGGCGGGAGATACTGGTACTGGAGGTGAAGGACAACGGCAAAGGAATGTTACTCGGCTCCGGTTCAAAAAATGTCGGCTTACGATCTATTCATGAAAGAGTTTCAAAATTAAACGGCAAAATGTCAGCTCAACCACGGCAACCATCCGGAACAAATCTAAGAGTTGAAATTCCAACGGAAATTAAATCCTCCGTGACCAACGCCAAGCGTGACTAACTTTGGCAACATCATTTGACCAATAAACGTGAGAGAGTATATCAATGTAACCTAAATCCAGGGTTCGCAGTAATCCGTCTCGTATGGCAAGGCCGCTGTTGGGCAATAATATAACCAGCATTAAAACAGCAAGGGCCTCTTCCAAGGAATAGTAGAAAATCTCGAAGTCTGCCCTTACTCTGCAACATCTATTGGTCAAAAAAATTGATTTCTTCGTCGTCGTTGTTATTCAGAAAGTTATACTCATTGCCCAAGTTATCCGACGAGATTGACCCTAATAATGATAAAACCCCATTCGTACCACCCGGCCTAAGCTGTATTGTAAACGCAAGTCTCCTCTGGGAATTTTTAGGAATAATGCTGTTGGTTTTGAAAACGTAATAGTTTGGGTCATTGAGCTCAACACGCCATATACTATTCTGAACAGATAAACCTGATTGTGAAATTGTCTGGGAAGGATTGTAAAAGAAACTCGCCTCGCTTAACTTATTATTCCTGCGAATCCTCACCACAACCTCCCCGTTGGAGCCTCCACGATTGCTAACTTCCAAAACAGATACCAGTATTTCAACGGTCGTGTTACCGTGAATGATGGACGGAGTAACAGATATTCTCGGCACAAAATCTGGTAAAGTATTGGGATCGAGCATTTCCCACTGTTGATTAGGTGTGCCCAAAGAACCTGAGCGATTATAAATAATCATCCGGGTATTTTCTGCGGTCGCCCCCCCTGGATTATCGATTACTCTTTGACCCGACATGGTACTTTGGATCAAATAACGGTCATTTCCCACACCAAGTATATTCCACAACTGGTAAGCATGATCATCGATTTCTCCCTGAACCACATTGGTCAAAACGGCCTGATCTCCCCCCTTTATCTCAATGGCTTTGCCGCTGTTTCTGTTTGTAACCCGGTATTGACCGACATTTCCCCGAATAGCCCACTGCTGATTGAAGGAGTTATTCAATTTATTTTGAACGATATACGCCTGATCGCCAACACTGGTATTTTCAATACCAAGATACTTACCACTTTGCACATTCCGGATCAGAACATATTGAACCGGTCCGGATGCCACATCAAACACGGCAGTTTTCTCCTCCGCATTTTGTCCAAAAATGTCAGTCATCTTTATTTTTGCCGTGTACTGCCCGTCCACATAATCTGCACTAAATACAATCTTTCGCTGCTGGGGAATGGTATCAGTCCGATTATATATCTCCGCGCCGACGCTGTTGACAATGCTTACGTTGGTGATCCACTGAGGACTTTTCGCCTGGTTTACGCTCCACTGCAAGGTAGCTATATGGTCAACCCAGCTGGCCGTGAAAGAGGTTATTTCGCCCACGGTTAACACAGGTAAATCTCCTTGCCCCAACTGGTGTCCAAGGTCAAGAGTCCGGTTGGCTCCTCCCCCATATTCTGCGCTGCGCGTAGCATTTCCCCCGTGCTCCATAAAGTATGCATCCTCAGTTGCGTCATAACCCGCATTAAAACTCCAGTGATAGGACCCATTCCTTTTTACATCAGCCTGACTGTCATTGGCCACACTGTATTGACTCTGTGGCTTCACCCAATCCCCATCGACGGTCATGCCCCAGCAATCCTTAAAAAAGGCTTTCCGCGGATTACGACCATCATTTGCAGCACCGTTTCCGTTCCAGTTCTCTAGAAATGCGTCATCACTTGTGCCCAGATAATTCGATCCGGCAAACGGCCTGCTCAGCGTGCTCATATGGGTCCACTTATCATTCGTAAGATCGTGAAAGAAAACGGCTATGTTCAAATCTTTACCTTTCTTATACGAACGGGTGACCATGTTATACCACCTGTCTTTCGCCCATTTTAACTGGTCATTGGTTGTTTTGGATCCTGTCCCCTCTCCTCCGAAACTTTCAGAAGTAGTTCCCGGACCGACATAATCTACCCCTGAATATATTCCTGCAGACTCATCCGGATTCCATTGCGATGCGATAAAAATATTGGAAGTCGCATATTTCGTATCCGGTGTCTGTTGTATCCCCCCATATCCGCCTGACCAGTTCTGGACTGCAAAGTAACTTGTCATGGCCGACTCCTTCACTTTCACTTTGTTCATCATCAAAGCCACATTCGTGTTAAAATTGTAGTAAATATGCATTGAAGGTGCTGCATTTTCCTGGGCCATCAGTGACAAGCAGGCCAGATACAAACAAATAAATATTGCTCCAATCGTTTTCATGATGCATGTTATGTCTGTGCTTTAAATAATCCCCCGGATCTTCATTCTAAGCTCTTACATACCTGTCCAAATTTTAGAACCATGGGATCAAAAAACCAGACTCCGACAAACAAGACGCTTATTTGACTGCTCAAGAATTTTTTTTACACTCCCATATTTACTTATTTTCTGACAACTACCTTGTGTGTGTATTGTGCGCCGCGTTTTCCAATAATTCTCACGATATAAATCCCGTTGGCAAGGCCCTTAACATTGATCCCATCATCAGGAACACGCCCAGCGTGGTAGACCGTATTACCGCCCATATTAATCAGCGAAACAGACTTTACCCCTTCCAAGGAAGAATACTTGACGAAAAGCACCTCGGAGACCGGGTTAGGAAAAACAGATACCGCCACACTCCACTCAAAATTCACTGATTGCAAACGGCTATACGTATACGTCCCATCTTTGTCCACCATTTTTAGTCGATAATAATTAGAGCCAGCTATCGGGGCCTGGTCAGAAAAGCTGTAATCCTGTCGGGTCACACTTTCGCCCTTCGAGCCCACCGTACCAATCTTAACCCACTCTTTGCCGGTATTACTCCGCTCGATATCGAATCGCTCACTGTTGATCTCTTCCGTTGTTGCCCAGCTTAAATTTGCGGTATTACCTTCTTTGACAGCATCAAAACTGATCAGCTTCACGGGAAGTGGTGCCGAGGTAAACAGTTCAGTCTTGTCATCGGTTGGTACGCTGTTCAAAAGGTCGCCAGGAGGCACCATGTTTACTTTGAAGCCGACATCGTTGGCCGTAGATGCCGACGTAGCGGGCAAATCAGCAAAGATAATCGGGTATATCTCATCCTCAACAACGATCACATCTTTCGAAGTCCCCTGAAAAACACCCGTTGACGCATTGTAACTCCAGTTAAACAAAGCCGCACCAGTACCAGATGGCTGTATTCCGCTGCCATCAAGCTTACCCAGCGTGACATTGATAACCATAAAGTTACTGGCCAAATCATCCGAGCTTATCAAATGGCTGCCTTGCTCTGCCTGAAAATCGAAGCTGATCGTCGTTTTGCCAGGAAAGCTAGTTGGAGAAGGCGACATATTGGGATTATCAACGGCCATATCTACTGCCTGAGAAAATGCTGACGTCCCAACAGAAACATGTACTGCGCAGAAAAAAATGAATTTTAGAATATTTTTCATAATCTGATTGGTTAATTATTGAAGAACCTGACTTCTTCGTCATCGTTATTGTTGAGAATATTGCTTTCTCCACCGACGTTTCCGGAAGGAATCGAAGCTAATACCGACAATATACCATCGGCACCACCAGGCCGCAGCTGAATGGTAAACGCCAAACGTCGTTGGGAGTTTTTGGGGATAACCGTGCTGGTTTTGAAAATGTAGTAACTCGCGTTGCTCTGGTCAACAGTCCAGATACTGTTTTGCACAGACAGTCCCGCAGTAGAGGTGGTCTGCCCCGCATTATAGGCAAAGGTCCCATCTGCCAGTTTTGCATTCTTGTGCACCTGCACCGTGATCTCTCCACTCGATGGCGCCTTGTTGCTTACTTCCATTACCGAAACTAGCACTTCAATGGCAGTATTACCATGCGTAATGGAAGGGGTTACCGTAATTCGGGGTGTCAGATCCGGTACAAGGGCCGTAATCGTTCCAAAAGTAAATGCAGTGTAGTTATCAGGAATCACCCCGTTTGCTGTAATGGTCCCAGTGGTAGCCAATGCACCAGTGGTACCTCCAGCTGCGCCAAGGTTTTCCCACTTGCTCGCAGCGGCATTGTAACCTACTACAACCAGTCTTGAAAGTGTCCCAGCAGTTAATGCAGCCAGGTCACTTTCTGTATCCCAGCTTAAAGTAAGGTTAACCGAAAGTGCACCGTTGATATCCCAATATTCCTTCGTACTCACTGAGCTCAGGCCAGTTCCAAGGTTGGCGGCAGGAAAAGGTGCGCCCGCAGGCAGCATGGCAACATCCGGGTTGAAATACCAGTAGGCTGCCTGAAACCGTGCCGATGAGGAAGGTGCAGAAATACCCGCAGTGCGAAGCTTTAAGCCATCGCCAACCGGAAATACAAAAGCCGTGCTTCCATCCTTTTCTGCATAACCGTCTACATGTGATGCCGCCGAAGCGCCGGTGTAAGTCGAACCCTGGGTAAAATAGGCACTGCTGGTAGCCGGTGTGCTACGGGGTGTGACAATGTAGCCCGTCCCGAATTCCAGCTGACTATAGATCCCATAATATCCGCCAGAATAGGTCTGTACTGTGCTGTATATTTTGCTCCCCTGGCCATGGCTTGCCACGGCCACACTAAAAAGCAAAAGTGTGTGATATAGTTTCCTATACATAATTTTGTTTTTTTATTGTCAATATTGTTACAGTGCCGTTCGAAATATCAAACATTCAATCCACCAGATTACCGGACAATTTCAGGTAAAACCCTGATAATAAAACCCTGGTAAAATGATTAACCCTACAATAATTATTGACTAATCACCAAAGCAGAAATACGTGATTTTAGGGCGTCTGCATCGCTTGAAAACGCACCACCATAGGTACTTCCGTCTCGATTCACAAATGCGGCATATACCCACGTTCTTGCCTGAAGTTTTATGGTATGCGATCCCGCTGGCAACGTCAAAACAAGTTGACAGGTAACCGGAATAGGCATTCTGTTAAGTGAATGACTGGTGGTTTTAAAGTCAGTGCCAGAAAAGAAGCCAGAGGTCCTTTTTGTTCCGTCTACAACAATATCCATCGCTCCCTGGATTGTATTGTCAGGATTTTGAGAAACAAAGTATCCGATTCCCGTGACAAGAACCTTAGACGATGCAGAGGTTGTTGTGAAGGTTACAAATGCCCCTGGAATATCTGTGGCACTAGAACTATTTTCGCTCAGCCCCAGTTCTGTGGTTCCAATTGCCTGATAAACTGACGAATAGCCTGGTGTTGAAGAGATTGATGTGCCGGATTTCAAAACCCCGTTTGCGTCAATCAGCACTGACTTGTCATTTGCATTTGTTGAAGTTTGTAATCCCTCAATTTTAACCGGATCGGCTGCATCCTTTACATGCAACTTGTTGGTAGGGGCAGCCTGGTTTATTCCCATATTCCCATTCTGTAAAATCACCGTGCGTTGGGCACTGGTTCCTTCCACGTCAAGAACTGCGTTGGTGGTAATGTTCCCTGGATTTGCGCCAACTTTAACCTGCGCATGTGCAGCAATACTGCCTGCCATTATCATCGACGAAATGGCTAGTACGCGAATATCCTTCGCTGGTTTTTTGAAAAACTGTTTCATTCCGTTGTCATTTAAATAAAAAAAACATTTGACTGACCTTTTTAAATTGTTAACTGTTTGCGCGCTCATAAATAAATTGCTATTAGATAATGTATTGTCAAATCGAAGATTGTCTTGCCAGGCTATCTGGTTTCGCAAGTCTAAATCATTGTTTACCTCCGACGGTACAAAGGTCATGATAAGCCCCCCTCCTTAAAATACCTCTTCGATCGTAAATTTGTCAAAACTCATACCTTAAATAAGGTAGTATATGCGAATTAGATACATTTATATTACTAGAGGTAACATAAAATCTAATATGTTTGGCTAAGACTCCTCGCATCTTGTATGCCGATAATTACTGTGAAATAACTTCTTTCTGACGCAAGTGATTCTGATAACATCACAAGACTGAAAAGGTAGCTTTCGACTCAGCCCGGAACCCCTGCATCACTGATTTTCATCGAATAAACTCACTAAAAAAGCACGATCTGTATTTGATTCAGGAAAGGTAAATAT